>JAZQOO010000016.1:0-39926 GCA_045627905.1 Lachnospiraceae bacterium | reverse complement strand
TATTTACTTCGTGCTAAGAATATGCAATGTACTAAAGGCTAAGAGGTAGGATGAATAAGTTTCGCAATGTGGACACATCGAGGCAACTAATCATTGTTTTGTAAGACACTCATTTTTCGCCGGCACTTAACGAAGGCAACGCCTGAGTTTAGTACCGCTGCGTTAAAAATAAGTAGCGGAAGCGTGTCTGGAAAAACATATGGGTTAGTGCCGAGATATCCCCATATCACTTACTTATTCATCCTACCTCTTAGCCTTTAGTACATTGCATATTCTTAGCACGAAGTAAATACCGCCCGCAAAAATAAACAGTGATATAAACTGCGATGTCGAAAGCATTCCTACGCTTCCTCTTCTATCACTTCTGAAAAACTCTACAAAAAATCTACCAAGTCCATATAGCGATAAATAAAGTGCGGCCGACAAACCTTTTTTGTTTTCATCCTTGAATGTTTTATTTGCAACAAATGCAACTATAAGAAATATGATTCCATCTCCTACCGCACTGATGAGCTGTGTAGGAATCAGCTTTACTCCTGCAGGTGCCAAGCATCCTTCTGGAAAGACAACTCCAAAAATAGAATCCGTTTTTCGTCCATAACAACAGCCTGCTAAAAAACATCCAATTCTTCCAAAGCATTGATTTATTGGAACACTCTGTGCAAATAAGTCTATATATCTTAAAAAATCAGCCTTCTTTACTTTAGAATAAATAAAAATCGTAAAAATGCCGCTTATTATACCACCATAAACTACAAAGCCTTCACTTCCAAGCAAACTAAGTGGTGCCTTTATGAAATCCTTTATTTCAACAATACAATATAAAAGTTTTCCACCAAGCCATCCAAAAACAAGGACAGCAATCGCCATATTAAAAAACAAATCATCATTGAGGCCTGTTTTCTTTGCGACATACATTCCGTACATAATAGCAAAAAAGAACCCAAGTCCAATCATCAATCCATAACCATGAATTGTATATGAACCAATTTTTATAATATCTATTGCCATATATTCCCCTATCGCATAACAGATACATTACTACGTACTGTAATGCATTAGCATATTCAATAACTGTATAACTTATTTAGTATATCAAAAACGCCCTTGCATTTGCAAAGGCGCATTATACAAACTTATATATAAATATTTCTTGTGCATTATTCAGATTATACGAAATATAACACTCACTATCGAATATATACGTAATCTGCAAGCTTTTCTCTCATTAATCTATCCTGATAGTCTGCAAGCTTTATAAACATAATCAATCCTGCAAATATTAAACCTGTAAGGTATGTGCATGTCGACACAAATGTACTGTCTATAATAAGATTCGCTATAAGGAAACACGAAAATGCAATTCCGAACATTTCTCCAAGCTTCATACATAACTCTATCGTTTTCATATCAATTGGAGGAATTTTCCCAGGCATAAGTAATACTGTCCTTAGAGTTCTTCTCATCATTTTTGAGAATTTACTCTTCTTATGTCTTTTCCTTCTCTGAATTTCCGTCATTTTATACTCCCCTTTACATGATTATTACTAGCTTGTTCTAGTCCAAATAACTGCAGCCATGAAGCCCCTATTCAACATGGCTGCAGTCTATGATATGTTTAAATTAATGTGCTACCCATTCCCCTTGAGTTCATTAAGCATTCCGTTATAGGTTTCAGTAATCAGTCCCCTAATCTCCTTATTACTTAAAACCGCCCTTTTGCCTACCGTCAAAGTTGCTATGCCATGAGTCATAAACCATACTGACATAAAAAGCCGTTGTTTTTTGTCAGATGTGAGCTCATCTGCATCAGGTAATGAATTAAGATATGAAAGCTTCTCACCCCTTAAGAGAAACTCCTTAATATCATTTGCCTGATATTCTTCGACTGCTGCAATTAATTTAAACAGGTTTCTTTCTTTTTCTGCCATTTCGATGTACGCAAGACCCATCGTTAAATATGCCGGATCCTTCGTGCTCTTCTTTTTAACGATATAATCTGAAAAAAGGTCTACTCCCATTTCAAATAAATCATTTTTAAGAGCATCCATATTTTCATATACTCTAAATATGGGCTGCGTCGAACAGTTGAGACGTTCTGCAAGCTTTCTTGCAGTTACAGATTCAAAACCATTCTCTCTTGTCATCTCGAAAGCAGTATTCAATATTTGTTCCTTGGAAATCTTCACCTGTGGTGGCATGATAATCCCCTCTTATCATCGTACTGCCCTGTATTCATATATCATAACATAGTTATATATCATTGTTACATATCTTCGTTATATAATCATGTTATATATCTTTGTTACATATCTATGTTGCGTAACTTCGTTACATAACATAGTTATCATTATAAATAATGATAGTAAGATTGTCAAGAAAAAAATATGCAAAAAAGAAAAGACATCATGGGCTATAATATGCCCACAACGTCTTTTAATTTATTTCTCCGTCATTGCTGTATTAGTTTAAAGGCCTGTCTATAACAACTACTGCTGTCAAATTACCAGGCAGTGTTTTAAATTTATCTTCAATTATTTTTTTTAGCTCCGCCTCGCTCTTTCCGATTTCAAATGGTTCAATAACATCAAAAACAAGAGTTGTATGATGTTTTCCTGTAATCATTCTGAAATCGTGTATCGTAAGCGATTCATCAATGCTCTTAACAACAAGCTCTGACAGACGCTTCATTCTGTTAGTATCTTCATCATTGACAAATACTGGGTCCATATGTATTACTGCATGACAGCCAAGTACTTCGTTTAGTCTTCTTTCTATTGAATCAACTGTATCATGAAGCTCTACAAAATTTCCCTCTGCCGGAACCTCCACATGAAGTGAAATCATTGTTCTCCCTGCACCATAATCATGAATCACTAAATCATGCACTCCATATACATCTTTATATGAATTTACGAACTCATATATTTTCTTAACATATTCGGGATCAGGTTTTGACCCAAGAAGCGGGTTAATCGTATCTTTAGCTGATACTATGCCTGTATAAATAATGAATCCTGAAACTAGTATTCCCGCATATCCATCAAGTGAAACTCCTGTATACTTATAAATCAGTATAGATATCAGAACAACTCCTGTTGCAACACAGTCGCTTATACTATCTCTTGCCGTTGCTTTCATTACTGCAGATTTAAACTTTACTGAACATGCGCTATTATAATAATACATATAGAGCTTAACTAAAATTGATAGCACAAGCATAACTACCGAAACTATATTATAAGATATCACGGACTTTGAAATAATAGTTTTACAAGACGAAAAAAACAGTTCCGCACCCATAACAATAATAATTATTGAAATAATAAGTCCTGATACATATTCGAATCTTCCATGCCCGAACGGGTGCTCTGTATCTGGCTTATGTCCTGAAAGTCTGAAACCTATTAGTGAAATAAAAGATGAACCTGAATCCGAAAGGTTATTAAAGGAATCAGAAATCATTGCTATTGAGCCTGTTATAACACCTGAAATAAACTTCATTATAAATAATATTACATTAAGACATATTCCAACAGCACCTAATAATACTCCGTATTCTCGTCTTATTTCAGATTCTGCTTTTCCATCTGTCTTAATTAAAAATCTACTGAGAAGTGTTATCATTTTTCCCCCACATATCAGTTACATCATTTATGAATAACAGCGTTATTCATAAATCCTACTACCCTACTGAACTTCGCTCTGTACAGTCTCATCTACTGGTGAAATAACATTCATAATATCCTCATAAATTTCATCTCGCCCTTGCTTTGTTTCCTTAGAAAACGGAATGATAATTGTTCCCTTTTTGAGCTTAAGTCCTTCTCTTAGCATCTTTATATGCTTATCCTTCTGAGAACGATTAATTTTATCAAGCTTAGTAGCTATAATTACTGGCTCAAATCCATTATGGCAAATCCACTCATACATCTGCTTATCATTTGCGCCTGGCTCATGTCTAATATCTACTAGAAGATATATTCTTTTTAGTTGCTTTGATGTATTGAGATATTTTTCTATCATTTTACCCCATTTTTCTTTCTCTGACTTTGCAACCTTTGCATAGCCATAACCAGGAAGATCAACAAAATATACCTCGTTATTTACATTATAGTAATTGATAGTCTGCGTTTTTCCAGGCTGAGCAGAAGTTCTTGCAAGAGATTTTCTGTTCATCAAAGCATTTATGAGCGATGATTTTCCAACATTACTCTTTCCAGCAAATGCTACCTCTGGGAAAATATTATCTGGCAGTTTACTTGTAATGCCACATACCGTTTCTAATTCTGCACTTTTTATTATCATATCTGCCTCCAAATATTTCTAGCCAGCTAACAAATCATGTATTTCTATTTCTACTCATTATTGCATACTAGCAACTTATACAAGGGCTACCTTCAATACTTCATCCATATTTTCTACGAAAATAATTTCTAAACCATCAGTTATTTCTTTTTCTATATCAAGAACGTTCGGTTTGTTTTCCATAGGGACCACTACTGTTTCTATTCCTGCCATTTTAGCTGCAAGTAGCTTCTCCTTAAGTCCTCCAATTGGAAGTACTCTTCCTCTTAATGTTATCTCACCTGTCATCGCAACAGATGCCTTAACTTTTTTATTTGTAATTGCAGAGAACACAGCTGTTGCCATCGTTATACCAGCACTTGGTCCATCCTTTGGCACAGCACCCTCAGGAATATGAATGTGAAAATCATTCTCTTTGAAAAATTCTGGCTTGATTCCATGTAGAGATGCAATCGAACGAATATAACTAATGCCTGTCTGTGCCGATTCCTTCATTACATCTCCAAGCTTTCCTGTAAGCTGAATCTCGCCCTTTCCTGGCATTATATTTACTTCTATCTGAAGAGTATCTCCACCAACCTGAGTCCATGCAAGCCCTCTGACAATTCCTATTTCATCTTTCTCATTTGCTTTATCTGCATGGAATTTCTTGATTCCAAGAAAATCTTCAATGTTATTTTCTGTAACATAAATCTTCTTTTTATTTTCCTGCAAAATCATTCTTGCAGCTTTTCTGCATATTTCACCAATCTTTCTCTCAAGACCTCTAACACCAGCCTCTTTTGTATAGTTAGAAATAATAATCTTAAGTGCCTCATCTGAGATATTAAGATTGGAGGCTTTTATTCCGTTTGCCTTAAACTGCTTTTTAATAAGATGTTCCTTTGCTATATGAAACTTTTCGTTTTCTGTATAGCTTGATACTTCTATTATTTCCATTCTATCACGTAATGGCCCAGGAATATTACCTATATCATTTGCAGTTGCTATAAATAAAACCTCAGACAAATCAATTGGTATTTCAATATAATGGTCTCTGAATTTATCATTTTGTTCGCTATCTAACACCTCAAGAAGAGCTGATGAAGTGTCACCCTTGTAATCCGAGCTCACTTTATCAATTTCATCAAGAAGCATCAAAGGATTTTTAACACCTGCTGTTTTTAAGCCTGCAGCAAGTCTTCCCGGCATTGCACCTACATAAGTTCGTCTATGACCTCTAATTTCTGCCTCATCTCTAACGCCACCAAGACTAACTCTGACATATTTTATATTTAATGCTCTTGCAACCGACTTGGCAATAGATGTTTTACCAGTACCCGGAGGTCCTACTAAACAAATAATAGGACTGTCGCCTTTACTTGTAAGGCTTCTCACACATAAGAACTCAAGAACTCTCTCCTTGACCTTTTTAAGTCCATAATGATCCTGATTAAGTACCTTTTCAGCCCTATCTATATTTTTATTATCCTTAGACACCTTATCCCAAGGGAGTTCAAGAAGTGTTTCTATATATCCTCTTTGAACGTTGCTTTCTGATGACTGTTCAGGAATCTGTGCAAATCTGTCAATTGCTTTTTTTATTTTCTCCTTAACTTCATCTGAAGCCTTAAGCTCTGATAACTGTTTCTCAAAGTTTTCCGCATCAGACAGTGAGCCATCATCACCAAGCTCCTTTTTAATATATCTTAACTGTTCTCTTAAAACATATTCCTTCTGGTTTTTTTCAACTCTCTCACGAATGTTATTAGCTAAATCTTTTTTAACATTCTGAACTTCTATTTCTTTTGTAAGAATTGATGCTAAAAGGGTAAACCTTTCCTTTGCATCAACTGTATTTAAAAGTCTCTGTCTGTCATTTGCGGTAAATGGCAGATTTACAGCTATATGGTCTATAAGCTCTGAAAGGTTTCCAGCCTTCTCAAAATTGCTTTCTAATGACTTTCCAAGCTTTGGATTATTCTTCATATAATCTACAAGCAAATCTCTTAGCATTCTCATCATTGCTGTAAGCTCTGTGTACTCCTGAAGTGTTTCCTCTGACATGTTCTTTATTTCATCGTCTTCTTCATAATTAGACTTGCCAATCTTTAGGAAATCGTTCTTGACAGGACACAGTTTGACTTCTGCTATATAAAAATCTTCCGTTTCTTCAATTCCTATCACTTCTGCTCTTTGAACGCCTTCCACGAGCACTCTTACAGAGTTTCCCGGAAGCTTAACCATCTGCTTGATTTTGGAAACTGTTCCTATTTTATAAATATTTTCTGTTGTAATATTTTCATTAGGATCTGTATTTGTTTTCTTGCTAACAAGAAAAACCTGCTGGCTTTTAACCATTGACTGCTCCATGGCCTGCATGGCTGCTTCATTATTCAAATCAAAATGAATTATCATACCCGGCATTACAGTTATTCCTGATAATGCAACAAGCGGCATTTTCTTTTTAGATACTCTTGGCATAACTTTTTCCTCAAAATCACTTTCAGACGGCGCATATGTGCCGTCTGAAAATAATTACTATTTATGTCTTACAACCTTCGGTTCACCTTCACCTAAGATTGACTCCTTTGTAATAATACATTTAACAATTGATTCATCTGATGGTATTGTAAACATCAAATCATTCATTGTATGCTCAAGTATTGAACGTAATCCTCTAGCTCCAGTCTTTCTGACATGTGCCTGATGTGCTATTTCTTTTATTGCATCATCCTCAAATTCCAGTTCAACACCGTCAAGATCAAATAACATTTTATACTGCTTTGTTATAGCATTTTTAGGCTCTGTAAGGATTTCTACTAAAGCATCCTCATCAAGAGGTTCTAACGAAACATTAATTGGAACTCGACCTACAAATTCTGGAATAAGACCAAACTTCACTAAATCTTCTGGCTGAACCTGTTTTAAAAGTTTTCCTAAATCAGTTTCATTCTTATCTTTTATTTCTGCATTAAATCCTATAGACTTTCTATCAAGTCTGTTCTCAACGATTCTTTCAAGACCTTCAAATGCACCGCCACAAATAAATAATATATTCGTTGTGTCGATTGGAATAAGCTCCTGATGTGGATGCTTTCTTCCTCCCTGTGGTGGTACTGAAGCATTCGTACCTTCAACTATTTTAAGCAATGCCTGCTGAACGCCTTCACCTGATACGTCTCTTGTGATAGATACATTTTCACCTTTACGTGTTATTTTATCTATTTCATCAATATAAATAATTCCATACTGTGCTCTGTCTACATTATAATCAGCTGCCTGAATTACTTTAAGTAGAATGTTTTCTACATCTTCACCTACATATCCAGCCTCTGTCAGAGCTGTTGCATCTGCTATAGCAAATGGAACATTTATTATTTTTGCAAGAGTCTGTGCAAGTAATGTTTTACCACATCCCGTTGGACCAAGCATCAAAATATTACTTTTCTGAAGCTCGACATCTGATGCGTTATTATTCATTGCAAGTACTCTTTTATAGTGATTATAAACAGCTACAGATAATACCTTTTTCGCTTCTTCCTGACCAATAACATTCTCATCAAGAATTGCCTTTATCTCCTGTGGTTTCAAAAGCTTTATATCAAACTCATTGTCGCCAACATAGTCATCATCCATATCATCCATATCATCTGGACCAAACTCATCTTCAATGATACCCATACATATTTCTACGCACTCATCACATATAAATGCACCGTCAGGTCCTGCTATAATCTTTCGTACTTCAGACTGTGGCTTGCCACAAAATGAACATCTTACTTTATCGTTAATTCTCTTACCTGCCAATTAAACTCACCTAAATTACTTTCTACTTGTAATAATTTTATCAATAAGACCGTACTCTAAAGCTTCTTCAGCAGTCTTCCAGTTATCACGTTCTGTATCCTGAGCAATAATCTCTATTGACTTTCCTGTATTCTCCGCAAGAATCTTATTAAGTCTTTCCTTTGTACGAAGAATCTGCTTTGCTGCAATTTCTATTTCTGTTGCCTGACCCTTTGCACCACCTAAAGGCTGGTGAATCATTACCTCTGCATTTGGAAGCGCAAATCTTTTTCCTTTCGCTCCTCCTGCTAAAAGAAATGCACCCATTGAAGCGGCCATTCCCATACAATATGTTGCAACATCACATTTTACATAGTTCATCGTATCATATATTGCAAAACCATCAGTTACAGAACCACCAGGACTATTAATATAGAAATGGATATCCTTTTCTGGATCTTCAGCCTCAAGGAACATCATCTGTGCTACCACGAGACTAGCTGTTGCAGAATTAACTTCTTCGTTAAGAAAGATTATTCTTTCTTTTAAAAGTCTTGAGAAAATATCATATGATCTTTCTCCTCTACTTGTCTGTTCCACAACAACAGGAACTAAACTCATATCCATTCTTTCCATACTATGACTCCCTTCGTAACCTCAAATCAAATAATTATTTCTCAACTGCGCTATCTGCAACAATCTTAGCTGCCTTCTGCATTGCAACATCCTTCTTAAGCTGATCCTCTTCATATGCTGAAAGAGAATCCTTAATCTCTTCAACCTTCATGTTGTACATGCTAGCCATCTTCTTAAGCTCTTCTTCAACATCTTCATCTGTTGCTTCGATACCTTCTGCCTTTGCTACTGCTTCAAGCACAAGAGTCTGCTGAATTCTCTTAAGAGCGCCTTCCTTCATTTCCTCTTTGAACTTGTCTTTATCAAGACCTGTGAACATGAAGTACTGCTCAATTGAAAGACCCTGCATCTGAAGTCTCATTGCATAATCATTAACCATCTGCTCTGCTTCTGTATCAACCATTGCATCTGGAATATCCATCTTTGCACCCTTAACAACTTCCTCGATAGCAGCCTGTTCCTTCTGGTTCTTAGCGTCCTTTTCTCTAGCTTCTGTAAGAGACTTCTTAACGCTTTCCTTGTATTCTGCAAGTGTATCAAATTCTGATACTTCTGCTGCGAAATCATCATCAAGCTCTGGGAGCTGCTTTTCTTTGATTTCATGTATTACACATTTGAATACAGCTTCCTTACCTGCAAGATCCTCTGCATGGTAATCTGCTGGGAATGTTACTGTAACATCCTTTTCTTCTTCAAGATTAAGACCTATAAGCTGTTCTTCGAATCCTGGAATAAATGAACCTGAACCAATAACTAATGGATAGTTGTCACCCTTTCCACCTTCAAATGGTACACCATCAACTGAACCATCAAAGTCAAGTACAACTGTATCCTTATCCTGAACAGGTCTTGAATCAACAGATTCTGTACGAGCGTTTCTTTCTCTTTCCTTTTCGATTTCTGCGTCAACATCAGCGTCTGTTACTTCAACATTTACTTTTTCAATTGTAACGCCCTTATACTCTGAAAGCTCTACTTCTGGCTTAAGAGCAACTGTTGCAACATAAATCATATCCTGACCCTTACCAATCTGTGTAACCTCGATTTCAGGTCTTGATACAACTTCGATTTCCTTATTTTCATCAAGTTCCTTGCTGTATGTTTCACGAAGCACGATATCTGCAGCTTCCTCAAAAAAGATTTCTGGACCGTACATCTTTTCAACCATCTGGCGTGGTACTTTACCTTTTCTGAAGCCTGGTACGCTTAACTTGCTCTTATTATTGTTGTAAGCCTTTTCGCAAGCCTTCTCAAATACATCAGCAGCTACTGTGATTGTAAGCTTCGCCATATTTTTTTCAAGTTTTTCTACCTGTAAACTCATTTTTATTCCTCCTTGGAACTGTGTTATTTCATTTCTTTATCGTTAAATAAACCATGCAAGATATTTACATACTCATAAAGAAGAAATGCCTAATGGCATTTCTTTTATGTCTCAAATCCGACGGGCGCTATGCGATTAAAATCGCATAACAGAGCTAAAACAAAGTTTTCATATAGAAAACTTTGTTTATACCTCGCGTGATTTTATCACAATCAATTAAATATGATATCATACTTTGCAAATATTTGCAATTTTAATACTTTTTAGCTTCTTCTTCACCATTTAATACTCTTAATCCACCCTGGCAAAGTGCAAGAAGTTCATCCTCTCCTGGATATACTGTAAATGGAGCAATCCATCCACATCTTTCTTTAATTTTTTCAACAACAGTCTTATCGTAGGCAATTCCACCCGTAACAATAATCTGGTCAACTTTACCTGAAAGCACTGCTGCCATTGCTCCTATATCCTTTGACATCTGCAATATGAAAGCTTCTCTGACTGTGTTAGCCTCTTCATTTCCGTCAGCTATCATTTTAGAAACATCTCTCATATCATTTGTTCCAAGATAAGCATTAAAGCCACCGTTACCTACAAGCTTTTTATATACTTCCTTTTCCGTATATTTTCCTGAGAAACACATTTTAACAAGAGCTCCTACAGGAACAGCACCTGCTCTTTCTGGAGAGAATGCACCATCACCATCAAGGGCGTTGAAAATGTCAATGATTTTTCCATTCTTATGTGGGCCAACAGAAACTCCGCCACCCATATGAACTACTATTAAATTTAAATCCTCGTATTTTTTTCCAATCTCTTTTGCATATCTTTTAGCTACTGCCTTCTGATTAAGAGCGTGGAACACTGATATTCTTGGAAGCTCAGGAACACCTGAATATCTGCAAATATCATCCATTTCGTCAACAACAACCGGGTCAACAATGTATGATGGAACACCAATCTCATCAGCTATTTCTCTTGCCAAAATACCTCCAAGATTTGATGCGTGCTGTCCTGAAAAGCCAATCTTTAAATCATTTAAAAGCTCATCTGTTACAGCATATGTTCCTCCTGGAATTGGCTTTAGCATGCCACCTCTTCCAACAACCATGTTTATCGTGTTAATATCTATATCCTTTTCCTTAAGAATATTTAAAATAATCTCTTTTCTAAAATCCTTCTGGTCTACAATTGAAGCGTATTTAGCGATTTCTTCTGTAGAATGACGAAGTGTTTCCTCTACTAATAAGTTTTCATCCTCAAATACACCAATCTTTGTTGATGTTGAACCAGGATTAATAATTAAGCTCTTTACTGACATTTCTAACTCCTTCGCAAATCACAATATCAAATTTCAACTAATTATTTGTTTAACTCTTCTGCAACTATTGCTGCAAGTGCCATTGAATTAACCTTTGTTTCACAAGTATCTGAACGGCTTGTTAAAATAACAGGAGCTTTTGTACCTGTCAAAATACAACCATTTTTGCAGTTTGAAAGACGAACCCATGCCTTATAAACAAGATTACCAGCGTGAATGTCTGGGAAGAGAAGTACATCTGCATCTCCAACGATTTTTCTATTTGTTGCTCCCTTATGAACTGCTGCCTCTGGATCAATTGCAAGGTCAAGTGAAAGAGGACCATCAACTATACAATTTTTAATAGTTCCTTCTTCGTTCATCTTTGTAAGCTCTGCTGCCTCAACTGTAACAGGCATTTTAGGGTTTACAACCTCAACCGCTGCAAGTGGTGCAACCTTAGGATTGTCTATTCCACATGCTTTACAAACATCAACTGTATATTCAATAATTGCAACCTTATCCTCAAGTGTAGGATATGGCATGAATGCTACGTCTGTTAAAAATAACAGTCTGTCAATTCCAGGTGTTTCAAATACACATACGTGAGAAAGTGGCTTTCCTGTTCTCAAACCAACCTCTTTATCAAGTACACTCTTTAAAAATGTCTTTGAATCTGTAAGACCCTTCATATACATATCAGCTTTTCCATCATGAACAAGCTTTACTGCTGTTAATGCGGCTGACTGAATATCGGTCTCATTTATCACTTCATATTCAGAAATATCCATTCCGATTTCTTTAGCAATCTCTTTAATTTTTTCTTCATCACCTACTAAAATAGCATCCGCAATGCCTCTTGCTTTTGCTTCAGCAACTGCTTCAAGTATTGGCTTATCCTGAGCAGCAGCAACTGCAACCTTTTTCTTTTTACACTCAGATAACTTTTTTAATACGTCATCAAATGTCCTTGTCATAACTTCCTCCTCCACTGAAAAAGATGTGTTAAATATAATAATATTTTTATTTACGTTTCAAAACAAAATGAAGTTCAGATGAAAATTCACTCTTATCAAGAATGTTCTGCATATCATCCATAAGCGGAATAAATTTTTCTGCAAAATATTTTGAAAACTCCTTATTTCCATTCTTCTCAAGGGAAACAAGTAAAAACCTGTAAAGGTCATTTATATCTGAACCAAATCTCCACTCATAGCTCACCTCAAATCCAATCTTTTCTGCCATACAAGCAATTGATTCATTTGTGAAAAGGTGTGTATGTGTTCCACCCATGTGGCGATTATAACAGTCCTGATTTGCTGCCTCAAAGGCGCAGCTAAATGAAAACATTGGAACAGATGCATATAAATACTTTATATTTTTATTTTCTTTAATAGCTTCAAGATTTTCCTGAAGGTGTGTAAGATGCTCAAGTACCCCTATTGCAGAAATAACATTAGCATCTGTATTCTTAATATAATCTATAGAATCAGTAAGTCCAATATGCGTAAGGATTTCTTCTCCTGCCATTTTATTACCATATTCTACTTCACTCGGAGATACTTCTATTCCAGAAGCTGACATCGAAAGCCTTCTTGCCGCTCCTACAAAATATCCACAGCCTGCACCTATATCAAGGATTTTTATATCTTCTACATTTTCCTTTGATAAGCATTCCTTTAAATACTCGGCCTTTGGAATATATATGCTCTCAAGTCGTTTATTGTATGCTTCTTTGTCTGATGCGCTGTAATTTTTCGAATAATCATCTTCAACATAAACTTTCGAAGCAAACTCATCGTTATCAACACATTCACTATTTAAATGTCCGCATTTATCACATTTGATATATCCAATACCATGGCTTTTAAAAAATATATCTGGCAGTGGACTTTCACATATTTTGCACACAGTCCTCTTTGGCTGCGATAACAAAATCTTAGCCATTCCGTCTGCCATTTCAAGCATCCCATCATTATTTTCAAAGAAGCTTGTTTTCATCGAGTTAAGATTTCCAAATGGTTTTGAGTATTTCTTTTCTGACATATTACTGCTCCTTTAAAGCTTCAATTGCATCAGGTGCTAACTGAATATGAACGTCTGCCAACTGTTTTTCCTCTACTGTAGATGGTGCACCCATCATTACGTCCTGAGCAGTCTTATTCATTGGGAATGGAATAATCTCTCTTATACTTTCTTCACCTGCAATAAGCATAACCATTCTGTCTACTCCAGGAGCAATACCTGCATGTGGAGGTGCTCCATAACAGAATGCATTGTACATAGCTGGGAATTTAGCCTTAACATCATCCTCTGTAAGTCCAACAATATCAAAAGCTTTAACCATGATTTCTGGATTATGATTTCTAACAGCTCCAGATGAAAGCTCTACACCATTACATACGAGGTCATACTGATAAGCCATAATATCAAGTGGCTCCATTTCCTCAAGTGCTTTCATGCCTCCCTGTGGCATTGAGAATGGGTTATGACAGAATTCAAGCTCACCTGACTCTTCTCCAATTTCATACATTGGGAAATCAACAATCCAACAGAACTCATAACAGTCCTTTTTCATATGTGTTTCTGAATTTTCGCCTAATATTCTACGAAGAACTCCAGCAGTCTTTAACGCTGTAAGTCTCTTACCTGCTGTAAGACCTACGAAATCTCCTGGCTTAAGTGAAAGCTTTTCAATAACCTCTGCTTTCTTTTCCTGCAAGAACTTAGCAATACCGCCGACAATTTCACCATTTTCATCAAGCTTAAACCAGAACGCTTTCTGACCGCTGATTACTTCTACATCTGCACAAATTTTATCTATTACTTTTCTTGTTGCAGAAAAATTATCAACAACAATTGCTTCTACAGTATTACCTTCGAATGGACCAAATCCACAATCAGCTAATACATCTGTAGCATTTGTAAGTGTTAAATCTATTCTTAAATCTGGCTTATCAGAACCATATTTTTCCATTGCATCATTAAATGAAATACGTGCAAATGGTGGCTTTGAAGCTGTCTTATATATTCCGTATTTTGCAAATATAGGTGGAAGCACATCTTCGATTACTGCGAATACATCTTCCTGAGTTGCAAAAGCCATTTCCATATCAAGCTGATAGAATTCACCTGGTGAACGGTCAGCTCTTGCATCTTCGTCTCTAAAGCATGGCGCAACCTGAAAATATCTGTCAAATCCAGCAGTCATAAGTATCTGTTTGAACTGCTGTGGTGCCTGTGGAAGAGCATAGAACTTTCCAGGATGATTTCTTGCTGGAACAAGATAATCTCTAGCACCTTCAGGTGATGAACACGTAAGAATTGGAGTTGTGATTTCAAGGAAATCATGACTAGTCATGCTTGCACGAAGCTCCTGAACAATCTTGCTTCTAAGTACTATTTTTGATTTAACATCTGGATTTCTTAAATCAAGATATCTGTATTTAAGACGAGTTGCCTCATCTGCCTCCTTTGAACGATTTATTTCAAATGGAAGCTCGTTGTAAATACACTTACCAAGTACTTCTATTTTCTCAGGAACTACCTCAATATCTCCTGTTGGAAGATTAGGATTCTTACTTGATCTTTCTCTTACAACACCTGTGATTGATAATGTAGATTCATTGTTTATACCATTTAATGAATCCATCATTTCCTCTGTCTCAATGACAGCCTGTGTTGTACCATAAAAATCACGAAGAACTAAAAATCCAAGGTTTTTACTAACCTTTCTCATATTGTCATAGAAGCCAACAATAGTAACCTTTTCACCAACATTTTCAATTCTTAATTCATTACAGTTATGTGTTCTTGATTGTACCATTTCTTTTTCCTCATATTTCTTACTAATTTATATAGATGTAAAAACGCTTCGCGAATTTTTATCTTTTATCTCGCATCGAGTAGTCCTAAACGATTTATCGCACTGAAAATAGCACGAATTGAAGCACGTGTAATATTTGAGCTAATTCCTACACCATATGTTACACCACCATCATCTACACTTAAGAGATGAATATATGCTGCAGCCTGTGCATTAGAGCCACCCTGAAGAGCATGCTCCTCATAGTCAAGCACTTTAATATCAATATCAAGATTTTCCATAAGTGCACGTTTTACAGCATCGATAGGTCCGTTACCAACTGCTTCAATAGTATTCTCAACACCATTTAATGTGTATGTGAGTGCAATATGTGTATCGAAGCGTGAATCAGTATCTCCTGACATATCGTTAACTTTAATTTTTCTAAAGTGAAGTGGCTCCTTCTTTTCGATATAGTTAATCTTAAACTGCTCCATGATTTCTTCTGGAGAAACCTCACCCTGTTTTTCTGAAATAGACTGAATAACATTTGCAAATTCCTTATGCATTCCCTTTGGAAGCTTAAATCCAAAGTATGTATCCATGACAAATGCTACACCGCCCTTACCAGACTGTGAATTAATACGAACGATTGGCTCATATTCTCTACCGATATCTGCAGGGTCTATTGGAAGATAAGGAACCTGCCAAATCTCAGAATTTCTTTCCTTCATCGCCTTAACGCCTTTATTTATAGCATCCTGATGTGAACCTGAGAATGCTGTAAATACGAGCTTTCCTGCATATGGATGTCTGTCATCAACAGGCATTTTACAGCAACGTTCGTACACTTCCACTATTTCTTTTATATTACCAATGTTAAGCTTAGGATCTATTCCTTCAACGAATAAATTATAAGCAACATTTAATATGTCAACGTTACCAGTTCTCTCACCATTACCAAACAGTGTTCCTTCTACTCGGTCAGCACCTGCAAGCATTGAAAGCTCTGTTGCAGCAATACCTGTACCTCTGTCATTATGAGGATGAACTGAAACTATTACTCTTTCTCTGTCCTTAAAGTTAGCTCCCATCCACTCAATCATGTCTGCATAAACATTAGGTGTATTGAGCTCAACAGTTGCAGGAAGATTTATTATAACTGGGTCTTCTTTTGTTGCACCCCATTCATCCATTACTGCTTCACAAATTTCCAAAGCATAATCAACCTCTGTTCCAGTAAAGCTTTCTGGGGAATATTCAAGTCTGATATTGCCAGCAAAATTCTTTGCTCTCTCTTTAACCATTCTAGCACCATCAACACCGATTTTTGTTATTTCATCCTTGCTCTTACCAAATACAACGTCTCTCTGAAGAACAGATGTTGAATTGTAAATATGTACAATAACATTTTTGATTCCTTCGATTGCTTCGAATGTTCTGTCAATAAGCTCTTCTCTACACTGAGTAAGAACCTGAACCCATACATCATCCGGAATCATCTTTCTATCTACAAGCTGACGTAAAAAATCGTATTCTATCTGAGATGCAGCAGGGAATCCGATTTCTATTTCTTTAAAACCAAGCTTAACTAGAAGATTGAACATCTCCATCTTTTCTTCAACAATCATAGGCTCAATTAAAGCCTGATTTCCGTCTCTTAAGTCAACACTGACCCATACTGGAGCCTTTTCATGCTCTTTCTCAGGCCATGTTCTTTCTGGATATTTAAATACAGGATTCTTTCTGTATCTTTGGTAATTCATTTTATGTCTTCCTCCTAGTCTATACTCTTTCAATACCACTATCAGTGATTTTTAAAAACTATTATCATAAAAAGAAAGACCAACCCTGAGGCTGGTCCTTTAATTATTCTCCAAACTTATCTTCTATGGCAGCAATAATTGTATTAAGTGCCTCTTCTTCATCAACACCATCACATGTAAATTCAACCTCGTCCCCATACTTAACACACGCACCAAGAACACTAAGTATACTCTTTGCATTGGCGCTAACACTTCCATATGTAAAAGTAACTACAGACTTAAATTCCATCGCGACCTTACATAGTATTCCCGCAGGACGAAGCTGTAAACCAGTCGGGTTTTGTATTTTTACCTTACGGCTTACCATCTTTTGAAAACCTCTTCTTTCAAATTCTTTCGGTTAAATCTTTCATTCAACCGAAACTTAATTATACACTACTTTCTAAAGATAAACAACTCTTGTTAATTCATCTTTTCTTCAATAAGGGCAGCCAGTTTTGATGCTTCCTCATCAATCTGTGCCTGATTCTTGCCTTCAATCATAACTCTCACAAGTGGTTCTGTTCCTGAAGGTCTTATAAGCACTCTTCCTTTACCATCAAACATCTTTTCAAGCTCCTCTATTGCCTTTGCAATCTCTGGAACTTTCATGTAATCATATTTGATATTGTTTGGAACCTTCGCATTGCAAAGTGCCTGTGGTAATATTTCCACTATTTTCTTGAGCTCTGAAAGTGGCTTTCCTGTCTTTTTTACAACTTCCAATAGGCTGAGCGCAGATAACAGACCATCGCCTGTTGTGTTATCATCAAGAAGTATTATATGACCACTCTGTTCACCGCCAAGATTTGCACCCATTTCCTTCATTCTCTCGAGAACATATCTGTCACCAACCTTTGTTTTCTCAATGTTGATTCCCTTTTCTTCAGCCATAATAAACATTCCAAGATTGCTCATTACAGTTGCTACAATAGTATCCTTCTTAAGACGTCCATTTTCTTTCATAAAGTTACCGATGATTGCCATAATTTCATCACCGTTAACCTTTTCACCGTTTTCATCAACAGCTAACAATCTGTCTGCATCTCCATCAAATGCAAGACCTATATCAGCCTTCTCCTTCTTGACAGTCTCAATCAAATCTTCCATGTGCGTAGAACCGCATTTATCGTTTATATTTTTTCCATCTGGATTGTTATGTATTGCAACAACCTCTGCCCCAAGTCGCTTAAATGTTTCTGGTGAAGTGATATAGCTTGCACCCTCAGCACAGTCAGCCACTATTTTCATTCCGGATAAATCAATATTTACAGCTTCCATAGAATGTTTAATATAATCTTCTGCTGCATCATTTTTATACTCTATTTTTCCAATCTCTACACCAGTTTTATACTCAAGTGAAGCACAGTTGTCAGCTATTATTTTTTCTATTTCTTCTTCAACTGAATCTGGCAATTTATATCCTTCGTAATTGAAAAACTTAATTCCATTAAATTCCACCGGATTATGTGATGCAGAAATAACAACACCTGCATCAGCTTTGTATTCCCTCGTAAGAAATGCAACTGCTGGTGTTGGAACAACGCCTACATATATTGCATTTGCTCCAACAGAACATATACCTGCCATTAAAGCATTTGCAAGCATTCCTCCTGAAATTCTAGTATCACAGCCTACAATAATAGTCGGCTGATGGTCGTTTTCCTTTGTAAGTACATATGCACCGGCAGCACCAAGCTTTACTGCAAGGTCTACTGTAAGCTCTTTATTTGCTACTCCTCTTACACCATCTGTTCCAAATAATCCTGCCATACTACTAATCCTCTTTCTTTTTATCGTTCCCCAGACTATTGAGCTGAAGCTTCTCCACTAGTCTCCTCTGTAACTGCCTTTGTCTTATCTATAAGCTGTACATTCACATATACAGGGTTTGTAACAGTTAATCCTTCAGGCAGATTAATAATAACTTCTGCTGCATATAGACCTTCTGTCAATTTTCCTTCTATTTCATCATGGCCTATAGTCATTAGCGAGCCCACATCGATGGATGCATCATATTCCCGCTTCTGTATATAGTCTAAAATATCTTTTTCAAGGCCTGAGACCTTAACATCTTTATCAGAGTCATCCTCAACTATTACAGCTTCAAAGCCTTCAGGCACTCCATTAATTATAATTCCTGAAACTGGTATTGCTACTGATGATTCCCTGTTAGGTTCAATAACAGCTTCAACTGAAACCATACTATTTGCACTAGAATCAGCCAGTTCTATTCCATTTGGCAAGTACCTTGATATGTCTATCGTATCTACTACATTGTCTGAAGCTCCATCAATATTTAACGAGCCATCCATAATACGTATTGCACTGCAATTTTTGAACAGACTACCTGTTCCTGCTATTTTAACGCTTGATGGTTCACAAATAACAGTTCCTGTATAACCGAAACCACTCTTAGGTGTTCCTTTGACATCAACCGAAACCGGAACTTCTTTTACTTCTAAAATTTCAACATTAACTGTAATTTCGCTTAATGAAAGCTTAAGCATTGCGTCGTTGATTTCTTCACCCTCTGCGTCATATAGTAAAACCTCAGATGCAGTTGTGAAGCTTTCTGTTGCATCTGCTATAGGTATATCAACGCGAGCTTCCTTTACTATTTCCATTACAGATTCTGGTCCATCAACAAATATTACATCAACAAATGGTTTTATTTTACCAACCTGATAGCCATTTGCGGCTTCGCCAATTATGTTTGATGTAATCTTTATCTGCTTTTCTATCTTCGACTCAATAATAACTTCAACATTTGTTGTTTTCGGCTCTATTAAAGTAAGTCTGTCTGCATATCTTGTTGACTTAACCTCGATAGGAATAGTATTCATGAATGAAATATTTTTGATATCTGCCGTTGCCTTCAAATAGTCCTTTGTCATATTTTCAACAACAGATCTCTGACCCTTTATTTTAACCGAAATAATATTAGAGTCATTAACGATTTCATATGTTTTATTTTCCTTTTCAATCGACTCAACATTGTTTATATCAACAACAACGCCAGAAAATGTCTTTGTAATAATTGGGTCATCAAAATTGACAATTATTAACCATACAAGAAAAGCAAGTACTACAGACAAAATCTTCAGGCCGAAATTATTTATCCGAAACTTTTTCATTCTTCGACCATCCTTTCCAGAACGCATATCTGCTGCCTTCCTCTACTGTCTTGTTCTGAATCTGCTCTAGCTTTTCACGCAATTCTCCTACCGAAAGATTTCTGTATATTTCACCACCCTTGGCTACCGACACCTTTCCAGTCTCTTCGGATACTATAACAGTTAAAGAATCTGTTACCTCAGATATTCCGACTGCTGCCCTATGTCTTGTACCAAGCTCTTTTGATAAGAATCTATTTTCAGATAATGGCAAATAACACGTCGCTGATGCTATTTTATCACCACCAATAATAACTGCGCCGTCATGAAGCGGAGTATTGTGCTCAAATATATTTATGAGAAGCTGTGATGAAACCTTTGCATCAATTGTAATTCCAGTTTTTCCATACTCAACAAGAGGTGCCTTATTCTGTATAACGATAAGAGCTCCTGTTTTTTCCTTACCCATTGAGAAGGATGCTGAAATAATAGCTTCCTTCGTTTCATCACTAAAAAGTTCTGAATTATCTTTTCTTGAATTGTCGAATAGGAGATTTAATCCTGACAGTAATGGATGTTGACCAAGAGACTCCAAGGCTCTTCTAAGCTCTGGCTGGAAAACAACGATAAGCGCTATTATACCCATACCAAACGCTTTACCAACAATCCACACGATAGTGTTCATTTTGAATACGACAGCAATTCCAACGAAACCGAGAATTACTATAATACCTCTCGTTAAAGCCCACGCTCTTGTTCTTCTGAACCAGACTACGAGATTATATATAAGAAATGATAAAATAATTATCTCGACAAAGTCTATCTTCCCCATTTTAGGAATATGAAACCATGTCAGATATTTATCTGAAAAACTATTTATATTGTCAAATATCTGAAAATCCATATCCTTCCCCAAATCTTCTCTTTAGCTATCTCCTTCTTCTTGGCTTCTCTTCTGCTGAAAATTTAGGAATAGCTTTTACATAATAGAAAAATTCATCATCTTCGAATTGTACATATTCTGCATTCGAATAATCAACATCATGAATAAATAGCTGCAAAATAAACACAATTATCACTGAAATAAACATCGAAACAACTGCGCCTAGAATACTTACACCTGCATCTAAAACAGCAGAAGTAATAATAAGTGAAATAAGACCTACTATTGCACTCACAACAAGTGCTACCTGCCATGAATAATCAAATGAAAATCTTTTAATGACATTAGCTATAATAACGATAACTACAACAGCAATAATCATTGCTATCATTTCATTATTATTTAAAACTTTATCTATAACCGTTTTGAAGCTTGAAAGCATATCTGTTTCTGCTTCTTTGCTTAAAAGAGTCTCATTATCTCCAACATACTTAAGCATGTAGTAAACGGCTGTTCCACATGCTACAGGGATAAATGAAAAAATACCTCCAACAAAGCCTGTAATAAGTATAACTACATATGGAAGCTTAAGTACGAAAAATAACGGAGTTAATAAAACTGTTATAGCTTCCTTAGGTGTAAATCTAAAGTAAAGAACAAACATTATCACAAATACGCAGGCTATTATTGCCGCTACCGGAAGACACAGAGCATACATATGTAAAAGAACAACGAGCGCCGCAATCAGTATCAATGCATTAAGCGGAAGAAAAGCTGATATAAGTGCTATTGCAAATACAATGATAGGATTTTTAAGCTTATCCATATAGCCTACATTTGCATTTATGAGAATCATTGTAAAAATAGCAAGCATAAGCTTTCCAATAGGCTTAACAATATGCTCTATCTGACTATATATTCTAAAAAATGCTTTCTTTAATTCACCTATAGATTCCATCTATCTAAATCTCCTTAAAAGTTTATCTCTCGTCAGTATAATACGAATAAAGTCTTCTAAGCGCTTCTTTATAAACGCCTATGTGCTTTCCTGCTTTTGCATACTTATATGCAGCAACAAAATATGAAATGACAATATACACTGCCAAGAACATGACATACTTTGTCAATACGTCATGCATAAACTTTGCTATATCCATCTTGTAGAAATTGAGCATAAAATTCTCAAGATCATACAAAATATACATTGCAAAAATAGTTACAAATCCAATTGTACCATAAATAGCAGCTTTTAAAACCTGCATACCTATATAATCGCCACGGAAGTAACTATTTATTGCAATATCCTGTTTTCCAACGCTCTGCTCATAAGAAGCCGCGCTTGTCATTAAAATAATTTTATTTTTCTCTAACATTTCTTTATTTATCAAGGAAACGCATTCTTGCATTTTCTCTTTCTTGTTTCTTAACTTCTGGTTTTACTGGCTGTCTGCCAACTGCTGCAAGTCCGCCTGCTAATGCATTTTTACACTGCTGGCAGTATCTTCCTGTTGGGATTGGTGTACCACATGACTCACATGCAATACCGATTCCTGATTCTGTTGTAAACTCAAGTCTCTCTTCTCTAATCCACTGTCTAATCTGAGACTCATCTACTTCACATTCCTTTGATACTTCTCTTACAGAAACTCCCTTATGTTCACGTACATATTCCTTTACTGTCTGATATTTTGCCTCTGTTGATTCTCTACATGCAGGACAAATAGGAAGTCCAGCGATATAGTTAAAAATCTTTCCACAGCTTCTACAGTTTCTTACGTTCATAATAAATCCTCCAAATATTATTTGGCGCCTTCTAATCTCTTCCTGTACTTACACATATGGAATAAACCTGTGATATTCCATACTCCTTTAGTACCCTTGATGCTTCATTTATTGTTGCGCCTGTAGTATATATATCGTCTATGAGTATAGCCGACTTTAATTTTACTCTATTTTTTTTTATTTTAAAAGCATTTTTTATATTATCTTCCCTTTGAGATGCACTCAAGCTTTTTTGAACCGTCGTTTTTTTCTTTCTGATTAAATAATGCTCATCTGTTGGAATTTTTGAAATCCTGGAAAGCTCTTTTGCTATTAGATATGCCTGATTATAGCCACGTTTGTTATTTTTTGATTTGTGAAGAGGGATTGGAATTATTAGTTCTGGTTTCCATTCCTTAATTTTTTGTTTGTATTTTTTATATATTTCCTGTGCGTAAAACTCTGCGTATTCAGGTCTGTTACCATACTTAAACCTGTATATGCTAAACCTCATCGTATCATCATATATGAATACGCTTCTTCCTTCATCGAAATAATATTTTTTGCCCAAGCATTGTATACAATATTCTTTTTCATCGTCGTTTAATGGTTTCCCGCATTTCATGCAGTATGGTTCTTTAACATATTTAAGCTTTATTTTGCACGTCGTACATATTAGCTCACCCATACTATTAACAATTTCATGACACACGGGACACCTTCTTGGATAAATGAAATCTATTAAAAGTCTGATTATTCTTTTCACAATGATTTTATCTCCTTAATTCTCTCGTCAAGAGATGTGTATCTTTTCTGTTCATCCTCATTGTCAATCATATTCATAATCTGTGTATCACTTCCAATAAGTGTTACACATGTTTTTGCTCTCGTTACTCCCGTATAAAGCAGATTTCTGTTAAATAACATTTTCGGACCTGACACTATAGGGATAACAACAGCCGGATACTCACTTCCCTGCGATTTATGAATTGTAACAGCATATGCCAGTTCTAATTCATCAAGTCCAGAATACGGATATCTGACGCATCTTTTTTCATCAAACTCAACTGTCATTACTTCCGAAAAATCATCTATATCTGTTACAACACCCATATCTCCATTGAATATTCCAAGGCCTGAATCTATGAGAATGCCATATTTACTTTTTATTTCCCACTCGAGATTATAGTTATTCTTTATTTGCATAACCTTATCTCCAACACGGAACAGCACATTTCCATATTCCTTTTCAGCCTTATTATCTGCTGGTGGATTCAAATATTTCTGTATAATAGGATTGAGACTTAAAGCACCATATGGTCCTTTTCTCATTGGAGTTAAAACCTGAATATCATAAGGAGTTGCATTAACATATTTAGGAAGCTTATCTCTGATAAGTGTAATAATATTATTATAAATAAGCTCCATACTGTCTCTCTTTAAAAAGAAAAAATCTTTTGATTTGTTATCAAGTTCGATATGTTTCCCTTCGTTTATTTTGTGTGCATTTATGACAATGTCACCCGCTTCTGTCTGTCTGAATATTTTCTCAAGCTTAACAACTGGAAACGCTTCTGATGCTATTAAATCTTTTAGTACTGCACCTGGTCCAACAGACGGCAACTGGTTAATATCGCCAACAAGAATAAGTCTTGTTCCAATCGCAATTGCCTTTAAAAGTGCATTAAAGAGCTGAACATCAACCATTGACATTTCATCGATTATTATTACATCTGCCTCTAACGGATTATCTTCATTTTTATCATACATAAATGATGAAATACCATCTTCGCTCAGTGGAACAAGATGCAATAGTCTTTGAATTGTACTCGCCTCATAGCCAGTCGTTTCAGTCATTCTCTTTGCTGCTCTTCCTGTTGGCGCTGCCAAATAAAAATCCATGGAACAGCTTTCAAAATATTTAATAATTGTATTTATAGTCGTAGTCTTTCCTGTACCAGGGCCTCCCGTCAATATAAATACTCCACTTGTAGCCGCCTTATATACAGCACTCTTTTGCAGCTCATCAAGCTCTATGGCTTCATTCTTCATTATTCTTTCGATTGTTTTATTTATTAAAATATCATCTTCCTTAAAGCCTACCGAAAGGTCCACTAATCTTCTTGCAACCGAAAGCTCTGTATAATAATTTACATTTGAATAAAGTCTTATTTCATTCTCACTCAGCTCATCAGAAGCTGCTACTTCTTTGATTATTATTTTCTTTTCAATACTTAAGTTCTGAGCCTGAATCCATATCAAGTCTTTTTTAACTGAAAGTAACTCTGAAGCTTTTTCTAATAATAATTCTTTTTTATAATAGCAATGTCCATCTGCAATCGATGACGCCAGAACATATAATATTCCACTCTTTATTCTGTAATCTGAGTCGTTACTTATCCCTGCCTTTGATGCAATTTCATCCGCTATTTTGAATCCGACACCATTTATATCCTCTGCTAAAATATATGGATTTTCCCTTATGATTTTTATTGTATCATTCTCATATTTTGCATATATTTTATTTGCAAGATTAATACTGATTCCATATTGCGACAGAAAAACCATCACTTTTCTAAAATCCTGCTTTTCCATTATTTGTGCAGCGATTTCCTGAGCTTTTTTTGCTGTTATTCCCTTTATGATGCTAAGTCGCTCTGGTTCCTCTTCCATTATTCTGAATGTATCATCACCAAACTCGTTAACAATTCTTTTCGCTAAAACTGGACCAAGACCCTTTATTGTACCTGATGCCAAATATCTTTCAGCCGCTAATGAATCCGTCGGAGCCTTTATTTCATATGACTCCATTTTCAGTTGCTTTCCATATACAGGATGTTCAATATAATTACCTGTTATTTCTATATTTTCTCCTTCATCGGCATAACGAAAAGTCCCCACGCAGGTTATTTCTTCTGCACCGGAGACTAATGTTAAAACTGTATATCCATTTTCTGGGTTTTTATAAACGATGTGGTCAATAAATCCGTTAAGTGTTTCCATTTAAGTAATATGAGTTTAGTGTTTTATGCTTTAGATTCGTTATCTTCTTTTTTATCCTCTGATTCGTTAGATGTAGCAGCATCTGTTTTATCAAGGTCTTTAACATTTATACCGCCGTAATTTCTCTTCATCTGTTCGTACAGCGTATTAGCAAGTCCAAAATTAGATTTTTCTGTCATCTTTGATGCATACTCAGTGACAAGGCTATCTTTATAATAGCTTTTCAGTGTAGACATTGCACCTGAATCTGACTGAATAGTCTCTTTAGCAAATGTATCCATTGCCTGCTTAAGAACCTGCTCGACAAAATATGATTCAAACTGCTTGCAGACATTCATTAACTCTTCATCTGTTGCACCTGAAAAATCTGCATCTTTTATTGAATTAGAGAGCTGTTTATTTTTAGCCTGTGTTGCCTGCTTAGAATAATAATCAGCATTTAATGATGCTATATCCATTATCTTCTCCTGTAGTATCATCAACTCACTTTCCTCGAAAGTTTATTGATATTTCGTCGAAACATATCGATAAATCACGCTATGCTAGTTTTATCGACTACCTCCTTAATTCGTTTGCTTCCTGCATCATAGTATCTGATGCCTGAATAACCTTTGAGTTCATTTCGTATGCTCTTTGGGCAATAATTAGATTTACCATTTCATCCGCCACCTGAACATTTGAATTTTCCAAATATCCCTGACGTATATCACTTCTTTCAATTCCTGGTGATGTAGCCTCATTTAAAGCAAGACCTGATGCATTTGTTACAGCAAATAATGAATCACCAAGCTTCTCAAGACCCTGTGGATTCTGGAACTGCCATGTACCCACCTGCATATTTGCAATTCTCTGCATGTTATTTGCAGCATCTGGATACCATAGCTGACCATCCTTATCAATCTCAATTTTGTTCGTATAATATGTACCATTATTTGGTACTGTAATAGGATTTCCCTGAGTATTTAAAACTAAAAGTCCATCACTATTTGTAAGTGCAAGTGTATTGTTAGGACCAAGAGACCAGTTAAAATTACCATTACGTGTGTAATAAGTCTCTCCGTTTTCACCTCTTACAGCAAACATACCCTTACCATTAATCGCAAGGGCTGCGCCATTTTCAGATTCAAGCATTGAGCCCTGTGTAAACTGTGATGCAATAGATGAATTTCTAACACCAAGACCTACCTGTGCTGCCACTGGCTTAATATACTGGTTTGCGTTATTTGCACCGTTTGCATTATTTGCTCCATTTGCTGCAGCATTGTTATTTGGTCTTGTAATATCAATCCCTGCGTGAGCTGATGTTGTTCTTGTCTGTATATTCTGATAAAGAAGTGACTTAAATTCGTTCACTTCTGTTTTATATCCGACTGTATTTACATTTGCAATATTGTTTGCAATTGTATCTACATTATTCTGCTGAGCAATCATTCCTGATGCTCCTGCCCATAATGACCTTACCATACGCTGACACCTCTTCTGCCTATTTACGAAATTTTATATATTAATTTAACCAATCTTTCCAATCTGATTTACTGCTTTTTCAATCGTTGAATCATGTGCCTGAATCATCTTCTGATTCGTCTCATATGCACGTGTAAAATTAATTAAATCTACCATTTCCTGTACTACCTGAACATTTGATGCTTCGAGATATCCAGAAATAACTGAAGCATTTGATGCCTTATTTGTAGCACCAGGAAGTGCGTTATAGAAGTTCTCTCCATACTTTTCAAGATAATCATAGTTCTCAAAATCAGCTACCTGCACCTGAGCCTGTACTACATCATTTAATGTAATTACACCTGTTCTGCTTATATTATAATTTGTCTGATTTGGATCAAGTACTATATGATTACCATTGACATCTAAAAGGAAATCTCCCTGCTTATTAACTATTTCTCCTTTTGCATTCATCAAAAAGCCACCATCTCGTGTGTACTTAACTGATGCATTACCCTGCTTATCAAGAAAATCTACAGCGAAAAAACCTTGTCCTGAAAGAGCCATTTCAAATGTATTACCAGTTTCGTGAATAGGTCCCTGAGAATAGTCTGTATATACCTCACCAATCTTAACACCTAAATTCATCTGACCAATATGCTTTGCAACCCAAGGCTCTGATGTATCTTTGATTTTATATGCAAGCATATCCTTGAAAGCCTCTGATGTAGAGCCCTCCTTTTTATATCCTGTCGTTGCTGAATTTGCCATGTTATTTGCAAGAATGTCAACTCGTTTCTGTTCGTTAATCATTCCCCAGTTTGATGTGTATAAACCTTTTACCATTTACGTCTCCGTTATTCGATATCCTCGTCATTATAGCCTGAAAGGAACTCAACATATTTTCCAGTTCCTATAGCTACTGCGGTCATTGGGTCCTCCGCTGTCATTGTGTTAATACCCATTTTATACTTTATTAAATCTTCAAGTCCTCTTAAAAGACTACCGCCACCTGTAAGAACAATACCTCTGTCAGCAATATCTGCTGCAAGCTCAGGTGGAGTTCTTTCAAGAACACTGTGAATTGCTTCAACAATCTGCGATGTTGTTTCTCTTAAGGCTTCTTCTGTTTCCTCACTAGAAACCTTAACTGTTCTAGGAAGACCTGTTACAAGGTTTCGTCCTCTAACCTCTAAGAAATCAACCTCAGGTCTTTTGAATGCAGTTCCTATTTTAATCTTTAATTCCTCTGCTGTTCTTTCACCGATTAAAAGGTTATGCTTCTTTCTCATATATCTGACTATTGCTTCGTCAAAGTCATCTCCAGCTATTTTGATTGATGCTGAAACAACGGCTCCGCCAAGTGAAATAACAGCTATATCAGTAGTTCCACCGCCAATATCAACAATCATATTTCCCTGTGGCTTTGAAATATCTATACCTGCACCGATAGCTGCTGCAATTGGTTCCTCAATGATTTCAACATAACGCGCACCTGCCTGATATGAAGCATCTTCAACGGCCTTTTTTTCAACCTCTGTAACTCCTGATGGAACACAGATTGAAATTCTTGGCTTTCTGAAAAGTCTCTTTCCAAGTGCCTTCTGAATGAAATATTTAAGCATCTTTTCAGTAATCGTATAATCTGAAATAACACCTTGTCTAAGTGGTCTTACTGCTACAATATTTCCAGGTGTACGACCAAGCATAAGTCGTGCGTCTTCACCAATTGCTTTTATTTTATTTGTATCTCTGTCAAAGGCAACAACTGAAGGCTCTTTTAAGACAACTCCTTTACCTCTGACATATACAAGAATACTCGCTGTACCTAAATCGATTCCAAGATCTGTATAAGCCATGTTTTTATCTCCTTATTATTTTCCCTCTTAAATTATATCGTTATATTAAACTATAAATTCCATTCTAATCCAATCATAATAGTGGCTCTTTTTTACGAGGGCTCCCTTATGATAATGGTGTTATACAATAGAGAAAATATATCGCATATTTACGCACTTTTCAAGCATTTTCAGAGTTAAAAACAAAGGTTTTTTTTTGCCTACAATATGTTGTAATCAGATAACAAAAGAAGCACAAGAAATAAGAATGAATCCGTTCATTCCATCTCTGTGCTTCCATGCATCTAAAACATATGTGCGGGGTAGCAGTCTTATCTGCTACACTTTATATCGGCATGTTTCACGAAAAGTTTATAGATATTTTTTGACATATTGACCTGTATATGATTTTTCTATTTTTGCCACCTCTTCTGGAGTACCTTCTGCGATAACAGTTCCACCACCATCTCCGCCTTCTGGTCCCATATCTATAATGTAATCTGCTGTTTTTATTACATCAAGATTATGCTCGATAACAACGACAGTATTACCTCCATCTGTAAGCTTTCTTAAAATATCAACAAGCTTGTGAACATCTGCAAAATGAAGACCCGTTGTAGGCTCATCTAAAATATAAATAGTTTTACCTGTGCTCTTCTTTGAAAGCTCAGTAGCAAGTTTTATTCTCTGAGCCTCACCACCTGATAGAGTAGTGGATGGCTGGCCAAGCTTAATATATGACAAGCCAACATCGTATAATGTCTGTATTTTATTTCTTATTGATGGCACATTTTCAAAAAACTTTACAGCTTCTTCAACTGTCATATCAAGAACATCAAAAATATTCTTTCCCTTGTATCTAACATCTAATGTTTCCCTGTTATATCGCTTTCCCTGACATACTTCACAAGGAACGAATATATCTGGCAGGAAATGCATTTCTATCTTTATTATTCCATCACCAGAGCAGGCTTCGCATCTGCCACCCTTGACATTAAAGCTAAATCTTCCCTTTAAATATCCTCTTTCCTTTGCATCAGATGTAGCAGCAAACAAATCACGAATCTGGTCAAATACACCTGTATAGGTTGCTGGATTTGACCTTGGGGTTCTTCCTATTGGAGACTGGTCTATACAAATAATTTTATCAAGCTGTTCTACACCTTCTATTGATTTATGTTCTCCTGGAATAGTCCTTGCCCTATTCAGTTTTTTTGCAAGCGACTTATAAAGTATTTCATTTACAAGTGATGACTTACCAGAGCCTGACACACCAGTTACTGCAGTCATTACACCAAGTGGGAATTTTACATTTATATTTTTGAGGTTATGCTCTTTTGCACCTTTTACAGTTATATAACCTTTTGGCTCACGCCTTTTCTCTGGAACTGGTATTTTTATTTTACCTGACAAATACTGACCTGTAATTGAATTCTTACATTTCATTACATCCTTTGCTGTACCCATGGCAACTATTTCACCGCCGTGTGAACCAGCTCCCGGTCCTATATCTACAAGGAAATCTGCTTCAAGCATTGTGTCCTCATCATGTTCAACAACAACAAGTGTATTACCTAAATCACGCAGATTTTTCAGTGCATTTAAGAGCTTGTCATTATCACGCTGATGAAGTCCTATACTTGGCTCATCAAGAATATATGCAACACCAACAAGTCCTGAACCAATCTGTGTTGCAAGTCGTATTCTTTGGGCTTCACCACCTGAAAGTGAGCCTGTTGCACGCGACAAGGTCAAATAGTCAAGTCCTACTGATACTAAGAACGAAAGTCTCGCTCTTATTTCTTTAAGTATCTGATGACCAATGAGTTCCTTCTGGTGTGAAAGTTTAAGTTCTTCCATAAACTCAAGACTCTTATGTATAGGCATTGATGTTACTTCGTGGATATTCTTGTCTCCAACAGTTACAGCTAGAGCACCCTTTCTAAGTCGCATACCTTTACATTCCTGACATGGACTTACCTTCATGCATGTTTCGTATTCTGCCTTTGATATTTCTGAAGCAGTCTCTCTGTATCTTTTTTCAACATTTCTAAGCAGTCCTTCGAAAGCGATGTCATAAACACCCTCTCCTCGCTGACCCTTATATTTAACCTTTACAGCCCTTCCACCTGTACCATTGATTAAAATATTGTATATCTTATCTGGAAAGTCTTCTATTTTAGTGTTAAATATATCAAAATTATATTCTTTTCCAATTGCTTTAAGTAATGCATAGCTAAAGCTTGATGGGTCAGAACTACTCTGCCAGCCCATTACCTGAATCGCACCCTCTGATATAGTCAGCGACTTGTCTGGTATCATTAAATCCGCATCAAATTCCATTTTAAATCCAAGACCTGCACATACAGGACATGCACCAAACGGATTATTGAAAGAGAAGCTACGTGGTTCTATTTCTTCAATACTGATTCCGCAGTCAGGACATGAAAAGCTCTGTGAAAATGTAAGCATTTCCCCATCTATCACATCCACAAAGACTAGGTTTTCTGAAAGCTCCATTACATTTTCAAGAGAATCTGTAAGTCGCTTTTCAAGACCCTCCTTAACTATTAATCTGTCAACAATTATTTCGATATCATGTTTGATATTTTTATCCAGCTTAATTTCCTCTGATAAATCATATTGATTTCCATCAACCTTAACTCTTGCATAGCCAGACTTTTTAGCTCTCTCAAGCACCTTTTCATGCTGACCTTTTCTTCCTCTGACAACAGGTGCAAGAAGCTGGAACTTAGTCCCTTGTGGTAAATTCATAATAGCATCTACCATCTGGTCAACACTCTGTTTTTCTATTTCTCTGTTACACTGCGGACAGTGTGGCGTTCCGACTCTTGCATAAAGCAATCTGAAATAATCATATATTTCTGTTACTGTACCAACTGTTGAACGCGGATTTCTATTAGTTGATTTCTGGTCGATTGAAATTGCTGGTGGAAGACCTTCTATACTCTCCACTTCAGGCTTTTCCATCTGTCCTAAAAACTGTCTCGCATAAGAAGACAGAGACTCCATATAGCGTCTCTGTCCTTCTGCATAAATAGTATCAAATGCAAGAGATGATTTTCCAGAACCCGATAATCCTGTTAACACAACAAGCTCATTTCTTGGAATATCTATTGATATATTTTTTAAATTATGCTCTCTTGCACCTCTGATTCTTATATAATCTGATAACTGCTTTTTATTTGCCATATTCTACCTCAAAGGTTTCTATTTCAATCTTTGCACCTGTAGCTTCATCTACTGCAAAGAGCCTTACTTCTCCAGGCGTAATATAACGTCTCTGAACATTTATTTCAAACTGTTTTAGCTGTTCTTCCTCTACTGTTCTATGAAGCATACAGTAATCTGTTTCTAATACATTTCCCTGTATTTCAAAATATACATTTAGATTTTTTGTTCTTTCGTAATCATTTAAAATACCAGAAATTGAAACAATGCTTTCTCCCTCATCTGGATTTATATATATTTTATTTCCTTCGACTCTTACACCTTTTGTTCCTGTGAGCGTATACTGAAGTATCTCATTACTTTCTAAATCGGTCTCTTTGTAAGGTGCTTCATAGTAGCAGTTACTAAAATCTGCAAGAAGCGGCATTTCACTTGATATACATCTTTCTGCCGTTTCAAAAATAACTGCATCTGGAAACAGAAGATTTACAAAATACTGAACAGAGTCATAATTCTGTCTGTGAACAAAATAAACTTCTTTAAATCGGTTATTATAATATTTATGATATGTTGCAAAATAACTGTCCGTAAAAACTAAAAGAATACGATTGTTATCAACAGAATTATTCATGTAATGCGAATAAAAAGTCGTCGTATTGCATTTAAGATTTTCTTCAAGGTATGAGGTTGCATCTTCGCTTGTGTCATTAAGCAAGGTGTACACCGGAACATCATCATCTATAGGAAAGTCAGACTGATCTAGATGCGTCATCTTAACCATTTCAAGTGAAAAATCTCCTATATCTAAAGGCTTCACATCATCAAACCAGTTCTGTATATGCTCATCAAGTAGCGAATGAGAAATAAATGAACCAAACTCATTCCAATGTGTTGCATCATACTTTTTGTTGTAAATTAAAAGATTCTGTTTTGCAAATTCTTCTTTCTTTTCTCTCAGTACATCATCTGGAATTATATATTCAAAGTCATCTTTTTCAAGCTTACTTTTCATATAATTAATTACAGATGTATTATCTTCTTTAACATGCACTGTATCAGGAAAATATTCAGGATAAATTGTCTTCTTATCAGGGCATAAAAAGTATAAAAACTTAATATCTCTCGCTTTTAAATAGACGCTTGTCTTACATAGAAAATCATTAAAATTATCAATAAATTCTTCATCTGTATTAAGCTTCTGATATGCAGCAATATAGTCCTTATCCTTATAATAAACATGACCTTCCTTACCATACATGAAAAGAGGATGAATCATTACATTAAATACTTTGTCACATGTAAGTGTATATAAAGCAATTGCGCCTTCTCTAAATCCAACTCTGTCCGCTGTATAGTCTGAAAGTTGCTGCATGGTCTCTGTTGGCGATTTTGTAAAATCAGGAAATTCTGTTAATACTTTGTTATCAATTTCCGATTTTTGATGTGGTTTAAAGTTCATGCATGCTGTAGGCAGTACTAATATCAGCATAAATATTGCTATATAAATTTTGTTTCCTAAACTTTTTTTCATCTATTCGTTTCTCTTATTTTAAATATCGTTTCATGTAATATATATTTTAAATTCCTGTAAGATAAACATGTAACTGACTTCCATATTCTTTATGAAATATATTTTTACAAAAAATTTAGCTTAACACTAGAATCTAAAATAAATAAATGGATTATATGTACTGTTAATAATAAATATAAAACTGAGTAACAATAAGAATATTAAAACAATTCTTTTTACTACTGTTACTGAAATCTCGTTATTTGTTATCCTTTTATAAATAACGCTGTTATTAAACAATTCTTTCCAAGGAATACATGCAAAAACAGCACATATCAGAACGAAAATTGTCTTATTATCAAGATAAAATCTTGGTGAAAATGCTGTATAATTAGTATTTCTAATATTGAACATTTGAGCTATATACGATAGAGCTAATGTTGCATCTTCAAGCTTAAATAATACCCATCCAAGCACTACTATAAGCATTGTATAAATCCATTTAACAAAAGCTGGTACTTTAAACGGCAGGCTTCTTTTTCTGAAAAATCTCTCTATAAGCATGAACAATCCATGCCAGAGTCCCCAAATCAAAAATCCCCATGCAGCACCATGCCAAATACCTGTTGCAAGAAACACCATTAAAAGGTTAAAATATACGTTTCCTTTTCTATTTCCACCAAGCGGGATGTACAGATAGTCTCTAAACCAACTTGACAGTGATATGTGCCAACGTCTCCAAAATTCTGTTATTGATTTTGAAATATATGGATAATTAAAGTTTTCCATAAATTCAAATCCAAACATTCTTCCAAGACCAATTGCCATATCTGAATATCCAGAAAAATCAAAATATATCTGGAGAGTATAAAAGATAGCACCTATCCAAGCGACTCTGACACCAAGGCACTCAACATTTGAAGTAAAAATACTGTCTGCAACTTCACCTATTGTATTTGCTAATATTGACTTTTTAGCAAGACCTATTATGAATCTTTCTATACCTCTTATAAACTTTTCAGAATCCACATTTCTCTTATCAAGATAATCCTTAATATCTGTATATCTGACAATAGGACCAGCAATAAGCTGTGGAAACATCGAAATATATAATGCAAGATTTATAAAATTAGTCTGAACAAGTGACTGCTTAATACCATTTTCATCTGGCTTTTCATCATCTTTATACACATCAATAACATAACTCATGCCCTGAAATGTAAAAAATGAGATACCTATAGGCAGAGCAATTTCTGGAACTGTAATATTCTCATTTACAGCATCATGTATCGTCTGCATTATCAGAGTAAAATACTTAAAATAAAATAGCAGTGAAAGATTATAAATAATAGTAATCACTAAAACTATTTTCTTTTTATTTATTATTGTTTCAATATTTTCGATTACTTCACCTGAATATTGGAGCCCTGCGTATTTATGAATCAACATTCCAAACACATAGTTTCCAATAATAGAAGCTAGCATAAGGAATATGTACTTTGGCTCTCCAAAGGCATAGAAAAACAGACTTCCAAGAAGCAGATATACGTTTCTGCACTTCATTGGAAGTATGTTGTATCCGATTATCATAATCGGTAGAAATATGCATAAAAATATAATTGAACTAAATACCATAATTAATCTTTAAATATTATTTTTCACCAGCAGCCTTTTTCATTTCGTCAACAGACCATTTTGTAACTTTACATGGTTTTTTATTTTTTGCTCTCTTCATAAGGTCTTTTATCTGCATAAGATATTCCATTGTAACCTTACCTGAAAGCTTTGATTCTCCAGTAGGTCTCTCCTGAAAAGCATAAGGAATCTCGATAACTGAGCTATAGCTTGCCATAGCAAGAACCTCAACCATAATTTTCCAACCTATCGGACGCATATCTGCATCTTTTATTGCTTCTCTTCTAAACATAAATAGACCGCTTGTAGGGTCTGTGATTTTTCTAAGACATGGAAGCAAAATTATACCTATGTATCTTGCTGTTGCTGATACAAGTTTTCTGTATAAGTTAAGACCTCCATCGCTTCCGCCTGGAATAAATCTTGATGGAACACAGAAATCTGCACCTGACTCTAATGCATAATACATATATTTAAGTATTACAGGTGGATGCTGTAAATCTGCATCCATACATGCAACGTAGTCACCCTCTGCTAACTGAAATCCCTTTAATACGGCTGTTGCAAGCCCTGTTTCATTAACTCTGTGATGGAGCTTAACATGTGGTTTTACCTTTGAAATTTCAGAAATTACCTCTGGTGTGTTATCCTTACTATCATCTACAAAAATAATTTCATGGTCGATTCCCTTTAACGCATCATCTATCTGTTCAACTAAAGGTCCGACATTACCTGACTCATTATATGATGGAACAACTATTGAAACCTTGCTCATTTAGTCTCTCCTTTACACATTCATAATCCATTCTATTTTACTCTCAAAGAGTGTAAAATTCAAGGCTACCTATTTAAGCCCTTCTGACTGAAGCTTTAGTTCCCTAAGCTTATCACGAAGCTCTGCTGCCAGCTCAAAATTAAGTTCTGCCGCAGCTTTTCTCATCTGCTTATCAATCTTTGTAATGAGCTTATCAAGTTCCTTCTTAGTCATTGACTCAGGATCCTTTTCAAATCGCATTTCGTCCGCTGCAATTTCCTTAGAAATGCTGATAGCTTCCCTGACAGCCTTTTTAATTGTAGTAGGAGTTATACCATGTTCCTCATTATATTTCTGCTGAATCTCACGACGTCTCTTAGTCTCATCTATGGCATTTCTCATAGAATCTGTAATCGTATCTGCATACATAATTACATGACCTTCGCTATTTCGAGCAGCTCTACCAATAGTCTGAATAAGCGATGTTTCGGAACGTAAGAACCCTTCTTTATTTGCATCTAAAATAGCAACAAGGGAAATTTCTGGTATATCAAGACCCTCTCTTAGAAGGTTGATACCTACTAAGACATCAAATACATCAAGTCTCATATCTCTGATTATCTGACTTCTCTCTAGCGTATCAATATCAGAATGCAAATATTTAACACGTATTCCAACATCCTTCATATAATCGGTCAAATCTTCTGCCATTCGTTTAGTAAGTGTAGTAACTAGTACTTTATTTTTATTTTTTATTTCCTTACGTATTTCTGATATAAGGTCGTCTATCTGACCCTCGGTTGGCTTAATAACAATCTCTGGATCAAGAAGACCTGTTGGACGAATTATTTGTTCTACCCTTTCAAGCTCATGCTCAGCCTCATAGTCAGAAGGTGTTGCTGACACAAATAACATCTGATCAATTTTACTTTCAAACTCTTCAAAATTAAGAGGGCGGTTATCCTTCGCTGATGGAAGTCTAAAACCATAATCAACAAGGGATGATTTTCTTGCCTGGTCTCCGTTATACATTCCTCTAACCTGAGGAATTGTAATATGCGACTCATCAATAATGATAAGATAATCATCTGGAAAATAGTTCATTAACGTATAAGGTGTTCCGCCTGGGACTCCACCATAAAGGTGCCTTGAATAGTTTTCTATTCCAGAACACATACCAGTTTCTCTAAGCATTTCTATATCAAAGCGTGTTCTCTCTTCAATTCTTTGGGCTTCTATAAGCTTTTCTTCACTCTTAAAATACTTAACTCTCTCCACCAATTCCTCTTCAATAGTGACACAGGCTCTCTCTATCATCTCCTTAGGAATTACGTAATGTGACGCAGGAAAAATAGCATAATGTGAAAACTCTGCTCGTCTGTCGCCTGTCAGCGGATCTATTTCTATTATTCTGTCTATTTCATCACCAAAGAATTCTATTCGTACTGCAGCCTGTGACTGCCATGCTGGAAATACCTCTATGACATCTCCCATAACTCTGAACTTTCCTCGTCCAAAGTCCATCTGATTTCGCTCATAGCTGATATCAATTAATTCCCTGATTACCTCGTCTCTATCCTTAATCATTCCAGGTCGTAGTGAAACAATCATGTTGACGTAGTCAGTTGGTGAACCGATACCATAAATACACGAAACAGAAGCTATCACAACTACGTCTTTTCTCTCCGCAAGTGAAGCTGTTGCAGACAGTCTCAGCTTATCTATTTCATCGTTAATCGAAGAATCTTTTTCAATATATGTATCTGTTGATGCAACATATGCCTCTGGCTGGTAATAATCGTAGTAGGATACAAAATACTCCACTGCGTTTTCAGGGAAGAATTCCTTCATCTCAGAGTACAACTGTCCTGCTAATGTTTTATTATGTGAAATAATAAGGGTAGGCTTCTGTAACTGCTGTATAACATTAGCCATAGTAAAAGTCTTACCAGAACCAGTAACACCCTTAAGAGTCATAAACTGATTACCTTCTTTAAATCCCTTAACTAATTTTTCTATTGCCTCAGGCTGATCGCCTGTAGGTGCATATTCTGAATGTAATTTGAATTCCATAAAAAATAGCCTCCGATGGAGACTATTTTATCATAAAATGGCACGATTGTACAGAACATTAGTTCGGGTGCTCTATGTGTCTAAGTTAACATTGCAGCCTTTACGTCTATCATTGTTGCCCCAGTAATGAATTTATTTTTTTCATCATCTGAAAGTTCTGGAACTGTCTTTCCACATTCTCTGGCATATTTAACAAGACCTCTATAGTCAATCTTAAATTTTGGTATTTCATTAATAGAATTTTGCTGTCCAACTCTGCTGACATCTCATGTTACTTACCTCTCACAAAAATAGGAATCTATTTCACTTTCCAATAACCATTTTTGTTTGATCCAATTCTCTCAATTAATCCCTTTGCTTTTAAAAGTGACATAATTCTATTTATTGTTCGAACCGATTTGTTACTTACTTCTGAAAGCTCTGCCACTGTGATATTTTTATTATTTCTAAGAAATTCTAATATTTCTCTTTCTCCATCACTTATTGTGCTATTTATTATGCCATTTATTGTGTCATCATTTGGCATAATATTTCGATTATATCTAGAAAAAGAGAATACAAAATCAGTATCAGAATCAACATAATTAATAGAAACGCCATTTTTCTCACACATATTATATATTTTTCTAATACCAGAGCCAAAAGTTTCAACATCTTTGCAAAGATACAACACTGTCTCTATAACCTCATTTCGTAAAAAAGAATGAATATCTTTTTTTGCAAAATCTTCAGGTCTAAATTCATTCGCAAATGAACCTGGATTTATTATCTCTATCCTATCAGCATATATATCTATCTCATGTTGAACATTCACATCATATCTAGCATGAGCGAAGCAATTGACAACAGCCTCTCTGAGCGCGTCAATTGGTACCTCTGGTGTCTCAATTCTATGAATACCATCTTCACTTAGCCTTGAACTCCAACGAATGTTTTTCACAATATAGCTCATAGCCGCACTTATTAATTCAAAAATGTTACCTTCGATTCTAGAAATATCTAGAAACGTATCCTTATGTTCTGTTGCAAATACCGCCATCTTTAACGTTAACGGCTTATTCTTTGAAAAAAGCACTCTACCAGCATTTGTTAATTGTCTTCCATTAACAAGTCCTAACCTTTCGATTATTGTATATTTATCTTTTCCAATATCTGGTAATCGTCCACAATCAACTGCATTTTCATAAAACTGCATAAGTACACTGTCATCAATATCATCCACACTTTCTTTCGATGACACATTTTCCCAATTTTCTTCATATTCCTGAGATATCATCATTTTACGAAGCTCGCTCGGTGTCATTTCTCGATCTTCGTCAGCAACTCTTTTATAATACTTACCAAAAGCTGAATATGTTCTATCTTTTCCTTCGAAAATAACTTTAATTGTTTCAACACCATCAATTTCATCTGTTGAAATTTCAGGGAAAATCTGTGGCTTTATTGCCTCATATATCTTCCGAGACACATCTCTAATAGTGGAATCATTTATAGTGAACTTATTAGGTGAACCATCATTTTTCACACCAAAATATATAGTTCCATGCCCATGTTTATTTTATATACTTGATATCGAAATCATTGCTTCATTTACTTCACCCGTTGTCTTCTTAAACTCGTTAAATTCATCTTCTCTAAGCATAACATTTCCTCCTGACTAAATATAACGATATCGCATTTGGCATAATACTTCAATATTCTGGCATAATAAATGGCATAATATAATTATTGTGCCATAAATCGTTAAATAGGAATTGTACTGTCCTATATTT
>JAZQOO010000015.1:0-70129 GCA_045627905.1 Lachnospiraceae bacterium | reverse complement strand
GGTTTATACCTCCTGATAAATATTTTGAGCACTGCTGTCTTCCACAGAGAATTCGGCTGTGTAATCACGTAAATAAAAACGTCGAAGCGTTAACAAACTGATTAACAGTAATAGACGAAAAGCTGTGGTCTGAGTCACCTCATACCAGTCAAAGCTGTAAAATAATAGGTACAGATCCACAGTGCCTTTTCAAAATATATCAGAGATGGATTTAAATACCCAGTGATTACTGGGAGAAAGGAATAAATCCAATCACCATCTAAGATGATTGGATTATACGTGTGTTAATGTTAAAAAGAAAAATATTATCGCAGTTAATTCAATGGAAAAATAAATCTACTCATAAAAGCTTAATAATAACAGGACAGAGACAGATTGGCAAAACATTTATAATTGATGAAGCATTTTCTAAAGAATACAAGAGTTATATATGTCTTAATTTCATAAAACGACCAGAACTTACGAAAATTTTTGATGTGAATTTAGATGTAGCTACTCTTAAAGAGTCAATCAGCTTATATTTTCCTGGATGTAAATTTGAACCTGGCAATACGCTTCTTCTATTTGATGAATTGCAGGAATGTCCAAATGCTTTGGCATCTATGAAGTTTTGGACTGAAGATAAACGATATGATGTCATCGGAATGGGTTCTGCTTTGGGGCTCACATTTAAGAATGACATTTCATACCCCGTTGGAAATGTAGAGCACATGGATATGTATTCACTTGATTTTGAGGAATTTCTATGGGCTCAAGGAATAGATGAAGCATTTATAAGTAACCTTAAGAACTATTTTGATAATTTAACTAAACTTCCGAATGCTATTATAGATAAAATGAATGATTATCTTAAAAGGTATATGATTATTGGCGGTATGCCAGAGGTTGTTTCTTCTTATGTGAATAGTGGAAATCTAAGTGAAGTTCATAATGTACAGCTTCGACTAATAGAGGATTATAAAAATGACATAGCAAGATATGCCGAGGCCGACCTACGACTAAAAGCAAGAAAATGTTTTGAGTCGATACCATTCCAACTAAGTAAGGAAAATCATAAGTTTCAATATTCGACAGTGGAGTCGAAAGCAACTGCAAGAAAATTTGAAACTAGTATTGATTGGTTAAAAAATCAGCTAATAGTTCAGGAGATAAAATCTGTTAAAAGAATTGACTATCCACTTGAAATATTTGCAGATGAATCGAACTTCCGAATATATCCAACAGATATAGGAATGTTAATAGGAATGTTTGATGTTAGTCTAAAAAAAGCTATTATTGAAGATGGTGATATTACTGATTCTTCATTAAGTTTGATTCTTGGAACGGCAAAAGGAGGTCTTTATGAAGCTTTAGCTGCTGATATGCTATATAAACGAGGCTATCATGATTTATTTTTCTATAAACATGAAAAAAATACAAGTGAAATTGAATTTATATTTATGCGTGATGGAAAAATAATACCTATTGAAATAAAAGCAGGTAAAAAGCAGGCCAATTCATTAAAAAATATTTTATCAGATAATGAAAAAATTGCATTTGGATATAAAATGGCATCAAAGAACATTGGCTGTTCCGAAAAAATTATTACAATGCCGATTTTTATGCTTATGTTTTTATGATAAAAAGGATGTTCGATGAAGTATACTTATTGTTTGCTGGAAATAATTAGAAAAGTCCTAAAATATTTTGATTTAGCTCAATTATTTTACATTTTTATAAAAAGCCCGCATTTTGAGGAATGTTATGATTTGCCTCAGCTTGTGAGCTTTTATTTTTTTCAGGCGAACGACCTAATATATAATCTGCTGAAACGCAATACAAATCACACAACTTTATTAGATGTCTAATAGGCATTTCATTAGCACCTCTTTCGTACCTGGCGTACATAGTCTGCGATGTTCCAAGATAGTGAGCAACATATTCCTGTGTATAGTCAGAATCTTCGCGCAAATCCTTTATTCTTTTTAAATATGTTTTCTCATTAGTATTCATAATAAGAATTATAATAAGTAAATATGTTTACTATTGACCTTAGTAAATATCTTTACTAAAATAAATGTTATAAATGTGAAAATTATGTGAATGAAAATCATATTGTTTTGTAAGTATGAGTTGATGTGCTTATGAGGCAATTTTAAATAGATTAGTAGAGAGAATAATAAAACAAGGAGAGAAGTGAATGAAAGGAAAAGAAATTAATGTAGCAAGTAAGCGAATAATATCGACAATTTTAACAGCAGTTATGATATTAACGTTACCAGATGTTAACGTTCTTGCAGAAACGGTTACCGAAGTGGTTGCTGATAAAAAAAATGATGAATTAGACGAGATTATAATTGAATCTGAAACAAAAGAAGATGAAGCAGACAATGACAACGATATATCTGCTGTTGGAATGTATATTTCAGAAAGTGATTACGTAGGATTGGGAACAGAATTAAGCCCTTTTCTCATTCATAATATTGATGAATTAAAGGGTATGTTTGGTATACGAGGTCAATATTATTGGAAATTAGTAGATGACATATATCTAAATCCAGATACAAAATTTACACCTGGTGTTGTTCCTGAAACGTGGAGTTTATGGGAAGCTAAAGATTTTTCGGGATATTTTGATGGTAATAATCATGTAATACATAATTTGTATAGTGAATATGGATTAATAAGGGGTTTAAGAAGCGGCAGCATTAAAAATCTAATTATAGAAAATTATATTAACGAAAGTATAGGCAATTATACAGGAATTATTATAGAGGATATGTATGAAAATACAGCAATTAAGAACTGTGAATTCAGAGGAACAGGTTATTCTAAAATTCCTTTAGGTGGTATAGTTGGTCGTGCAAGTGCCTCAGAAATTACTAATTGCATCAATAATGGAAATATTACATCTGAAAGCTCAATTGCAGGTATAGTTTCTGATACTTATAAGACAAATATAGCAGAGTGTGTGAATGGTGGTACATTAATTGGAAAAGGTAAAGTGGCAGGAATTGTAGTTGAGTTTATGGGTGGATATAGAGGGATATATTCAGAAATAAGCATATCAGATTGTGTGAATGAAGGAGATTTATATGTAAAAGAGGATGAAAATAATTATGAAGCAAATGCAGCAGGAATAGTTTATGAAGTAGGAGAAGCGCTATATTATCATAATCAAACAATTAATATTAATAATTGTATAAATAAAGGAAGTGTCAATGGAAGATATGCATCGGGAGTAGTTTATCAAATAGGAGAACAAAATACAATAATATGGAACTGTTCTAATCAGGGTACCGTAAACGCATCACGTGAATCAAGCGGAATAGTCGGTACTGCTAATGGAACAGTTTCAATTATAAGATGTTATAATTCTGGAACAGTAATAGGCTCATATGAAATTAGTGGAATTGCTAACTGGATTGTAAAATCTGACAAAAACGATAATCCTGAAAAATCATTAGTCACTGAATGTTATAACGTAGGAAAAGTGTTATTTAAATATGATGCTGCTGATAGTGGATCAGATCCATACATGTCGGGGCTTATTAATCATGCTCATTACGTAGATATAGACAAATGTTATAATGTGTCTGATTTAACCTGCTTATATAAGGAGAAGGTGAACTATGCAACTGTATCAGGATTGATTAATTTGTGCGATGATGGAAGTATATCAAATAGTTTCAACAGAGGAAATGTTAAAGTATTAAACGAAACAAATCCTGAGTACAGTTCTGGATATTTTGGCTCAGGATTTGCTTCAGGTATTATTCATAGCAATGGAACTAATAATAATAAGCTTAAGTTAGCTCAATGTTACAATACTGGACATATGAACACGATAGGTAATTATAAAGGTGCTATATGTTCGAATGGGTATTCAGAAGAAAGATATGTTTTAGATAATGTATACTATTTGGATAATGGTGATTCACCATTTGCTGATATTAATAGTCTTTACTATGAACAACCAACACAAGGATGCAAAAAGTTGTCAGAAAACCAAATGAAAAGTATGTCAAATTACAAAGGTTGGGATTTTGAAAATACATGGGAAATGGGCGATGATGGATATCCAGTTTTACAGGTAAAAGAGGAAGAAGACCCACGTGGTGAGGTTCCTGTGGAAGATATAGGATTAACATCTGTAATGTATGAATATGGAAGTGTTAAGAAAAATATATTAACAACTGTTCATAATATAGAAAAGACACATGGCGCATTTAGTTTAACGTGTCAGGGTGGTGAAGAAATAAAAAAGTATGTTTTAAAGAGTAAACAATCTATTATTGCAGTTAGTTATGATGGAAAGTTTAAAAATATTATACCATCAAAATTTGTTTCAGGAGAAAAAATCTATATTGAAACATATGGCTCTCTGAGCAGATATAGAAAAGAACTATTATTAAAAATAGATGATAAGGTTCTTAATGATGTTGGATTTGGCGCAGTAAAAGCTGCTGGTGGTTATGCAAATTCAATATCAATTTTAGGAAATGGATTTAAGTATAAACTTGATAAAGATATTCCGATTATTGGTGGTTCGGAGCTTACACTTGCAATGCCAAAACTGCCTGTAACGGTTGAGATGTCAGATGGAAAGGTTGTAATAGGTATCAATATAAAGAAACAATCTCTTTTGTCATATGATAGTATTTCAAACAAAGAAGAGTTTTTCAAAAAATCTAAAAGTTGGAAAGAAGCATTAGAATCTTCTGTACAATCAATAAAAAAAGATAGTTCGCAAACAAGAAGAATACTTAAAAATTGGAAAAGTGCGATGGACAATCCTAAACATAGCACAAGAGTTCCGGGAATGAATGCAGATATTGATTTAGCATTAGTTGGTTATGCGGAGGCTGAATGGAGTGATTCTCTTGAGAGTATAAAAGGATATATTATTGCAAGCTGTGAAGGAAAAGCGACGCTTGATGGTGGAACACGTTATATTCCAGTAGGTGTCATTGTAATTCCTATTACATTTAATGTAGAATGTGGAGCAAATGGTGAATATACGGCAGAATTAAAGTTTGATAATATTGACCGTAAGTTTATTGCAAAAGGAACATTTGGTGTGTCAACATATCTTGAACCATATGCAGGTATCGGCGTTGGTAGATGGGCTTCTGTAGGTTGGTATGGTAAAGGAGAAGTGGGTGCAACAATATCTGATTCCTCAGAAGATAGCGACTTAGACTGTGATGTATATTTGTATGGAGAAACAGGTTTAAAGGTATATGCTGCGAAAGGAACTCTTACAAAAGTAACTATATTGTCAATGAGAGAGCTCCAAAAAAATAAAAACATTGGCAAATATGTAGATTCAAGTCATCATTTACTATTGTTGTCAACTACAAAACCTGCACTGATAAAAGGTAAAGGTAGTAAAACTACTCAATCAATAAATAGTTATAGTAATAATAATAGTATGTATGTTGGCGACTTATCAGATAATGATTATTTAGATGAAATATTTGAATATTCCGACGATGTAGAGGCGACATTTTATACAACTACTTCAGGCGAAGAAATAGTGTCAAATGCCTATGGGGGAGCTTCACCAGAAATAATAACGGTAAATAATAAAACGTATTTGTTTTATATAGATAACGATTCATCACGTAATAGTGCGGATCAGTCAGTGCTAAAATATTCTGTGTTAAATTCAAATGGAACATGGAATACGCCTCAAATTATAAACAATGATGGAACTGCTGATTTTGCCCCTACTGTTAAATCTGATGGTACTAATATATATGTTGCTTATCAAAATTCTCAAAAAATATTTGGAGCAGAAGAACCGAATTTTGATGATTACATCGGTTCATTTGGAGTAGATGTATGCAAAATTAACACAGTAACAGGAGAATTAATTAATATAGGACGAGTAAATTCAGAATCTGTATATGCGTATGCACAAGACTTATACTGTGAAAATGGTAAAGTATATTTATCATGGGTTGAAAATAAAGATAATAATGTATTTGGTCTGTCTGGGAATAATAACATTTATATATGTGAAATAGGCAATAGTGAGATTGCTGGCGATAAAAAAGCTGTTGCAACTAATATAAATAGTGTAAGTTCATTGGCAATCAGTCATGGGGATATGGTATTTCTTGAAGATACAGATAATGATTTATTAACATTTGATAAAAAGCTTCATTATTTAAAATTTAACGATAAGATTGTCGATGTAAGAGATGACATTATCCAAGAAGGAAACTATTCGTCTTTAAAATATGATAAAGTTGGAAATATGACTAATATTGCTCCAATATTTAATAATGATGGCAAGATTGCATATATAAGTGATGGTAAAATTAATAATATATCAGAAACACCGTTATTAAATACAGGAACAGACTTTGTCGTTAATAGTGGTAATATATATTATTTAAATACTTCAGATGAAAGCAGAAACATTATAAAATTAGCGTATTCAAAAGGAGAATGGAAGACAGGAAAATTAACAGATGAAGATGAATATGTTGACAGTTTTTCAATTGATGGAGATAGTCTGGTATATCTCTTAACTGATGCAAAATACAATGAGACAACTGAAGAATGGGATACAAAGTCATCAATAAAATATATTACAACTGCTGATAGAACTGAAATTGAACTAGCTGATGTTTATTTTGATCCAACATCGTTGATTGGAAATAGTAAGTTACAGTTAAGTTTAGTAATGTCAAATTATGGAACAACAAATGTTGAAAATATTGATGTTAAAATAACTGGTAAATCAGGTAGTGTGGAAGTAATTCCTGCAACTGTTAAAATGTTGCCAGGAGAAGATGGAGAGGTAAATGTAGAGATGTCACTTCCATCTAAATACGATGCTAATTCAATCTATGAAATAGAAGTGGTTCCGTCAGGTTATTTGGGAAAACCATTAACTAATAATAGATATACATTAGATTTATCAAAGACGGATTTATCAGTAGAATCAGACTACATAATTGAAAACGATATACCTAAATTAAAATCTGTCATAACAAATAACTCGCCAATTAGTTCAGATGCAACAGTTTCTATAACTTCTTCAGATGGAAAAGTTGTATATACAGAAAATGTATATGTAGAATCAAATTCATCAAAAGAGGTCGTTTTTGGTGTTAAAGATCTTATACCAGAAGATGGAAGTGTTGAAAATCTACATGTGAAGATTTCTACTGCTAAAGAACAGTACTATGAATTAAATGATAGCGATTCTTGTGGTATCTATGATATAGAGAAAACAAAAGATGAGAATAAGTGGATACCTATAGGTGTACAGGTAAGTGAGCCGCTAGCTACAGGATATGAATATACAGGAAATGCTATAAAGCCAAAACTATATGTAACAGAGGGTGCAGAGACACTTGTTGAAGGTGTTGATTATACTGTTACATATGCTAATAACATAGAAATATATGACTATACGAAAGAAGATCAAGAATTTTCTGCATCAAAGGCACCGAGTATAACAGTCGATGTTCCTGCAACAGAAACAAGAGAAGCATTACATAAAACATATTATTTTAGGATTATAGGTAAAGATATTTCATCATACAATACTGAAGTATCAAATGTAACATATGAAATGACAGGAAAGATTATAAATCCTAAAGTAACAGTTAAATATGATGGAAATACTCTTGAAGAAGGAATAGATTATGTATTATCCTATCCTGAAAAACAGGATGGTGCATATGTAAATGAGGGATATTACACGATTCTTGTAACAGGAATTGGAAAATATACAGGAACGAATAAAGGCACACTAGAAATAATACATACTCATTCATATGTAGGTGATTATGGTTATGATGAAAACTATCATTATAAATCATGTATTTGTGGTGATGAAGGTAACTATGAAGAACATGATTTTACTGACTGGGTAATTCTTACACCACCTACACTTAACAAAGAAGGTGTTAAGAGTCGAAGCTGTACTATATGTAAGTACGTGGAAACAACAAGTGATGAGCCTATTTCATATAACATTACATATGTACTCAATGGAGGTATCAATTACTATTCTAATCCAACAGAATACATGGAAGGTACAGAGGTAATATTGCAAGATGCAAGCAGAACAGGATATCGATTTGATGGTTGGTTTGATAATGAAGACTTTAAAGGAGAAGCATTAACTAAGATTTCGTCAACAGCAAGAGGTGATATTACCTTATACGCTAAATGGACAGAATTAAAGACTGTCACGATTATAAATAATTATGGTGGAAAAGTTAATGGTGCCGGAAAATATGCAGTTAATGAATATGCAACTGTAAGTATTACCAATATACCTTCGGAGTTTAAGTTTTTAGGCTGGTATGATGCAAATAATAAGTTGTTATCTTCGAAAACAGAATATACATTTATTGTAACATCAGATATTACATTGTACGTTAAGTACGATGTTCCAGATGGATTGTGGTATACAGCAAATACCGAGAATATCATTTATTCCGGAGAACCGATTAAACCAGAGATAAGTGTTTATGATGGCAGTAAGAGATTAGTGCTTGGTAAAGATTACACTGTTTCTTATGCAAATAACAAAAATGCAGCTAGTAAATCTAATGCCAAGGCACCTTCCATTGTAATCAATGGTAAGGGTAGCTATACAAAGAAATATAGTAAAACATTTACAATCAATAAAAAGAACTTAAAAGATTGTAGATATTTGTCATACATGACTGTGCTTAATAACAGTAAGATTACACCTGTAATTGCAAATAATGGTATTTTACTTAAATCATCAGATTATGACATGTACAGGATAAGTGAATCTGGTAGCTCGCGGGCTATTAAATCATCTGACAAATGGATTGATGATGGTATATTACGACTTGTTGGTAAAGGTAATTACGAAGGAAGTGTAGATATTAATGTTATAACAAGTTCGTCGAAACCTAAAGTGATAGATGTCGCCCTTAGTAAAGACAAATACTGTTATGATGGAAATCCTGGACTTCCGCCAATAACAGTATTTGAAAAGGGTGATAAATATAAATCTGCACTACGGGAAGATAGTGATTATTTCATATATGAACCAGACGATACAACAAACGCTGGAGCGCACAAATTTGTAGTAGTAGGTATAGGAAAATATTCAGGAGCTCTTCAGAAATCAGTAACTATTTATCCTAGCATGACTGGAGCGTTAAATGCAAAAGCTACACCTAGTGAAGTGTCTTTCAATGGTAAAGGAACAGTGCCAGAGAATATTAAAGTAACGTACAGAGTTACAAATTGGGTAGATGGAAAAGCTGAAGATACAAATACAGAATTAGTTGAAGGTAGAGATTATACAGTAAAGTACTCGAATAATAATTCAGCAAATTCTTCTGCAAAATATACAGTTTCATTTATTGGTAATTTTAAGGGTAGAAAGGCTGAAACAGGCTCCTTCTATATAAATAAAAAGAAATTTGATGATGCTCAAGTAAGAGTCTTGATACCAGATAAAACAAACTGTGCAGATAAGGGTGTGTTTAAACAGTCTCCAGTTATTTCTGTAGATGGTAATAAGCTTTCATCAAAAGAGTATATGATTACATATTATACAGATGATTCATATGCTAGCTCAAAAGAGATGACATCATCAAATCCTGTATATATAGGCAGTGAAGGATATGCAACTGTATATGTAAAAATTGAAGGTCAGGGAAACTACAGTGGTGAAGTAAAAGCAAGCTATAATGTATTCAAAAAGGGTTACAAAGGAAGTTCTATTGCCGATTTGTCAAAGGCAAAGGTTACTATTAAAAACCCTAAAAATGTTATGTTTGTAAATAAAGAAGTGGAACCTGCTATTGATAGAGTAGTTGTTGGAGGAAGTACAGTAAGTCCAAGCTACTACACAGTATCTTATGCGGTAAATGTATACAAGGGAACTGCCAGTCTGATGGTTACAGGTGATGGTATACATGCTTTTGGTTCAAAGATTCAGACGTTTTCAATAGGTGCGTATGATGTAAATAATATAAAAGAGTATACACCAGTAACTCCAACACCAGAGCCAGATCCTGAGCCAGAGCCAGAACCAGAGCCAACAAAGTATACAGTGAAGTTTAATGTAAATGGTGGAGTGGGAACTTATGCAGACCAGGCCGTAGAGGAAGGAAAAAAAGCAACAAAACCAAGTAACAATCCAACAAAAGAAGGCTATACATTCAAGTATTGGTCGAAAACAAATGCAGAAGGAGCAGTAGAGTATAATTTTGATACTATAGTGACAGGAAATATTATTCTGTATGCGATATATGAAAAGAATGTTGAGCCGGAACCAGAACCTGAACTAATAAAGTATACAGTAAAATTTAATACAAACGGAGGAACAGGAACATACACAGACCAGGCCGTAGAGGAAGGCAAAAAGGCAACAAAGCCAGCAACAAATCCAACGAAGGAAGGCTATACATTTAAGTACTGGTCAATAACAAATACAGAAGGAGCAACAGAATATAATTTCGATACAGTAGTGACAGGAAATATTACTTTGTATGCAATATATGAGAAGAATACAGAGCCAGAGTCAGAACCTGGTACAACAAAGTATACTGTGAAATTTGATGCAAATGGTCACGGAACAGCGCCAGATACTCTGGAAAATGTGGTAAAAGGATCAAAAATTACTGAACCAACAGAACCAACAGCATCAGGATACACATTTGGAGGATGGTACAAAGAGATTTCATGTATCAATAAATGGAACTTCAGTAAGGATTCAATAACATCCAATGTGACACTTTATGCAGAATGGATAGAGTCAACTACTGTAGCATCAGGAAAAGGAACAGGGACCTTTGAATGGAGAATTGACTCGGAAGGTTGCTTGTATGTATCAGGAGAAGGTGATAGCAATTATTCTGATGATGGTCCAGATTGGTGTAGGTATAATACACAGATAAGAAAAGCAGTTGTATCATCAAAAAAAATGACAACAATGTCACATTGGTTTGCAAAATGTAATCAATTAAAAGAAGTTAAATTTGAAAACTGTGATACATCGCAAGTAACAAATATGCATGATTTATTTTATGAGTGTTATATGTTAAGTAACATATATTTTAATGATTTTGATACAACAAATGTAACAGATATGGGATTTATGTTTAACAGTTGCAACTCTTTAAAGAATATTGATTTAAGTAAGTTTAATACAACTAATGTAACAACTATGTTTGGTATGTTTAAATCTTGTCATTTATTAAAGGACCTTGATTTAAGTGGTTTCAAAACAACAAATGTAGCAGATATGGGATACATGTTTGAATTTTGTGATTTATTAGAGAATCTCAATTTAAGTGGTATCAAAACAATTAATGTGACTAATATGGATTGTATGTTTGAAGAAAATAAATCTTTGAGAAATCTTGATTTAAGTGGTTTTAATACATCTAATGTAGAATCCATGATGGATATGTTTAGTGGATGCGAATTGCTAGAGAGCCTTGACTTAAGTAGTTTTAACACGTCAAATTGTGAATATGGCATGGACACTATTTTAGAGGAATGTACTAGTTTAAAGGAAGTAAAAAGCCCAAGCAGTATGAAAAGTGGAAGCTACATAGCTTTTCCTATAGGAACAAAGTGGCATACGGAAACAGATAATAATCCAACAAACATAGATAAAAAAGATGAAACATACTATAAGACCGAAGGAACTGATATTGCATCGGGAACTGGAACTGGAACATTAGAGTGGAAAATTGATTCAGAGGGGTGCTTGTATGTAACTGGAAAAGGTAATGCTCCATATTATGAGACACCAGATATGGATTTAGTAACCAAGCTTCCTAAATGGTGTGAGTACAGTGATAAAATAAAATATGCTGTTGTGTCAGTTACAGATACTACAACTATGACGAATTGGTTTGCAACATGCGAAAATATTAAATCAATTAAGTTTGTAAACTGTGATACATCTAAAGTTACAGATATGAGTAATATGTTCTATATGTGTTGGCATTTACGTTATTTAGACTTAAGTGGATTAAATACAGAAAACGTTACAGATATGAGCAATATGTTTTGTTCTTGCATGATGCTGTATGATCTTGATTTAAGTAGTTTCAACACAAGTAAAGTCACAGATATGAGTGGAATGTTTAATTATTGCAGTTCTGTTATAAATATTGACTTAAGCAACTTTAATACATCGAATGTTAAGGATATGATTTCAATGTTCGAGGATTGTAATAATCTTATGGAAGTTGATTTAAGAACATTTGATACTTCAAAGGTAAGAGATGTAACATGTATGTTTGACAGATGTCTATCATTAGAGGAATTAAATTTAAATAGCTTTGATTTAAGAACAGCAGGTGCAAATGTAGATAATATGCTTAGTGAATGTGATTCCCTTAATAAAATAATGAGTCCAAACAACATGGCAAGTGAAGTAGTAATAGAATTTCCTAATAACACAAAATGGTTCACAAAAACAGATATCAATCCAAGTGGTATAGACAAAACAAATGAGGTATATTATAGAAATAATAATTAAAAGTTTTGTTGCAAAAAAATTAAAATAAAGTCACAAATTAACGACAAAAAGAAAAAGTTTAGTGACAGGTAAGAATGGGCCTGTTACTAAACTTTTTTGTTATAGTGATAAGGAAAACACATGCAAATACATAAAACACAATATTGTGAATAATTAACTTGCTTTGAAAAAAGTAAGTGCTAAAATTATAATGTTAAAAAAGCAATGTAAAATAAAACTTCGATGTTGAAATAAAGGTGAAAAAGTGACTTTATATAATATTATTGTTCAAATAATAGGCTTTGCCGGAACAGGTTTATTTTTCCTTTCGTTCCAATGCAGGGAAAATAAAAACCTGTTTCGCGTGCAGCTATTTTCATATTTGTGTTATGCTACTCACATGTTTTTGTTAGGCGCAGCGACTGGTGGTATCAGTTGCTTTGTTAACTGCCTGCGCTCATTTTGTCTCCAGAGTAAATGGAGCTTTACAAAGAGTAAAACAATGTGCGCCATATTATGTGGAATGCTTATAGTAGCCATGATAGTGACATGGAACGGCCCTATTTCACTATTACCAGTTGTTGCTAATATAGCCTCAACAATAGGAGGTTACACACGCAATCCTCAGAAGGTTAGGGCAGCTGGAATGTTTATCAATTCACCGCTATGGATTGTATATAGTGTCATAGTTGGTTCACTTGCCGGAACAATAGATGAGATCATAAGCGAGGTATCCATGATATCATCCGTTGTAAGATTTGGCTGGAAAAATCTTGATAAAATAGAAGAATAAATAAACTATATATTTTTTTATAACGCGTCAGCAAAGAGATACAAACAAAAAACTTGTTTGAAATTCGATATTGTGATATAATTCTTGCAATTGGAGGTAGTTTGATGAAATTATTACATGTCAAAGCTAGTAACTTTAAAAATTGTAAGGAAAATTTTGAAATTGATTTTGTAGCTGTATCAAAGAAAACTGCAGAGGATAAAGAATACGAACTTCAAGAGGTTACGGATGAGCTTTATACCTATAATACATTGGCTTTTGTGGGTAAAAATGCTTCTGGTAAAACGACAGCCGTAGAGTTGCTTGATGCCTGTTATTCAATTTTAGGCGGATTTCGCTTAGAGAACAAGAATTATAGTTTTGAGAATGTTAAGCTGTTAATCGATTTTTATCATGATGGATATATATATAGGTATGAGACTCTTTTAAAAAATGGAGATGCCATTGGTTCAAAAGCACATTTCACAAATCAAAAGATTTTAAAAAAGAAATATTATAAAAGTAAGTTGAAGGATATATATGCAGATGATGATTTTAAGACATTTGATATAAGTGGAGAACTCCCAGAAGATACATCGGATGTTTTTTTTGTCTTGAAGAAAAAGGCTACAAGAGCACTTTATTTTGATAGTTTTGGTAATGGGGCAGAGACATATCGACTCATATTTGCTGCTATGAAGGACTATGATATAAAGTCAGAAATGTTAATAAAAACAATAGCTGTATTTGATGAAAATATCACAGAATTAGATATGCACGATGAGCATAATTATAAAGTTACTTATTGTGGTAAGGAACAGATTGTATCAGATAAAGAACTCTTATATAAACTTTCAAGTGGTACTACAAAAGGAATGTTGCTATATATTTTAGTAGTTGCTTCTTTACAGAATGGTTTTGATCTCATTGTGGATGAGGTGGAGAATCATTTTCATAAAACTCTCGTAGAGAATATGATAAGCCTGTATAAAGATAAAAGTGTAAATAAAAAAGGTGCAACATTAATATTTACGACCCATTATTGTGAACTTTTGGATTTATTTGGCAGGCAAGATAACATTATGATTGCAAGAGCGGATGATAAAGTTTATTTAACCAATATGTATCGCGGATTCGATGTGCGTAATGAATTATTAAAGAGCAAGCAGTTCTATAACAATGTGTTTAAAACTGCGGTTAATTATGAGGCTCTGATGGCTCTTAAATGGGATTTGAAACGATGAAACTACTTATTATGTGTGAAGGACCAAATGAACGCGAAATCATTAGGATTCTGCTTGAAAACGATATGCTTGTGTTTTCGGAGACTGATCTTATCGGATTAACTCCATATCATGCCCGTCAAATTAAGACATCTGCGCAGGTTAGAACGGAACTTAATATTTATCCTGGTGAAGTAAAGATATTAAGAGTTGGAGATAAACAAAGTGACGTACTTGCTATACCAGCAGTTTATAAAGATAAAATCGTATCAGTTGAAAAATACTGTACAAAACCGGAATTGGAAATGTTATTGATTATAGCTGAAGGAATGGCAGATGAATATGAAAAAGTAAAATCAACTATAAAACCTAAAGACTTTGCCAAAAAATATATAAAATGCGGAAAAAGGAAGTATGACAATAGTACTTCATTTTTTAGGGAATACTTTGGTGACAATGCAAGTATATTAATATCTGCCATAAAAGAATATCACAAACACAATGGATCTCACGGAAAAGATGAGCACTATCTTATGGAATTACTAAAGTAAAGAGAACACATTTGCGTTATGAATTAAGGCTTTCAGGAAATAAGAGGTCTTATAAGATAAAATAGAAGAATAATTTACATGATATATAACTTTTTATATGACCATACCTTGTACGAGGTATGGTCTTTTACTTGTTTTATAAATTCAAAGTGATATACTAGATTAGTTAGGAATATGTTTGAAAATATTTTTCAAAACTGATTAATGATTCCATTTCAGTAAGCTGCTGAAATCGGTGGAGGCAAATATGTATTTTCTGCTTTTAATTTTATGGATAATTTTAAATGGAAGGATTACGCTTGAAATAGTAATATTTGGGGCAATTATTTCATTTGGTTTAATTATATTTATACAGAAGTTTTTTGGATATAAGCTGTCATATGATTTATGGTTTGTCAAAAAGCTTCCTCTTATACTTGAATATTTTTACGTTCTTATTATTGAAATCCTTAAAGCAAACTATGAGGTATTAAAGCTTTCAACAAGCTCAGAATATGAAATAGAACCAGCGCTTGTTACATTTAAAACTGATCTTAAATCGAATGTTGCAAGAGTATTACTTGCTAATTCAATTACTCTAACACCAGGTACGATTACAGTTGAGTTAAACGAAAATGAGTACACGGTGCATTGTCTTGATAAGACATTGGCTGTAGGTATGGACGAGTCAGTATTTGTGCAGCTACTTAGAAAATTAGAGGCTTAGTACATCGTCTAACAAATAACTACACCAAATGATACATTAAAAAATACAAATTTCGGAGAAATAAAATGAGCTTAAAAGAATACATAGTATGTGTAATATGTTTAATTGAAACAGCACTCATTGTCATGTGCTTTATTCGTGCTGTAATCGGTCCAAAGCATGCAGACAGGATAGTTGCTGTTAATATGATGGGAACAATCATAAATGTTTTAATATGTGGACTTGGTGTGTTTTTAAATCAGGGTTATCTGATAGATATAGCTATTATTTATGCAGTAATCAGCTTCCTTGCAGTAGTAGTAATATCCAAGATGTATATTGGTGTATATAACCAGAAGGAAAGCGGAACAGATAGTAGCGAAGAACATATGTGATTTTAATTTGGAGGAAATAGTTTGGAAGCAATATATTTAATTAGATTAATAATAGGCTTTGGCTTTTTATTTGCAGGAATTCTAGTTTTTATAGTTGAAATATATGGAGTATTTCACCTCAAATTTGTATTGAACAGAATGCACTGTGCCGCAATGGGAGACACAGCAGGACTTATGTTTTCAATAATAGGGCTTATTATTATAAATGGTTTTAATTTAACAAGTGTAAAGCTTATACTTGTCGATTTATTGTTTATGTTCTCATCACCAGTATGTTCGCATATGCTTGCGGAGCTTGAAAAGAGAACAAATAAAAATATCAAAAATGATGTATCATATATTGGCGAATTAAATAATATGAAAGGATAGAAGGATGGAATTATTTGAAATTATATTGCTCATATTTTTATTAATATGTGCAGTTGCTGTAAGTCTTACAAGAGAGCTTTTAAGTGCAGTTCTTATATATATGGCATTCTCGCTTGTGATGTCTGTAATATGGATTCTTCTTCAGTCGCCAGACTTAGCCATCACAGAGGCAGCAGTTGGTGCAGGTATAACAAGTATTCTTTTCTTTGCAACACTTAGAAAAGTAAATGCTATTACACCTAAAGACGAGAAGAAGAAAAAGGAAGATATTTTCCACAATAACTAATACAAAGAGAAGACAATATGAGTAAAAGAAAACATCAATTCGAATACGAAAAAACATTTTCATATAAGTTTTTTTCATGGCTTTCAGGAGAGAAAGACCCATACATAGACAATGTAGAAATGGTGCCTCAGAAAGCAAAAAAACTCTCAAAGACTACTATTGACGAGAGAATGGCAGAGAGTATTGCAAGACGTGAAGAGGTATATAACACAAAGGATAACGGGCTTGTAAAAATATTTAATAAAATATACATAGTTCTCGCAGTTATATTTTGTTTATTTCTATGCTACTTTTTGGTCAATTCTATTTCATATATGGAACCGTTTGGTGCAAGAACAAATGTTGTTAACAATGAGGTACCAGCGCGTTACATAGAAAAAGGAATGGAGGAAACAGGCTCTGTCAATGTTGTTACAGGAATGATTTTAACATACAGAGCATTTGATACATTTGGTGAAACAAATGTACTTTTCATTGCAACAGTATGTGTAATGATTCTGCTTATGATTGATGAAAAATTACTTGAAAAGCAGGATGAAAAGAGTGACAGACTATTTGAACCAAAGAACGACCCAATATTACAGACAACGTCAAAGATATTAGTTCCAGTTATTTTCATGTTTGGAATATATATCGTGCTTAACGGACATCTTTCTCCAGGTGGAGGCTTCTCTGGTGGCTCTGTAATTGGTGCAGGTATGATTCTTTTCCTAAGCGCTTTTGGTTTCAAGAAAACACAGAAATTTTTTAATGAAAATTATTATAAAATAGCTAAATCAACAGCACTAAGCATGTATGGATGTATCGGCTTCTATTTTTATTTAACAGGAGCGAATGGTATAGCAAATCATATACCACTTGGAAAAATTGGAAATATCTTAAGTGCAGGTATAATTTTCCCAATCAACCTTTGTGTGGGACTTGAGGTTGCATGTACTATGTATGCCTTTTACGCATTATTCAGAAGAGGAGGATTATGATGTTTGGACCAAATCTTGTAGCAAACTTCGAACAGGCAATTATTATGATATTGTTTGTAATTGGATTTGCAAATCTTCTTTTACAGAAAAATCTTATTAAAAAAATAATAGGTCTCAATATTATGGATTCATCTACATATTATTTTTTGGCAGCGATGGGATATGTAGATGGTGGAGAGGTTCCTATTATTGTAAATAATGTTACAGATAAAAATGTATATATAAATCCAGTTCCATCAGGTCTTGTGCTGACAGGTATTGTTGTATCTGTATCAGTAACTGCGCTTATGCTTGCGCTTACTATGACACTTTACAAAAAATACAAGACACTCGACCTTGACGAAATATCAACATTAATTAAAAAGGAGGAAACAAAGTGACTTTAGTACAAAACTTTCCTACCCTTTCAATAATGTTTCTTATGTTTGCGGCTATTTTCTGTTCAGTACTCAGCGGAAAGATTGCCATGAAGCTTACAAACTGTGTACTATTTATAGTTGCAGTTATGCAGGCATTTCTTGTGCAGTATATGTATGTAAATGGTGGAAGCTACGTAATCGTAATGGGTAGATTTCCTGCACCATGGGGTAATGAGTTAAGAGTCGGTGCACTTGAGGCACTACTTGGATTTTTCTTCAGCGTTATTATGATTCTTTCCCTTACTGGTGGAATAGAGAAAATCCGTAAACAGGTTACGGAAGATAAAATAAATTTATATTATGTTCTGATTAATCTTATTTTTGCATCAATACTTGCGCTTGTTTATACAAACGATATGTTTACTGCGTATGTTTTTGTAGAAATAAATACAATTTCTGCAGCAGGACTTATTATGATTCGTCAGAATGAGCGAACAATAGAGGCTGCCGTAAGATACATGATTATGTCTCTTTTAGGCTCTGGACTTCTTCTGATGGGAATATGTATGCTCTACAGCATTACGGGACATCTTCTCATGAGTAATGTAAATGAAGGCGTTAACAAAATAATTGCAACGCAGGGATATACAGTGCCTTTGTATACAACAATAGTTCTTGTATCAGTCGGCTTATGTATTAAAAGTGCGCTTTTCCCATTTCATGCGTGGCTGCCTAATGCATACGGATATTCAACTATTTCAAGCTCGGCAATACTTTCATCTATAGTATCTAAAGGCTATATTGTATTGCTTTTGAAAATCATATACCGTGTTATCGGATTTGATAACTATGTAAACAGTGAAATAGTACATGTTTTATTTATATTTGGTCTTGCAGCGATGATTTTTGGTTCAATCTCTGCGATAGGCGAATCAGATATTAGACGAATGATAGCATTTTCATCTGTTGCACAGATTGGTTATATTTATGCCGGAATAGGAATGGGAACTACTATAGGTATAGTTGCGGCTGTGTTCCATATATTGACGCATGCAGCAACAAAGTCGCTTTTGTTTATTTCGGCATCAGGACTACAGGATGCATCAGGAAATTCCAGATCATTCTTTGATTTAACAGGTTCAGGACTTAGAAATAAAATGGCTGGAGCTGGATTTTTTGTTGGTTCACTTGCTATGGTAGGTATTCCGATGTTTTCCGGATTTGTCAGTAAAATTCAGTTTTCGATTTCTGCTATTAACAGCCATAAAATAATAATAATGATTCCGATGCTTGTGTGCCTTGCAATAAGTACAATTCTTAACGCTATTTATTTCATGAAAACAGTTTTAAGAATATATACTCCTGAAGGAAAGAATTCAAGATTTGACCAGGTTAAAAGCCCTGTATCGTATAGCGTAACTATTATTATTTTTATTATTGTAAATGTATTTTTAGGTGTATGCTCATCACCTGTAATTTCACTTATTGAAGATGGAATAAGGAATTTTGGAGGTTAACTGTGATTTATTTAGGGTTAGCAATATTTTGCCCAATTATTGTGGGAATAATTTTATTACTGTCAAAAGAAATAAAGAATAGAAACATGCTTTGTTCTATTGTAGGTGTAGTGCTCTTTGCAGAAGCGATATTTTCGTTTTTTGCATTTGTAATTACGAGAAATCAGAGTCATATGCTATTTAAGCTGACAAAGCTTTTCACAATAGAGTTTAAAGTTGACAATATTTCACTCGTTTTTGCAGCACTTATTGTAGTAGCAATGACAGGTGCATGTGTATTTGCTTTTGAATATATGAAGCATGAGTCAAATGAGAAACGTTTCTATGCTTTCTTTCTTATGAGTTATGGTGTTTTGATTGCACTTGCGGCAGCAGGAAATCTTGTTACATATTATGCATTTTTCGAGTTACTTACAATAATGAGCTTTGCACTTGTAATGCATACGGAAACAAGAGAGGCTGTAATGGCAGGACTTAAATATCTTATGTATTCATTTTGTGGTGCGTACATGGTTGTTTATGGTTTCTATTTCACAGCTAAATATGCAGAAACTCTAAGCTTTACAAAGGGTGGTGTATTTACTAGTGCCGCTTTTAATTCAAATAAAACGATGCTATTAATAAGTGTATTCTTGATGATAGTTGGTTTTTCAGTTAAAGCAGGTATGTTTCCTCTTCATGCATGGCTTCCGACTGCCCATCCGGTTGCGCCAGCACCAGCATCAGCCGTTTTATCAGGTGTTATTACAAAGGCAGGTGTATTTGGGGTAATAAGAACTGTATATTATATATTTGGCGCTGACAGAGTGAGAGGAACATGGGTACAGACAGCATGGATTACACTGACACTTATTACTGTATTTATGGGTTCAATGCTTGCATATCGTGAAGATGTGATGAAGAAGAGATTTGCATACTCAACAGTCAGTCAGATTTCATATGTTTTATTTGGACTTTCAATGCTTAATAATGTTAGCTTTATAGGTTCATTAATACATGTTCTTGCTCATGGATTTATTAAGGTTGCGCTATTTTTAATAGCTGGTGCGATTATTTATAAAACTGGAAAGACAAAGGTTTCAGAGCTTAGAGGTATTGGAAAAGAGATGCCCGTTACAATGTGGTGTTTCATTATATCTGCACTTGGACTTATAGGTATTCCACCAACAAGTGGATTTGTTAGTAAGTGGTATCTCGCAACAGGTGCGCTTTCATCAGGTATTCCTGTATTTGATGTGTTAGGACCTGTAGTTTTACTTGTATCAGCACTTTTAACAGCAGGTTATTTGCTTCCAATAGCGATAAATGGATTTCTTCCAGGAAATGATTTTGAATATGATAAGCTTGAAAATAAAGAGCCATCTGTACTTATGACAGTACCACTTATTGTTATGGCTTCACTTACAATTATAATTGGCGTATTTATTAACGTCATTGTATAGAGATGTATAGTTAACGAAAATAATATGATTTAGAACCGGGTAGAAAAATGATAAGTATAATTTTACTTCCTGTATTTGCAGGAATATTAGTTAAACTGATAAAATTTAAAAACAGAAAACAAATGATGATTTTTCTTGAATCATTAGTAGTGCTCACGAGTGTAATTACGTGGTATTTTATTATAAGTAATACAGGCGAGCCTTTCTTTATTGCATCATTTGCAAATAATCTAAATCTCGTATTAAAAATAGATGGTCTATCAATTGTTTTTGCTGGACTTGTCTCGTTTTTGTGGCCGCTTGCTACGTTGTATGCCTTTGAATATATGACAAAGGAAGAAAACGAAGATACATTTTTTATGTTCTATACTATTACATATGGTGTGACACTTGGAATTGCAACTGCATCGAATATTATTACGATGTACTTTTTCTACGAGCTTTTGACACTTGTTACAGTTCCTCTTGTTATGCATACACTTACAAGAGAAGCTATACTAGCAGGAAGAAAATATCTGTATTATTCTCTCGGTGGAGCAGCCTTTGCGTTCATAGGAATTATGTTTATTATGATTTATTCCGGCATGGCTCCGTTTAAGCTTGGTGGAATTATTGACTATGCTGCAATAGGAATAAATAAAAATATATTTCTTTTTATTTTTGTAATGGCATTTCTTGGATTTTCTGTTAAGGCGGCGGTATGTCCGTTTAACTCATGGCTGCCAGATGCAGGTGTTGCACCAACGCCTGTTACAGCTCTTCTTCACGCTGTTGCAGTCGTAAAGAGTGGTGCCTTTGCTACAATCAGACTTACGTATTATTGCATCGGGACAGATATCATTAAGGGAACATGGGCTCAGTATTTACTGATGGGAATAATACTTTTCACAATACTGTATGGTAGCTCAATGGCTATTAAGGAGACTCATTTTAAAAGACGTCTTGCGTATTCTACAATCAGTAATCTTTCATACATTTTATTTGGTGTAATAATACTTACTCCTGCAGGAATGATTGGTGCAATGTCTCACCTTGTATTCCATGCATTTATGAAGATTTCATCGTTTTTCTGTGCAGGCTCTGTTATGCATGAAACTGACAAGCATTACATACATGAGTTTAATGGACTTGGAAAAGTAATGCCTGCAACATTTGCAATATATACAGTGTCATCATTTGGCCTTATGGGTGTGCCATTTTTATCAGGATTTATTAGTAAATGGTATCTTGCATCAGCTGCAGTTGAGTCTGGAAATATACTGGCTTACGTTGGAATAGCCGTGCTTTTAGTATCAGCACTTTTAACTGCAATATATATGCTTACAGTTACTGTGAGAGCATATTTCCCAGGCAAGGATTTTGACTATAATGCAGTTGCAAAATATCATGACCCTAACTGGATGATGATTGTTCCACTATGTATTTTCACTGTGGCAATATTTGTTTTTGGAATGTATTCACAGCCACTCATTAATTTTCTTGAAAAAGTAGCAACAGGAGTTATATAGATATGAATTCAATTATTTTAAGTGCAGTATTTTTACCATTTGTACTGGCAATTGTAAATTACATAATTGGAAGAAAAAATAAAGCAGCGAGAGACTATTTTTCAATAGCTGTTACAGTAGGAATTTTTGCACTGTTTCTCTATCTTTTACTTGGAACAATATTCGGATATACAGATATAGAGAGTGGCGCAATCTATGGAATAGACAAGGTTTGTGGTCAGGGTATTCATTTTACATTTGATGGATTTAGAGCTGTATACTGCCTTGTTGCTTCCTTAATGTGGATGATGACAGCGTGCTTTTCAAGACAGTATTTTGAACATTACAGAAATAGAAACAGATATCATTTATTTTTCTTATTTACATTAGGTGCAACACTTGGTGTATTTTTATCAGCAGATTTTTACACAACATTTATTTTCTTTGAAATAATGTCATTTACGTCATATGTATGGGTTGCACATGATGAGAAAAAGGAAGCCTTAAGAGCGGCTGCAACTTATATGGCTGTTGCAGTAATTGGTGGTTTAGTAATGCTCATGGGAATATTCCTTCTTTATGACATAACTGGTGGTGTACTTTATTTTTCACAGCTCAAGGAAATATTAATACTTTGTGCTGATGCGCCTTCAGCTAAGATTTATGCAGCAGGAGCTTGTATTTTATTTGGTTTTGCAGCAAAAGCAGGTGCATTTCCACTTCATATATGGCTTCCAAAGGCACATCCTGTAGCTCCGGCTCCGGCCTCTGCGCTTCTTTCAGGTATACTTACAAAGGCAGGTGTATTTGGAATTATCATTTTAACACTTAAGCTTTTCTATTATGATGAAAAGTGGGGTGTAATGATACTCATAACTGGTGTAATCACGATGTTTTTAGGTGCTCTTTTAGCACTATTTTCAGTAGATATAAAGCGTACGCTTGCATGTTCATCTGTATCGCAGATAGGATTTATTTTAACGGGAATAGGAACGGCTTCTTTGCTGACAGACGGGAATGCTCTTGCAGTAAATGGCAGCTTAATGCACATGATAAATCATTCACTTATAAAGCTTGTTCTCTTTATGGCAGCTGGTGTTATTTATATGAACGTTCATAATCTTGACCTGAATGCAATAAAGGGCTTTGGAAGAAATAAACCATTATTTCACTTTATTTTCTTAATGGGTGCACTTGGTATCGGTGGTATGCCATTATTCAATGGATATATTTCGAAAACACTTATACATGAAGGTATTGTTGAATATTTTGAATATCTTGAAACTGTGAGAAGATTTACGCTTTTATCAGCACATTCAGTCAAAACAATTGAATGGATTTTCTTAATCAGTGGTGGTCTTACGGTTGCATATATGACAAAGCTGTACATATGTGTTTTTGTTGAAAAAAATAATGATGAAGAAGTTCAGAAAAAATATGATGGAATGAAAAGTAGCTATATGACAAGCTTAAGTGCATTTGCACTTACAGCTAGTGCTGTAATTCTTCCAGTGTTTGGTCTTATGCCAGATAAAACATTATTGCATTTTGCGAAGATGTCTGAAGAGTTTTTATCGGCATCAGAAATGCATCATATTGAATGGTTTTCACTTACAAATCTTAAAGGGGCGGCGATATCAATAGTGATAGGTGCGGCTGTATACATTGTTATTGTAAGATTTGTTCTTATGAAGAAAAATAGCGAAAATAAATACGAATATGTAAACAGATGGAATAAGTATATAGACCTTGAAAATTTACTTTACAGACCAGTTTTATTACAGCTAATTCCTTTTATTGCTGCATTATTATGCAGAATGCTTGACAGCCTTTTAGACAGTATAGTTGTTTTATTTAGAAAAACTCTGTTTAAGGATATGAGAATCAAAACAGAGCGAACAGAAGGAACATTCTATACAGAATTTATTGGTAGTATTCTTAACTTTATTCAGGATATACGAAATTCTTATGACAGAATGCATCCACGATTTGAAGACTATGAACATATTATGGCTGGTAAATATGAGGCAGTTCACGAAAGCTTTATGATTATAACAAGAAGCTTTTCGTTTGGGCTTATTCTTTTCTGTTTGGGACTTCTTGCAACTGTTGTATATCTTATGTTCTAGCTAAATGCAAGCATTTATTTAGTCGTTTTGCATTATGATTGTATTATATGTATAATGATTATGCATAGCGATGATTAATGGATTGTATTCTGGCTTGAAAAGGGGTATAAATGGTAAGATTCATAGTTCTAAATTTTATGCCGATTATGGCATTTATAGTTAGCATTATAAGCTTTATTGACGGCATTATATTATATATTAAGAAATATAGAAAGCAAAACGTTTTAATATGTTTTGCTTTCGGTTTTTTGATGCTTTGTTTTAGTTTATCAGTTCCAATTTACAACATTATAAATGAAAAAGTGAAAGTGTTTTTCATTGTCAATTTAATGCTTTTTTTAGTTTCTGTTTCTGCATTTATAACCTCGTCTTTTATCGTTTACATTATTTTATCTATAATAGCGTGTATGAAGCCTAAATCAAATGATGGTGATTTTATATTAATACACGGATGTCACACAGGAATGCATGTTTCACCTATATTAAAAAATAGAGTGGATAAGGCTTTAGAGATATATAGAAATGGCGGCGAAAAGGCTATGTTTGCATTGTCAGGAGGAAAGGGCAGTGATGAGCCGGTTAGTGAGGCGTGTGCCATGCACGACTATCTTCTTGAAAATGGTGTGCCGCAAAAGAAGATGTTTCTTGAGGATGAATCAACTACAACTCTTGAAAATATTATGATAGTAAGAGAGATGACATCGCCAGGACTTAAAGACCCATTATATATACTTGTATCTGATGATTATCATGTTCTTAGAGCGTCTATTTATGCCAGAAAGCTCGATATGCGTGTTAAAACAATTGGAGCGAAGACAAAGTATTATTATTGGTTCTATGGAACTATTAGAGAGTTTTTAGCAATAGTAAGAGATAATAAGGCTTTTTTTATCGTCGAGTTAGTATGTTTCTTTTTACTGACTGAATTTTTACTTAGTCGTTAAAGGTGTTGCTATGGAAGAAAACAAGACATATGATGCATTTGAAAATCTGTTTGTTGGAAAGCCAAGATTTGTAAATCTCGCTATAGTATGTATTAATATTATAGTGTTTCTTATGACAGTTACATTTGTAAATATTGATTTATCAGAAGCAATATTCGAAAAATATGCAGCCTATACGCCAGATATTATTGAAGGTGAATATTATAGATTATTTACATGTATGTTTCTTCATTTTTCAATCACACATATATTTGGAAATATGGTTATGATTTTATTTGTAGGAGACGAGCTTGAGAGTATTGTTGGACATTTAAAGTATTTTGTGATTGCAATTATTAGTGGTCTGTGTGGAAATATTGCAACGCTTGCTTTTGACTGTATAAGAGGCGAGTATCCGCTTTCGGCAGGTGCTTCGGGGTTAGCCTACGGAATACTTGGCGGAATGATTGCATGCATAATTAAAAACAAAGAGAAGAAAAGCGTTTCACTTAAGAAAATAATTATTGTAACAGTTCTTATGCTTATTACCGATTTCTCAACAACAAATATAAATGCCATAGCTCATTTGGGTGGTCTTATATCAGGCTTAATTTTAGGATTAATTTTAAAATACGCTAATGAAAACAGTGTAAATAATAATGGTTAGTATAAAATGAAAATATTACTTGTAGCAATTAATGCAAAATATATACATTCTAACAAAGCAGTATATTCTTTATATTCGTACGCTTCTGATTTAATATCGAGTGACAATCAAATAGAGGTAGCGCAATACAATATTAATCAGCAGCCGCTTGATATACTTTCAGATATATATAAAAGGAAACCAGATGTAGTTGCATTTTCCTGTTATATATGGAATATGAATATTGTAAAAATTCTTTTAGAGGATATTGCCAGTGTTCTTCCTGCTGCTGATATATGGCTTGGTGGTCCTGAAGTGTCATTTGATTCTGAAAAGCTGATAAAAAAATATAGTGCACTAACAGGTGTGATGATTGGCGAAGGCGAGCAGACCTTTAGAGAGCTTGTACTGTTCTATAGAGATTTTAAGTCATCCGTTAAAGAGTATAAATGTAAGGAAGCTACAGACGAATCTAAAGAAATAAGAGAGCGTAATAATTTTTACGATAGAATCAAAAATATTAAAGGTCTCTGTATTAGAAATGAAAATGGTCTCAATGCTATTTTTACTGATGAAAGGGAAATAGCAGATATAAACAGTATTCCATTTATTTATGATAAGGTTGGTCTTGAAAGGTTCGAAAATCAGATTATTTATTATGAGTCATCAAGAGGATGTCCGTTTAGATGCAGTTACTGTCTGTCTGCAATAGATAAAACGGTGCGTCTTAGAGACATAGATTTAGTAAAAAAAGAGATTAAGTTTTTTCTTGATAATAATGTTAAACAGGTTAAATTTATTGACAGAACATTCAATTGCAATAGAGAACACGCGATTTCTATTTGGAAATATATTTTAGAAAATGATAACGGAATTACTAACTTTCATTTTGAGGTGGCAGCAGATATTTTAACAGATGATGAAATAGATGTAATAGGTAAAATGCGACCAGGTCTTATACAGCTTGAAATAGGTGTACAATCAACGAATCCTGAGACAATAAGAGAAATAAATCGTGTGATGGACCTTGATAAAGTAAAAGAGAATGTTAGGAAAGTAAAGGCATTTGGGAATACTCATCAGCATCTTGATTTGATTGTAGGTCTTCCATATGAAGATAAAAAGAGTTTTATTAAAAGCTTTAATGATGTTCATAATATGAATCCGGATCAGCTCCAGCTTGGATTTTTAAAGGTGCTCAAGGGTTCTGATATGGAGTCAAAAAGAGAACAATACGGATTAAAGTATCACAATACTCCAAACTATGAAGTGTTTTCTACAAAGTGGATAAGCTATAGTGAAGTATTAGAGCTTAAAAAAATTGAAGAAATGGTTGAACTGTTTTATAACAGCAGCCAGTTTGAAACAACGCTTAAGCTATTATTTGCATTTTTTAACACACCATATGAACTGTACGAAGCACTTGCTAATCATTATGAGAAAAAAGGCTATTATATTAATACGCCTGCAAGAAGCTATAAATATAATGTGTTGTTTGAGTTTGCAAAAGGATATATTGAAAATGAAGCATTGATATCTGAGGCATTGACCTTTGATTTGTATCTTCGGGAAAAGTGTAAATCAAGAGCCGATTTTTCAAAGGATTTGTCAGTTTATAAAGAACAGATAAGAAAGATAAATGATATTTATAATAAAGATAAAAAGAAACATGTAGATGTTTTTAATTATCCTGTATGGGAAAAATCTTTTGAATTAATGAGTAATAAAATGCAAAAAGAAAAATATGTTATTTTTGATTATGATAATCGTGACAGATTAAGTTTTAATGCATTGTATGAATTAGTATAAATACTCTTGACCGTTGCATCAAGAATATGATACTTTAGACTCTGGCGTCGTGTAATAAATTCAACGATGGCAGTTAAAGATTTCAATTCATGATAAAGGATATAGTAAACTGATTGAAATCCAAGGAGGATATTATGAAAAAGGTTGTAAAATTTGGAGGTAGCTCATTAGCTAGTTCAGAACAGTTTAAAAAGGTGGGAGCAATAATCAAGGCAGATGACAGCCGCGTGTTTGTAGTTCCATCAGCACCAGGAAAGCGTTTTTCTGATGATACAAAGATTACAGATATGCTTCTTAATGTATATAAGACAGCTAGTGAGGGCAAAGATATATCAGAAGAAATAAAAGCCATTAAAGCAAGATATGATGAGATAATTACAGGTCTTGAGTTAAAGGATTTTTCACTCGATAAAGATTTTGAAGAAATCGTAAAGAAGTTAAAAGAGGACCCTCAGAAGGATTATGCTGCATCAAGAGGCGAGTTCTTAAATGGTAAGATTATGGCAGCTTATCTTGGAATTGATTTTATAGACGCTGCTGAAGTGATTTTCTTTAACGAGGAAGGAAATCTTAATAGCTATAAAACAGAAAAGAATTTATCCGCAAGATTAGCACAGAGTGAGCGTGCAGTTATTCCGGGCTTTTACGGAATAGGAAAAGATGGCAATGTAAAGACATTTTCACGTGGCGGTTCGGATGTAACAGGTTCTATTGTTGCTCAGGCCTGCAAAGCTGATGTATACGAGAATTGGACAGATGTATCAGGATTTCTTGTAACAGATCCTCGTATTGTTGAGAATCCAAAGCCAATTAAGTTTATTACATACCGCGAGCTTCGTGAGCTTTCATATATGGGTGCATCTGTTCTTCATGAAGATGCTATTTTTCCAGTTCGTCACTGCGGTATTCCAATCAATATTAGAAATACAAATAAACCAGACGATGTTGGAACATGGATTGTAGAAAGTACAGCTCAGAAACAGGATTATGTCGTTACTGGTATTGCTGGTAAGAAGGATTTTTGTACAATCTTTATATCAAAGGCAATGATGAATGCTGAGATTGGATTTGGTAGAAAAGTTCTTCAGGCATTCGAAGAAAATGAGATTTCATTTGAGCATATGCCATCAGGCATTGATACAATGACTATTGTTGTACATGCAGATGAGTTTATGCATAAAGAGCAGAGCGTTATTTCTGCTATTCATCGTCTTGCAGAGCCAGATTCTATTGAAATTGAAGCAGGTCTTGCGTTGATTGCGGTAGTTGGTCGTGGAATGAAGTCTGCAAGTGGTACAGCAGGTAAATTATTCAGCGCTCTTGCAGATGCAGGTATTAATATTAAGATGATTGACCAGGGTTCATCTGAGCTTAATATTATTATCGGAGTTAAAAATAGTGACTTCGAAACAGCTATTAAAGCGATTTATGCTACATTTATTAAAGATTAATATGACGCAAATAAGTATGTTATTGTAACATAGGTAGTTTATAAAGATGGGGTTAGACGATTTCTGATTGTCTAATCCCATCTTTAATTATTTCGCTTTTGATTTCTATGTAAAGATGCTATAATATAAAAGATTATGTATTGTAGGAGAATTATGCTCAAATGAGTGATTTTTTCATAGAAAACAGACAACTGATAGTTAGACGTATAACGCTGATGATAATAGATGTAATATCTGTTGCATTAGCTACTTATTTAGGTCTTGTAGCAAGATTTGATTTTAGACCAGGAGATATAGCAGATATCAATTTTGTTAATACTGCATGGAACTATTTGCCATACAGTATTGTAATTACTATTGCTCTTTTCTGGTTATTTCATTTGTACCAGAGTCTTTGGGAGTACGCTGGAACACCTGAAATAGTTAATATTATTATTGCCTGTGTAATATCGGCAGCAGTTCAGATGATAGCAATTCACATGATTCTTCACTGGCTGTATCCACGTAGCTCATATGTATTTTTCTGCGGATTTCTGATTACATTTGTTTCAGTTTCCAGATTTTTCTACAGAGCATTCAGAGCTTTTGTAGAAAAGCGTACACAGAATGCACAGTCAATAAATGTAATGGTTATAGGTGCTGGAGAAGCAGGTAATTCGCTTATTAGAGAAATGAAATCATCAAGCTATATTCAGAAAAATGCACTGTGTGTTATTGATGATGATTCACGAAAAATAGGCAATTATATACATGGCGTAAAGGTTGTCGGTGGAAGAGAAGACATAGTAGAGAACGTCGCAAAGTACAATATTGATGAGATTATTATCGCAATGCCATCGGCCTCAAAAACTACAATCAGAGAGATTCTTGATGTATGTAAGCAGACAAAATGTGAGCTTAAAACTCTTCCAGGTATTTACCAGCTTGTTAACGGAGAGGTTAATGTTTCACAGCTTAGAAAGGTTGACGTTATTGACCTTCTTGGAAGAGAGCAGATTCAGGTAGACCTTGATTCTATCATGGGATATGTAAATAACAAGGTTATACTTGTTACTGGTGGAGGCGGTTCAATAGGGTCTGAGCTTTGCAGACAGATTGCTGAAAAGAATCCTAAACAGCTTATCATATTCGATATATATGAAAACAGTGCATATGATATTCAGCAGGAGCTTCAGCGAAAATATAAAGAGCTTAATCTGACAGTTCTTATAGGCTCTGTCAGAAACACAAACAGGGTAAATCAGATTTTTGAAACATACAGACCTGATATTGTATATCATGCTGCTGCTCATAAGCATGTTCCTCTTATGGAGAACAGTCCTAATGAAGCAATTAAAAATAATGTTTTGGGAACATGGAAGGTTGCGGCTGCGGCTGCTAAATTTGGAACGAAAAAATTTGTTATGATTTCAACTGATAAAGCAGTTAATCCAACAAATATCATGGGTGCAACAAAACGTATATGTGAAATGATTGTTCAGTCATATAATTCAAAGGCTACAACAGAATTTGTTGCGGTAAGATTTGGAAATGTGCTTGGTTCAAATGGCTCGGTTATACCATTATTTAAAAAGCAGATTGCAAATGGTGGACCTGTTACAGTTACACATCCTGATATAATTCGATATTTTATGACAATACCAGAAGCTGTATCGCTTGTGCTTCAGGCAGGTGCTTATGCAAAGGGTGGAGAAATATTTGTTCTCGAAATGGGAGAGCCAGTTAAAATTCTTGACCTTGCAAACAACCTTATAAGACTTTCAGGATATATTCCTGGTGAAGATATTAAAATAGAATTTACAGGCTTAAGACCTGGAGAAAAGCTTTATGAGGAAATGCTAATGGCTGAAGAGGGAATGCAGGATACAGCAAATAAGCTGATTCATATTGGTAGACCTATAGAGTTTGACGAAGTACAGTTTTTTGAAGAGCTCAATGTACTTAAAGAGGAATCAAAAAACGAGCTTACAAATGAGCAGATAAAGGAATGGGTTAAGAAGCTTGTACCAACCTATAAGCCTCAAAGTTATAAATAAAAGACAGGAGCTAAAATGCTTAAAAGAAACGATTTTAAACCACTTGAAAATAAAGTATGGTTAAGCTCGCCAACAATGCATGGTGAAGAGCTTAAATATGTTACAGAAGCATATGAAACAAACTGGATGTCTACAGTAGGAGAGAACATAAATGTTATTGAGAAGGAGGTTGCGGAAAAAGTAGGCTGCAACTACGCAGTAGCTCTCTCAGCAGGAACAGCAGCTCTCCATCTGGCTGTAAAGCTTGCAAATGTTAAGCTGGGAGACTATGTTTTCTGTTCAGATGTTACATTTGATGCTACAGTAAATCCAGTTGTATATGAAGGTGGCATACCTATCCTTATTGATACCGAATATGATACATGGAATATGGACCCGGTAGCGCTTGAAAAGGCGTTTGAACTCTATCCAGAGGTTAAGGTTGTGGTAGTGGCACATCTTTATGGTACTCCGGGTAAAATAGATGAAATAAAGGCTATTTGCGATAAACATGGTGCTGTAATAGTTGAGGATGCTGCTGAATCGTTTGGCGCTACATATAAGGGAAAGCAGACGGGTGGCTTTGGTGATTATAATGTTATTAGCTTTAACGGAAATAAAATAATTACAGGTTCATCTGGTGGAATGCTTTTAACAGACTCAAAGGAAGTGTCAGATAAGGTTCGTAAATGGTCAACTCAGTCTCGTGAAAATGCACCATGGTATCAGCATGAGGAACTTGGATATAACTATAGAATGAGCAATGTTATAGCAGGTGTTGTAAGAGGTCAGCTCCCACATCTTGATGAACATATCAGGTCAAAAAAAGAAATATATTTTAGATATAAGGAAGGTCTTAAGGATTTACCAGTTATTATGAATCCTTATGATGAAAATAACAGTGAGCCGAACTTCTGGCTGTCTTGTATTTTAATTAATCCTGATGCGATGTGTAAGCAGGTAAGAGGTGAATGTGAGGCACTATTTGAAGCAGAAGCAGGCAAGAGCTGTCCTACAGAGATTCTTAATGCTATTGCAAAAGTAAATGCAGAAGGACGTCCTATATGGAAGCCAATGCATATGCAGCCAATATACAGAAATAATCCATTCATAACAAGAGAAGGCAATGGAAGAGCAAAAACTAATGCGTACATAAGTGGTGGAACAAAGGGTAGCGATGGAATGCCTCTTGATGTATCAATGGATATTTTCCACAGAGGTTTATGTCTTCCAAGTGATAATAAAATGACTGAGAAGGAACAGGATTTGATTATAGAAGTTATAAAGGCATGTTTTGAGTAGAATGATGAAAAAACATAAGCAAGGTTTTTACGAAAAATACATAAAGCGACCACAGGATTTTATTTGTGCACTCTTAGGTCTGATTGTGTTATCACCTGTGATATTGATAACAGCGATACTAGTCAGAGTTAAGCTTGGTAGTCCGGTTATTTTTAAACAGCCTCGACCTGGTAAGGACGAAAAAATATTTAATTTGTACAAGTTTCGCTCGATGACTGATGCAAAGGATGAAAATGGAGAACTTCTTCCTGATGAAATAAGACTTACAGGCTTTGGAAAGAAGCTTAGAAGCACAAGTCTTGATGAGCTTCCGGAGCTTATAAATATATTAAAGGGCGATATGAGTGTTGTTGGTCCAAGACCACTTCTTGTACGTTATTTGCCACGCTACAATGAGCATCAGAAACGTCGCCATGAGGTCAGACCGGGGTTTACAGGATATGCACAGGTAAACGGACGTAATTCCATCACATGGGAAGATAAGTTTGACAAGGACGTTTATTATGTCGATAATATTTCATTTTTAGGAGACTGGAAAATAATATTTAAAACAGTATCTACAGTACTCAAAAGGGATGGAATAAGCTCAGACACACATGCAACTATGGAAGAATTTTTCCCAAGGGGGACCATCGAAGATGGTGGATGCCTTGGGAATGGAGAAAACATTGAAAATGTTTTCGACAAGTGAAGGAGCCATGAAGTAGTGGGAGACTTGGGAATGGAGAAAAGATTGAAAATGTTTTCGACAAGTGAGGGGGACTAGCAAATGAAAATCATGTTTACTAGCGTTGGACGCAGAGTAGAGCTTATGCAGGCTTTTCGTCACGCTTCATTAAAAGCAGATGTAAAGCTTAAAATATACGGTGCGGACATTTCGATGACAGCACCAGCACTTGCATTTTGTGATGAAATGGTAAAGGTGCCAAGAATTAGTGATGAAAATTATATCCCTTGTCTTTTAGAGGTATGTGAAAGAGAAAAAATAGATGCACTAATACCGACGATAGATACAGATTTACTTATACTTTCTAAAAATAAAGACAGCTTTACGAAGATTGGTACGAGGGTATTTATTTCAGCCCCTGATAAAGTAGGATTATGTAGAGATAAAAGATTCACATCAGATTTTTTTATTAGCTGTGGACTCAAAGCTCCAAAGCCAGTTGATGACTACACAAAATATGACTTGGGATTTCCTGCATTTATTAAGCCAAAGGATGGAAGCTCAAGTATTGATGCATACAAGGTTTTTGATGCAGAGGATTTAAAGGCAAAGGCATCTATGGTTGATGACTATATTGTTCAGCCATTTGTCAAAGGTAAAGAATATACAGTGGATATCTTCTGTGATTTTGAACACAATCCGATTTATATTACACCTCGCGAAAGAATTGCTGTAAGAGAGGGCGAGGTTTTAAAAACTGAAATTGTTCAGGATGAAAAAATAAAAGAAGAATGTAAAAAGATAGTTAAAGCATTCGAGCCAGTAGGTCAGATTACTGTTCAGCTTATTCAGGATGAAACAACAGGAGAAAATTATTATATCGAAATAAATCCTCGTTTTGGTGGAGGTGCTCCACTGACAATAAAAGCAGGTGCCGATTCAGCATACGCTGCAATAAAAATAATTGCCGGAGAGCATCTGGATTATGATGATAATGCGGCAGCAGACGGACTTGTTTTTTCGCGATTTGACCAGAGTGTCTGCACAACAATGCCAAAGAAAAGCCTAAATAATTTACAGGCAGTTATTCTTGATTTAGATGACACTATTTATCCTGAAAGAGACTATGTTTTAAGTGGATACAGAGAAATAGAGCGAGAGTTAGGAATATCAGCAGACAAATTATTTAAAGCTTTTGAAGAAGGTAAGCCTGCAATAGATACAGTTCTAGCTGATGAGGGAAGACTTGATTTAAAAGAGGAATGTCTTTATATATATAGAAACCATGAGCCTAAAATAAACGCTTATGATGGAATGAAGGACATGATAAAAAATCTGCGTGAAAAAGGTATTTTCGTAGGTATCATTACGGATGGCAGAGTTAATGGACAGAATGCGAAGCTAAACGCATTAAAGCTTCAGGTAGATAATGTAATAATAACAGATGAGCTTGGTGGTATAAAGTTCAGAAAGCCATGTGATATAGCCTTTAGAATTATGCAGAAACATGCGAACTGCGACTTTGCAAAAATGGTTTATGTTGGTGACAATCCGGTAAAGGATTTTGTTGCCCCTATGCAGCTTGGAATGCAGAGTATATGCTTTGAGAATAAAGAAGGATTATATATAAACAATACATGTAGTGAGAATATTACAAAGGTAAAAAGTGTAGCAGAGCTTAGAGAACTGCTTCATGCATAGTTGGTGTATATCTTCATTATCTGGAGACAAAAATGAATATTTTATATTTAACAATTAGTAAAATAAATTTGAATGATACTGCTATTTATCCTGATTTAGTTAATGCACTAATAAAGCACGGACATAAGGTAACAATAGTTTATGCTGGTGCAAAGGATGAGAACGAAGGAGCACTCGTTCAAAAGGATGGAGTAACTTACCTAAATGTTGATTTAAAAGAAATGTTCTCCAAAAACTATATAAAAAAGGGAATTGCGACCTTAAGCTGTGGCAGAAAAATAAAAAAAGCAATCAACAAATATTTAAAAGAAGAGTCATTTGATTTGTGTTTATATGCTACTCCACCGGTTACATTTTCGAGTACTGTTGCATATGTGAAAAAGCAGTTTTCATGTAAATCATATTTGATGCTTAAAGATATTTTTCCACAAAACGGAGTAGATATAGGGCTTTATTCGAAACGTGGACCAATTTTTTCTTACTTCAAAATGAAAGAAAAAAAACTTTATGATGTATCAGACAGAATAGGCTGTATGTCAGAAGCTAACAGAGAATATTTGATTTCTCATAATAAAAAGCTTGATGCATCAAAGATAGAAATCTTTCCGAATACAATAGATACATCTGTTTATACTCATTTGCCATCAGAGAATAATACAGCTTCAGATAGTAAGGTAAAGTTCATTTTCGGTGGAAATATGGGAAAACCACAGGGAATAGATTTTCTTTTGAAGGCTATTCAGTCAGAGGAATGTAAGAAAATAAAAAAGGCTGAATTTATTTTTATAGGTGCTGGAAATGAAGCTTATAAAATAAAAAAGGCAGCTTCAGAAAATGATAATATAAGGTATTTTGAAAGAGTCTCACCGAAGGAATATAACAAGGTTTTGAAAGAAGCTCAGGTTGGAATTATTTCTCTTGATTATAGATTTACAATTCCAAACTATCCATCGAGAACGCTCACTTATATGGCTTTAAAAAAGCCGATACTTGCATGTACAGATGTTAACACAGACATTAAGGATTTGATTGTAACACATGCAAAGTGTGGATTATGGTGTGAATCAACGGACATTAATAATTTTGTATATAATGTTAAATTATTAGTAGAAGACATAGCACTTCGAAATGAATATGGAAAAAATGGTTATAATTATCTTATAGAAAATTTTGATGTAAAAAAATCAGTTGAGCTATTAGAAGCTTTCGTTAAATAGATATAAATTTTGGCAAAGGCCGAAAGGAGATAATAATGTTTGAAGGAAAAACACTTCTTATTACAGGAGGAACAGGTTCATTTGGTAATGCGGTTTTAAAAAGATTTCTTGATACGGACATAAAGGAAATCAGAATTTTCAGCCGTGATGAAAAGAAGCAGGACGATATGCGTCACTTCTATAACAATCCAAAAATCAAATATTATATTGGTGATGTAAGAAATATTCAAAGTATTAAGGATGCAATGCATGGTGTTGATTATTTGTTCCATGCAGCAGCTCTTAAGCAGGTTCCAAGCTGTGAATTTTTCCCAATGGAGGCTGTCAGAACAAATGTAGTTGGAACAGATAATGTTTTAACAGCAGCAATAGAAGCAGGTGTTAAAAAGGTTATTTGTCTTTCAACAGACAAGGCTGCATATCCTATTAATGCAATGGGAACATCAAAAGCAATGATGGAAAAGGTTTTCGTTGCAAAATCAAGAACGATAGATGCTGATAAGACGCTCATATGTGGAACTCGTTACGGAAATGTTATGTGTTCAAGAGGTTCAGTTATTCCCCTCTTTATAGAACAGATAAAGGAAGGAAAACCACTTACAGTTACAGAGCCAAAAATGACTCGATTTATAATGAGTCTTGAAGAAGCAGTAGAGCTTGTTATTTTTGCATTTAAAAATGCTAATTCAGGCGACATTATGGTTCAGAAAGCACCAGCGTGTACAATAGAGGTTCTTGCACAGGCAGTTAAGGAGCTTTTCCATGCAGATAATGAAATAAAAATAATTGGTATACGACATGGTGAAAAGATGTACGAAACACTTCTTACTAATGAGGAATGTGCACGTGCTATAGATATGGGTGGATTTTTCAGAGTTCCTGCTGACCAGCGTGATTTGAACTACGATTTGTATTTTAAGGATGGAGATACAGAAAGAACAAAGCTTTCTGAGTTTAATTCAAATAATACAGAGCTTCTTGATGTTGAAGGTGTTAAAAAGAAGCTTTTAGAGCTTCAGTATATAAGAGATGAGCTTGAAGCTTTTGAGGAAATGCATAAATAATTTTTTTCTATAGTCTGGAGGAAGGAAATGAAGATTTTAGTTACAGGAGCTAAGGGCTTTATAGGAAAAAATTTAATAAGCGAGCTCAAAAACAGAGGCTTTGACGATATATATGAGTTTGATGTTGATACTGATATAGAGGTTTTACAAAAGTATGCTAAGGATACTGATTTTGTCTTTCATTTAGCTGGCGTAAATCGTCCAAAGGATGAGAAGGAGTTCATGGAAGGCAATTTCGGATTCACATCTATTTTACTAGATGAGCTTAAAAAGGCTTCAAATAAAGCGCCAGTTTTAATAACATCATCAATTCAGGCTGCACTTGATAATCCTTATGGTAAAAGTAAAAAAGCCGGTGAGGATTTGATGTTTGAATATTCTAAGGAAACCGGAGCGAAGGTCTACGTATATAGGCTTACAAATGTTTTTGGTAAGTGGTCAAGACCTAATTATAACAGTGCAGTTGCTACATTTTGCCACAATATTGCAAGAGGACTTGAAATAAAGGTAAATGACGCAAGCGTTGTGATGAATCTTATTTATATAGATGATTTAGTAGAGGAATTCATTAATGCAATGAATGATAAAGCCAATATAGTGGATGGTTTTGGAACATGTCCATTGCAGCACACAGTAGCTCTAGGAAAAATACCAGAGCTTTTGTATTCATTTAAGGAATCGAGAAAAAATCTTTCAGTTCCTAACTTTTGTAATGAGTTTGAAAAGAAGCTTTACAGTACATATTTAAGCTTTCTGCCAGAGGATGATTTTTCATATGAGCTTGATATGAAAGGTGATGACAGAGGTTCATTTACAGAGTTTATAAGAACAAATGACAGAGGTCAGGTTTCAGTAAACGTTGCACATCCGGGAATCACAAAAGGGAATCACTGGCACCACACGAAAAATGAAAAGTTTTTAGTGGTAAGCGGAAAAGCTTCTATTTCTTTCAGAAAAGTAGGAGAAAGTGAAGTTTACGAATATATTGTGAGTGGCGATAAGCTCGAGGTTGTAGATATTCCATGCGGATACACGCACAATATTAAAAATATAGGCGATACGGATTTAGTAACTGTTATGTGGGCTAATGAAGCCTTTAATCCAGAAAAGCCAGACACTTTTTTTCAGTTAGTCTAAAGGGGGACCATCGAAGATGGTGGATGCCTTTAGACAGGCGAATTTTAGAAGAAAATTCGCCCGTAGTGGTTTGCATTAATTATAAAAGGGGAAGAAATCATGAGCAAATTAAAGCTAATGACAATTATTGGTACAAGACCAGAAATAATTAGACTATCTGCTGTTATTAAATGTGCAGATAAATATTTTGATCATATTTTAGTTCATACAGGACAGAATTACGATTACACACTGAATCAGGTATTTTTCGATGATTTGCAGCTTAGAGAGCCTGATTATTTCTTAGAGAGTGTTGGAAGTAATCTCGGTGAAACAATGGGTAATATTATTGCCAAATCTTACACTCTTATGCAGGAGGTTAAGCCAGACGCTGTTCTCATATTAGGAGATACTAACTCTGCTCTTTCAGCAGTGTCTGCAAAACGTCTTAAAATCCCGATTTTCCATATGGAAGCTGGAAACAGATGCTGGGACTGGAATGTATCAGAAATGATAAATAGAAAAATAGTTGACCATATATCAGATATCAATCTTCCATATACAGAGCATTCAAGAAGATATCTTTTATCTGAAGGAATCGATGGAAAAACTATTTTTGTTACAGGTTCTCCAATGCGTGAGGTATTAAGAGATCACATTGAAAATATTGAAAAGTCAGATGTTTTAGAACGTCTCAATCTTGAAAAGGGCAGATATATTCTTTTATCAGCTCATAGAGAAGAAAACATTGATCTTGAAGAGAACTTTATGGATTTAATGAATTCAGTTAATCATATAGCAGAAAAATATGACATGCCTGTTATTTATTCAACACATCCAAGATCAAAGAAGTTTATTGAGCAGAGAGGCTTTAAGTTCCACAAAAATGTTCAGAGTATGCAGCCATTTGGCTTTATGGATTATAACAAGCTTCAGAAAAATGCGTATTGTGTTTTATCTGATAGCGGAACGCTCTCAGAAGAATCTGCAATGCTTAATTTCCCAGCTGTACTTGTTCGTACATCAACAGAAAGACCAGAGGTGCTTGACCACGGTACAGTTGTTATTGGTGGCATAAGAGGCGATGATGTAGAACGTGCTGTAGAGCTTTCTGTTTCAATGTTTGATAACAAAGAAGAAACAGTAATGCCGGATGATTATGAAGATACAAACGTTTCGGTTAAGGTTATTAAGCTAATCCAGAGCTACACAGATATTGTAAACCGTACAGTATGGCTTAAGAGATAATGAGAATAGTTATATTAAATACAGCAGCAAGTAAGACAGGTGCCTTATCAATACTCAAAGATTTCTACGAATATGTAAAAGAAAATGATAAGGAAAATGAGTATGTTTTTCTTGTAAGTGATAATTACATAGAGGAAACAGATAATATTAAAGTTATTGTCAGAGATGATATAAAGAAAAGTCGTATTAAGCGACTTAAATTTGACAAGTTTGAAGGGGCAAAATTTATTGAGTCCTTAAAGCCGGATGTGTTTTTTTCAATGCAGAATACGGCACCATCGGGCTATAAAGGTAAGACAGTATTGTATGTTCACCAGCCTTTAGGATTTCAGACGGCCAAGAGATTCTCATTTCTAAAAAGTAATGAAAGAGAGTATGCTATTTATCAGCATATTATTTGTAAAATGATTGATAAATCAATAAAAAAGGCTGATAAAATCATTGTTCAGACTGACTGGATGAAAGCTGCAATTATTAAAAAGACAGGAATAAGTAAAGAAAAAATAGTAAATATAATTCCTGATGTTACAGTTCCTGAAAAATTTTTAAAGCTGGCAAGCAAAGGTGAAAACTTAGAAGACTGTGATGCACCAGCTAGTAGTACAAAAAAGTCTGTAACAACATTTTTTTACCCTGCAGGAAATATTTTATACAAAAATCATGATGTACTTATGAAAGCGGCTTCAATACTAAAGAATGAGGGTATAAATAATTTTAGAATTGAAATAACGCTTAATCGTGAGGATTTAGCAGGGAAAACAGATATGGAGCTTGTAGATGATTTAGGCGAGCTAATAAGCTTTAACGGTTCGATGGAAAGAGATGCTGTATTTAGCACATATTTAAAATCTGTTCTTGTATTTCCATCATACATAGAAACCTTTGGCTATCCATTAATGGAAGCTAAAGTTTTAAAAAGACCTATATTAGCATCCAATGAGCCGTTTTGTCACGAGATTCTTGATGGATATAATAAGGTAAAATATTTTAATTCATTTAATGCAGAAGAGCTTGCTGAACTGATGAAACAGATAATAATGTCAGGCAGTCAGTTTTTCGAATATATAAATGATAATCAGGATAGTTCTAATATTAAGGGGAATAGCTGGGGATATGTCATTAAAGAAATTCAGAGTGTCTGATTTATATTATATACTTGTTATGCTTGGATACACATTATCGCTTTATTTAAGCGTAATGAGACCAGGTATTTTTGCCGCATTACTGATGGTTTTGGTAGGCTTTGAAGTATGTGTTTTGTTTAATAAAAATAGAACAGCATCAAAAGCATCACTAAAAAATCTATTCGGGTTATCACTTGTTGATGCAGTAGTTTTAACATATTTTATAGTTAATTTGTTGTCTGTATTCTGGCTTACTAAAAATGGCTTTAGCGTATCAGTATTTGCTCAGGAATTTTCAAACTCGATTCTGCCTGTAGTATTTTATTTTTATGCAGTATTCAGTGCAGACAACGTTGAAGCGGTTAGTAAAAATTCAAATAAATCAGGTAAAATACAAGAAGGCTTCTTAATAATATTTTTAATGGCTACTGTGTATATATGTATTGTTGGTATAATTTTTAATGCCACTTGTCCTCAGAATTACCTTGATTATTTATACAGGTTAGGTCATATTTCGCTTGCTGATGCACCTACAGCAAAGGTAAGAATGAACTCTTTAATAGGCAGTACATCTCTTGGTTTTATTACCGTTGCAGCAATGCTTGCCTCAGTTAAGCTTTTCTTTGATTGCTTTAAATATTCTGACAACAATGATAAAAAGCCTAGCTTTAAAAATTTTATAAATCAAAATAACAGGCTGCAGATAATATTTAGCATCATATCGTTTGTGATATGTCTTGCAGTCGCATTTCTGACAAGTCAGCGTGCAGCGATGGTGGCAGCACTTTTAGTTATTTTATACATCAACTGGCTACTCGTTTATGCATTTCATTTTATTGATAAAAAATTTATATATATGGAAATAGTAGCTGTTATAGTGATAATTATTGCTATGTTTGTTGTTATGCCGGGCATTTCGGGTAAAATAGCAGCAAGGCTTATTTCGTTGCCAGGTGCAGTAGGTGAGAGAAGTGAGTCATGGATAGCCGCAATAAATAATATGTATGGTCAGTGGTTTGGAAATGGACTTGGGGCAAACGGACACAAGGCAATAGGAACAAAGGGACAGTTTCTTGTAGCAGATGGTGGACTTATAAAGCTGTACTGTGAGGAAGGTGCAATAGGCTTTGGGTTATTTGTCTATATTATTATAGAAGCTGTAAAAAATGGATATAAGAATTTAAGACAAGCTTATCCATATATTGGAATTATAGCTATTGCACTTTTAATGTCAATAGGTTCAAATATTATTTCATTTCAGCTTTGTGCACCAATATTCTGGTATAGTCTTGGAATGTGCATGAGAAAGCAATTATAAAACCTTAATGCAATAAATTTAAAAATAAAGTAAAAGGAATGTTAGATGAAAGTATTATGTATGTATCTTCCACAATTTCATACATTTAAGGAAAATGATGAGTGGTGGGGAAAGGGCTATACTGAATGGGTAGCCGTAAAACGCGCGAAGCCATTGTTTAAAGGACATGTACAGCCACGTGTACCACTTGATAAGCGTTACTATGATTTAGTAGAAGAGGGTGAGAAAACATGGCGTTTTCAGGCACAGCTTGCTAAAGAATATGGTATATACGGTTTTTCTATTTATCAGTACTGGTTTAAAGGATACCAGCTCATGAATCGCCCAATGGAGATACTGCTTGAGCATAAGGATATAGATATAAATTACTGTATTACATGGGCAAATGAAACATGGACAAGAACATGGTATGGTCTTGAAAGCGAAATATTAATGAAGCAGGACTACGGTAATGAATCAGACTGGAAGGTTCATTTTGACTATCTTCTACAATTTTTTAAAGATGACAGATACATCAAAATTGATAACAAACCGCTATTTCAGATATATAGAAGTTTTGACATAGAAAAGCTTGACGAAATGTTAGGCTGCTTTAATGAGTGGGCTAAAAAGGAAGGCTTTGATGGAATATATGTAACAAGTGGAAAGACAGCAGGTATTCAGGAGGAAAGAAGTAATCTGATAGATGGATATTATTTCTTTGAGCCAGGATATACTCTAAAGCATGACTTTAAAAAGTCAGACGAATTAAAGTACAATGTGTCAGTACTATTAAAATCAATAATAAATAAAATAAGTAAAGGAAAGCTACTGGAACGTTCTATAAAAGCATCGGCGATTCTTGAAAGAATATGTGAGAGAACATATAAGGAAAACGAGTTTCCTGGACTTATTCCAGACTGGGACAATACTCCACGAAGAAGCTATAAGGGACTTGTATACAAGGGAACAAATCCAGATTATTTTAAAAAATGCCTTCAGATACTTAAAGAAAAAAAGGAAGGTCACAAAACAGATTTTGTTATAATAAATGCCTTTAACGAATGGGGGGAAGGCGCATATCTTGAACCGGATGAATATAGAGGATATGCATATCTTGAGGCAATCAGAGAGGTAGTAGAAAATAATGGCTAAGGTCAGTATTATTGTAATTATTTATAAAATCGACATGTTCTTACGTGAATGTCTTGAATCAATTGTAAATCAGACATATAAGGATATAGAAATCATTCTCGTTGCGTGTAAGGGCGATGAGAAATGCCTCGATATTTGTAATGAATATGCGAATAAAGATAATAGAATAAAGCTAATTGTTGATGAACCTAAGGGAACGGCTGTTGCAAGAAATCAGGGACTTGATGCTGTAACAGGTGACTATATTGCATTTATCGATGGTGATGATTATGTTGAAACTGACATGATTGAGACTATGATGAATGGTGTTACAAAATATGGTGCAGATGTTTCTGTTGTTGGTAAGTATTATCTTTATGAAAATGTTACAGAAGCATCAACTACATTAACAGAAGTTGAAACATATGACTGTTTTGAAGCATTTGAAACTATACTGTATAATGATAAATTTTTCCTTCATATGTGGGATAAATTATATAAAAAGGAATTATTTGATGGCGTAAGATTCGATGTAGGCAGAAAGGTTGAAGACCGTGAGATGGCCTGCAGAATTCTTATGAAAGCAGAAAAAATTGTATTTAATCCGTTGCCAAAATATTATTTCAGAGTGAGTCACGACAGCGGTTCAAGAGTCGCTGATAATATGGCTCTGTCATTGAAAGCAGATAAAGAAATTTGTAAGGAATTACTTGAAAAATTTTCTGCTGATAGTGTGAGTGGTAACACTCAGACAGATAAAGAAAGATTAAAGCGGCTTAATGCAGCAATTAGTTATTTTATTATGACAGACACGATGAGCGTAATTCAAAATAGCTTCTTATATGATTTGTTTTCTAAAGAGCATGATAGCGAATACATTCGCTATGTCAGAAGCAATATAGTAAAGGTAGCGCTTAATAATAAGACATCAAAATCAATGCTCGTCAAAATGCTCATGTGTGCCTTTTTACCAAAGTATTTTGGCAAGGTAACTATTAAACGCAGAAATGAATTTCTGAAAAACCATGTTGAATTTGGTTCAGGAAACGACTGGGAGAAGACATTTAATGATCAAGGAATTAAAAAATAAAAGAATTTTATTTGTTTGCAGGGAGACATATTCTATGCCGCTTTGGTTTGAGGCAAGAAATCTTTCAAAGGACAATGAGGTTGCAGCTTTTTTTATAATGTCGACTGAGTGCAGATATAATAAATGCTATTACAACATGAATTCGTATTATAAGTTCAAGGAAGAACTAAAGGATGATGTAAAGCTCTATGATGTAAGAGATATTTGCGACCAGTATACGGAAGCGCTTAATGAAAAGCCTAAAAAACGTCCAACAAGTAAGCATCCGTGGAATGGAAAATATAAGTCTCCTGTCGACCTTGAATATCTTAAAATGATTGAAGAAAAATACAGTCATTTTAAAACACTTAATTTACAGCTTATGTGTTCGCAGGAAAATACAAAACACTATCATTTTCGATATTACTGGCAGGTTACTGATTATGACGAGAATCTTTACTGGTTAGAGCTTAACTATAAGAAAATTATTTCTATAATTGAAGAGTTTAAGCCAGATATGATTTTGGATTTTGATAATGCTGAGCTTCAGAGAACTATTATCAACGAGGTTGCTTATGCAAAGAACATTCCATATATAACAGTAGAGTATTCGAAGTATGGCTACTATAAGTATCCTACACTTCAGAATACAATTGGTATTGATGATTATGTTGTTGAAAAATACAATGAGAATTTGAAGAAGACTAAGGAAGAACTTAAAGATTCGTATGACTATATTCTTGAGTACAGAAGCAAGTCTTCTATTATGAATAAGGAGTTTGCTGGTACAGTAACAAGCCAGTATAAGCGAGATTCCATTATTTGGATTATGCGTCTGATGCGTGGAAAGTTCCATTATTTTTTCAATATGGATATTACTAATAAAAATCATGCCATAAAGAAAAAGGATAAAAGGCTTTATGCAGCAACGTGGCCATATATTAAGCATTATTTTCAGGTATTTACATGGCGTAGAAAGTTCATGGGTAAAAATAATCTTTTTGAAAATCCTGTAGAGGGTGAAGATTATGTATATATGCCACTTCATCTTATTCCTGAATCAACGGTTTTTGTTAAGGCATCATATTATGTTGATGAATGTAACCTTATTGAGCAGATTTCGAAGTCGCTTCCTATTGGATGGAAATTGTATGTTAAAGAGCATCAGGCAATGCTTGGAGAACGTGGACTTGAATTTTATAAAAAGGTCAGAGAGCTTCACAATGTGCGTTTAGTTCAGGTTAACTATTATGATGATCCAAAGCCTTGGATTATGAATGCAAAAGGTGTAGTTACGATTGTAGGTACAACAGCATTTGAAAATGCGTTACTTGGAAGAAAATCACTTGTATTTGGTGATGTGCCATTCAATCTTATCGATGGAATTACCAAGGTTAGTAATTTCGAAGACCTGCCAAGACTTTTAGCTGAGTTTGGAGAGATTGATAATATTCATTCATGTGCAGCATATCTTCAGACTATAAAGGATATTGGATTTGAAATTGATTTATTCTATATAATGGATAAAGCCGAGAAGATTCTTGCAGGAAAAGAAAAAGAGGATGATAAATTTAACAATCAGATAGAGACGCTTAAGCAGTTTTATATAGCTGGGTATAACAGATGGCTTGAGAAAAATAGTGTTCAGGATTAATTATTCATTGTGTTTATACGATATATTATATGAGCGTTTAAAGTTTATATCTTGTTAATGCATATTTAAAAGGAGTTGGTTTATATGGATATTACAGGACTTAGTATTGATTCTATACCTACATTGGCTATGGGGATGTCTCAGATGAAAATCATGAGTGATGTCAACACTAGTCTTTTAGGTATGTCTTTAGACGTAGCACAGGTTCAGTCAGCAGAAATGACTAAAATGATGGAACAGTCTGTAAATCCATCTGTTGGTGGAAATATTGATATTTCGGTTTAAATTGTGCTGGTTGTATAGTGTGTAAGAAAGAGAGCCCTAGGGGCTCTCTTTCTTATATACATGATATAAAGTCATTTGATAAACGGACGCATCTTTGCACCAATAACGGAGAGAAACGGACGCATGTCGGCACTAAACCATATGTTTTTCCAGACACGCTTCCGCTACTTATTTTTAACGCAACAGTACTAAATTCAAACTTGCATAAAATGCAAGTTTTCATTAAGTGCTGGCGAAAAATGAGTGTCTTCCAAAACATAGGTTAGTTGCCTCCATGCTGTTCTCTGGATTTATGTGAAAATATTTCGCGAATTATATTTTATGTCAGTAACAAAAATTATACAGTACAAAATTTGTTGTGACTACAGGATATATAATTATGTTCATTGATTAAATAAGAACTGCAAGTATAAGAGAAATTATGCTTCACAAACTACATTTTTATCCTGTTGCCGAAAAACAGCATCGATGCATCCAAAAAGTGTTCGAGCAGACACTCATTTTTCGCGGGTCCTTAGCGAAGGCATCGCCTGAGCTTAGTACCGCTGCGTTAAAAATAAGTAGCGGGAGCGTGTCAGCGAGAACAGCTTTATTGGTGCAAAGATGCGTCTTGGTCAATACGGTTACATAATATCTCTGTCTGGTTGCGTTATCAGTTGCACCAAATAAAAAAATCTAACATTATTATAAAAGCACAACATATAGCACATATCAAAAAATCAACCACAATTCCCATAAAAACGCTATTTTCAACTGACAAAAAAAGATGTAGCGGTTGACAAATCGTTAAAATACTACATAGTGTATCTAACCAAAAATGATAGAATAAAGTTAACATAAAATACAAAAATTCCTTGTTTTTTATTATTAAAACTGATATACTCATAAGCAAATGTTTATCAAAGATGAAATTATTTATTCATCATTTGTGATAACTATAATGCATCATAATAATTAATAAGAAAGGGATATGTCATGAAAACTAATAAGGCAGATTCTAAGACGAAGGAATTACAGGCGGACAATGTTGCATCAGAAGTAGTGGCAATGCTTATCGAAGAGCGTAAGGCTAAGAAGATGACACAGCAGGACATTGCTGATGCTACAGGAATGAAAGCTCCTAATATTGCAAGAATCGAATCTAACAAATATGCTCCAACGCTTCCAATACTTAAGCGCTATGCAGAAGCTCTTGGAAAAGATATTAAGGTAGAACTTGTAAACAAAAAGAAATAAATTATTTTAGCTTGTAAAAACAGTCAGGAGGAAAAAATGGACGGTTTTAGAGACAGATTGAGAGAAAGATCAGCAGAAAGATCGGTAGAAAGATATGATAGGGAATCTAGATACGACGATAGAGATTCCAGATATGATGACAGAGATTCAAGATACGATGACAGAGATAGATACGCAGGTGACAGAGAATCAAGATATGATGACAGATATGACAGTAGATCAAGACGTTCTTCATACGATTCTTCAGAAGATGTTAGCAAGGCTATAGATTCAAGCAATGCAAAGCAGCTTCGTGAAATTAAAGAGCTTTTCCTTGATGCAAAGGATGACAGATATACATCTGAAAAGCAGATTATTCGTGCAGTATCAGAGCTTGAAGATAAAGTGGCAGATAAGGTTGCAGATAAAGTAGTAGACAAAATGCCAAAGCCTGAAGTTACTGTAGCTAATCAGGAAAATTCTAGTAAGCTTGATGAACAGATAATTGCAAATACAAATGCTATTATGTCTGTTAATAGCCAGATTCTTGAAAACACAAACTCATTACTTAATGCATCACTTACTCAGGCAGCACCAGCTGCTTCATCAGATGTAGATAACTCTGAGGTAGTAAAGCTTGCTCAGGAAAATAACAGCATTCTTATGCAGCTAGCTGAGGAGCAGCTTTCAATGCTCATCAGAGGAAATAGTGCAATGCTTTCTCAGATTTCACAGTCTACAGAAAGTAATGAGGAGCTTTTAAGAACAGTACTTAGCAGCATTAATAATATGCCATCATCAACTGTTGCTCCAATAGCAATGGATCCAATGATGGAAATGCCAATGCAGAATAATGAAGAAGTGTTACAGGCAGTTCTTCAGAACAATACATTACTTAATACTCTTAGATCAGAGGTTGCTGCAGTTCAGGGCGACTTAAGAGATGCTGTAATGCAGCAGCAGACAGCTATGTCAGGTATGGAGCCTTTAATGCCTGTAGCTGAGGAGCCTCTTGATGCACTCGATTCTGGTGATAAATCAAATGATGTTGACTTTGACGCAAAGTTCGCAGCAGTAGATGAGAATGTACATAAGGAATGTGTTAAGGTTTATAGAAATGTTCAGGCTCTTATGGAAGAACAGTCAAGAACAATTGATAAGTCAGTAAAAACAGGAACTACACCAGTTAAGGTTGTATGCATAATTACATTGATATTATCACTTTTGAATTTTGCAGCTACTTTAATATTCAGTGTTCTTCCAAATCTTGGAATGTAAGGATAAACATGTTAGAGATAGGTAAAATACAGACACTGACCGTTGTCAGAAAAAAAGAAATGGGTGTTTATTTATCAGAAAGCACTGGCTCAGATGAGTCAGTGCTTCTTCCGATAAAGCAGGTACCAAAAAATACTAAAATAGGTGATAAGATAGAAGTATTTCTTTATCTTGATTCAAAGGACAGAATTATTTCTACTGTAAACAAACCTTTGATACAGCTAGGCGAAGTAGCACTTCTTAAGGTGGCAGCTACTGGTAAAATAGGAGCATTTGTTGAATCAGGATTAGAGAAGGATTTGTTACTTCCTTTCAGAGAACAGACAAAGCCGCTAAAAAAAGGTGATGAGGTTCTGTGTGCCTTGTATATTGATAAAACAGGACGACTTTGTGTAACAATGAAGCTTTATGACTATTTAATAAATGGTTCAAGCTACAAGGTTGGAGATAAAGTAAAGGGAAGAATATACGAGATAAGTAAAAACTTTGGGGCATTTGTTGCGGTAGATGATAAGTACTCTGCACTTATTCCGAAGAAGGAGCTGTATGGTCAGCCAGAGATTGGAAAAGTAGCTGAGTTCAGAGTAACAAATATAACTGAGGATAAGAGATTGACTCTTGCGGCAAGAAAGCAGGCATATCTGCAAATAGATGATGATGCTAAAAAGGTTCTTGATATAATAAAAGAGTTTGATGGGGTGCTTCCATTTAATGATAAAGCATCTCCTGAAACAATTAAAAGAGAATTTAATATGAGTAAAAATGAATTCAAGCGTGCAGTTGGTCATCTTTACAAAGAAAGAAAAATAGAAATAACAGAAAAGTCTATCAGAATCATCAAATAAAATTGAAATATTGTGAAAAAATTGTCAATATTGGACATTTACTATTACTCCTTTAAGTACTAGACTATAATAGTAATCGGAAGATGAGAGCTGGTTACTTTACATATATTTATTAATGTACCAAAGAATAGTATTAAAGGAGGAGTATTATGAAAGTACAGAATATTAACAATATCGAAAGATTTTTTGAGGTTATTGATCAGTGTGAAGGTAGAGTAGAACTCGTTACAGGCGAAGGTGACAGACTTAACCTTAAGTCAAAGCTTTCACAGTATGTATCACTTGCAAAGATTTTTTCAGACGGAAAGATAGAAGAGATTGAAATTATCGCTGCAGAACCACAGGACGTTGACAGACTTGTATCATTTATGGTAAACGGTTAATGAAACAAATAAAAAGAATTAATTTGACGTTTTTATGTAGTGTTATTCTAGGGATTATTGAAATGTGTCTAGTTTCAGTTCTGGCTCTGAATAACATTCATTTGGGAATTGTTCCAAGTCTGATTCTTTCTCAAGCCACGATAGTAATACCGGGGCTTGTTTTTTTAATTATTGGACGAGAGTCATTAGGAGAACAGATTCCATTTAGAAAAATAAAATATACAAGCGTATTAATGGTTATTTTATTTATAGAACTATGCATGCCGCTTGTAACAGTTGTGAATTTATTTTCGCAGCTTTTTGCATCTAATGCTGCAGCAGAGCTTTCATCTGAATTAGTGGACGTTCCGCTAGCATTAAATCTGTTTATTGTAGGCTTCTTTGGACCATTTTGCGAAGAAATGTTTTTTAGAGGTGTTATTTTTAATGGATTAAAAAGAAATAGTAACAGAGTGATATTACCATGTATTATTTCAGCACTGTTTTTTGGAATAATGCATATGAATATAAATCAATGTGCATATGCTATTCTACTTGGTATAGTATTTGCATTTATTAACGCAGCTCTTGACAGCATATGGCCGTCTATTATATGTCATATCACGATAAATACGCAGAATGTTTATCTTGCATATTCAGTTGAAAAGCTTGCTAAAGTGGCTATTAATGATAATAAATCAATCGCAGAGGCTGCAAATAGTATTAGCAAATCAAGTCTCTTAATTAGCGGTATATTTATATTAGTATTATCTGTATTTACAACAGTTTTTGCGGTTCTTTTATTTGTAGGTATTTGTAATAATGAAGGCAAATATGAAAATATGATGCGTATTTTAGGAGAATTAAAAAGAAGAAATTCTTCAAAGGATAGAGATATAGAAGGTAATCCAGATATAGAAAAATCAGAAGCTAAACATAAGCTTCCGATTCTCACAGTTTCTGGGTATATTGCAATTGTTATTTGTGTATATATTATGCTTTTAATCGAGCCAACAGTTAAATTAGTAAAGTCTATTATGAGGTAATAATTACTTCACTTCGTATAGCTTATATTCATACCGGTCAAATGCGAATGTACCGATTTCAGAAGCACTTAAACCGTATTTTTTAAGCTCACTGAAATCGTATAAATCATAGTCATAATCAATAACAGTAAGCCATATTTTCGAGTTGTTTTTAGAGGCATTATTTACAGCCTCATCGAGCTTTTCATAATTTGTCAAACCTTCGTAATAGAAAGGAAGACAGAATGCCAGTTCTTCATTATCTTCGATAGTATAGAGAATATCTCCATTGCTTATTTTTGAATCAAGCGTCTTTAACATTTCATCAGGATTTGTATCATATTCAATATGATATTCTTTTATGTAGCCTGTGATACCACAGAGAAATACGAAAATAACAAATATTGTATATGCAATTAGAGACATTTTATTTTTTACTAAACTGCAAGCCTTTACAGCTTCGATTGAAAAGAAAATCCATATAAATGATGAAGCAAATAATAGGTATCTGTCTACGAATATATTCGCGGTCATAAGCTTTGAAACTACAGTTCCAAAAACGAGTACACCATAATAGGAAATAAATAAAAATACAGGATAGTATAAATCAGGATTTTTTGGATTTCTGATTATTTCTGAAATATTGAAAATAAATAGCCCCAAAATCAATATTGTAAGTAAAATTGATAAAACTGGATTTCCTACAGTGTATGGAAATCTTGCATATTTTATAAATACAGACAATGTGATTTCAGGCATTGAAAAATAACCACTTACACTTTTGAATTGCTTGAGCGTAATAATTAAACATGGAAAATAAAGAATAAATGTTGCAAGAAGGCATAAAAACCATCGTTTAATATTTTTTATTTCAAAAATAAAGTAGTATAAAAGTAAAAATAAATAAACAAAACCGACGCTCACAAATGCAAAATGATGTGAATATCCGGCAAGAACACTAAACATGACAAATAATGTCCAGTTTAATTTGTTTGAGTTTTTAATGCATTCATATGAGAAAATAGCTGAAGCCCCAGCAAAGAAAAAGCCAAGGGAATACATTCTGATTTCAACACCATAAAAAAGAAAATTAGGCATCGCAAAAAGACATATTGTAAACAGTGATGAAACATATATACCAAATCTTTTTCTGATGACAGTTGCAGAAAGAATCATCATAAGAATCATTGGAACGACAGATGTAAGCTTCATTACAGGAACGGTGTATCCAAATATGTCTGTAGAAAGCTTTAAAATAATATTATAAAGAGGTGGAAGTGTATCTGCCATTGAACGTCTTAATACACCTGCCATATCTGTACGTACAAGAGACGCAGTAAATGCTTCATCAAGCCACACATTATTATTCATAACGAGAGAAATGTAAGTTAATGCGCCGATGAATACGAGTAATCCTGATATTAATTTTTCTTTATTCTCAGTTAATTTATAAGTCATTTTTTCTTCCTTTTTTAATTTTGTTCGAAATCCGCACATTTTTCGATGAAAAATGGCTACTTTCTCATGTTTTGGCGGGTCAATAAAGCATATCTATTCTCTTACATGCAAGCATGACGAGAATGTATATGCTTTTTGACCCTGGTATCATCATATTATACAGTATTGGGAAGATAAAGTCATTAAACTAGATTGTGAGAGCCTTTATTAATTAAAATATTGCGAAAAAAGTGTGTCTTTTAGTAAAAATTACTAACAAACTATTTCTTTTTTTGTGCGAATATATTAGAATATAAATTGTATAAGTGAAAATATGTATAAAAAGAGTGACGTAATGTCAGTATATTTGTTGATAATACCTATTTTACAAGGAGAACAATAAATGATATCAAATCAGATACTTCAGAGTACAATTGATGGACTTTCTGAAATCACCAAGGCAGAATTCTGTGTAGTTGATTCAGATGGAAAGACACTTGCTTCTAATTTTAAAGAGAGCGTCAGCTTTGTTGTTGCTGCAAAGAGTTTTGCTTCGTCGCCTGCAGACAGTCAGGAGATTCAGGGCTATCATTTCTTTAAAATACATGACGAGCTTCAGCTTGGCTACATATTAATAGTAGCAGGTTCTACAGAGGAATCATATACGACAGGCAAAATAGCTGCGTTTCAGATTCAGACATTACTAATTGCATATAGAGAACGATTTGATAAGGACAATTTCATCAAAAATCTTCTCCTTGATAATCTGTTATTAGTTGATATTTATAATCGTTCGAAGAAGCTTCATATTCAGACTACAGCAAGACGAGTAGTAGTTGTTGTTGAATCTACATTAGAGAATGAGTATAACGAGCTTGAGATTTTAAAAACAACATTCTCGTCAAATCCGAATTACATAGTTACAGCAGTAGATGAGAAGCATCTTATAGTTGTTAAACAGCTTGAGGATAAAGAGGATTATTCAAGCGTAGAAGCAACAGCAGAGAAGATTTATCATTTATTCAATAAAGGAAATAAAAAAATAGTACATGTCTCATATGGTACGATTGTGCCGGAAATAAGAGAGGTAAGCCGTTCTTATAAGGAAGCAAAGCTAGCGCTTGATGTAGGAAAGATTTTCTTTGAAGACAGAAACATTATTGCGTACAGTTCTCTTGGAATAGGTCGTTTAATTTATCAGCTTCCAATTCCGCTTTGTAAGATGTTTATCAGAGAAATATTTGGTAACAAGTCACCAGATGATTTCGATGAAGAAACAATTACAACAATTAACAAGTTTTTTGAAAATAGTCTGAATGTTTCTGAAACATCTAGACAGTTATTTATTCATAGAAATACACTTGTGTACAGATTAGACAAGCTACAGAAATCAACAGGCCTTGATTTGAGGGTATTTGAGGATGCGATTACATTTAAGATTGCGCTTATGGTAGTGCAGTACATGAAATACGTAGAGGAGTATACGTTCTAGTCCTAAGGGGGACCAGCGAAGCTGGTGGATGCCTTAGGACAGGCGAATTTTCGAAGAAAATTTGCCCGTGGTGGAAGAGAAAAGGTAGTAAGAAGCACGTCACGAAGTGGGTGGATACCTTGTGACACGAAGAAAATTAGCCCGTGGTGTATGAGAAAATTTAAGGGAGTATATTATGATTAGAATGGAGTCAGTGAGTAAGGCATACCAGACAGGAGTGCCTGCTCTTGAAAATGTTAATCTTCATATTAAGAAGGGTGAATTTGTATTCATAGTAGGTGATTCGGGTTCTGGTAAATCTACACTTATTAAGCTATTGCTTAGAGAGATTACACCTACAAGTGGTCGAATCATAGTCAATAATTATGAGCTGGCAAAGCTGCGTAGAAGAAAGATAGCACAGTTTCGCCGCAATATCGGAGTAGTCTTCCAGGATTTCAGACTTTTAAAGGACAGAAATGTATATGAAAACGTTGCATTTGCGCAGCGTGTCATTGAAGTACCACCAAGACAGATTAGGAAAAATGTTCCAGCGATGCTGTCTTTAGTTGGTCTTGCAGAAAAATATAAAGCGAAAACGAAACAGCTTTCAGGTGGTGAACAGCAGAGAGTGGCACTTGCGAGAGCACTTGTAAATAACCCACCAATTCTTTTGGCCGATGAGCCTACAGGAAATCTTGACCCACGAAACTCATGGGAAATAATGAAGCTTTTAGAAGAAATAAACAGAAGAGGAACAACAGTATTAGTTGTTACTCATAACCGTGAAATAGTTAATGCCATGAGAAAACGTGTTATTACTGTTAAAAAAGGTGTTATTGTCAGTGATGAAAAGAAGGGTGAGTATATAGATGAGGATTAGTACTTTAGCTTATGTTATAAAACAGGGATTTAAAAATATTTTTAATAATAAAATGTTTTCCCTTGCTTCAATCGCAACGATGTCATCATGTATCTTCTTGTTTGGAGTTTTTTATGCAGTTATTGTTAATGTTCAGTATTCCGTTAAAGAAGCTGAGACAAGCGTTGCAGTTACTGTATTTTTTGATGAAGACACAGATGAAGCAAGAATGCAGGAAATTGGAAATATAATAAGAAACCGTCCAGAGGTTTCAAACATTGTATTTATTTCTGCAGAAGAGGCATGGGAAGGATTCAAAGAAGATTATCTAGGAGAATATGCAGATGGTTATGAAGGGGATAATCCGCTTGCTGGTTCAGACAATTATGAAATCTATTTGAATGATGTTGCAAAGCAGACAGAGCTTGTGAATTTCCTTCAGACTGTTCCAGGTGTAAGAGAAATCAACAGGTCAGATATTACAGCTACAATACTTGCAAATATTAATACACTTATTAGTTATGTTTCGATGGCTATAGTTGGTATTCTTCTTGCAGTATCTCTTTTCCTCATAAGCAATACTGTAATAACAGGTATCGCTGTAAGAAGAGAAGAAATTTCAATTATGAAGCTTATTGGTGCGAGGGACTTCATTGTTCGTTCACCGTTTGTCATCGAAGGAATTTTAATTGGACTAATTGGTTCGATTATTCCACTAGTTGCAATTTATTTTATTTATCAGAATATAATAGTCTATGCTGGAACACAGTTTGCAGCACTTTCTGATCTTCTTAAGTTTATGCCAGTCGAGGAATTTTTCTCACAGCTTATGCCTGTTGCATTGGCATTAGGTGTCGGAATTGGATTTTTAGGTAGTATTTGGGCAGTCCACAAACGACTTAAAGTCTAGTCCAAAGGGGGACCGCGAAGTGGGTGGATGCCTCTAGTCCAAAGGGGGACCGCGAAGCGGTGGATGCCTTTGGACAGGTGAATTTTCAAAGAAAATTCGCCAATGGTGGTAGAAAAGAAGTAGTGATAGTCCAAAGGGGGACCGCGAAGCGGTGGATGCCTCTAGTCACAAGGAGGGACCCACGAAGTGGGAGGATACCTTGTGACAGGTGAATTTTCAAAGAAAATTCGCCTATAGTGGTAGAAAAGAAGTAGTGGAATATAAATATTAAAATATGAGTAGGGGACAATATGAAAAGGCGAAAACTTATAAGGGGTTTAGTTTTAGCCGTACTTTGCACTGCGCTTGTGGCAGGAAATTTTTCTGTCTCATTCGCAGAGTTAACAAATGATCTTATAAAAGAAAGTGAGAATGCCAAAAAGGAAGCAGAGGAAAACAAGAAGACGCTTCAGAAAGGCCTCACGGATGTTAAAAAAGTTTTACAGGATCTTAATGCTGCAAAGGATAATCTGGAAGATTACATCACGGAGCTTGATGAGGATCTTTCAAAGATTGAAGGCAATATAAATGAACTGACGGTAGAGCTTGCAAGGGTTCAGGGCGAGATAAACACCACAAAGGAAGAACTAGAGCAGGCAAAAATCACCGAAGAAAATCAGTATGAAACAATGAAGAAGCGCATAAAATATATGTATGAAAGGGGAAACAAATCATACGTTGATTTATTTTTTACAGCTGCTTCATTTGGTGATTTTTTGAATACAGCAGAGTATATAGGAAAAATAAACACATACGACAGAGCAATGCTCGACAGCTATATAGAAAATCGTCGTTTTATAGAGGAAGAGGAAGCAAAGTTAGAGGCACAGGAAGAGGAACTTAAAAACACTCAGGATGGTCTTCAGAACGAACATGATGCAATGGAAGAACTGATGGCATCAAAGGAAGAAGAAATAATTGCTTTTGAATCTGATATCGGAACGAAAGAAGCTGCAGTTAAAGAGTATGAGGCTTATATTGCTGAACAGGAAGCAACAATTAAAGAGCTTGAGAGACAAATTGCTGCCGAAAGAAAGCGTCTCGAAGAAGAAAATGCACAGACGAGAAAATATGATGGTGGTAAGTTTGCATGGCCAGCGCCTGATTATACCAGAATATCGGATGATTATGGAAACAGAATGCATCCAACACTTGGAATACAGAAATTCCACAACGGTATTGATTTAGCATCATCTAATGGTTCAAGAATACTTGCAGCTTACGATGGCGAAGTTGTTGCGGCAGATTATTCTGCAACAATGGGTAACTATATAATGCTTAGCCATGGTAATGGAATTTACACTATTTATATGCATGCATCTGCACTTCTAGTATCAAAGGGACAGACTGTAGCAAGAGGTGAGCAGATTGCAAAGGTTGGCTCAACAGGAAGAAGTACAGGACCGCATCTGCATTTTGGTGTTAGAGAAAATGGAAATTATGTGAGTCCATGGAAATACGTAAAATAATTTACGGCAAGCTGTTGAAACCATAGGAGCAAGTAATGAGCGAAAATAATTCTGATAATACAATAGATAAAGATAATTTACAGAAAAATGAACAGACACAGGAAAATAGTGAAAACGAATCAAAGGATGTCGTAATATCAAAGGAAGAGCTTTCACAATATGTAAAAAAATTGCAAAATGAAGCGAAAATTGGCGGAAGAATTCAGGGTGTATGCATATCTCTGCTTGTTGTCTTTTTTGTAGTTGTCATAGTTGTAATAGCATCAATTTCATCTGATGTTATTATAGGCAGTAGCAATAACGGAAAAGTTATTGACAGTAAAATCGAAGAAAAATGTGAATATCTTTATAAAGCAATTAACAAATATTTCTTATGGGACATTGATAAAGAAAAGGTTCAGGAGAGTATTTATAAAGGTATTCTCGACAGCCTCGACGATCCATATTCTGTTTACTACACAAAGGAAGAGTATTCAGAAATGATGGAAACAAATAGTGGTCAGTATTCAGGAATTGGAGCATATATTTCACAGAACACAGAAAACGGTGAGCTTTCGATTTCGCGTCCAATGCCAGGTTCGCCTGCAGAAAAAGCAGGAATGCTGTCAGGGGATGTGATAATTGAGGTAAATGGAGAAAATGTTGTAGGTCAGGACATAAACCTTGTAGTATCAAAGATAAAAGGTAAAAAGGGTACGACAGTAGATATTTTAGTAAAGCGTGAAGGAGAGAGTGAAGCGATAAACATTTCGGTTATCAGAGACACGATTGAGGTTCAGATGCTCGAGTCAGAAATGCTTGAGGATAACGTTGGATACATCTTTATTTACAGCTTTGAAAGAACAACCTTTAATCAGTTTGTTACTGCATATGATAAATTGAAATCTGAAGGAATGGAGTCATTAATTATTGATTTAAGAGATAATCCAGGCGGTGATTTAGATGTTGTTGTTGAACTTGCAGACTTTATTCTTCCAGAAGGAAAAATAGTATATACAAAAGACAAAAATGGTAAGGGAGAAACGTATACTTCTGATAAGAGATGTATAGATATTCCGCTTACGGTTCTTGTAAATAGAAACTCAGCTTCTGCATCAGAAATATTAGCAGGCTCAATAAAGGATTATAAATACGGAACATTAGTCGGAGAAAAAACCTTTGGAAAAGGTATAGTTCAGATTGTTTTTGGACTAAGAGATGGCTCTGGTGTAAAAATAACAGAGTCCGAGTATTATCTTCCAAATGATGAATGTATTCATAAGGTAGGTATATCTCCAGATGTAGAAATAGAGCTTGATGTAGAAAAGTATAGAAAAGAAAAATACGATAACCAGAAAATAAAAGCATGGGAAATAGCAAAAGAAAAGATAGATACGAAAGAATCGACGAAATAAGGGGTTTAACCCTTATTTCGATGATTCTGTATCATTTTATTTGGGATTTACGATTTATAGCACAGTTTAATATTGGATGGTACACAGAATTACCCGGAAAAATATGGCAAATGAGCATATGCTTTACGTTTATATTTGTTTCGGGTTTTTGTTTGCATTTAAGTAGAAATTCTTTGAAAAGAGGATTTGTCGTTTTTGTCGCTGGTTTAATTATAACGATTGCTACTCTTATTTTTATGCCTGAAAACAGAGTGATATTTGGAGTTCTTACACTTATCGGTTCATGTATGATAATAGTAAGCTTAGTAGCAAAGTTTTTAAAAAATAGTTCGAACTGTTATTTATTATTTTTAGCATCGTTATTTTTATTTGTTATAACATTTCGAATACCATATGGAGAAATAAGATTTTTTGATTTTACATATAAGCTCCCAGACTTTCTTTATTCAGGCTATATTATGACATATCTTGGTTTTCCGTTTAGAAAATTTTACTCAACAGACTATTTTCCATTGATTCCATGGATATTTTTGTTTACAGCAGGTTTTGTGTTTTATGACATTATGAATAGGAGAAATTTGCTAGACCTGCTCAAAGGTTATAGCTCAAAGCTATTAATCTTTGTTGGGAGACATACGCTTGCCATATATATGCTTCACCAGATAATTCTTTATGGAATAACACTCATTATAATGAAAATGCGACACACAATATAATAGAGTAAAGTTTTTGTTGGTTAAAGAAAAATAAAAAAGAGAGTAATTGTTTATCCTTTGATATAATGGTTTCGTCCAAAAAACTATTAAGTGAAAGGAAATTACTCTCATGGATATTGTATCATTATTAGAAACACTCGTAAAAGGAATTTTTGAAGCTGAAGAAAAATTTTTAAATAATCCCAAAGATTTCTATTCTCTTGAGACTACTGTTAAGAGTACTACAGAGGCTTTTTCAGCTGAATTTTTAGGCGAAATATTATCTTCTGTTAATAAACAGATTTATAACTGCAGCTGGAGGCAAGTCAACTATAAAGTACATCGTAATAGTAAAAGAACAATAATAACATCTGTAGGTGATGTAACATTTGATAGTACGTATTATAAGAGAAAAACAGGTGAAAGTGGATTTGTGTCACTTGTAGAAGAAATGATAGGACTTGAAAAGAATGAGCGTTTTAGCGAAGCGGCTGAAGTATTATTACTTACAGAAGCTTTAAAAACAAGCTATCAGGAGGCGACAAGAGTCCTTCCTTCAAAACAGCGTATATCAAAAACAACGGTAATGAATAAAGTGCATCAGCTTGCAGAAGAAATTGAATATAAAGCACCAGAAGAAATAAAAAAGGTGGATTATCTTTATATTGAAGCAGATGAAGATCATGTTGCTGAGCAGCACGGAGATAATACAGAAAATAATAAAAGTTTTATTTCAAAACTTGTTTATGTATATGAGAATAAGCAGGATGTAAAAGGTAGTAAAGACAAAAAAGAACTTGTAAATAAATTCTATTTTAGCGGGTTATATCCAGGGGCAGATGGTAATGAAAAACTCTGGAAAAATGTACAAAATTATATTGATAAAACATATGATACAGAATCATTAAAACGAGTATTTATAAGTGGTGATGGTGCACCTTGGATAAAGAATGGTGCAAACATACTTAATAATGCTTTGTTTTGTGCTGACAAATATCATCTTATGAAATATATAAATGAAGCAGCTGCACAAATGCTTGATGAGAAAGATATAGCAAAAGACGAATTATGGCATCTGCTCTATTCAAAGAAGCCAAAGGCAAAAGAGCGATTTGAAGCATATATGGACCAGATGATGAAATCAGCAAAGAAACCAGAGCGTATTGAAAAACTGAAAACATATGTGCTTGGAAACTGGGGTGCAGTTAGAAGGACACTTAGAAATAAACTGGTAAATGGATGCAGCGCTGAAAGTCATGTAAGTCATGTGTTATCAGATAGACTTAGTTCAAGACCAATGGGATGGAGTCAGACAGGCGCTGACAGAATGAGTAAGCTTAGATGCTATGAAAGAAACTATGGCAGAGAAAACATCATAGAGCTTGTGAGATGTAGCAAAAAGGAAAGAAAACTAAAAGCAACAGGTACAGATGATGTTTCAGTAAAGAATGTATCAATGCGTGAAATAATGACAGATCATTATGATCAGGCAAAAAGTTATATAGAACGTATTCAGGCGCATATACCTGGTCTGACTGCCAAAAAGAGCATAGCAATAAGAGAACAATTAGGAATGCTGTAACAGAGCGAGTAAAAATGATTATTGTACCAAGATTCAATGGAACAGTGTATGGTTAGGTGAACTATTTTGACATGAAATAATTATAATTGTAAAATGTAAGATAATTGAGTCAAATCAAAATATCTTAGGACATCTCTAATTGTTTCCAACAAACAATAAGTTTACTCCATCACACAATATGATGTGGTTGAGTAAAATAATGACAATATGGTATAATCATCATTATTGTAACCATAAGTAAAATTAGAGGAATTGTTTAATGAAAAAAAGATTGTTATGCTTACTTTTAGCTGTTATGGCTGTACTTTATATTACAGGGTGTGGTAATTCAGCTAAAGATGTCGAAAATTCTATCGAAGAAGAAACAGAGAATGCTACAGATATAGATGATATATCAGATATGGCAAATAATAAATTGCAGTCAGAGGCTATAAAAACACCTGAACAGGCACCTGGATGTAAGACAGTAGTTCTTGCAAACTTTAATGCAGATGGAGAGCCTGGACAGAACGCCTCATTATTATTTGCGGACAGAGTTGCAGAGTATTCAAATGGAAGCCTGTATGTGGAGGTTCACAATAAATCAGAGCTTGGAAATGCTCAGGAAATGGCTGAATCAGTTAGTACAGGACAGATAGAGGCATGTCTTATATGTGAGGCAACTTTAGATAAGTATGATATCAGATATGCATTAGTTCCAATGCCTTATCTTTATGATAGCTATGAGCATGCATATGCGGTAGTAGATGGTCCATTTAGAGACTGGGTCAATGATGGAACACTTGAATCTATGGGTCTTCACAATGTTGGAACATGGGATTACGGCTTCAGAAATATTACAAATTCAAAGAGAAGCATTGTTCACCCTTCAGATGTTGCAGGACTTAAGCTTCGTACTCCATATGAGGTACAGCTTATTTATGGTCTTGAATCAATGGGCGCTGTAGTAACACAGGTTTCATTTTCAGAGCTTTTAACATGTCTTGACCAGAAGACAGTAGATGGCCAGGAAAACCCTATTTCGACTATTTATAATAATGCACTTTGGGATCATAATCAGCATTATCTTACAATGTCAAAGCATTCCTGGGAAGCAATGAATCTCATTGTAAATAATAATTTCTGGAATTCGCTTACAGATGATGAGCGTAGTGCTATCGAGCGTGCTTCAAAGGATGCACAGGCTTCAATGAGAGAAGAGGTTCAGTCATCAGAAGAAGAATATGTTCAGAAATGTCGCGAAAAAGGAATGGATGTTGTTTCCGAAATAGATAAGGAAGAGTTCAGAGCAAGTATGACTGATGCATATTCAAGAATGGCAGAGTATGTCGGTGACCAGGCCATGGTTGATAAAATGTTTGAGATTGTTGATGAGGTTAGAGAATCTTTAGAGAATAAGTAAAACGATAAGTAAATCGGGATAAGCCTATGACATGTTATTTAAATAAAAACGTAAAAAAAATATTGTTATTTCTGATAAGTGTGCTCTGTGTGGGTTGCTTATCTGCATGCAAATTTGAGAGTTCAGATGTTGAAAAATCAGAAAACGTTGAATATTCTTTTAAAAAGCCATATGAGAAATTTCCTGAAGGAAAAAATGTTTATATAATATTTCCTTCTTCAAATGAAAAATACTGGCAGATGGCGGAAGCTGGAACAATGGTTGCAGGTTCTAACTATCGCTGTAACACATATTGTGCCAGATGCTCAAGAACAATGACGGCAGAGGATCAGATTGAGTTTGTAGAAATGGCTATGAAGGAAGGCGCAGATGCTATTATTTTAGGACCTGTTGACTCAATTAAGCTTGTTGAGGCGGTTGATAAGGTACATGAGGCAGGTATTCCGATTGCTATTCTTGATTCAGAAGTAGATACGAAAAGCTATGATGTTTCATATATGACAAATAATCTTCAGGCAGGAAAAATAGCAGCAGAAGAGATTCTTACAATGATGTATGAAGATGGTGTTTCCGAAATGGAGAAGCTGAAGGTAGGTATTTCTGTTGATGACAGGATGTCTCCAAATGAAAACGAACGTTTGTCAGGTTTTATACAGTACTGGGTTGAAAATGCTCCTAAAAACTGGTCTATTATATCATCGATAAATGGTAATGATAAGTCAGAAGACAAAGCAGAGACTATAGCTAATGAAATACTTTCTTCAGGAGATAATGTTCGTGTTCTGTACGGAACAGGCGAAATGTCTACAGAACAGCTTGCAAAGGCTGTAGCTGATAATAAGAGAAAAGATGTATATATGGTAGGCTTTTCATATACAACATCCGTAAAGAAGCTTGTTGAGGATAGCGAATATAAGGCTGTAACTCTCCTTCAGAATGCTTATCTTATGGGATATAATTCTGTTGTGGCAACATCGAATGTTATGACGGGTGTTAAGATGACATCCAAATATGTAGATACAGGTATTGTTGTTGCAAAAAACAGTACTCTTGATGATTTGAAGGTTATGGATGCTATTGAGCAGAACTAATAATTCGGAGAAGGTTATGGATTCAGAAATTACAGATACAATAATTATTGATGAAAAAGATAATAAAGATAAAAAGGCACCGCTTGGCTACAGACCTACTCCAAGTCTGCTTTGGCCTATATACATATTAATAAGCGTGCTTGTATTTTTTATGGTTTTAGTAAGAGTCAGCTCTGTTTCATCTGTGTACGATAAAGAGAAATCGACAGACCTTATGTATGTTGTTGCTGAAAAAATGGATGCTGAGATTTCTTCTATAGCTGGGTCTGTAAGAAATAGTGCAAACATGCTTGGAGCGAGTACAATTACAGATATGTACGTGTTATATCATGAGCTTCAGGCTACACTTATCAATTCTGATTATACAGGCATTGGACTTATTAATCCACATGGACATATTTATGCAACTATTTCAGAACAGGAAGAGATTGTTAAATGGAACTTTACAGAGCTTGCAATAGAGTCGGATTCAGTAAAGATTTCACATCCGTATCGTTCAGGTCGAGATGGAAAGATGGTAATGACTTTCTTTAAATCGATATATAAGGAGGATCAGTACCTTGGTTCATTATTTGTAACATATCCTCTTGAAGTTATTGCAAAAGGTGCTAAGTCAGAGCTTCTTACAAATGATGCTGATATTTATATTGTGAATCCTCAGTCAGAAAACTATGTCGTTATTTCTTCAGATAAATATGCAACTGGCGAGTGGAGCAATATGAAGCTTGTTAGAGAAAAAATTGTTAATGAAGAGGGCTCTAATTATGACGAGTGGAATGATGCTATGTTAGATGATACTGTGAGTGATGAAACATATTTTTTAGTAGAAAATATAAGCTATGCACAGGTATTTCATAAAATCGAAGCAATGGATGGCTGGGATGTAGTTGTTCGTATGCAGTATGCGGGAAAATCTGGTGTTGCTAAGCTGTATAAAGAAGTAATTATTGTTATGGGATTTTATTTCCTGTTTATTTCGCTATTTATTTTTTCTGCTACACATGTGACAAGTAAGAAAAGATAGTTTCAAAGGTGTTGGAGACGTAATATGAAACAGAAAGTCAGATTTAAGGGACAGGTAAAAACATACACGATATGGCCGATAATTATGTCGGTTTTAATGCTTGTAAATTCAATATGTGTTATTTTTATAAACATGAAGGCGGGAATTGTTCTTACAGTCCTGTCTCTTATTTGTTTAGCAGTTTCCTTAATTCTTAATAAAAGTAATAAATCGTATGTAGTAACTGATATGGTTACTTTTGCTACACATTATGGACAGATTCAGAGACAGCTTTTGCATGAGTTAGAAATTCCATACGCGCTGTTAGATGAGTCTGGAAAGATTATTTGGACAAATGATTCCTTCGAAAGAATATGTAATATAAAAAATGGATACAGAAAGTCTGTTATGACGCTCTTTCCTGAAATTCAAAAAGAGGATATTCCGGTAGTAGCCGGAGAAAACGAAATAATGATAACTCATGAAGACACAGATTACCGTGTAAGCATGAAAAAAGTCAGTGTGGAGTCAGTAATAAAGGATTCGCAGATAATAGAGTCAACTGGAGATGAAAATTATCTTATAGCGATGTTTTTATTCGATGAAACAAAAATTAACAGACTTCAGAGAGAAAATGACGATAATAAGCTAGTTTGCGGACTTATCTATATTGATAATTTTGAAGAGGCTCTTGAGAGTGTAGAGGAAGTAAGACAGTCACTTCTTATAGCTTTGATTGACCGAAAAATAAATAAATATTTTTCGCTGCTTGATGGACTTGTCAGAAAGCTTGAAAAGGACAAGTACTTTATTGTAATGCGTAAGGAAAGTCTCAATAAGGTTATCGAAAGAAAGTTTGATATATTAGAGGATGTTAAGACTGTTAATATCGGTAACGAAATTGCAGTTACTTTAAGTATTGGTATTGGCTATGAGTCTGGCTCATATGTAGATGATTATGAGGCTTCAAGACAGTCAATTGATTTGGCTCTTGGACGAGGTGGAGATCAGGCTGTTGTCAAGAAAAAAGGTGATATAGCATACTTTGGTGGTAAATCACAAAAGACAGAAAAAGGTACACGAGTAAAGGCGCGAGTAAAGGCTCATGCATTGCGCGAAATACTTGAAGGTGCAGATAAAATAATTGTAATGGGACATAAGATTCCAGATGTTGATGCCTTTGGTGCAGCCCTTGGTGTGTACCGTGCTGCGAAAACATTCGGAAAGAAAACACATATCGTTATGAATGAGATTACAGCGTCCATTCAGCCACTTATTGATATGGTTATTTCTACAGAAGAATATGAGCAGGATCTTTTGTTAAACAGTGTAGAAGCACTTGATGCAGCTGACGAGAATACTGTTGTTATCGTTGTGGACACGCATAAGCCAAGCAGAACTGAGTGTGAACAGCTTCTGACAAAATGTAAGACGATAGTTGTGCTTGATCATCATCGTGTAGGAAGTGAAAAAATAGAAAATGCTACACTTTCATATATTGAACCTTATGCATCTTCTGCATCAGAAATGATTGCTGAGATTCTTCAGTATATTTCTGATAATGTAAAGCTAAGACCTGTTGAAGCTGATTGTATTTATTCAGGAATTATCGTTGACACAAATAATTTTTATACAAAAACAGGTGTACGAACATTTGATGCGGCATCGTATTTGAGAAGATGTGGTGCTGATGTTACACGTGTCAGAAAGCTTCTTAGAGATGACATGAATGATTACAAGATTCGTGCTGAAATTGTTAGAAATGCAGATGTTTATTTTGATAGTTTTGCAGTAGCAGTTACACCGGAAGAACTGCAGATTTCCAGCCCGACAGTACTTGGAGCGCAGGCTGCAAATGAACTTCTTAACATCACTGGAATTAAAGGTTCATTTGTACTTACGAAGTACCAGGATAAGGTATATATTTCTGCACGTTCAATAGATGAAGTGAATGTTCAGGTTATTATGGAAAGGCTTGGCGGAGGCGGTCACATGAATGTTGCCGGAGCACAGCTTGATAATGTTTCGTGTGAATTTGCTAAAACAAAGCTTATAGAGATTATACAAACTATGATAAATGAAGGAGATATATAATGAAGGTTATTTTATTACAGGATGTTAAGCCTCTTGGAAAGAAAAACGATGTTGTAGATGTTGCTGATGGATATGCAAAGAATGGTCTTATTAATAAAAAGCTCGCTATTGAAGCAACACCAAAAAATCTCAATGATTTAAAACTAAAAAAACAAAATAATGATAAGGTGGCAGCAGAAAATCTTGCAAATGCTAAGGCTTTTGCAAAGGATTTAGAGGATAAGTCAGTCACAGTAAAGCTTAAATGTGGTGAAGGTGGAAAGACCTTTGGTTCTGTTTCCAGCAAAGAAATTGCTGATGAAGCAAAGGCTCAGCTTAAGATGGATATTGACAAGAAAAAAATTGTTCTTGCCGAGCCTATTAAAGCGCTTGGTCAGTATGAGGTTACAATCAAACTTCATCCACAGGTAACAGGTACACTTAAGGTTAAAGTAGAGGAATTAAAGTAATGGATGAAGCTTCCATCAAAAGAGTAATGCCTCACAGTATTGAGTCAGAACAGGCTGTAATCGGTTCTATGCTTACTGACAGGTTAGCTATAGATATTGCTTCAGAAATACTTACTCAGGATGATTTCTACGGGAAGCAGTATGGAATTATTTTTACAGCAATGGTTTCTTTAAACAATGAAAAGAAATCTGTTGATCCAGTTACGCTTCAGGACAGACTTCGTGAAATGGATGTTCCTGAAGAAATAAAGAGCATGGAATTTTTAAAGGATGTTCTTAATGTTAATTATTTGTCTGCGAATATAAGACAATACTGTGAAAGTGTTAAAAATAGAGCGCTTGCAAGAAAGCTTATAAGAATAACGGATGGCATTCAAAATAGGTGCTATGAAAGTAAAGAGAATATAAATTCGATTTTTGAGACTACTGAAAAAGAGGTTTTCGAGCTTGTGCAGAGAAGAAATACAGGTGATTATAAGCCTATTAATCAAGCTGTTTTGGAGACTCTAAAAGAAATTAATGAGGCGTCAAAGCGTAAGGGTGATGTAACAGGTATTGCTTCAGGATTTACAGACCTTGACTATCTTACAGCGGGCTTCAAGGAATCAGAATTTATTCTTATTGCTGCAAGACCTGCGATGGGAAAGACAGCATTTGTGCTTAACATAGCAGATTATGTGTGCTTTAAAAATAATCAGGCAGCGGTTATTTTTTCACTGGAAATGTCTGAGTCAATGCTTGTTAAGAGACTTATTTCTCAGGAATCAAATGTTGACTCTCAGCATATAAGAACTGGTAATTTGCAGGACCATGAATGGGATGCAATTATGGAGGCTTCCGCAAAGATTGCTGATTCAAATCTTATTATTGATACAACACCTGCAATTTCAATTGGTGAATTGATGTCAAAGTGTAGAAAATATAAGCTTGAGAAAGATATTCAGATTATATTTATTGACTACTTGCAGCTTATGACATCTGGTACAAGGAATGAGTCAAGACAGCAGGAAGTATCAACAATTTCTCGTCAGCTGAAGGCACTTGCGAGAGAACTTCATGTTCCGGTTGTTGCACTGTCACAGTTATCAAGACAGGTTGAACAAAGAGAAAATCACAGACCTGTGCTATCTGACCTTAGAGAGTCAGGTGCTATAGAGCAGGATGCCGATGTTGTAATGTTCCTGTATAGAGATGAATATTATAATAAGGACACTGAAAAGAAAAATATAGGTGAAGTTATTATTGCTAAACAGCGAAGTGGTTCGCTTGGAACTGTCGAGCTTGTATGGCTTGGTCAATATACACGATTTGTTAATAAAGAGAAATCGGGTAGAAGAGACAATTATTAGACGATAGTGATAAAAATAAAGTAGCTCGTATCCGGTATGGATACGAGCTACTTTATTTCTAAAATTAGCTGACTTATTAGCCCTGTGCGATAGCTCCTACTGGACACTGTCCTGCACATGCGCCACAGTCGATGCAAGCATCTGGATTTATTTCAAACTTTCCGTCTCCAGCTGAAATAGCTCCTACTGGGCACTGAGCTTCACATGAACCACAGCTGATACACTGATCACCAATTACGTGTGCCATAATAAAGACCTCCTTGTATAATTATTTGTTTATTATGTCAGTCGTATGGACTGACGATTATTTGTTTACAGTTTCATATAATAACATATTGAGTTTTTTTTTACAAATATTTGTTGAATATTAACTGTAATAACTTTATACATATAAGTGGCTAAATGTATTGGCGTTTGTGTATACAAGATTGTATACAACGTGTTGTGCAATGTGAACAAAATGTGTGCAAAGATGCTCTGATGTGTATTCAATAAAGTACAAAAGATGGTGTTATAAGTATTGAAAAAGTGGTGTATATGATTTATTATAGTTAACAAGGAATAGAACCTGAATTTTTATGAACAGGTTTAAACATATTTCAATTATCAAAGGAGGAAAATACAAAATGGCACACAATTTTGAACAGTGGAACGGTTTTGAAGGACGTATCTGGAAAGACGAAGTAAATGTTCGTGATTTCATCCAGAAAAACTACAAGCCATACGATGGAGATGAGTCATTCCTTGCAGACTCAACAGAAGCAACAGATAAGCTCTGGGGTGCACTCCAGAAATTACAGAAAGAAGAACGTGCAAAGGGCGGCGTACTTGAATGTGAAACAGAGGTTGTTTCAAGCCTTACATCATATGGACCAGGATACATCGACGAGAGTCTTAAGGATCTTGAGCAGGTAGTTGGTCTTCAGACAGATAAGCCACTTAAGAGAGCATTCATGCCATACGGTGGTATTAAGATGGCTATCGAAGCAGCTGGAAACTATGGTTACACAGTTAACCCTGAACTCCAGAGAATTTTCAAAGAATATATGACAACACATAACGATGCAGTTTTCGCAGCTTACACTCCAGAAATGAGAGCAGCTAGAAAGACTCACGTTGTTACAGGTCTTCCAGATACATACGGAAGAGGACGTATCGTAGGTGACTACAGAAGAGTAGCTCTTTACGGTATTGATTACCTCATTGCCGCTAAGGAAAATGATAAATTAAACTGCGGATGTGGAAATATGTACGATGATGTTATTCGTCTTCGTGAAGAAATCACAATGCAGATTAACGCTCTTAAGGGCATGAAGGAAATGGCTAAGATTTATGGTTATGATATTTCACAGCCAGCTAAGAACGCTAAGGAAGCTTGTCAGTGGTTATACTTCGGTTACCTTGCTGCTATCAAGACACAGAATGGTGCTGCTATGTCAGTAGGACGTATCTCAACATTCCTTGATATCTACTTCGAAAGAGATCTTGCTAACGGAACTCTTACAGAAACAGAAGCTCAGGAAATCATCGACCACATGACAATGAAGTTCAGAATGGTTAAGTTCGCTCGTATCGAATCTTACAACCAGCTCTTCTCAGGTGACCCAACATGGGCTACACTTGAAGTTGGTGGTATCGGTATGGATGGTCGTTCAATGGTTACTAAGACAGACTACCGTTTCTTACATACACTTGAGAACATGGGACCTTCACCAGAACCAAACCTTACAGTACTTTACAGCTCAGCTCTTAATGATAACTTTAAGAA
>JAZQOO010000014.1:0-31296 GCA_045627905.1 Lachnospiraceae bacterium | reverse complement strand
AGTCCTTTAGTGTTCTTTAAGGAGCAGATGCCTGCAATGATTTTTGCATTTTCAAGTGCATCAAGTGTTGGTACTCTTCCGATTAATCTGAAAGGTGTTCAAAAGATGGGAGCATCTAAGGAAGTTGCCTCATTTGTACTTCCACTTGGAGCAACAATCAACATGGACGGTACAGCAATCTATCAGGGTGTATGTGCAATCTTCATAGCTGCATGTTATGGTATTACAATTACACCTTCTCAGATGATTACAATAGTACTTACAGCTACTCTTGCCTCGATAGGAACAGCCGGAGTACCAGGGGCAGGTATGGTTATGCTTGCGATGGTATTGACATCTGTCGGACTTCCTGTAGAAGGTATTGCTCTTGTGGCAGGCGTTGACCGTATCTTTGATATGGGTAGAACAGTTGTGAATATTACAGGTGATGCATCATGTGCAATTATTGTATCCCGTCTTGAAGATAAGAAAGAAGCAAAAAAGGCGGCAAAATAATGACAAAGGGACGCTCCTTCTGACAAAAGAAACGTCCCCAAGGAAGTAGGAAGTTAAGGTTTAATTATTGCACAACATGTGGTACAATAACGAAAACTATACGACAAGTTGGGTAATATATAAGAAAGATAATGATAATATGAATCAGAATAAAAGAGCAAGTGCACATATAAGACCTGTAGGAATCGCACTAACAGTTGTCGTAATAATTATGATACTGTTAGTGTTTGTTAATTATGTATATATTCAAAGAGTGAATGTAACAACTAATGCAGAGCAGGTAACAAATAAGACAGCCGAGTACATTGCCAGTACTATTTCAAATGAGATTGGTTATGCAGAAAGCAGCATAAGGCTATCTGCCGTTACTATTGCTCAGACAATGACTTCGGATATATTAGAAAATCCTTCAGAGGTTATTCTACCTATGGTTGATAACACACCATTTGGCGGAATTGAGTATATTCAGGCAGATGGCATGAATGTAATGAACATTGGTGAGCCATTTGATGCTAGTGACAGAGTGTACTATCAGGAAGGAATTAAAGGAAATACAGGTATTTGGAACAATTATCATCCAAAGACGTCAAAAGAAACATTAATTAATTTTTACACACCTTTGATATATCAGGGGAAAATAGCAGGTGTTATAACCGGTTATATTGAGGCAACAACACAAATAGTACCGTTTTTTGAAACAAGCCTCTACGGTCAGGAAATAAATGGTCTTATTGTTGACGAAAATAACATGGTAGTATGTTCGACCGTTGAATCAGAGTATGTTAAGGATTTAACACTTGATATGTACATGAGTGATAACGGTTATACAGAAGTATCTATGCAGAACATGCGTGATATTCTCAGTAATGCATCAGAACATGCAGATTTGTATAAGGATTTATATGGTGAGGAAAGAGTAAGCGTAGCAGTTATTCCAGGAACTCAGTGGAAGGTAGTCATAATAGTTCCAGATAAATCATTTAAAGGTTTAATTAGTGAAAATACAAAAAATTCCGTAATTGCTATTTCTACAATTATCCTCATACTTATTTTATACGCTGCACACGTTATTTTAAGAAACATTAAAATACGTAAAAATATGGCTGAAGAAAAGGATAAGCTACAGCTTGAAAATATAGAAATCAGAGATATTATTTCATCTGCAAATATGGGTATATGGCGTATAGAACTCATAGATGGGGAAGAACCTCGAATGTATGTTGATGATACTATGAGTATGCTTCTTGGAATAGATGGTAAAAGTACCACTCCGGAAAAAACGTATACAGAGTGGTTTTCAAATATTACAGAGGAAGCTGTTCCTTCAGTTTTAAGCAGTGTTGAAAAGATGCAGAAAGGTTATTTTGACGAAAATACGTACCTTTGGAAGCATCCGACTAAAGGCGTGCGCTACGTACGATGCGGCGGTACATCAAAGAAGCTTAATAATGGTTATATACTTCGTGGATATCATTATGATGTAGATGATGTAGTGCGTGAAGACCAGGCGAAGGTTGTAATGTTACAGGAAACCCTTCAGGAAAAGAATGAATACTATTCAACGCTTGGTACACTTGAGAGTATATTTTATAGTATGCATGTTATTGATATTATGGAAGATACTGCAGTTGAGTTTAACTCTAAGAATGAAGTAAGAGAAATTGTAAATCATCAGGATGGTGCTATGGCAATGATGACTCATGTTATGAGTGCAACTATGACAGATGAGTTTAAAGACGAGGCACTTTCATTTACAGATTTATCAACGTTAGCTGACAGAATGAAGGGCAAGAAGATTATTTCAAAGCAGTTGCTTGGTAAGCATGTTGGTTGGATTCTTGCAAGCTTTATTACGATGGATACAGATGATGAGGGAAGACCGACAAAGGTTATTTATACTACACGTGTCATAGATGAAGAGAAAAAACAGGAAGAAAAACTGCTTCGTAAGACACAAACAGACGAATTAACAGGCTTATATAACAGACGTGCTTACGAAGAAGATATATATGCTCACAATGATACACCAGAAGAAGATGATTTTAATTATATATCACTTGATGTAAACGGTCTTAAAGTTATTAATGATAATCAGGGTCATATGGCAGGAGACGAGCTTATTATCGGAGCGTGCCAGTGTATGAAGAAATGTTTAGGTCCTTATGGAAGACTTTATCGAATTGGTGGAGACGAGTTTGTGGCAATTATAGGCTGTACTCAGCAAAAGATAAAAGAGGTGCTTGCAGATTTTGACGAAACAATTGCTAATTGGTCAGGCGAGCTAGTTAATAGCATGTCTATTTCATATGGCTATGTTAGTAAGGAAGAAAAGCCAGAGTTGTCTGTAAGGCAGCTTGGAGCAATTGCTGAAAAGAGAATGTATGCAGCGAAAGAAGCTCATTACAGAAAGGCTGGATTTGACCGAAGAGGTCAAAAGGATGCTCATAAGGCTCTTTGTGATTTGTATACAAAAATTCTTAGAATAAATGTGTCTGATGATTCATATCAGATAGTGAATATGGACATAGATGAGAAGACGCTAGAAAAGGGATTTGCAGATAGTATTTCTGAGTGGTTTATTTCATTTGGAGAGTCAGGTCAGGTTCATCCAGATGATTTGGAGGAGTATTTAAGATGTACTAGTCTCAAATACATCCGTGACTATTTTAACAGCGACAAATCATCTCTTCATATATTCTACAGAAGAAAGTTTGGTAATGAATTTAAGCAGGTAATGATGGAGATGATACGAGCAAATGATTATTCAGCGGACAACCAGAGCCTGTTCCTATATGTAAAAAATATAGATATAGAATAGGAAACTGTTATAAATTTTACTTATAACACCCTACAAATATTACCTATTAGACATATAGCTGATAGGTTGATATTATAAATTCATAAAAAATAAGCCACAACGAAGTGGCTAAAGGGAGGAAAATTATGAAAAAGAAAATCGTTTTATTTTTAGCTGGAGTACTTGCTTTATCAGTACTTACAGGCTGCGGAGCAAAGAAGGCTGAAAGCGAAACTCCTGCAGAAGCAGCTGCAGAGACAACAGCAGAAGCACCAGCAGCAGAAGCAAAGTCAGGTGAATTAAAGGCTGTTACAATTGCTGCATCACCTACACCACATGCAGAGATTCTTGAAGAAGCAAAGAAGATTCTTGCAGATCAGGGTTATGACTTACAGATTACAGAGTTTGAAGATTACGTTATTCCAAACGAAGTTGTAGAAAGTGGAGAAATTGATTGTAACTATTTCCAGCACACACCATACCTTGATAGCTTCAATGAAGAAAAGGGAACACATCTTGTAAATGTTGGTGGAATCCACTATGAGCCATTTGGTATTTATCCAGGAACAAAGTCTTCACTTGATGAGATTGCAGAAGGCGATGTAATTGCAGTACCAAACGATACAACAAACGAAGCAAGAGCACTTCTTCTTTTACAGGATAACGGTCTTATTAAGTTAGCAGACGGAGCTGGTCTTACAGCTACAGTAAATGATATCGTTGAAAATCCTAACAACATTGAAATCAAGGAGCTTGAAAGTGCTCAGGTTTCAAGAGTTGTAGGCGAAGTTGCATATGTAGTACTTAATGGTAACTATGCATTAGAAGCTGGATATGTAGTAAGCAAAGACGCAATTGCATACGAGCAGTCAGATTCAGAAGCAGCTAAGACATACGTTAACATCATTGTTGTTAAAGAAGGTAATGAAGGAAACGAAGGCGTTAAGGCTCTTGTAGATGTTCTTAAGTCAGATGAAATCAAGGAATTCATTAACAGCAAATACGAAGGAGCAGTTATTCCTTTCGAAGAGTAATATAAAATAAAATACATCCAGCAAGAGAAATAATAATGCCAATATATGCATAGGCTGGAACGCTATATAAGATAAGCACGGGGCGCATTTCCTCGTGCTTATTTATATATACACGAAGAGTTTCATATTTTCCAAGTCCCGTCTTTAAATCAATTCTGTTATCGTTTGAATCAAGTTCAAAAGCCTTATATTCAGAGTAATATGTCAGTGGTAAATCAATATATAAATCATCCTTACTAGCCGAATAGGAGAAGGAAATTGTTGAATAACGCTTATTGTAATCTCCAGCAGAAATTGCATCATAATCTGATAATGTTGCATATGAACGGTACGCCCATGTCTGGTCGACGCTGTCAGTAAATGGAAGGTATTCATCCATTCGTCCTTCGGTTATTGCGCCGCTTACCTTTGTCACTCTTTTTGTTGTCTTTGAAAGCATAGCATAAAGCGGAATAACAGAAACAACAGAAGCTATAATGACAATGGCCGTAATGACAGAGTACTTACTCATACTAAATAAAATAGTATTATTTGAAAACTCATCATACAATGAATTTACTATCATTGCGATGGAAACAAGTATAAATAGTGAGGCGAGCGATAAAAAACGCCATGGAAACTGAAATTTTGTTAGAATACTGTCGAGTAGTGAAATACTATGAAGCATTCTCCACGGCGTATATTTAGTAGAAAGAAATGTAAAAATAAAAGCAAGCAAAGAAGAAGTAACAGCAAAAATAACGGTGTTATTTATCGCGATGCTATTTTTATTTAAGCTATTTTTAAATATTATAATAATGAGTAGCACAAATAGTATAAGCCCTATTATCGAGAGAGAATGAAATGTTGTCAGTGAATCATTACCCTCAAGTGTAGAAGGAACTATTTTAAATAAATCCGTAAAGCTTAATGCTGTTCTATAAAGTTTACGATTCAGTTCTGAAAGGTTCAGCTTATTTGAATGCATGAAGCAGACATACGAAATAAGGAAAGATGAACACATAAGAATAGTCAAAATGAATGCCTTAAGAATAGCGAGTAGTGTTTCTCTTTTAAGAGCTTCCTTTATAAATATAAGCCCAAATACAACACATATCACGGCAGCATAAACGATGCTTATGAGGTGAGACCTGAGAGTACATGTAAGCCCAATGACAAGTGGAAAATAGTTTTTATATTTGTTTTCTGAATTGTTACAAAAAATTAAATACAGTCCGGCAACAATTAATGGAAAAAATGCCATTGCCAAAGCTTCACCGACTGCGGAGCGAACGTACATGTTATTGAGCCTGTATGGTGCTAATAAATAAAGAACAGTAGCTACTGTTGATAATAGCTTATTTTTATTTGTAACAGCATTTATACAATAATACATTGATATAAGAGTTGTTATATTTACAAGTATAAGAAAAATGTTCCACGAAAGCACTGCGCTTGAGTGGAGTAATAGTCTTATAAGAGCTGGAATATATGAAAATGTGCCTGGATAAATTACTCCAGTTACACCAAATCCCCAATATGACTCAGGGTATAGAAAGACAGGAAGCTGACCAGTAGAAAGCCCGTCTTTAATACCTTCAATTCTCGATAAATGACAAATTAAATCCTGCCCTGTAGTATTTGTAATGCTTCTGTAAAAGCAAGGAATTGAGGCAATAATAAAGGCTAACAAAAGCACAAGTATAGAAAACGAATCAATATTTAAACGGCTATTAATCTTTTTATAAATGGATGAATCAGTTTTATCATAGATGAATGCAAGACAAAACCATGTAAACAATATTATAATTGAAATGGCTAAGATTATAAGCTTATCAAAATAAAGAGGTCTTGTGGATTCAAGCAAAAAGGAGTTAAAGCTTATATTATTTTCACCCCTGTTATTAACTGACAGTCTAAAATAATCATACCCCTGTTCTAAATCTACAGAAACATTATAAGGAACTACTTCACCACCCGTTGCAGGAAGCGAAAGAAAGAGCGGTGAATAATCGTCCTTATATATTGTAAGCTCAGCATCCAGGATAGAAGAATATTCTAAAGCTATTTCGTAATGACCCTTTGGAAGATTGAGCACAGGAGTCTGTGATTTATCCTCATCCTGATACTCAGACAAGTCAGTAAAATAAATTTTTTTTGGCATATCGCAGTTTAAAAACCACGCACCGAATACAGTAATTAGTATTACAGATATAATCCATTTTAATAAAAAATCGTTTTTCATAAATAATCCTTTAGTTTGTCCTGCGCTGTTAGCAGGCTAATTACAAAATTTAAACGTTGGCAGTCAGACTAGTGAGTGAGAAGATAATTCTGAACACTTGTAATCGCATTTGCCCCATCCGCAACAGCAGTAACTACCTGTCTTAATGCCTTTGTTCGAAGGTCTCCTGCTACAAAAACGCCAGGAATATCTGTTAGGCAGTCTTCTCCTGCTATGATGTATCCTTTTGAATCTGTCTTAGGTCCAGCGATGAAGTCAGAGTTTGGTGTATTTCCAACAGCAAGGAAAATTCCTGAAACTGAAAGTGTTGTAGAAGCATTTGTTTTTACATTGTTTATAACAATAGAATCTACAAGGTCATCTCCGTTTATTTCTGTAACAACACTATCGTATATTATTTCAATATTAGGTGTATTAAAAAGATTATCCTGTAATATTTTAGCGGCTCTAAGCTCATTTCTTCGATGTATCAGATACACCTTTTCACAGCCTCTTGCGAGAAATAACGCATCCTCTACAGCAACGTCTCCGCCACCTACAACGGCTGTAACCTTACCTTTGAAAAATGCCCCATCGCACGTTGCACAGTAAGAAACGCCCATTCCAGAAAATTCTTCTTCGCCTTTAACCATAAGCTTACTAGGCGAATTGCCCGAGGCAAGAATTACAGTTTTTCCTAAAAACTCACCATCGTCAGTTACTATCTTTTTGATTTCACTCTTTAAATCTGCTGAAATAACAGTTGTACATATTCTCTCTGCACCTAGCTTATCAGCGTGCTCTGACATTTTCTCTCCTAAATCGTATCCGGAAATTCCAGGAAGTCCCGGGTAGTTATCGACCTCATAGGTGTTAAGAATCTGACCGCCACCAATAAAACCGCGGTCTATTAATAGTGTTGAAAGCATAGCTCTTTTTGCATAGATGGCAGCAGTCATGCCAGCAGGTCCGCCGCCTATTATTATTACATCATATATTTTAACATTATCCATAACATTCTCCTTAATATTTATTATCCATATATTGCCTTTTGACCTTTATAGTATAGCAAAAAAAAACACATTTTGATATAATTAGACGGCTTTCGGATTAGTGAATATGAAGTAGGAAAGAAACGAAAATGAAAAAACACATTTCAGCAGATTTTCTTAGGTTTATAGCAATTATAACTATGATTACAGACCATACAGGACTTTGCATAATAAATAAATATTTACGTGTTATTACAGATTATGAATTATTTAGCAGAGTCAAAATAGTATATGAAGCAACAAGAATAATTGGAAGAATAGCTTTTCCGATATTCTGTTATCAGCTTGTTCAGGGATTTTATAAAACAAAAAGTAGAAAAAAATATGCATTGAATCTGCTTATATTTGCAATAATTTCAGAGATACCGTTTGACTTAGTTACATCTGGTAAATTATTAGATATAAGATATCAGAATGTAATGTGGACTCTCCTTATAGGGTTTATAGCGATTTGGCTGCTTGAGTATATTACACAGCAAAATGCAAATAACAAAAGTAGTGAGAATAGGTTCTATAGTAAAAATATCAATATACTTATCAAGCTGATAGTAACTATAGCCTGTGTATTTTTAGCTAATATTTTAAAAACAGATTACAAAGGGTATGGAGCATTACTAATAATTGTTATATATATTTTCTATACAAATAGAGAAAAAATGTGTGTATATTCACCGTTTATCTTCGTTATAGTTGACCTTATATTTAATTTAATGCGAAGAACTAAATATGGTTTTCTATTTGGAGGAGTAACGACAGCATCAGTAGATGCAGTTATTTCAGCCGTGACGCTTGAATGTTATTCATTAATCTCCTTTTATCTTATCTATTTTGATAATGGCATCAGGAAAATCAAAGGAAAAATCAAGTACCTATTATATGCTATATATCCGGTTCATATGATGGTTATTTATTTAATATCAACACTAATTTAATAAAATGATGCTGGGGTCAATAAGGTACATACAGTCTCTATTTACAAATTACACTCAATGGGTATATACTGTATATATTGTGATTTCATCGCATTAAAGCGATGATGAAAATGAACCAAATACAGGTTTAATCTAACCTGAATAATCATAATGAAAAGAGGAGATTCATAATGGAGAAGAAAAATTTAGACTGGTCCTCATTAGGATTCGGATATGTAGAAACTGATTACAGATATTTATCTGAATACAAGGATGGAAAGTGGGATGAAGGAAAGCTCATTACAGATTCTAATGTTGTTTTAAATGAGTGTGCCTGTGTATTTCAGTATGCTCAGACAGTATTTGAAGGCTTAAAGGCTTACACAACATCTGATGGAAGAACAGTTTGCTTCCGTCCTGATTTAAATGAAGAGAGACTTAATCAGTCAGCAGAAAGACTTCGTATGCCAACACTTCCAAAGGGTAGACTCATTGAAGCTGTTAAGCAGGTTGTTAAAGCAAATGAAGCATGGGTTCCACCATTCGGAAGCGGTGCAACATTATATGTTCGTCCATACATTATGGGTACAAACTCAGTAATTGGTGTTAAGCCAGCAGACGAGTATCAGTTTAGAATTCTTACTACACCTGTAGGACCATACTTTAAGGGTGGTGCAAAGCCAATTACTATCAGAGTATGTGATTTTGACAGAGCAGCTCCAAACGGAACAGGCCATATCAAGGCTGGTCTTAACTATGCAATGAGCCTTTACGCAATTGTTGATGCTCACGAAAAGGGATTTGATGAAAATATGTATCTTGACTCAGCTACACGTACAAAGGTTGAGGAAACAGGTGGAGCAAACTTTATTTTCGTTACAAAGGATAATAAGATAGTGACACCTAAGTCAAATACAATTCTTCCATCAATTACACGTCGTTCACTTGTTCAGGTTGCTCAGGAATACTTAGGACTTGAAGCAGAGGAAAGAGAAGTAACATTAGAAGAGGTTAAGGATTTTGCAGAGTGTGGTCTTTGTGGTACAGCCGCAGTAATCTCACCAGTTGGAAAGATAAATGACCATGGCACAGAAATCTGCTTCCCTGCAGGAATGGAAGAAATGGGACCTGTTACAAGAAAGCTTTACGAAACACTTACAGGTATTCAGATGGGAACAATAAAGGCTCCAGAAGGCTGGATAGTAGAAATCTAATATGGGTGTTGAAATAGAAAGAAAGTTCAAGGTTGATGAGGCAGTTGCAAAGGAATACTATCAAAAGGCCATGAACGGTGAATATCAGTATAAAAAAATAGAACAGGCATATCTTACAACGAACCCTGTAATACGTGTCAGAAAGTCAAATGACAAATATTATATGACATATAAGGGAAAGGGCTTTGTAGAAAGAGAGGAATATAATTTATTTCTCACAGAAGAAGCGTACTCAACTCTAAAGAGTAAAGCTGATGGAAACGTGATTTCCAAAACAAGAGTGCTTATTCCATATGAGAGCTACACAATAGAGCTTGATATATTTGATGCTCCATTTGATGATTTAATTGTAGCTGAAGTAGAGTTTGATTCTGTAGATGCGGCAAATAGCTTTGATAAGCCAGAATGGTTTATGGAGGATGTCACAGAAGATAGAAGATATTCGAATTCATATCTTAGTAGAATGATATTATAGTACTAATAACCGTCATATCAGAAATTGCAAGTGAGCAATGAAACAGATATGACGGTTATTTTTTATGGCGACAAGGAAAATACATCGAGCTTGCTCGAATGTATTTGACGACCGCTAATCAGCTGATAGAACTCGCAAAGCGTGTTCTATCGCTATTACACCGCTATAAAACCCCTGCACTTGGGTTACATAAAAAATGACCACTGTAGTCATCATGTTATCAAATTTGACTGTAAAAAATAGACAATAATTATTAAAAACGGGAAATATAGAATAGACCATTTTAGTCAACACCATATCTTGTGGTTGTCATAATTACAAAAATAGTTTATACTTATTCACATAGTGCGATAGTAGGAATGTTCTATTTTCGCAAGAGGGGAAAATAGCTGTGGGGACAGCTTTAATTGGAATATAAATAATTAAAAGGTGCCGTTGTGCTCCTGGGAGGTCATTTATGAAAAAGGATAATATGTTGAAGGGGATATTTAAGCTTATTACGGCAACATTTTTGATGTGCCTTGTGAGCTTATTTTTGTGCAAAGTTAACGCTTTGGCATATGCGTTCGTAGAATATCCTGAAGATGCAGAAACACCTACTGGATTCTATATCGAAGTAGATGAAGAGGAAAGCAAAAAAGGATTAACCCTTTATGTTGAAGGTGAGCCATTTAAAAAGAATTATGCTGGTGGAAAAGTAACATATAAAGATGTGCTCTCTTTTGTAAGTAAGAGTAGCACCATCAAAATACAGGGCGGTTCAAGTATAGCTATTGACCTCTATGGAAATGATGGAAATCTTATTGAAACTCATGCATCAAGCTTTGAAGTTTACAGATTTTCTGATTGTATTGAATTAGACCCAAACAATGACACGGCAATTGGTAAGGACAATCTTAATTATAACCTTGAGATAACTGATAAGCTTGGATATTTAATTGGTGGTACAGAAATTACCAATCCTTCAATATTCTTTGGTAATACAGCAGATTTCAATAATAAAGTTCAGGGTAAATACTATGTTAACTCAACTAGCGACTTTACAAATATAAACTGGCAGGACGTTAGCAAAGAATACAAGTATAAAGGAACATTTGTTGTAGGTGACACACAGCAGCTGTTCTTCTGCCCTAAGGTTGGCTTAGAAATAGGAACAAGCCCAACAGATATTAATAACCTTAGAGCATCTTCTGATGTAGATATTTCTCTTTTTGCATTTTTAAATGAAGATGAAGATGGTTATGGTTCATATGAAGGATATAATGGCTTTGGCTCTGCCGTGACAAGATGGACATGTGTGGATGAAAGCGGAGTTATCACTGAATGTTATGAAAATGGTGGTGAAGAAAGCGGTGGTCCTAAAGGAGAGGTATACGAATCAGATGGTATCGTAGGAAAGGACTTTAAACTATACGTAACTGATGGTAGTGGAACAACAGGTTATTCAAAGTGGAAATTCTCAATAGACGGTATATCCTACCCAAGTGGAAAGAGCAGAGAAATAGTTTCTGATAAAACAGTTACATTTACTTTCACAAGAAGTGGCTTGTGTCTCTTATATAACGGAAAGCAGTATGCTCAGTCTGGATTACTTGATGTAAAGGCATCAGCAGGCACGACTCTTAGCAGTATAACACTTTCTGCTACAAGCGGTTCACTTTTATCTGATTATTATGATTTTGATATTAATCCAAAGTCAGGTGTTGCATCAGCTTCGATTGCATCAAATGGTCAGATAACAATTAGCAATATACAGAGTGCATATGAAGGAACATCACAGACATATACAGTATCTGCTGTTAATAGTGAGACTGGTGCAACAGAGACAATAGATTTTATTCTTAAGATTATCGGAACACCAGAGGAAATGGAATTTGCAGACGGATGTGATGAAGTTACATCAGGTCTTTCATTAAGACTCAATAAAAATACACTTATCTTCTATGATAAGAGCGGTAATGTACTTAGCGATGTTGTTATTAAGTCAGTTAAAGCTGAGGATACAGATGTTCTTGAGGTAAAGAAGGACAGCAGCGGATTTTATGTAGTTGGTGGTGATGCAGGAACATCAGAGCTATTATTGACAATGGAAGATGGCTCTTACTTTATAACACCTGAAATTACAGTATATCCAATGCCTACTGTTTCTTATGAATCCAGCAGACAGCTTAAGGTTGAAATGCCTTACAAGGTTGCAATACCTGGTTCAAAGGATTCACTTAAGCAGGTAACAGGATTTAAGCTTTATGTATATCATGATGGAGACAAGCTCGGTGAGTTTGATATGGCAGATATGGGACTTTCATCATATTCATCATCTTCATCTGATTCAACAAGTACAAAAACAATGACAGTTGGAACGGCTGCGGTTGAAAAGATTATTACTAATCTTGCTAATAACGGAAAGTTTTCTGGAGATTCAATGGGAATTACATTTAAGGCAGTTCCTGTTGGTAAAAGAAAATCAGGCGGTTCTTCAACATATGAGACAAATGGCGATAAGGTATATGGAGAAGACAGTACAACAGTATATCGTGTAGGTGTAAGTGTTGCAGGATGTACAGTTACACAGTCAACAAGATATGGTCTTAATGGTCAGGAAGTTACATTTACTTCAGATCAGGCTGCTACTAACTGGACTGGCATTGGAACAGGAGCAGGAACAGCAACAGGCTCAACTGCTAAGTATACTGTAGGAACAAATACAACATCTAACCTTGCGATTAAAGCAACTGCAAATGGAGCAGGAAGTTCTACAATAACTCCGGGTACTAATTCTGGGGCAGCAAATGGAACTGGAGCAGGAGGAGATGGACTTGATGAAGTACCAAAGACAAGCGAATCAAATGCTCCTATCTGGCTTATTGTAATAGTTGTATTAGCTGCAATAGGTGGTGCATATGCTTTGTATTTACAGCTTCGTCCAGTAGCAGATACAGGATATTATGACTATGATGAAGACGAAGAAGATCGTCCTAATTTCTAATAAGAAATAAAAGATTATTTATGAGTGAGGGGCGTTAGCTCCTCACTTGTTTTATACAGACAGACGATGAATATAATAACATTATGGTGAAAGATAAGAATTCAGAATTGAGAGGAAAACTACCTAAAATAAAAATACCGTGGCAGAGTGCCTATACAAAAACTCTGGGGCATCCAATCATTGATAAGTCCTACATTGTAGAACAGGGTGAGTTTGCGCCACTTTTATTTGTATGTTTTTTTGTAGTTGCAATATTTGCTCTCGCACTTGCATCTTTCAGATATGGTGGAATGCAGACATCCTATCAGTCTGATATCGAAGATTTAAGACAGCTTATGAATAATAATGAAGTTGAAGAAGAACAGGTGGATGAAACAGTTGCAGAAATCGATCCATATGATAAGAGAAATCATGTGCAGACGATGCCAGATGCCATAAAGCTGTCAGATATGGAGATGCTGTATGAACAGAATGCAGATGTAATTGGCTGGCTTACAATACCTGGAATGAATGTTGATTATCCTATAATGCAGACAATTGCCGATGAAGATTATTATCTTGATAAAGACTTTAACGGAAACTACAATGCCAATGGTTGCCTTATTTTAGATGATGATTCTGTAATGGGTTCAGGAACAAAGGCTAATGATTATCTTGACGGAACATTACCGAGCACAAACCTTATAGTGCATGGTCATAACATGAAAAGTGGTGAAATGTTTGGTAATCTTGATTATTTCAGAGATAAGTCATATGAAGAAGAGCACAATATTATTAAACTTAAATCACTTACTGAAGAAAGAGAATATGAAATTGTAGCTGTATTTCTTTCCCAAGTATATAAAAAATCAGATGAGGTGTTTAAGTATTATAAATTTTTTGAAGCATATGAACCAGAAGAGTTTGATGACTTTTATGGAAATATTAAATCTATGCAATTATATGATACAGGCGTTACGGCCTCATTTGGAGATGAATTTATAACATTGTCTGTTTGTGCGTACCATGTTGAGAACGGACGACTTGCAATTGTTGGAAAGCGTATAAAATAAAGTCCGCCAGTAGGTGGACTTTATTAAGTTTAGAAAAAGCCTAATACACTGGTTGCGTGACAAAATTAGTGCATATTGACATAAACTGTGCTATAATAAAAAGGATTTTAGTGTAATTTTACACAATAAATAAAAAAGTAATAAGGTTATCTTCAATTAATTACGAAAAGGAGAAGGATTATGTACAACGAAGAATACAAACGCTGGTTAAATGCGTCGCTCGAGGATTTTGATTTAAAGCCTGAACTTATGAAAATTGAAGGCAAGGATGAAGAAATAAAAGACAGATTTGCAGTATCACTAAAGTTTGGTACAGCCGGACTTCGAGGTGTACTTGGTGCAGGAACTAACAGAATGAATATTTATGTTGTTCGTCAGGCATCACAGGGACTTGCAAACTGGGTTAAAACACAGGGTGGTACTCAGACAGTTGCCATTAGTTATGATTCAAGACTTAAGAGTGATTTGTTTGCAAAAACAACAGCGTCAGTTTTAGCCGCAAATGGTATCAATGTTAGAATATATGATCAGTTAATGCCAGTTCCAGCACTTTCATTTGCAACAAGATACTATAACTGTAACGCTGGTGTTATGGTTACAGCATCACACAATCCTTCAAAATATAATGGATATAAGGCATATGGTCCTGATGGATGCCAGATGACAGATGATGCAGCAGCTATAGTATATGATGAAATTCAGAAAACCGATGTGCTTACAGGCGCAAAGTTCATGTCATTTGCAGAAGGCGTAGAAAAGGGACTTATTAAATACGTTGGTGATGATTGTAAGAGAGCGCTTTACGATGCTATTGAGGATAGACAGGTTAGAAAAGGGTTATGTGCAAGCGCTGGTCTTAAGCTTGTTTATAGCCCACTTAACGGTTCTGGTCTTGTTCCAGTTACAACAATTCTTAATGAAATTGGAATTGATGACATAACAATAGTTCCAGAGCAGGAATATCCAAATGGATATTTCACTACATGCAGCTATCCAAATCCTGAAATATTTGATGCTCTTAAGTTAGGACTTGAGCTTGCAAAAGAGGAAGGTGCAGACCTTATGCTTGCTACTGACCCTGATGCAGACAGAGTTGGTATTGCAATGAAATGGCCAGATGGCAGCTATGAGCTCGTTAGTGGTAATGAAGTTGGTGTACTTTTACTTGATTATATTTGTGCAGGACGTATTGAAAAGGGCACAATGCCAAAGAATGCAGTTGCTGTTAAGTCAATAGTTTCTACTCCACTTGCAGATGCTGTAGCTAAGCATTATGGTGTTGAAATGAGAAATGTTCTTACAGGCTTTAAGTGGATAGGTGACCAGATTGCCAAGCTTGAGGCAGATGGTGAAGTAGATAGATTTATTTTCGGATTTGAAGAGAGCTACGGATATCTCGCAGGTCCTTATGTTAGAGATAAGGATGCAGTTATTGGTTCAATGCTTATATGTGAAATGGCTGCATATTATAGAAGTATTGGTTCATCAATCAAACAGCGTCTTGAAGAAATTTATAAAGAGTATGGACGTTACCTAAATAAGGTAGACAGCTATGAATTCCCAGGTCTTACAGGAATGGATAAGATGGCTTCAATAATGAAGAATTTAAGAGAAAATCCACCTGCAGAATTTGGCGGATATAAGGTTGAAAAGATTGTTGACTATACAAAGCCTGAAGAAACAGGTCTTCCATCAGCAAATGTTCTTATTTACTCGCTTGAGGGTGGAGCAACTGTTGTAGTTAGACCTTCAGGAACAGAACCAAAAATCAAGACATACTTCACAACTCTTGGAAAGGATTTAGCTGAGGCTGAAGCACAGAAGGAAAAGCTTGCAGAAAGCTTGAAGCCAATTCTCGCTTAAAAATCAGGAGATATTATTAAATGAAAATTATAGTAGTAGGTTGCGGAAAGGTGGGAAGCTCTTTAGTTTCCCAGCTTTCTGAAGAAAAACATGATGTTACAGTTATAGACAAAAATGTTGAGAAGCTAAGACAGGTATCTGATGCTAAGGATGTAATGTGTATCGAAGGCAGTGGAATGAGTACAGAGGTTCTTATGCAGGCCGGACTAAATGATACAGATTTGTTAATAGCAACGACAGATTCGGATGAAAAAAACGTTTTATGCTGTCTTATTGCCAGTAATGCCAGTGATTGTCAGACAATTGCAAGAGTTCGCACTCCTGAATATCAAAAAGAGTTTGTATATATAAAAGATAAAATTAATCTTAAGCTATTGCTTAATCCAGAACAGATTGCAGCAAGTGATATATACAGGTTGCTCAGATATCCAGCTTCGGTTATCAAGTGTGATAGATTTGCCAAGGGCAGAGTTGATATGCTGACAATTGAAGTACCTGAACACAGTGTGATTGATGGAATCAGGATAAAGGATTTACAGAATTTTACAAGATGTAATGTACTTGTATGTGCTGTAGAGCGTAATGGTGCGGTTCATATACCAAGTGGTGAGTTTGTACTACATTCAGAAGACATTATATCGTTCGTTGGTATTAAGTCTCAGCAGATGGACTTTCTTGCAAAGCTTAAGCTTGATACAGACATTAGTAAGTCTGTAATGATTTGCGGTGGTAGTAAAATAGCATATTATGTTGCCAAGATGCTTGACGCAGAGGATGTTTCTGTCAAAATAATAGACTGGAATTTAGAAAGATGCAAACAGCTTTCAGAAAGTCTTGATAATGCTACTATAATATATGGTGATGCAACAGATGAGCAGATATTAATGGAGGAAGGCCTTAAAGATGTTGATACATTATTGACGCTCACAGGTCTTGATGAAGAAAATATTATGATTTCACTCTATGCTGGCTCTGTGTCTGATTGCAAGGTTATTACTAAAATAAACAGAATCACATTTGAGGATGTTATTAAAAATCTGGATTTAGGAAGTGTAGTTAATCCTAAGCTTATCACAGCAGACCATATTACACGATATGTAAGAGGTATGCAGAACGGACTTGGTTCTAAAATAGAAACACTCTATACATTTGCATCTGGAAATGCAGAAGCGTTAGAGTTCCGTGTTACAGATGAATTTACACAAAAAGATAAATGTATCATGGATATCCCACTTATGAAAGGTGTTCTTATTGCATGTATTAACAGGCAGGGAAGCGTCATTATACCAGGTGGTCAGGATAAAATGTGTGTTGGAGATACAGTAATAATTGTTACGACAAATATGGGACTTAAGGATTTGAATGATATACTTAGGAAAGAAGAGTAAGCAATGAATCAAAAAATAATAGCTTATTTTGTCAGCTGGATTTTATTTATTGAAGGACTGTGTATGTTGATTCCAGCTATAACAGCAGCCTTTTATAAAGAAAAGTGTGGTTGGATATTTATTCTGGTTGGTGCTGTATGCGTACTTATTGCAAGAATATTGTTTATATATAGACCAACAGATTATACGTTTTATACAAGAGAAGGCTTTGTTTCTGTAGGGCTTGGCTGGATTATATTGTCAGTTATGGGTGCATTGCCATTTGTGATTGATGGCTGTATTCCTAACTATATCGATGCGCTTTTCGAGGTTGTATCGGGATTTACTACAACGGGAGCAACAATACTTACCGATGTAGAAGTGTTGCCTAAGTCGATGCTTATGTGGAGAAGCTTTTCTCACTGGCTTGGTGGAATGGGTATTCTGATGTTTATTCTTGCAATTATGCCAAATGCAGGAAATAATAATATGCACATTGTTCGTGCGGAGAGCCCAGGACCTACAGCAGGAAAATTTGTTGCAAGCTCGAAGGTTTCAGCAATAATTCTTTATTTTATATATATAATTATTACTGTAGTAGAAATAATACTTCTTTTACTTGGAGGAATGCCAATATTTGATAGTCTTATTATTTCGCTTGGAACAGCAGGTACAGGTGGATTTGGACACTTAAACGACAGCTGCGGTAGCTTTACTGCATATCAGCAGATTGTAGTTACAGTTTTTATGCTGATATTTGGAACAAACTTTACTGTATATTTCCTTATGCTTTCTAGAAAATTCAAAGATATACTGAAGTGTGAGGAAGTTAAAATTTATTACATTATTGTTGCGGTATCCAGTATTTTTATTACTGCAAATATAATGAGACAGTACGATAATAATGTTTTGGTTGCATTTAGACATGCGGCTTTCCAGGTTGCATCGATTATCACTACAACAGGATATTCCACTGTTGATTTTGACATGTGGCCAACATTCTCAAAGAGTATATTAGTAACGCTTATGTTTATTGGGGCGTGTGCGGGTTCGACAGGTGGTGGTATTAAGGTTTCGAGAATCGCAATAGCATTTAAAACTATTGGAAAAGAACTTACTACTATGATTCATCCTAGAAATGTTAAAATTCTTAAGTTTGAAGGAAAGCCTATTGAGCATACTGTGATGAGAAGTGTAAATACATATATTATGACATATGTCGTGCTATTTGTAGGCTCTCTTTTAATAGTTTCATTAGATGGTTTTGATTATCAGACAACATTTACAGCAATAGCTGCTACTTTCAATAATATTGGGCCTGGAATAGGCGGAGTTGGGCCAATGTGTAATTATTCAGGCTTTTCATATATGTCTAAAATAGTTATGACATTTGGAATGCTAGCAGGACGACTTGAATTGTTCCCAATGTTACTTTTATTTAATGTGAGAACATGGAAAAATTCATTATAAAAAAGAAATGCCATGTGGCATTCCTTTTTGCTATAAGATAAAGTATTAGAAGCTGAATAATGGTTTTTTCTGTGTATCCCATAATTTCAGCGCATCTTCTCTCTTAGAAACAATAATCAATGAATCATTTGCTTCGAAGATATATCCGGCGGTAGGAATAAGACTATTTCTGCCGTCTTTTTTTATTGCTATTATATTGATTTTGTATTTATCTCTTATACTACATTCGGAGATAGCTTTGCCAATCCATTCAGGAATAACCTCTACCTGAGAAATAGAAATATCATCAGAAATATGAAGAAGTCCCTGCACTTTATTTTCAGTAATGATATATGTGGCGAATTTTTCGGCCATGTCAGATTCTGGATTTATTATTTCATCAACGCCATTTGATAATAAAAATTTCTTTTGAATATCTGAGCACGATTTACTAACAACATATTTAGCACCAAATTCCTTTAAATAGCTTGATATTACAAGAGATGACTGGAAATCCTCGCCTATTGTTACAAAGCATGTGTCATAGTTTGAAACCGACAATTCTTTAATAACATTTTCGTTAGTACAGTCAGCACAAATTGCATCATTAAATTCTGTTTTGATCGAATCTATTATATCAGAGTTTATATCAACTACTGTAACATTGCAGTTATTTTTGTTAAGCATTTTGGCTAGATTCAGACCAAACGTTCCGATTCCAATTATAAGAAAAGATTTTGCACTCATATTAACCTCGTTATTTATATATTATTAAGTCTTTTGTATGTCATAAAGATGTGCCTTCACAATATAATGACATCATTGCTATCATATCACATATATGATAGTGGGGTCAAAAAAAGCTGTATTAAATTTATTGAGTATTATTAGGGAATTTAATTAGAATCATATAAAAATTATGGTATAATGTGGTATTGAAATAAATCAAGGAGGAAAGCCTATGACAGTTAAGGAATTATATAAGAAATATGTGTTAGATGATATAAAATATAGAGGAATTATGTATCATCCGGTTAAAGCGGGTATGTTTAGCCGAATTAAGAAAAAGCATATTGACCCAACTAAGCTTCACCCAAATCCAGAGGATGAGTTTTCGGTGGAAAAAATAGGTCCTAACTGGCAAATAATTAATAATTATAAGAAAAGCATAAAATACAATATGAATGTTGGGCTGTCTATATTCGATGAACCATTAGTTGTTACAAAACTCGACAAAGGTGGATATATGCTTTTAAACGGACATCATAGGTGGTTTGCAGCGATGGCGTTAGATATAAAAAAAGTGCCAGTGCAGGTTGTAAACATCACAACAGAGGAAGATATTTACCGTGTTATTAATAAATCCAAACGAGATAAATGTGTTTCAATTGACCTAGATGAAGTATTATTAACTGATGGAGTGACTATTCCTGTTAATTCAAAAATAAGATTCCCATTTAATAAAATAATAACACACAATTTACGTGAAAATTCATCATTACTGCTTAAGGAATTAAATCACATGGGTTATGATATCTGGATTTATACTGGAAGCTACTTATCAAATCAGTATATAAAATCTCTATTTTTCCTGAATAGGTGTAAGGTTGATGGAATAGTTAATGGCTTAGGTGGCAATAGAAGGTCAGTAAATCTTAAAGATATCTTTCGTGATAAGTATAAAAGCGTTGTTCATGTAAATAATGAATACATCTCAATTGTTAATTCAGGTACAAAGGAATATGAGGTTGTAGATTTAGAACCGGATTCAAGAAAATGGGCCGTGTCGATTATTGAACAGCTTTCAAGTAAAAATAATACAGCTAAGTAAAGCAGTATCTAACAGAATTTGTTGAATACCTCTGTTTATTTATAAAAAGGATTATAAAGTATAGGATTAGTTTTATGAAAAAGACATCAGTAAATAACATAAAAATTTCATTTGATTTAGATGAAGTACTATTTGTGTCTCCTAACACTCATAAGACAGAGAAAGAGCTACCATTTCCGCTAAATAAAATATTCAGGGAGCGATTGAGACTTGGAGCGCCTGCGCTCATTAATGAGTTACAAAGCAGGGGATACGATGTTTGGGTATATACATCTTCCTATAGAACTGAAAAATACATTAAGTGGCTTTTTAGATTATACGGTGTTAAGTTTAATTACATAGTGAATGCACAAAGACATTTAAAGGAAGTACAGGGTAATAGAAAGGAAATACTGCCTCAGAAACTGCCAAGCAAATATCATATATCGTTACATATTGATGATGAGGAAGTAGTATGTACATATGGACGTGCGTATGGATTTGATGTTTATCAGTTAAATGCACAGGATGATGAATGGGCAGATAAAATATTAGACAAAATGAAGATTATTGAACGTAAAAAATTAGAAAGCTAATAGAATGGTTTTAGAATAAAAAGAAAGTGGAGTTAAAGATGAAAAAAATCGGTAGATTATTAAAATGTTTTATTATTGCCAGTGCAGTAATAGTAATGGCTATGAGTGTGCCATCTGAAATAAAGGCGGCTGACCTGGCGAACCAGTATGCAGCTGCAATGCTTCAGTATCAAATGAATTTGCAGGCACTTCAAAATCAGGCTAGCATAGAGGCTGCACAAAATCAGCAAAAATTTGCAGAGCTGCAGAATCAAATGACTATGCAAATGCAGGCAGAGTCGCAGAACATTGTCGCAAATGCTGCACCAGATTTTTCGTATAGATTGTCTGTATGTCAGACAAAGTATAGAGAAGGACAGGATAGAACAGTTAATGTTAAGCAGGCAGCAGCTAATATAAATGGTGTAATATTAGCTCCAGGTCAGTTTTTTTCGGCAAATGCCGCATTTAAGCCAAGAACAGTAGCTAACGGATATGGATATGGTGATGCAATAACAGGAAATACACATACAAAGGTTATCGGCGGAGGTATTTGTCAGGTTTCATCTACGCTCAATGTTGCAGTTATGCGGGCTGGAATTATCCCAACAAAGAGACAAAATCACTCAAGCAGAATAGCATATTTGAAATCAGGACTTGATGCAACTATCTCAGGAAATACATATGATTACCAGTTTGTAAACACATTGGCATATCCAATAATGATACTCACGGATACTACAAATGGTGTATTATCTATTTCGATATATTCAAGTCCTCTTGCTACAGGCGGCTTCACGTATGAGCCTGTTGTTGTTGGAAATAATAAAGATAATACAACATATCTTTGTGCATACTTAAATGGTGTAGAAGTAGCAAGAACATACGCTTTTCAGAGCCATTATAGAAAATAAAGTAGAAGGGAATTATAGAAAAGATGGAAAACAAGAATGTTTGGGAAACCTTTGATAATGAAGAACTTAAAAAAGTTGAAGTTTTTTCAAAGGATTATAGGGATTTCCTTGACACATCAAAAACGGAAAGAGAATGTGTAGACACAATTATTAAAATGATTGAAAAGGAAGGGTATTCTGAGCTTGAAGCACTTGTTTCAGAAAATAAGACACTGAAGCCTGGAGACAAGGTTTATTCCGTATGTATGAATAAAACTGTTGCTATGTTCAGAATAGGTAAAAATCCTATAAAAGATGGAATGAATATACTTGGAGCTCATATTGATTCTCCAAGACTTGATGTTAAGCAGAATCCTCTTTATGAAGACACACAGTTTGCATATCTTGATACACATTACTACGGCGGTATTAAGAAGTATCAGTGGGTTACTATTCCTCTTGCACTTCATGGTGTTGTAGTTAGAAAGGATGGCACTACTGTAGAAATAAATGTAGGAGAAGACGACGACGACCCAGTATTCTTTATTTCTGATTTACTTATCCACTTATCGCAGGACCAGTTAGAAAAAAAGGGTGCTAAAGTAGTTGAAGGTGAAGCACTTGACTTAATTATAGGAAATAAGCCGCTTATTATTTCAGAAGATGACAAAGAGGAAAAATCAAAAGATACAGTAAAGCTAGGTGTTCTTGACATTCTTAAAAATACTTACGATATAGAAGAAGAGGACTTTATTTCTGCGGAGCTTGAAATCGTTCCAGCAGGAAAAGCAAGAGAGGCTGGATTTGATAGAAGTATGATTTTAGCATATGGACAGGATGACAGAGTATGTGCTTTTTCATCACTTGTTGCTATGCTCGAGGTTAATGATACAGACAGAACAGCCTGCTGCCTCTTAGTAGATAAAGAAGAAATAGGTTCAGTCGGTGCAACTGGAATGCAGTCTAAGTTTTTCGAAAATACACTAGCTTATGTAATGGAGCTTGCAGGACAGTATTCAGAAATAGATTTAAGAAGAGCTTTATCAAATTCATGTATGCTTTCGTCAGATGTAAGTGCTGGATATGACCCATCATATGGTGACTGCTTCGAAAAGAAAAACGCTGCATATTTAGGTAAAGGTATAGTGTTTAATAAATATACTGGTGCAAGAGGAAAGTCAGGCTCTAACGATGCCAACGCTGAATATATTGCATACCTTCGTGGATTATTTGCAAAGGACAATGTTCACTTCCAGACATCAGAGCTTGGTAAGGTTGATAAAGGTGGCGGAGGAACAATCGCCTATATCACAGCCCTTTACGGAATGAATGTTATAGATTCAGGCGTTGCACTACTTAATATGCATGCACCATGGGAAGCATCATCTGTTGCCGATGTATACGAAGCAAAAAGAGGATATGTAAGCTTCTTAAATGGTAAGGGCATGTAACATTTTGAACAAAAATCATTGACAAAACACGAGTATCGGCATATCATATTTAACGAACAAAGGCGTTTAACGGCGGAGATATCCGCCCGTTAAGCGTCTCTTTTTTATTATAGCGACGAGGAAGATGGAGTGCATGCTTGCATGCAACAACATCTGACGACCGCTAATTAGCTGATAAAACTCGCAAAGCGTGTTTTATCGCTATGCACAATTAATGTGTGTTCGCATGAAAAGCAATGCGAAATGAAAGGACAGAAAATGAAACAGCCAAAGTATATATTTGTTACCGGAGGTGTTGTATCCGGTTTAGGAAAAGGAATAACGGCAGCTTCACTTGGACGACTTCTTAAATCAAGGGGTTTAAAAGTAGCCGCTCAAAAGCTTGACCCATACATTAATGTAGACCCTGGTACGATGAGTCCATATCAACATGGTGAAGTATATGTTACAGAGGATGGTGCTGAGACAGATTTAGACCTTGGACACTACGAACGCTTTATCGACGAAGATTTAAATAAATACTCCAATTTAACAAGCGGAAAAACATACTGGAATGTTCTAAATAAAGAACGACGAGGTGAGTATCTAGGAGAAACTGTTCAGGTAATTCCTCATATAACTAACGAAATCAAATCATTTATTTATAATGTAGGTAAAAAGAATGATGCAGATATAGTTATAACTGAGGTAGGTGGAACTACTGGCGATATAGAAAGCCAGCCATTTCTAGAAGCAATCAGACAGGTCGGCTTAGAAGTCGGTCAGGATAACTCTCTCTTCATTCATGTTTGCCTTGTGCCATATCTTTCAGGCTCTGATGAGCATAAAACAAAACCAACTCAGCATTCTGTAAAAGAATTACAGGGAATGGGAATACACCCAGATATCGTCGTGTTACGATGCGACAAGCCCCTTGAAGACTCAATATTCAAAAAAATTGCAATGTTTTGTAATTTGAAACCAGATTGTGTTATAGAGAATATGACACTTCCAGTTCTTTATGAAGCACCAATAATGCTAGAGAAGAGTCATTTTTCAGAAATAGTATGTAGGGAACTTGGCCTTTCCAATTTGGAATGTGATATGAGTGAATGGGAAGTAATGTTATCAAAGATTCATGGAAGAAAGAGACATACTTCCATAGCAATCGTAGGAAAATACGTGCAGCTTCATGATGCTTATTTGTCAGTTGCAGAATCACTTTCACATGCAGGCTATGAATATGGTGCATACGTTGATATCAAATGGATTGATTCAGAAACAATAAATGAACACAATGTTTCTAATATATTGTCAGAAGTAGATGGTGTTGTTGTTCCGGGAGGTTTTGGTAACAGAGGTATCGAAGGAAAAATACTTACCGCGAACTATTGCCGTGAAAATAACATCCCTTATCTTGGAATATGTCTTGGAATGCAGATTGCAGTAATTGCCTATGCAAGATATGTCTGTGGACTTACAGACGCTAATTCTCGTGAGTTCGATGAAAATAGTACAAATAAGGTTATTGATTATCTTCCGGACCAGAATGATAAAACTGATAAGGGCGGAACATTAAGACTTGGTGCCTACCCATGTAAAATAGTACCAGGTACAAGAATGCATGCTCAGTACAAGACAACTACAATATCAGAACGTCATCGTCATAGATATGAGTTTAACAATGACTTTAGAGAAATATTAACTGGTAATGGTCTTGTTATTTCAGGAACGTCACCAGACGACTATATAGTTGAGACTGTTGAAATAGCCGAAAATGATTTCTACGTAGGCGTACAGTTCCATCCAGAATTTAAGTCAAGACCAAATAAGCCACATCCACTTTTCTTAGGTCTTGTAGAGGCTTCACTTAAATCAAATTAAGCATAAAATAGTATGACCCTGATTAAAAAAGGAGACAGAACAATGACAAATCAGATTCATGAAGAATGTGGAGTATTTGGGGTATTTAGTAAGGACTTAGCAAAAGATGATAATATAGCAGCTACTGTTTATTATGGACTGTATTCATTACAGCATCGTGGACAGGAGGGCTGTGGAATAATAGTGAATGATGATGGTGTATTTTCTTCACATAAGGATTTAGGTCTTGTAAGTGAAGTGTTTTCAAAGGATAACCTTAACTCACTTGGTGGTGGTATGATGGCGATAGGTCATGTCCGCTATTCAACAACAGGTGGAAATAATAGAAATAATGTACAGCCTATAGAGGTTCACCATGTCAAAGGTTCTCTTGCAATCGCTCATAATGGTAATCTAACCAATTCTATGAAGCTAAGAGAAGACATGGAAATGACAGGTTCTATTTTTCATACAACATCTGATACAGAAACAATAGCCTATACAATAATAAAAGAAAGACTTACGACACCATCTATAGAAACAGCGGTTGAGGTTGCACTTCATAAAATGGAGGGTGCATATTCATTAGTTATCATGTCTGCCACAAAGCTTATAGCAGCAAGAGATAGTCGTGGTATGCGTCCGCTTTGTTATGGTGTAACAGAAAACGGCTCATATGTTGTAGCATCTGAAAGCTGTGCATTATCAGCAGTCAATGCTAAATTCGTAAGAGATATATTACCTGGAGAAATCGTTGTATTTTCAAAGGATGGTATCAAATCAATCAATACACATGTTGACAGACACGAAAAAGCACTATGTATATTTGAATACATATATTTTGCAAGGTCAGATTCAACTATTGATGGCATGAGTGTATGTGAAGCGAGAATGCGAGCAGGAAGATTTCTTGCGAAGTCACATCATGTCGACGCTGATATAGTAATAGGTGTTCCGGATTCGGGTCTTGATGCGGCAATCGGATACGCAGAAGAGTCAGGAATCCCTTATGGAATGGGATTTGTTAAAAATAAATATATAGGACGAACCTTTATTTCTCCTACGCAGACAGCGAGAGAAAATCAGGTTCGAATAAAGCTTAGCCCAATTGAAAATAATGTAAAGGGTAAGCGTGTTATAATGATTGATGATTCGATTGTAAGAGGAACTACAAGTGCAAGAATTGTTAAGCTTTTGAGAGAAGCTGGTGCTAAAGAGGTTCATGTAAGAATTTCTTCACCACCATTCTTAAATCCATGTTATTATGGAACTGATGTAGATACAAAAGAACATTTGATAGCAAATAAACATTCAGTAGAAGAAATTGCAGAAATAATCGGTGCAGATTCACTCGGCTATCTTTCAGTGGAAGATGCAAAAAATCTGGCACCAGATACGCATTGCTTAGCATGCTTTGACGGAAATTATCCAACTACCGTTCCAGATGCTCCGGCAAAATTCAGATTTGAGCAAAAGTTATCTGAAAAACAATAACATTTCATGTCATATGTTATTTATTTGAATATATAGCACATGTTATTTTAAAATAAAAGGAAGACGTTATGAACAAATATTTAATACTTGAAAATGGGCAGGTTTTCAAAGGTGAAGGCTTTGGCGCACCTGGAGATGTAACTGCAGAAATTGTTTTCACTACAGCGATGACTGGTTATTTGGAAACATTGACTGATAAAAGCTACACTGGTCAGGCCATTGTACAGACCTTTCCTCTTATTGGAAACTATGGCATTATCCCAGAAGATGTAGAAAGTAATATGATTGGAACGAGTGCATACATCGTTAGAGAATGGTGTGACCATCCTTCTAATTTCCGTTCAACAAGGGACCTTGATTCATACCTTAAAAGTAGAGGAATAGTTGGTCTATGCAAAATTGATACACGTGCGCTTACAAAGGTGCTTAGAGAGCATGGAACAATGAACGGACTTATAACAGAAAGTCCGGCAGCAGCAGACCTAGATATGATTAGGTCTTATAAATGTATAGACCCAGTTGCATTAGTTTCCACTAAGAAAATGTACGTAGAGGGTAATGGAAGTAAAAAGGTTGCTTTGCTTGATTTTGGAATGAAAGAAAATATATGCAGATGCCTTACAGGAAGAGACTGTACGGTATATGTATTTCCACATAATTCAACAGTAAAGGACATTTTGAGTGTTAATCCAGATGGTATATTCTTATCTAATGGCCCTGGAGATCCAGCAGATAATGTTGAAGTAATAGAGGTTGTTAAAGAGCTTATAAAGTTAAATCTTCCTATGATGGGAATATGTCTTGGTCATCAGCTGTTAGCATTAGCGCATGGATTTAAGACAATGAAGCTAAAATATGGACATCGTGGTGCAAATCAGCCAGTTAAGCACATCGAAACTGGACGTACATACATTTCTTCGCAGAATCATGGATATGCAGTAGTTAACGATTCTATAGATAAGAACATCGCAGTACCATTATTTGAAAATGTTAATGATGGAACTAACGAAGGCTTACAATACATTAAGGAGAAATGTTTCTCAGTTCAGTTCCATCCAGAAGCATGTGCTGGTCCTAAAGACACAAACTTCATGTTCGATAATTTTGTAAAAATGATGATGTAAATTGCTTTGTAGCTTTAACATCAATTAGCTAAGGAGTTTATTATGCCAAAAAATCCAGATATAAAAAAGGTTCTTTTGATAGGTTCAGGTCCGATAATTATTGGACAGGCTGCAGAGTTTGACTATGCGGGTGTTCAGGCATGTCGTGCACTTAAAGAAGAAGGCATTGAAATAGTTCTTGTCAATTCAAATCCTGCTACTATTATGACAGATCATATTATGGCAGACAAAATATATATAGAGCCATTAACACTTGAAACGATAGAAAGAATAATAGAAATAGAAAAGCCTGACAGCATATTGTCAGGTCTTGGCGGTCAGACATCACTTACATTATGTATGCAGCTTGCTCATAGTGGTTTTCTTGATAGCCATAACATACGACTTTTAGGTTCATCAAAGGAAACAATTGATAAAGCAGAAGACAGACAGCTTTTCAAGGATACAATGGAGTCTATCAATCAGCCATGTATTCCGTCATTAGTTGTGACTTCAATCGAAGCGGCAGTAGAGTTTGCTGATGAAATAGGCTATCCGGTAATTGTAAGACCAGCCTTTACTCTTGGTGGTTCAGGTGGCGGAATAGCGAATGATAAGGATGAACTTATAACAACAGCAGGAAATGGTCTTAAGCAGTCACCAATCACACAGATTCTTGTTGAAAAATGTGTTTCTGGCTGGAAGGAAATAGAGTTTGAGGTTATGCGTGACCATATTGGAAATGCAATAACTGTATGTTCGATGGAAAATTTCGACCCAGTTGGTGTTCACACAGGAGATAGTATAGTAATTGCGCCTACTGTTACTCTTGCTGATAAAGAATACCAGATGCTTCGAAGTGCAGCATTAAAAATAATAGATGCCTTGAATATTGAAGGTGGATGTAACTGTCAGTTTGCATTAAATCCAGACTCCTTTGAATATGCTGTAATTGAAGTTAATCCACGAGTTTCAAGGTCTTCAGCTCTTGCGTCAAAGGCAACAGGTTATCCGATAGCAAAGGTGGCAACAAAAATTGCTCTAGGATATAACCTTGATGAAATAAAAAATGCAGTTACAGGAACAACCTATGCTTCATTTGAACCAGCTATTGACTATGTTGCAGTAAAATTCCCAAAGTGGCCATTTGAAAAGTTTGTATATGCAAGCAGAACACTTGGAACACAGATGAAGGCAACTGGTGAAGTAATGTCAATATCTGACAGCTTTGAGTCAGCTATAATGAAGGCTGTTCGTGGTGCTGAGCTTGGATTTGACACATTACATGTACCATTTGTAATGGAATTCAGTGATGAAGAGCTTGAAAATAAGCTTCATGAGCCAACAGATTTACGTTTATTCTTAGTATACGAAGCTCTTTACAGAGGTGTATCTGTTGATAGATTATTTGAAATAACAAGAATTGACCGCTGGTTCTTATATAAGCTTCTTAAGCTTGTAAATTACGAGCAGATGATTTCAACATATTCGGCTACTACAGATGATTATATTGAAGGTAAAAGACTAGGCTTTACAGATGAGGCGTTAAAGAAGCTTGCCAGCAAAAATCCTGCAAATTCTGCAAAGCTGCTTAAACTTACAAAGCAGAATATAGTAGAACCAACGTACAAGATGGTTGATACTTGTAGTGGCGAATTTGCTGCTTCAACCCCTTATTTCTATGCTACATATAACACAGTTGATGCCGGTGGTGAAAATGAAGTTATACCATTCTTGAATTATATCAAAGATGATACAGATAATTCTGTAAAGAACATTAATGATAAAGGCACAATCATCGTTCTAGGTTCAGGCCCTATAAGAATTGGACAGGGAATTGAGTTTGACTATGCGAGTGTACACTGCGTTAAGTCGTTGAGAGACTTAGGCTATACTGTTGTTACAATAAATAATAATCCAGAAACAGTATCAACGGATTTCGATATTTCTGACAGACTTTACTTTGAACCGCTTTGTCCAGAAGATGTTATGAATATTATTCGTATCGAGAAGCCAATTGGTGTAGTTGTAGCGTTTGGTGGTCAGACATCAATAAAGCTTACAAAGACATTAAGCAATGCTGGAATAAATATTATTGGAACATCTGCTGATTCTATCGACATGGCTGAGGATAGAGAACGTTTTGATGAGCTTTTAACCAAGTTAAATATCAAACGTGCAAACGCTCACACAGTAATGACTATGGAGGAAGCCTTAAGTGCAGCTAATGATTTAACCTATCCTGTTCTTTTACGTCCTTCATACGTAATCGGCGGTCAAAATATGACAATTGCCAGAAGTGATAATGACGTTATCGAATATATGAAGATTATTCTTCAGCACGAAATCGATAACCCTGTACTGATTGATAAGTATATCGAGGGTATGGAAATTGAAGTAGATTCAATTTACGACGGAACAGATCTTTTACTTCCAGGAATTATGGAGCATATTGAAAGAACCGGAATACATTCAGGTGATTCGATTGCTGTTTATCCTGCAAAAGATCTTACAGAAGAACTTGAACGGAAAATAGTAGAAACTACTCGTATGCTCTGTGAAGGCCTTGATGCTATCGGCATTGTAAATGTACAGTATATCGTAAAAGACGGTGAAATATATGTAATTGAGGTTAATCCACGTGCATCAAGAACTGTACCTTATCTTTCAAAGGTAACAGGTATTCCTATGGTCGATCTGGCCATAAAGGTAAGCCTTGGAATGAAGCTAAAGGATATGAAGTATGGAACAGGCTTATACAAAAAGCCAACTTATACAGCTGTTAAAGTTCCTGTATTCTCCTTCCAGAAATTATCAGGTCTTGATACTCAGTTAGGACCTGAAATGAAATCAACCGGTGAAGTTTTAGGTATAGGAAACACTCTTACAGAGGCACTTTACAAAGCCTTCGTAGCAGCAAACTTCAAAATGACAAAGGAAGGTAGCGTGTTCATCTCTGTTAAGGATTCTGACAAGCCAGAAATTGCAGGCATTGGCCGCAGATTTATGGATCTTGGATTTGAAATATATGCTACCGACGGAACTGCCGAAGTACTTATGGAAAATGGCATAGCAGCTAATGTAATTACTCGTTTAGCCTCTGATGAAAACTCTAGTGTTAAATGCGCAATGGATCTGATTGAGGACGGTACTTTGTCATACATTGTGTCCACTTCATCAAAGGGACGTTTACCAGAAAGAGAAAGTGTAAAGCTTCGTAGACGTGCAAC
>JAZQOO010000013.1:0-76505 GCA_045627905.1 Lachnospiraceae bacterium | reverse complement strand
CATGCTATTTCTAAATTGCAATTATTCGTCCGCGCCTTTATGTTCAGATTTCAAATATTCTCTTAGTCCCTCCATCCACTGTTCTTGCCCTAACAAGTCAAAAGATTCCGTAACAGCGTCATTAGCTAAAAATGCAACATATTCTTTTGCTATTTTATAGCTGTTTTCTACTGTAATTTCTCTGTCTCCAACAAAAACGCAAAAATTCTCGTATATATTTCTTATAGCAGACACATTTCCAGCAAACAAGAAAGGATTTGCATCACTTAAAAATTTACCCAATTCTTCATCCTGTGTATCATCCCAATCAGCATTATTTCTTACATGCCATTCATTACCATATCTGTCTTTTCCCATATGATATTTACGGTCATTAGCCAAATCAATTAACATCTTTTTATTTTCAGGAGTATCAGGCAGATGCCCTTCCTCATCTCTCATAAAATGTTTTAACTGTGAGTCATTTGTTGGCATCTTAACTTTTCCCTTTAATTCGTCAGGAATATTTTCGGGATTATCTCCGTATGTCCCTTTATATAAATCACTTTGCCCTGCTCCCATTATGTATCCTCTCTCATAATGCTTGTCCAATCAGGATATTCCACAAATTTTGTTTCCGGATATTTATCCTTTATCTCATCTGGCATTTTACTGTATACAAGTACAATATCCGGCTCTAATGTTTCCATCATAGAATCCATTCCTGCATCAAAATAATATCTATTTACTCTATCCTTCAGCTGACCATAAGATCCAACTGAAACTATACTATGCTTCTCGACTCCTAAAAAAGCTATTTTTTCTGGAAGCACCTTGGTAGTATATGTCCTCTCATCTCCCCATCTAACACAAGGAACAACATATACACCATGCTTTTGAAAACAATATCCAATAGCTCTGTTTCTATATATATTCGTAATTTGTGCTGCAAGCGGCATATTTCTGTAAATAGAACAAGTGTTCTCTTCTTTGTAGTTTTTCTCTTTCTCGCAAGTTTTTTCTTTGTTGTCTCAATTTCATTTGACATACAATTCCCTCCAATTAGTTGCGAAGCTTCTATTATTTTATAACAAGCCATGTCCCATCCCGTTTTGACCCAACTCTTTCAAGCTTTCCTTTTTGTTGTAGCGAGGCAAAATTGCGTTCTATTGTTCTTTTTGAAACACCTATTTGTATAGCAAGTTCATTTGCAGTCAAATCCGAGTTTTCAATAAGCATGATCAACATTTTTTTTTCTGTTTTATTCAAACCGACATTCAAACCGACGTTTTGTTGTCTTAATACTTCTTCATCGAATGGAATTATGCATCGAATATATGAATCTCTTATCTCAAATGATTCCTTACCATATTTTTTAACTATTGTAGGAATACCATGCCCTGTATGTTCAGTTAATCCAATATTCAAAAAGATTCTCATTAATGTTGCATTTCTTGGTTTACTTATTCCATCAAAAAACTGTTCTTCCGTCATTCCTCGTGGCAAACCACCGTGGGATAAAATTTCCACACGATTACTGAACATAGAAATCTGAGGCTCTGTTATTGCCCAGTCATTATGAACCAAAGCATTCAACACTGCCTCATTAACACAATCATAATCAAATAGATAGATGTCTCTTCTAGGTCTTACCGTCGTGTTAGAAAGACACACATTCTCTGCCTTTAGTCTAGTTTTTATTTTTTCGTAAGTTGTTAGAATACAACCATATCCATAATCATTTCTTTCAGATATAGCTGCTTTATCCAAGCCTTGAAATTTTACCAAAATAAAAGGTATTCCATTTCTGTCTGATAATAATTCTGCTAATAAATTATATTCGCCTTTTTCATTCCTAAGATTTAAATTCGACTCAAATGATTTTTCGTCAAGATGATATCCTTTTTCCACATAGTAAATCTTCAATTCACGAAATGATAAATCAGCTTGTCCTGATCTTTTCTTCAGCATATATTCCGAATCAACAAAATTATTCTCATATCGAATTTTTATTTGTTCTGATGTCATTTCTCGGCAGGTTGTTCCTATTCTAATCGTGCATCCATTTGTAGAAAAACCATACTTTTTCTGGCAATATATATTCTTGCACCCTGCTGATATATTTATATATATTAATGTTTTACCTTCATCAAATTTCAATTCAGAAGTTATCTCATCCTGTGGATTTGGTTCTATTTGCATAGATATTAAATCTGATATTTTTCTTAAAGTCTCGTCTATTTTATCGACGCCGACAACAGTCCCATCATCTTTTACTCCAATAATAATCGTTCCACCTGAGCTGTTTAGAAAGGATACTATTTCCTTACATAATACATCTGTATATTTTTCTTTTAATTCCACTTTTTCTGATTCAATATATTTTTGCATACAACATCACCTCTAGGATTATTATATGTCCAATTCGACATTGTTTCAATATAAACCGACATTTTATTGTCGGTTTATATTGAAAAGAAAATACACCATTTCGTGATATATAGGTGCATTTTCTAAATCCGTTTTCTAATGTCAATTCTCCTTGTCAACTATCTCATAATACTCATCCATATCTAATGATAACTTAATGCAGGAATCAGCTTTTCGGTTGCTCTTCGAAAGGAGCGTGACAACTTCGCAATGGGTTGCGAAAACACTATGAATACCAGAAGGACTATATATTTTAATCTAAATATTTCTCTTTTTCAGCCTTTTTTTCTCGAAGACGTTCGTTAAACATTTTAAATCTTGGAAATTAAATACCATGCGCTATAGCTCAATGCTTTCTGATATAAACTTTTCAAACTCTTTGCACTTCACCAACTTTTTGTTTCCAACGTACAAAACAAACGAACATCTTGTCATTCTAAGCAAGCTTTCTAATTTATTAACCCCTATATTCGAATACTCAGCTGCTTCCTTGATGGTTAAAGTTACTTTTAAATGAATAGGAACTTTTTCCTGCTCAGACTTGCTGTTATCTGCTACAACTCTCATAAGCACCTCCAATAAAATCAGTAAGGAAATATCCTTCTAATGCTCAAAGGAGTTTTTACTTCAATATTTTTGAGATAAATTTCATAAATAACAAAAAACCTGCAAACATTGGATTACTCCAACATTTACAGGTCTTGCCCATAATATATCTTATATGTCACACCATCTTCTCCGGCTTACTCATTCTGCCAGTCCAGCCTAGCCCTCTAGCCCATTCTCTCATTTCAGCTTTCTCATCAGGATCATCACCATTTATAATTCTATAAAAATCCAAAAGACCCGAAATACCGCCTACATCATCCATTACATTTAGTCCATCCGCCTTAGTACATATTGGCATCTTTTTAACATCAACCAGTGTCAACTGTGCCCTTAATTCTTCATCCACTTCACATTCAAAATGCTGTCTATTATCTACAGCATCAAATAACCCAGAAATATCATATGCTTCACCTGCTGCAGTTATTGCATACTCTTTCTTAGGAGCACCTTTTTCTGCAGCCTGCTTCTCTAGTTCTTTTTGAATGCTATTTTCCCCATCATCCACAAAATATCTATACTTGCTAAGTCCGTCCCTTTCATTCATTATATCCGGAACAAACCAACCACCAACTACTGATGGTTGCAAATCAGCATTTGTCTTTCTGTCATATTTATCAATTACGGAAATATGCACACACCAATCATCACCATAGTCATAAAGATAATACAAATCTTTAAACACCGGCAACAATTCATGTAAAGTCAGCCCTTCAAGCAATGTATTATAATCCTCTTCAAATACCACTCGACTATTCAAATCTTCCAGCAAAATATCCATCGGGATATCAGAAAATCTTTTCTTAAAATCGGCTATACCTTCCAGATTTCCTTCCAAAGAATCAGCATATGCCTTCTGAACATAAGGAGCCCTATACTTGGATTTAAGCCAGCTCTTGACACTTATTCCCGGCTCATAATCATCATCCCAATAGAGATCTTCCATATCATCTGTGCCAAATCTAAATAACTTTCCACAAAGCTCTGTCCACTTATCAAATCGCCCTTCTGTCATCTGTGCAAACGCGTCCTGGGATAATGAAAAATGATGCAGATGACTATTCTGCCAACCAAAGAGACTTTGAATCATATAATGCAGAGCATGTAGATTCATATCTCCCGGAATCAAAACTTCTCTGGTTATTCCGCTTTCAGCCTTAGCGTATCTTAATAATTCTTCACGCTCTTCTTTATCCAACCCCATATCAGAAGACGCACCATAGAAAAATCCCTCACAAAGCTCAAACTTGACTCTATAAACTGATTGCTCACTCAAAAAAGGATCCTTTTTCAATTCCAACGCTCTGTCTCTGGATTTTTTCAACTGTACATAATAGTCATGTAACACAGACTGCTTTCTATTATCTAATAAGCTTTGCATCTCTGCTTCCTCCTTAACCATGTTCGTTGCTGCGGTTTGCATACGGTCACGATACTCTTTGGATTTTACAGATTCTGTGGTCTCACCTCTGCCATATAGTCCCCTGGAATACGGAAGAAATGTCTGAATAGTTTTCTCATCCTTCCCCAGTAATTCGGCAATTTCAGGAATTGACATTCCCCGCATACGCATTTCTGCTATCTGCCTTGTCCTCTTAGAAGTCCAAAGACCTTCTGTTATTAGAACCCTCTGCACACGCACCTGTGTCGTATGAAGCTTCTTTGCAATCTCAGCTATTGACTTTCCATCTTTTCTTTCAAATATAATCTGCTCATATAAAGCATCTACAACACATTCCATAATACAAACCTCTATCGTTATTTTTCTTGATCAAGAAGATACACCAAATGTATACCGACAATACATGCGTGTCAACCTAGGTTTTGTGTTAAATTTTTAAGAGGTGGAAATTCCACCTCTGTATTAGCATTTGAAGCAATATTTCTGTGAAAACAAAAAATCTTTGGCTCTTATATTGCCTTCTTGAAATCTTTCAAAATCATTTCAGCCTTCACCTCATCAAAAACCTCAAACCGTTCCGTTTCTGCAACTTTCTTCAACACATCGTTAAGTGCAAATAAGGGAACCTCTTTACTCAAATAATATCTGGCATACTCGCCATCAACCTGGTTCTTTGCTGACAGATAATAAGCAGGATGATACATCCCAAAAGCAGGAACCATGTTAGAAACCGGAATAAAAAGACTAGTCAAAGTGACCAATCTTTCGTAATCATATTCTGTGCCACTCTGTTATTACATTCAGTGCGAAGTGCTATTTTTGCACCATCATATATATTGTTATCAAGAAGAATACTGGTGTGTATTAATGGCCTTGTATCTAAAGTATTTGTTGTATCAACAATCGTTACCTGTACAGGATTCAGTTCATTCAGTACAGAACACATTTTTACCAGTTCTAAGTCCGAATATTTATATACTTCATCCAAATCAACTATAATGCCATAACCCTTCTCTATTATCTGTCAAATATCCTAATTCTATATTCTCTATTTTAGAAAGTGCCAAGCCGTACACCAAATCTTCATACTCCTGAATGCTCTGCATATCAGATTTATAAGCCATGCTTGCTCTCACCGAATAATCTAATAATTCTACCCTCTTGTATTCCTCACCCCAAAATGTTAAGCACATCATTTAACGCACTAATATGCTTAACTTCTAATTCATCATGTATATGTCCATAGCCATAATCAGCCGCAATAAAACGACAGCCAGCAGCTCTTGCCGCTTCATAATCACCTTGTGTGTCACCTACCATATACACCTCTGATTGTCCTGTTTCGAAATCACTACAGATATCAATTAACATTTGAGTTTTAGACAACGTTCCATCTTCTCTAGCAGCCTTAACTATTTTAAAAACATCTGTAAGATTAAATACCTCAAGCAGGCGATCCACTTGTCCCTTCGTTTTCATAGTAGCAATACCGATTTCAAATCCCTTAGTCTGCAATGCAGTCATCACTTCTTCAAGGCACGGATACGGCTCAGATTGAGAGATATACTTTTGCACATATACCTCTCTATATAAACTTGTGGCTTCCTCTGCCTTTTCACTTGAAAACCCATTATATTTTTTCAACGATTCTCTTACAGACGGTCCTATATATTTATCCTGCTCATTGAACGGAATCTTTTCCTCACCAAATTGATTTAACACGTCATTAAGAGCTGAAATTATGCCATTTTTTGTATCAAATAGTGTTCCATCGACATCAAATATAATCAATCTGCACATTGCTTTTCTCTCTCAAATCTTGATGATGTTAGGAAATTAATGCTGCAGAGTTTTTTATATTCATCCAAAACAGCTTTCATTCCTGAATTAAGCGAATCAATCTGTTTTTCAGACATAACTAATGTCATTTCGTTATTTTCATAATTATTTTTAGCCGAATAATCATATCCATCGTATCCAGCCAACCAAATATCATCTGCTCCAAGATTAATAAATAATCTAATTGCCATTAGTCCTGAATTATCTCTTACTGACTGCACAGAATTAATTAGTGAATAATAGCTTACTACCGCATGAACACTCTCAGTATCTATATTTGAAGTTACAATTGTCCTACAATAGGCGTCTTCGCTCACTTTCTCAAATCTTCTCATATTACTAATGAACAAATAATCCAATACAGCATCTTCATATTCATGATTTACACTGACAACTATAGGTTTTTCCTTTAGAATAAAATCTGTGATTGTACCCTTTTCAGTGAATGCAGTTTTTCCTGGCGCAACAAGCAAAATCTTTCTTGCACTTATTATTTTTTTGATATCTTCTATTCTGCCCTCATTAATCCGACCATTTGACATATATTCCAAATACAGTTTTTCTATATATGCCGAATCAAACTCAACCGCCTTATCTATTTCTATTTTGGAAAAAATACTATCAATGGCATCAATCGTTAATGTATTTTTTTCACTCAAATATGTTGCATAATTTGGATGCACCATATGTACGGCAGACAAATAATTTGGTAATGAGTAACCCCAAGGTCGTTCTTTATAAAACTTATGAATTACATCATCCATACATTTCAATAAAGGTTTTACCAGATACTTTTTGTCACATTTATTATTAATTTCGCTAAGCAATAACTCAGTATTTAAGTTTCCTGCCCCTCGACCCATTCCGTATATAGAAGAATCGACTATAAGCGAATAGTTTTCATCATGATTCATGAAACAGACCGCATTTGACAATGCAGACTGAATATTGTTATGAGAATGAAATCCTACACAAATTGAATGATCTAATTTTTCTTTAATTAACCCAAAATAATGAAGCAAATCGGTGTTTTTCATGGTTCCAAAGCTGTCTACAATATAAAAAGCATATGGATTCAAATCATTGGTTAATTTAAGTAACTCTAAGAATTCTTCATCGGCATAATTCAAAGTCACCATAGGCTGGACAAATACAAGATACCCTTTTTCTTTCAGTCCCTCACAAAATCGTATAGCTTCCTTCACCTTCTTCTTGTGAAAAGCCACCCTAATTCCGTCCACAATAGTATCTTTACATGAAGGAATCATTTCCAGTTCATACTCACCATAATTTATCATTACGACATATGTTGGCTTTTCTCTAGCAAAAGAAAAGTCATCATCTATCTGCTTAAACTCCGTGTATTTTGTATTGTTTCTATCATAACTAACTCTATTTGTGATGAACCCGCACTCCACAACATCGATCTTTGCATCAACTAAGCTACTTACAATTCTCTTTTTATTTTCAACTCCAAAATTCCACTCATTACAGTACCCACCATCGCGTAGTGTACAATCTAGAACCTGCATTTTCATTTTCAATTCCTTAAATATTTATATTCCTATTTCGTTTTTTCGGTATTGCATAACAAACGGTCTCTGTTGGAGTATATCTATACTGCCTAAAATAAAATGTATATTCGTTTGGAGTAATTCTCTCAATCAAATCAGGCAAATTATAAAAATCATCTCTCAAATGATATACACATACTGCTATTATGGGTTTATTTTGTCTAATTACATTTTGCAAACCACATAACGCTTGATATTCAGCTCCCTCAATATCCATTTTGATAAACGTAATATCCCTATTTATTAAAATATCGTCACATACAACAGCCTCAACTTTTGTGCCGCCATCATTCGTTATTGTCGAACTACCTGGATTGTCCGAAAACACTAGTTGTGTATTTTCGTTCCAAGCTGCGTAGTTAAAGAGTAGTGATTTTTCCATATTTCCTGAGGTTTGTACCTCAGTTTCAAGAATTTTATAGATTTCTGGATCTGCTTCAAACCCAATATAAGACTTCCATTCTTTATATTCATCACAAAATGAGATGAATGTATCTCCCGTATACGCACCTATATCTAGCATTGTTTCATCGCTACTAAATTCAAACAGTTCATCATCAAAATACTGATATTTTTCATCATCAACATCTATTTTTAATTTTTCCAAGTATTCTATTTCTTTTGTGATTTTGTAATTAAGAATATTAACAAAAATTCTGCTGGACTTTTCATCTGCAAGTCTGCTATAAGCTCTTTCAAAATCATCAATATGATCATATATAAATGTACAATCTGTATACTCGACATCCATAAATGCGAAATTAAATAAATATATCTTTTGACTATCAATTCCACAATTAATCAACTGACTTTTAATAACATCATATGCTGAAGAAGCTACAATAATTGTCGTACAACGGCCAAACATCGATACTAAAGCATTAGGATTCACTATTTTTATTCTTTCCTCACAGTAATTTTTCCCAAATTTCAACTCATTATTGTCTGAAAATGCCAATATTTTTGAATCTAACTGTTTTTGCTTTAGTATTTTATAAAGGGCCGCCCCCCCTACGCCTGCACCAAAAATTACTATTCCATCGCTATTTTTAACTACATTAACGCAGTCTTCTACCATCTGTTTTGTCCCATCATATTTGCTTAATAATTCTTTCAACATTAACGTGTTTCCTCTCATTCTTTACTTTCATACATTTTTCTGTAATTAAATACCGCGTCTGCTAGTTCAAAATCTTCTTTCTCGTCAATATCAATTCCTTCTATAACGCCAACTTCGACAATATATGGATTGTTGCCTATACGTCTGTGTAATTGAGTGATAACATCATTTGTATAGATATAAAAACCACTCGTCTCTTTATAAATAACTTCTAAATCCTGTGTTCTTGGTATATAATCTAGTGAATAATTGAAGGGGTTACCTTTCTTCCACAAAAAATCCTGCAACTTTTCTGCTGCAAAAGAAGAGTCGTTTTCACCATTAATCACCTTGTACAAACCTGATTTTATACTCTCTTCTGTAATAAATGGTGCCGTTGTATGCGTCATAACATAAATATCTGCTGGAACATCTTTTGCAAATGACTGCAGAACATCCGTCATAGATGCTGTATCAGTATCCAACACCTCCGAACGTTTTAAATACTTTACATTATCTGGTAGATAATCCTTTATATCTGAATTACTGCAATAAACATAGACCTCATCAATTTCCGTAATACTTCCTAATGTCCTTAAAATATACGAGCACAATGGAGCCCCATTTGTAAATGATTTAGTATTCTTTTGAGGTAGCCTTCTATTATTTAATTTCATAGGTACAACCGCTACTATTTTCATGTTGTTCATCTCTTTTCATACAGTATTTTTAAGAATTCAAACCCCATTGGGTTATTCAGACCATATACTTCTGCACCATCAACCTCAACAATGCAAGGCTTCTCATCACCAATCGACTCGAAAACATTTTTATCAAATGCATATACAGCCTCTATTTCCACATGAACTGGCTTCACACCACTGGCATTGCCATTAATTGGCTGATTATCATTCATATTCCAATATAATGTTTCTCTCTTCTATCCAGTGAACAACCACTTACTTTTTCCGCTCTTAACTGCTTCAATACAATCAACAATATGTGCAGCCTCAATAAATGGGTACTGACAGTTGCATGTTACAATGATATCTGCATCAACACTTGACATTGCAGAATTAGCCACTGTAACAGCATGTGTATTTGGTAACTCTGATAATTCTATGCAAGCAACATTTAATTCTTTCATAATTTCATTTGCATCATTTTTTTCTGACACAACCAAAACTATTTCATCGAAAACATCCAATTTTTCAAGCATATCGACATAAACATTCAGCAATCCTTTTCCATCATCAAATTTCAACTTTCCAGTTTTTCTCTGCTGAACTACTCTCCAGTACTGGAACCAATTCTATAATCTTCATTTTTTGCAATCTCCTTTTATAATTTGGTCAAAAAGTATACTTTTCGTTTTTGTATTTAGACGCAAAATACCAATTGTTAGTATAAAACAAATCATCTGATTTTTCAAGTAAAATCAACACTTACAGCCATTTTGCGGTTTTGTCATATATCTCATATTTTTTCAAAAAATTGGGAGTTAAAAACTATACCTTTTTGACTATTCTATGAATTTAAGATTGTGATTTTATTGATTTTCTCGTCAAAAAATAAGCACCAACCGCCTCATTAACAGTTGGTACTCCTAAATATCATCTTGCACTTCCGATTGTGTTCCCTGTTGATAACTTTTCGCTTTGTATTTGAAGGTAGATATTGGCATATCTATAACCACCACATCTGCTTTCTTTTCCTTTGTAATAATTCTCCATTGATCACTTAAATCCTGATAACTTCGTCCAAGCCTATCCTCATTCTGTCCCGCTGTAGATACTCGCGCATATCCAACTAACTTCTTTCCTTCATTCATTGCAATTCCTCCACAAAAATAGCTGCTAATGCTTTTCGCATCAACAGCTATCGCTTAAGTTCGATATACAATTGAAAGTCCTTCAGATTTTCAATTGTCATATATTATGAAGTTATTTATTTTCAGCCTGCTCTTTTTCAATTATGCCGTAATATTCATCCATATCAAGAGAAAGCTTTATGTGAGAGTCTGCTTTTCGGTTGCTCTTCGAAAGGAGCGTGACAACTTCGCAATGCACCGTGTGCCCAAACTGATCAACTGGACAAATCTTCTTCATCTCATACCCATTCTCACACAGCACCTTAACATCTCTTGAAAGAGTAGCTGGATCACAGCTTACATATACAACCTTCTTTGGCATAACAGAAATGATAGTATCTAGTAATGCGCCATCACACCCTTTTCTTGGTGGATCAACAACAATAACATCTGGAACATTTCCCTTTTCTAAAAGAACAGGTGCAATATCTTCTGCTGCCCCAACATAAAATTCCGTATTATTTAATTCATTTGCCAAAGCATTTTCTTTTGCATCTTCAATAGCCTCAGGCACTATTTCAACACCTGTAACATGTCCTGCTTTTTGTGCTAAAAATAGTGAAATAGTCCCAATTCCACAGTATAAATCCCACACATTTTCATCACCTGAAAGTTCAGCATATTCAAGCGCCTTTGAGTACAGCTTTTCTGTCTGCACAGGATTTACCTGATAAAACGAATGTGGACTAATTTTAAATTTAAGATTTCCAATGTAATCCTCAATTGTATCACTACCCCATAACGTCTTACATTTTTCCCCTAAAATAACATTCGTATTCTTTTTATTTATACTAATGGAAATTGACTTAACATTCTCAATTTTAGAAAGTCTCTCAATAAGCTTATCAGCGTGAGGCATTCTGTCTGCGTTAATTACAAGACATACCATTAATTCTCCTGTTTTAAAGCCTTTACGAATAAGAATATGTCTCACAATTCCACTGCCAGTATTTTCATCATATGCAGAGACCTTTTCATCTTCCATAAATGAAATAATAGTCTTTAGTATTTCTTCATTCTCTTTAACTCCAAGCACACAGTCCGTATTCTCAATAACATCATGCGTTCTACCTGCATAAAATCCTGTAATTATTCTACCCTTTACATTTTTAACAGGAAACTGCGCTTTATTTCTATATCTGAATGGATTCTCCATTCCAATAACAGGCTCCATAATAGATTCGATGAATCCCTCATTAAATCCACCAATTCTTACCATATCATTTTTAACTTTTTTTTCTTTGAATTTTAACTGTGCTTCATATGAAAGTGCCTGCAACTGACAACCACCGCACTGTCTATGAAAAGCACACCTTGCTGTTACTCTGTCTGGTGATGGAGTTATTATCTCCTCAAGTCTGGCATAGGAATAGTTCTTCTTAACTTTAGTTAGCTTTGCCTTCACAAAATCTCCAGGAACAGCATCTTTTACAAAGAGGGTATAGCCATCCACTTTGCCTATACCCTCTCCATGTTCACCCATATCATTTATTTCAACTTCTAAAATCTGATTTTTTGTATAATCCATCTATTCATTTACATCCTTTACTCACTAGGCGTTGTCTTTCTAATATTAGAATCAACAAACCTGTTAAATCCTAACCATCCGTTTTCATTAGTTCCATCAAAAATTTCAGTCATGACCTGAAGCTTTGCATCTGTATTATCTGCAAAATTAAGAGCAATCGCCTCAACAAGAGCAGGCTTCTTTGGAGAACCAAATTCATATTCACCATGGTGTGCCAAAATACAATGCTTAAGCTCTGTTTCAAGCTTTACAGGAAATCCTTCTATTTTACGAACCCTTTCACCAATCATTTCACAGCCCATCACAATATGTCCTAGAAGCTGTCCTTCATCAGTATAATCATTCATTGGAAATAGAGAAATTTCCTTTACTTTTCCTATATCATGAAGCATCGCTGCAGTTAAAAGTAAATCCCTGTTAAGAACAGGATATGCAGTTGTATAATAATTACACATATTTGTAACGCTCAGCGTATGCTCTAAAAGACCACCAACAAATCCGTGATGAACTGATTTTGCAGCAGAATTTTTTCTAAATCTTGCAACAAGCTCCTCATCTTCGACAAAGAACATCTGAAGCAATTTTTTCAAATATGGCGACTTAATACTTTCCACATATTTAATAATTGATGCATACATTTCATCATTATTTTTCTTTGATACAGGCAAATAATCTGCTTCATTATATTCACCTTCACTACACTTTCTTACACGCTTTACATTGAGCTGTGGAGTTGAATTAAAAATAACGACCTGAGCCTGAACATATACATAATCAAGTGGTTCAAAATCATCTATTCCTGCTGAATTAGGGTCCCATATCTTTGCATCTATTGTTCCTGTTTTATCCTGCAGAATAACATTATCATATGGCTTTCCATTTTTTGTGACAGCCGATGTTTTTTGCTTTACAAAATAAATATCACTAACATTTTCTCCATCTCTAAACGACTCTATGTACTTCATTTTATCCCTCTTCTTCTATTTTTTAATAAATTGTATTAGCATTATCAAGCTCTATTTCATATGATATTTCAATATAACCTTCTCTTGTTGAACGCTTTAATGTAACCATTAGAGTATCACCTGGCTGACACATAAGCATTGCTTTCTTATAATCTTCAAATGTTGCAATTTCATTCGTTCCAAGCTTGACAATAACATCTCCGTTTTGTAAGCCAGCTCTCATTGCCGGAGAGTCAGGAGTAACCTCTTTTACAAATACCCCTAAAGGAACTGAATACTCTCTATTTGCTTCCTCTGTAACAGTCACACCCTTAATACCTAGAAGTGCAACAGAGCGACCGTTTGAAAGCTTTTCAATTAATGCCTTCAAATCACTTATCGAGTATGCCCTTATAAGATTTTTAGTATCATTTGTTACACCGGCCTTTGTAATAATTCCTAAAACCTTTCCATTAAAATCGATAATAATACCGCTTGATGAATCCGCGCCGTATATATCAGTTGTAAGGCATCTTACCTCCATATCAACCAGCTCAACAGGAGAATAATTAGAGGTGATTCTTCCAAATACCATCGTATCTTTTACACCTAAAGGTGCGCCTAGTGCTATCACTGGTGCGCCTATTACCGTCTTAGTAACGGAATTACCAAGAGGCGCCATCACTACCATTTCCCTTGTCTTTTCATCTATACTATTTAAGTCTACAGCAACAACAGCAATTCCCGTCTGTCCTTCAAAGCTCTTTACATATCCTTCATATATTTTTCCATTATTAAATTTAACATCTATATCATTCGAATTTTTAATAGTATCAAGATTTGTAATAATCAAAAGCTCTTTACCATTATCAGCAATAATGATACCAAAAGTAGAGTTTTCATTTTTATATGTATTATTAAACCAGTCTGTTCCGTCTGAAACTCCAGTTACCTCAACCATATACTCCTTTGCCGAATCAGCTATATTATTTAATTCCTTATAAAAATCAGAAAATCCGTCAACTATAGCTTTTGTGTTATCGTCCTTAGTCTCCTTTTGCTCCTCTTGTTTAGAAACCTCTGCTACTACAGCCTCTGGTTTATCGGATTCACTACTGACAACATCATTTTCTTTCGCTTGTGAATCAGTATTTTCTGCATTACTGTCAGACTCCTTCTTTTCATCATCTTCTATATATTCTTCTACATTATCATCAGCCTCGTCTTGTTCATCAGTAATTGAAATCTCACTTACTTCATCTGGATGCATTTTTTTAAATAATACTGGTTCAAATAACACAAAAACAACACAGGCTACCATTCCAATAATAACGCCCATAACTATACTCATAATGAGTTTCAAAATAAGCTTTTTCTTGTTAAAAGGCTTTTTCTTAATAACCTCTGTAACAAATTCATAGCCTTCACCAGTTTTATTTGTATCTTTATTTACTTTCTTATCTACTGAATCTTCGTTTAAAATATTATTGTTTTCGCTCATAAATACTCCTGATTTTATATTATTTATGATACATGATTTCAATGCTCTTTATACTTTTGAAATCCTACAAAACACCATCATCATTATATAACAACATGATACTAGGGTCAAAAGGCAATTTTTACATAGAAATCTTACACCACTTGTCGTATAATCTAAATCATGAATAACAAATCACTTACAATACTAGAATACAATAAAATAATAGATATGCTAACAGCAAAGGCTGGTTCAGAAAATGGAAAAAAACTATGCAGGTCACTTCTTCCATCTAATGACTTTAAAGAAGTAATAAATCACCAGCAGGATACCGATGATGCTGTAGCCAGAATACTTAAAAATGGTTCCATTTCCTTTGCGTGTAACAAAGATATTTCAATGTCACTAAAAAGGTTAAGCAAAGGTTCGTCACTTCACACAGGTGAGCTTCTCGACATATGCGATGTATTAGAGGGTACAGCACGCATTAAAAACTATCTTAAGAAGGAGCACGATGACGATGCAGCTGATTCTCTCTACAGATTCTTCGACATGTTAGAACCAGTGCCATCACTGACATCTGCTATAAGACGAGCCATTATTTCTGAAGATGAAATAGCTGACGAAGCAAGCCCTACGCTTAGTTCAATTCGTCGTCATATGAAGATTACTAATGACAAGATTCATACAGAGCTCACAAGAATGGTTAACCAGACATATCGTACATATTTGCAGGATGCTGTTATTACAATGCGTGACGGAAGATACTGTATTCCTGTAAAAGCTGAGTATAAATCAAACGTTCCTGGCATGATTCACGACCAGTCTGGTTCTGCGTCTTCATTCTTTATAGAGCCTGCTGCCGTTGTCAATTTAAATAACGAGCTAAAGCAGCTCTCTATTCAGGAAGAGAAGGAAATAGAAATAATACTTGCAAAGCTGTCTTCAGACTGCAGTGACCATTTAAGAGAAATAGAGCTTGATTCAAATTCATTAACAGAGCTTGACTTCATTTTTGCAAAGGGTGAACTTGCCCTTACTATGAACGCTACAAGACCTCTTTACAACGTATATGGTCATGTTAATTTAAAGAAAGCAAGACATCCTCTTCTAATGAAGGAAAAGGTTGTTCCTATTGATATAAAGCTCGGCTACGACTTTGATTTACTTGTTATTACAGGCCCAAATACAGGTGGTAAAACAGTTGCCCTAAAGACAATTGGTCTTTTATCACTTATGGGACAGGCTGGCTTATTTATACCTACTAATGATATGTCAGAGCTTTCTATTTTTCATAATATTTTTGCAGACATAGGCGATGAGCAGAGTATAGAGCAGTCTCTTTCAACCTTCTCATCTCATATGAAAAATATAGTCGAAATATTAAATAATGCCGATGAAAACTCACTCTGCTTATTTGACGAGTTAGGTGCAGGAACAGACCCTACAGAAGGTGCCGCACTTGCAATTTCTGTATTATCAGACCTTCATAAAAGAAAGGTTCGCTGCGTAGCTACAACACATTACAGCGAACTTAAAATATATGCATTGAATGAAAAGGGTGTTGAAAATGCCTGCTGTGAATTTGATGTTGAAACATTAAGACCAACATACCGTCTTTTAATTGGTATAGCTGGAAAAAGTAACGCGTTTGCTATTTCATCTAAGCTAGGACTTCCATCATATATTATTGATGATGCAAAATCACGCATCAATTCAGAAAACGAAGCCTTTGAGGATGTTTTATCAGAGCTTGAGAAAAATCGTGTTATTATAGAAAATGAAAAGCTTGAAATAGAAAAATATAAACGTGAAATCGAAGCACTTAAAGAAGAATACGAAACAAAACAGTCAAAGCTTTCTGATGCGCGAGAAAAGATTCTTAATGATGCAAGACTTGAAGCCCGCGATATTCTTAAAGAGGCAAAAGACACTGTCGACGAAACTATTCGTTCCCTTCATAAAGATGAAAAAACCGGCGATATTAAATCAATGGAGAAAAAACGTACAAAGCTTCGTGAGAATATAAATAAAACTCAGACTAATTCATTAAAGAATGATAATTCAAACAAACAGACTATCAAAGCGTCTGAGATTCGCCTCGGAGAAAGTGTAAAGATTATTTCAATGAATATGACAGGCACAATTAACTCAATGCCTGATTCAAAAGGAAATCTTTTTGTTCAGTGCGGTGTTTTGAGAATGCAGACAAATGTAAACGATATTCAGCTTACAGAAAGCAAAAATGATACTGCAAATAAATATTCTAAAAAATCAGGTGGTGGTAAAACACTTTCAAAGGCGGCATCTATTTCTACTGAAATAAATCTTCTAGGAAGAACAGTTGATGAAGCCTTATACGAGCTTGATAAATATTTGGATGATGCCTATATTTCACATTTGCAGACAGTTCGTGTAGTTCATGGAAAAGGAACTGGTGCATTAAGACAGGCTGTTACACAGTTTTTACGAAAGGTCTCCTATGTCAAATCATTCCGTCAGGCGGAATATGGAGAAGGCGATGCAGGCGTAACAATTGTTGAGTTTAAATAAGTTGATGATTTCATCATTAGTCAGTATAGCAAGGAGTTAATATGGCAAAACAGAAAATTCTTATAGTAGACGATGACAATAATATAGCTGAACTTATTTCACTTTATTTAACAAAAGAGTTTTTTGAAACTAAAATAGTAAATGACGGTGAAGAAGCTCTTGTTGCATTCGATTCCTATAATCCAAACATAGTCTTACTAGACCTTATGCTTCCGGGAATAGATGGTTATCAGGTATGCCGTGAAATAAGAAATAAATCAAACACACCTATCATTATGCTTTCAGCAAAGGGTGAAGTTTTCGACAAAGTGTTAGGACTAGAGCTTGGTGCAGATGACTACATGGAAAAGCCATTTGATACAAAAGAGCTTGTTGCAAGAATAAAGGCTATTCTAAGAAGATGTCAGCCACAAAAGGAGGAAACTTCTGTAAAAGATGCTTCTTCAAAATGTGTCGAATACGAGGACCTTATTATAAACCTGACAAACTATTCTGTTATTTATTACGGAAAGGCTATAGAAATGCCTCCTAAAGAAATAGAGCTTTTATACTTTTTAGCATCATCACCAAATCAGGTTTTCACAAGAGAACAGCTTCTTGATAACATTTGGGGATACGAATATGTAGGTGATACAAGAACTGTTGACGTACATATCAAACGTCTTAGAGAGAAGCTTAATGACCACGAAAAATGGTGTCTCTACACTGTATGGGGTGTTGGATATAAATTTGAAACAAAGTAACATATGATTAATAAATATGAAAATCAAAAAACCTTTATTAGCTAAATTCATAATTACATATTTTATCTTTGGATTATTATCCTTAATAACAATTCTGACATTATCATCAGAGCTTGTTAAGGATTATCTTACAAAAACAGAAGCCTCCGCTCTATCAAAGGAGGCTAATTTAATTGCAAATAAATATACATCCTATTTCTATAATGACAAGCTTTCTGCAGATGATGTTAAAAATCAGCTTGATGCCATTGACACATTTACCGGTGCGACTATTTTTATCATGAATACAGATGGTGAAATTTTATACAATTCCAGTATTTCTTCATCACATAATGAACATACTACTATTGACGCTTTTGATCCAAGTGATTTTACAAATCATTTTATGGTAGGTCATTTTTATAATACATTTTCTGACGAAATGTTAAGTATTTACACACCAATGACTTATAATTTTGTAGTCAGAGGATATGTTGTAATTCATTATCCTATGTCATTTATTTTTGAAAAACAGCAAAACATAATACTTATTTTTCTGATTTCCTTTGGTATTATTTTTGCTATTTCAGTAATAATATTTATTCTGCTTACAGTTAATATATACAGACCTCTTAAAATGATAATCAAGGCTATTGAAAAATATGCTTCAGGCGACATGAAATACTCGTTTGAGGAGGTTAAATCAGATGATGAAATAGGTTATTTGTCTGCACAGCTTAAATATATGGCAACTCGTATTTCTCAGACAGAGGATAACCAAAAGAAATTTATTGCAAACGTATCACATGATTTTCGTTCTCCGCTTACATCTATAAAAGGTTATTTAGAGGCTATGGCAGACGGAACTATTCCTAAGGAAATGTATGAAAAATATATAGGAATTGTACTTAATGAAACAGAGCGACTGACTAAGCTTACTAACAGTCTTTTAACACTAAATAATCTGAATACAGAAGGAATGTTACTTGAAATAAGTGATTTTGATATAAATAAAACTATCAAGGATACTATAGCTACATTTAGCGGTACATGTAAGGAAAGATTTATAAAAATAAGTCTTGTGCTAACTGGAGAAGAACTTTTAGTACATGCTGACATGGGTAAAATCCAACAGGTTTTGTATAATCTTATTGACAATGCAATCAAATTTTCAGATAGTGATTCAACAATAAAAATTGAAACAACAGAAAAGAATGAAACGGTTTTTGTTTCTGTAAAGGATGAAGGAATCGGTATTCCAAAGGAAAGTATATCCCATGTATTTGACAGATTTTACAAGTCAGATTTATCACGTGGTAAAGATAAAAAGGGAACTGGTCTTGGTCTTTCAATTACTAAAGAAATAATAAACGCCCACCATGAAAACATTAATGTTATTTCCACAGTAGGCGTTGGTACTGAGTTCATTTTCACTCTTCCAAAATCGGCTGAAGATGACTCACTATAATATTTTGATTTATTTATTTTCTCTAAGTCCTTTGATGAAATGCTCTATTCTACCCATCGCAATTTTCAGCTTTTCAAGAGAATATGCATAGGAAATTCTTAAAAATCCTTCTCCAGAGTCTCCAAAGGCTGTTCCTGGAACTACAGCTAGCTTCTCTGCATCAAGAAGTGCAAAAGCAAATTCTTCTGATGTCATGCCAAATTCTTTTATACATGGGAACACATAAAATGCTCCAAATGGCTCAAAGCATGGAAGTCCCATTTCTTTAAAGGCATTCATAAGATAATTACGACGCTGATTGTAAGATTCTCTCATCATTGCCACATCATCATCACCATTTTTTAAAGCTTCCACTGCCGCATACTGGCTAGTTGTTGGTGCACACATAATTGCGAACTGATGTATTTTTGTCATCTGTGCAATTATTATTTCAGGACCGCATGCATAACCAAGACGCCATCCTGTCATGGCATATGATTTTGAGAAACCATTTATTACAATAGTTCTTTCCTTCATTCCTTCAAAGGATGCAATACTAACATGGTCTCCTGAATATGTCAGCTCTGAATATATTTCATCTGATATAACAAATATATCCTTTTCTATACATATTTTAGCAATACCCTCTAAATCCTCTTTACGCATTACTGCGCCTGTTGGATTATTGGGAAATGGTAAAATAAGAATTTTTGTTTTTTCTGTAATAGCAGCTTCTAATTCTTCCTTTGTAAGTCTGAACTCATTTTCATTTTTTAATTCAATAATAACCGGCTTACCACCTGCTAACACAGTACATGGCTCATATGATACATAGCTTGGCTGTGGAATAATTACTTCATCACCTGGGTCTAACATTGCACGAAGTGCTATATCAATAGCCTCTGAACCACCAACAGTAATAATCATCTCTTTTTGTGGGTCATACTCAAGATTCATTCTTCTTAAAAGATAGTTACGTATCTCCTGTCTTAACTCAATAAGTCCGGCATTTGATGTATAAAATGTCTTACCCTTTTCAAGAGAATAAATACCCTCATCTCTGATGTGCCATGGTGTATCAAAATCAGGCTCACCAACACCTAAAGAAATAGTATCTTTTCTTTCACTTGCTATATCAAAAAATTTTCTTATACCTGATGGTTTTATATTTACAATAGTTTCTGATAACGGATTTCTCATGGTGTCATCATAATCCTTTCATCTTCTTTTTTTTCGTTCATTATCGTTCCATGATCTTTATATTTCTTAAGAATAAAGTGTGTTGCTGTACTGATTACTTCATCAATTGTTGAAAGCTTTTCAGATACAAATGTTGATACCTGTCTTAAAGACTTGCCTTCAATTGAAACTAGTAAATCATATCCACCTGAAATAAGATATGTCGCGTGAACTTCAGGATATTTATAAATTCTTTCCGCTATTTCATCAAAACCTTTTCCACGCTGAGGGGTTACTCTTACCTCTATAAGAGCGTTTACTCTGTCTGTAGTAACCTTGTCCCAATCGATAAGTGTATGATAACCACAAATAGTTCCATCTGCCTCCATAGCAGATAATTCATTTGCAACATCTACCTCGTTCATTCCGAGTAAAACCGCCAGTTCCTTTAATTCAACTCGACTGTTCTTTTCAATATAATTTAATATTTTTTCCCTCATAACACGCCTCCTCGTATAATATGTATTTCAGTCAGCATACTGAAATAAAATCAAATAGTTTTTTAGCTTTAACACCGCATATGACATCATAGTTAAAAATAAGATGACCTGCTCGTTGGTGTAAGATATCTTGTCTCTTCCCCATTAACTACTATTCTGTCATTACCCGCTGTCTCAACACCTATTACTTTAGCTGCTATGCCACTTTCCTTCAATTGTCTCTCTATAGCATAACCATTTTCTGCAAGTAGCAAATACGAGCCCTTAGAGTCAGTAACATATGGATTAATATCTAGTAAATCTAATATTTCTACTGTTTCCTGTCTTATAATAATATCGTTTATATCGACCTTTATTCCACAGCCTGCACTCTGTGCTAAATCCCACAATGCACCAAAGATACCATATTTGCCTATTTGTAATAATGAATCATTTTCTATAAGAGCCTTAACATCTTTCGATAAATCCTCTCTAAATACAGCCTCTGCCTCTTTTATAAATCTGTTTGATAAATAATTCAACAGTATATCCTTTTTTTCTGAAATAGTATTTAGAGCCGTTTCCTCAGCAATATAGCCTATAAGCAGTATATCTCTCATTATTGCGAAACTCCCTCTGCTGCCGCCTTAAGCTGTGCTATAGTCGCTTTACATGTATCTATGCTTCCAGAATCAATTGCGACTTGCATTGCGGCACTGAACTCAGGATTATCAGCCTTTGTTCCAACTGTAGCTGTTCGCGGACTAGGATTATATGTGCTCCTGTTTATTTTAACTCTTTCTGTTTCTTTTCCATCAACTGTAACAATCTTCCAAAGCTCACCCGTATATCCAATGTGAGCTGACTGAGTTGAAATAAAACCAACAGGCTGTGATGGATCTGCTATTATTTTTTCTACCTCAGGCTCAGTCTTTGATGTTTCTACACTTTCAAACGATATCTTTCTATTCTCTGGTCTCGTTTCATGACCAAAGATATTAAATGTTATTTTCTTTTCATCTGTAGTATAGCCCTCAATATAAATAGGACTGTCTGTTGAATTTGTAAATTTAAAATCTTTGTATGTTCCAGCAATTGCTGCATCTGAGCTCAAATCAACATAAGTAACAATAAGTGAATGAGGTGAACGCTCATCTACCTGAAGCTCTGCACGGATTACTGCATTGTATAGTGTTGAGCTAACCTGACATATTCCTCCGCCAAGTGAATCAACTACCATACCATTCATATATGAGCCTGCCATAAAATAGCCATTCTGTTCTGTAAATGGACTAACTGTTTCATAAGCTGAAAACTGTTCTCCCGGCATGAGAATTGTACCGTTTATATGCTTACATCCGTTTCTGACATTTCCGGACCTGTCAGCACTTGATGTTGAAAAACTCGTCGTATATGTTCCAAGCAAATCCTTAACCTGAGAAAGTGATTCCTTTGTACCAGCAGGCTGTGAAATATCTACTACAAGATTAATCACTGAATCCTTCTTATTCCATGATGCAAGCTTATTCATTACTTCATTTACAGAAGAATTAACATTTACTGTAAGTCCAGTCTGACCCTCTGTTATTTCAAACTGACCTGATTTTCTTGAAATAGTAGCATTCACTGCATCCACATTATAAAGAGTTCCCTGTAATGCTACAGCATCAATCACTTTATCTCTGTCAAAGCTAAGGGAAACATTAAAGACCTTCTTATTGTGTTTTAAATCACTAATATTTTTATACTGGGCTATTATATTTCCACTCTTACCATAATGAAGAGCTTCTTTAATAATTTCCCTGTTATCAAACGCCATGCCAAAATCACAGGCTCTGTATGTGCTTGATTTTCCATCAACTGACTGTAGTACGATGTTTCTTAACGCCAAGTCATTAAGGTATGCATTAACCTTTTCACATGCCTCCATATAAGTCATTCCTGATACATCTATACCGTCAATCATTACACCTGATAAAATATTACCGGTCAGGGTATACTTATTATCAGCACCGATATAATCCTTTTCCATGTACTCTTCAAGCTCTATAGCATTATCCTGACTTTTCTTTACAGATTCTGCTGCTTTAAGTCTTACATCATTAAGGTATCCATCGTATGTCTTATAAATATTATCAAGACCAGCAATATCAGCACCACCGACAGCAATTGTAGTTGCATCTGACATAACAGGCAGCATAAACGCTATCAATATTATTAAGTTTGCTAAAAAAATACAAAACTTTTTCATTTTATTCTCAATTGACACCTAAACTAACCTATGATTAAATTATACTTATCGAACGATTGCTGATAAAACCATTGGTACAACCATTGCAACACATAAAAGAATTGCAATAACACCAGCAATAATTCTATTTTTATTATTACGTGATTTTCTGTTCATGAATATACCTCCAAAGCTTATGAACTTAACATCTTCATGAAAGGATATTATACCATGATTTTTCCATTTTTAACACTATTTTTAATATTTGCAACAGTAACTTTTGTTACAATGCGACGCAGTACAAATAATTATAAAAGAGAGCAGGAAAAATTCTTTGAGAGGGAACGCCTTGCTAACAGTGTCAGAAAACAGCCAATTAATGACTTGAATTACATATCCATTGATATTTCTAAAATTCCAATGCCTGAGAGTAACAATGAACGCACTATTGATTTACAAAATGAAATGCAAAAGCTGTCAAAGCTTACTATTGCAAATCTTTCTGAATACACAAACACAGATTTAAAGCTAAAATACGGGGCAGCAAATCTGCCTGCGCTTACTGACTTTGACCAAAACTACACATCTATGTGCCGAATTTTCTATGAGCTTTCACTTCAGTATTATAATGAAGGCTTTACACAGGAAGCCAAAAGATTATTAGAATATGGAATAGAATGCGGAACTGATTTGAACACCCACTATTTACTTCTTGCTGATATTTATGTATCAGAAGGAACAATAGAAAAAATAGATTCCCTAATAAATAGTGCTGAAAATCTGAAAACTCTTCTTAAGGACTCTCTTTTACGAAAATTAGAGGAAAAGAAGAGCTTTACAGATAAAATGAATGTTGTACTAAGCGATGAACCACTTGAGAATTTAGAGCTTTAGACTATGATTATCACTATCTCTACGTCTTTTCTCAGCGCGAAGAAGTCGTAATTTTTCCTGCTTTTCAGCTATTTCAGTCACGACCTCCTCTGGTACGATTTTAAGTGTTTTTACAACATAAATCATACCGTTATCTGATTTTTTCATTCTGGCTTTTCCTTTGATATAGCCATGTTTTTTACAATACGCTATACAATAATAATGCTTTCCATTAACAGAAAACCACTTGATTTGTTTCTTAGCCTTCTTGCCACAGATATAGCATCTCGTTGAATGCACCTCTTTGTCTTCCATGGCTGTTGTTTTGTCTGGAAACTCTCTTGAAATATATTTTGAATATGTTTTAAATGTAGCATGCACCTCATCCTCTATTGACTGTGGTGTCATAAATACATCATACGAAACATACTTTTCTACATCCTGGTCGTATTTATCAATAATTGCAAAAACCTTCGCTGTATAATATGCGTCAGAATATGCTCTGTGAAATGGAATATCCTTTTCTATTTTTAAATAATCTACAGCATACTCAAGATTTCGTCTTATTTTTCCATCCTCATATGTTATAGAGAAAAACTTCTGAACGTCGTAGTACATTATAGGCTTATTTGACAGCTCTTCCATTCCGTAATAACACATATTACGTTGAAGCTCAGTCAAATCTAGCGTTCCCCATGTACAGAAAACAGGATTTTCTCCACACCATTCGATAAATTCCTTTGCTACCTCTTCGAAATAACGTCCTTCTTCATCTAAAACTTCTTTATCAACGTTTACAATTTTTGAAGTAATATAATGAATTGTTTTATAAATCTGAGGCTTGATAAGCTGACTAAATTTATCGACAATTCTCATTTTACTATCAAGCTTTACAGCACCTATTTCCACTATTTCAAATGGAAGACCTACACCATCCTTATCGAACTTTCCAGGAGCCTGATTCCACTCCAAATCAAATACTATATAATTTGCTTTATTTTTATTTCTAAATAATCGAAATGGGTTCATTACCAACCACCATCAAATCCTATTATCTGTCCCGTTAAATATTTGCTTCCTTCGCTGAGCTTCAAAACTATCTCTGCAACCTCTTCTGGTTTACCTATTCTATCAGCGGGTATCTCTTCTATTATACTCTCTATTTCTTCCTGAGAAAAGTGTGAGTTCATATCCGTATCAATTAGTCCACAGGCAATCGCATTGACCTGAATATTGCTCGGCGCAAGCTCCTTAGCTAAGGCCTTTGTGAATGCGTTTAGTCCGCCCTTTGATGCTGAATAAGCCACCTCCATTGACGCACCTCTCTCTCCCCATATTGAAGATATATTTATTATCTTTCCAGCCTTCTTTGAAAGCATCAGAGGTATGGCATTTTTACACATATAAAATGCTGAATTCAAATTAACAGAAATAACACTGTTCCATTCATCGTCGCTCATATCTGTCACTAGCCCTATATACGATATTCCAGCATTATTAACCAAAACATCTAACTCATCTATTTTTTCAAAAATCTTTGAAACATCTTCAGGATTTGAGATATCTCCTGCACATGGTGTGCATGTAATTTTATATTCATTTTCGAGCTTCTTAGCATAGCTGTTAAGTACATCAACAGAATCTCTGCATGTTATAAATAAATCATAGCCTTCCTTAGCATAAGCGCAAGCTATAGCTCTTCCAATGCCTCTTGATGCCCCTGTTACTAAAGCAACTTTTCTTTTCATACAATACCCTCATTGTTTAACGTATTTTTTAATGCTATAATTCTTTAATCAATGTATTAATTTACAAAACCGGAGTAGCTTTGATGAATTACCTGATTGTGATATTTTATAAAATTGTATCATTTTTTTCACGCATAAAAAAGACTGTTATTATCAGTAATTCGAATGTAAATGAAGAAAACATAAAAACCTTTAAGCTGCCAGAATATTACATAGAAAATCAGGAACAGTTTAATGTTTTTCGTTTTGGAAATAAAAATATTTCTCATTCAGGCTGTGGAATTATTGCTGTTTATAACGCCCTAAAGGCTTTAAACTATCCATTGTCAAATTCAGATTTTGTAAAAATAATTACACTGTTTGAAAAAAAGGGAACTCCACTACTTGCATCAATTGGAATTTCTCCAACTGCAATTTTTAAATTCTTTTCAAAAAGAAATTTTGCTGTAAATAAAATAATAAGCTCAGATGAAAATAAAATAACAGAATTTTCCAGAGATTTTGATACATTCATATGTCTTATTTATAATAATTCAAAAAATCTAAAAAAAGGACTTCACTATGTTTGTGTAAATAAAATAAAAGATAAAAGCTCAGAAATTTTATTTGAATCACATAACCCTAATTTGAAGTCCCATAAATTGTACAGTACAATTTGTAAAATAAATAATAATAAAGCAAAGCCTTTATACATAATCGGCATAAATCAGCTATAAAATAAAACTATTTAACGAGGTGACATACTATATGACAAAAAGAGATGTTTTAGAGCTTAAAAGAAGACTTAAAAAGAAAGAATGTACATTTACTAAAATGAGTGGCTGCTATGTAAATGCCAACAAAGAAGAGGTTCTTACATTCCAGACTGACTTTAGAGATTTAGAAGAAGAGGAAATGTTTAAATATTTAGACATTGCTAACAAGGTCTTTTCAGGCACTGTTGGAAATAATCTTTTAAAGCTTGATTTTTCATCTGATGCAGAGGCACCGCTTGGACCACAGCAGGTTCTTCTCGGAATCAGGGAATCCAAGCTTTTAAACGAAGACCTGTTAGAGACTTTTTATAAGCATATAATCGATAATTTTTATTTTGTTGGTAACTATCTGATTCTTCTTTTCAGAGATGTATATGATGTCCCTGCCAAAACAACAGACGGAATCAAAACAGATGAGTCAGAAGAGGTTTATGAATATATTTTATGTGCTATTTGTCCTGTTGATTTGTCAAAGCCTGCGCTTGGATATTTAGAGGATGACAACCGAATAGGCTCAAGAGTTCGTGACTGGGTTGTCAGCATGCCTGAGATTGGCTTTGTATTCCCACTGTTTGATGAACGTAGTGCCAACATACACTCAACTCTTTTCTACACTAAAAATACAAAAGAACCACACGACGAATTTATGAAAGAGGTTCTTGGATGCGGACTCAAAAAAACTACTACAGAGAAAAAGCTTATATTTAAAAATATCGTTATAAAATCATCTGAAAATGATGAAAAGGGTGAACAGCTTTTTACTGCTATTCAGGGCGGTCTTAATGATATTGTTAGTCTTGAGGAGAAGGAAGAAACTGAGGTTACAGAAGCAGTACAGCCAGTTCTTACAAAAGAAAAAATTATTGAATTAAGTGAAATAACTGATATACCAAAAGAGATTACCGAGACAATTGCATCTAAATGGGAAGAAGCCTTTGCAGATGAAGAGGAAGCTCCTGTCATTAAACAGATTGTAGACAAAAAGCTTGCAAAGGAAGCTAAGAACAATGAGGAAAAGAAAGAGTTAGTTAAAGAAAATGCTGCTCTTAGAGACCAGTTAAAGGTTCATGAACAGATATCTGAAAATGAAGAATCTCACGAAGAGGATGTAATACTTAGAGTTTCTAAAAAGAAAGCTTCTGAAATATCAACACGAATTGTAGATGGACAGAAATACGTTATGATTCCGATAGAAGACGATTCACATACATTTGTAAATGGAGAGAAATTATAATGAGCATGAATATAGTTTTACTAGAGCCAGAAATCCCTGCTAATACAGGTAACATTGGACGCACCTGTGTTGCTACAAATACTGTTCTACATTTAATCGACCCACTAGGCTTTCAGCTTAACGAAAAAATGATTAAAAGGGCTGGTATGGACTACTGGGATCAGCTAGATGTTAGAAGATACATTAATTTTAATGATTTTGTCACAAAAAATAATAACCCTACAATTTTCATGGCTACAACAAAATCAAAGAAATCCTACACAGACGTTTCATATCCTGAAGATGCATACATTATGTTTGGAAAGGAAAGTGGTGGTATTCCTGAAGAAATATTAAAGGAATACAAGGACACCTGTGTCCGCATTCCAATGGCAGGAGATACAAGATCACTCAACCTTTCAAACTCCGCTGCCATTGTTTTATATGAGGCTCTTCGCCAAAATAATTTTAATGGACTAAATATGGAAGGTGACCTGCATAGACTGAGCTGGGATAACTGATAACCCCCTCTTTGAACTTTATCTTTTATCATAACTAAAGAAGAAATGCTACATGGCATTTCTTCTTTGATTTTCATTCTACTCCTTATTTTTTCTAAAAATCCTTACCTGATTCTCGCTTCTCTTCTTATATCTCGTCCTCGTAAGTTTCTGATTTCTTCTTGCAGATTCCATGTACCTGCGTATCTGGTCGATTATAAATAAAACAACAAAAATAACTGCAATAATACACGAAAAAACAATTACTAGTATTTTTACATTTATAAATATAACTGTGTGATCTGGTTCTAATGTCCTTATCTCTCTGTCATTAGCTGTATTTAATATATCTGAAAACTCTTTTGGTTTATTATCATCAGTAGCTTTCTCTAATACTGCTTCACCAATATAATTACCACCAATATAATATTTCATTGTTGGAATATTGTTGTACTCAACCTCTACATCAAGACTGTTAAAATCTGTAGACCTTGGAACAATAACATTTCCTTCTGGATTTATCGACAATATTTGCTTTGAACTTCCAAGTAAATCAAAATCTGTTCTGTAAAAGCTAGAGCTGTCAAGATTGTACCTTTTTTCATTTTCAGCAATATTCATCTTCTGAAAGCTGTCAAAGGCATAGTCAAGCAAAGTCTTTGTATCTAAAAACTGATAAGGACTCTCATCCTTCATGACTACGCATACAAGGCGCATTCCATTTCTTTCAGCACATGTTACTAGTGTCTGTCTTGCAACCTTTGTAAAACCGGTTTTTCCACCAAGACATCCCTCATATTCATGCTTTAAGGACGGAAGCATTCTATGGTGATTTGTTATATGTCTTGTATCAGACTGTTTATTTGTTGGACTAATAGTATAATCTACTGTTGATGCAATAGAACAAAATGTTTCATTTGCAAAACATTCCTTTGCAATCAATGCAAGGTCATATGCTGATGTATAATGATTATCGTTAGGAAGTCCATTTGCATTTGCAAAATGTGTATTTTTACACCCTATCTTTTCTGCTCTGTCATTCATCATCTGAACAAAGCCCTCTAGACTTCCTCCCACATGCTCTGCAAGTCCATAGGCAACCTCATTAGCAGATGCAAGTAACAGCCCATGGAGACAATCCTTAACTGACATCTCTTCTCCTACATCTATTGCTAAATGTGTAGAATCTCTGTCTATATTCCAGATGGCATCTCTTGAAAATACAACCATTTCATCCATAGATGTATTTTCTATAGTAAGTAATCCTGTCAGGATTTTTGTTGTACTTGCTGGAAATAATTCCTCATGAGGATTTTTGCTGTAAATAACTGTTCCAGTATTAACATCCATAACTACTGCCGACTCAGCGCCGATTAATGGTCCATTTGGCCATCCTTCAATATTATTTGTCTCAACTGGCAAGGTTTTCCTTTTCTCAAATGCCTCCTGCTGCTCTTCAGTTGGGACAGTATCTACCGCATGCACCTTTTCAGGAACAACACATATTAAAAATAAAATAAATAAAATTGTAAATAGCTTCTTAAAATTCATGAATATATGATATGATACTTAAGATATGTTTTCAACTTATTTATGAAAACACTTACATCATTTAACAAAAAACCAAAGAAAAGGATTAAATATATGAGACTTAGAAACATTACTGGTGCTAGAGACTATATTGCAGATAACAGCTTTGTTATTCATGAGCCAGAAAGCTTTAAAGGCAAATGGAATTCAGATATATTTAAAAATAATAACCCTGTCCAGATAGAAATAGGTATGGGAAAAGGCCGCTTTATAATGGAGCTTGCTTCTAAAAATCCGAATATTAATTTTGTCGGCATAGAAAAATATTCTAGTGTTTTACTAAGAGCAATTCAGAAAATGGAAGCCCTTGAAACACCACTTCCAAATCTCGTCTTTATAAGAATGGATGCTGAAGATATAGAGAAAATATTTGACAAAGGTGAAATTGATAAAATTTACCTTAACTTTTCAGACCCATGGCCAAAGGATCGCCACGCTAAAAGACGCCTTCCATCCCGTCAGTTTTTAGCTCGCTATGACGTAATTTTAAAAAGTGATGGTTTCGTTGAATTTAAAACTGATAACATCGATTTATTTAATTTTGGTCTCGACGAAATAGAAGAAACAAACTGGAAAATTTGTAAAAAAACATTTGATCTTCATAACGACGCTTCTATGAACGAAGGTAATATTATGACAGAATACGAAGAAAGATTTTCATCAAAAGGAAATCCTATTTGTAAATATATTATATACAGATAATGCCTTTTGCTTATCACTATTGATATCTGAATTTTTGATTTAAGCTAAATTAGCAGCTGAAATCACTGGAGACATAGTATGAAGAAAAGAACCTTAAAAATTCTTGAAATTCTTGACAATATGTATGGCACTGACAGAGTCTGTTATTTAAATCACGACAATGCCTGGCAGCTTCTCATTGCTACTATTTTAAGTGCACAGTGTACAGACGCAAGAGTCAATATTGTAACAAACAATTTATTTAAAAAATATGACAGCATAAAGGCTTTTGCCGACGCTGATTTATCAGAGCTAGAGCAGGACATTAAGCCTGCGGGCTTTTATCATAATAAGGCAAAAAATATTATTGAATGCTGTAAAAAGCTCCACTATGATTTTAATGATGAGGTACCAAGCTCATTGGAAGAACTGACATCATTAGCAGGTGTTGGAAGAAAAACTGCGAATGTTATACGCGGTAACATTTATGGCATTGACAGTATTGTTGTAGATACTCATGTAAAAAGAATTTCAAATAAGCTTTCTCTTACTAAAGAAACAGACCCAGTAAAAATAGAGTTTGAGCTTATGAAGGAGCTGCCAAAAGATCACTGGATATTATATAACATTCAGATAATTACATTTGGACGCGATATATGTAAAGCACAACGACCAGAATGTGAACGCTGTAAGCTTACTGAATACTGCTCTTACTATAAATCCTAACTATATTATAGTGATAGAGTGTGATAAAATTATTTTTAGGGATAACCTGATTACATACAAAAGCAGGTTGACAATACAACAAAAACAAGGAGGATTTTAAAATGTATGATGAAAATTGCAGTTACTGCGCAGAGGGAGAAATAGTTGCAGCATTTGGTATTAAAATCTGTGAGCTTAAGTCTTCAAAGGTATTTTTATTTAAAGAACAGAGTCACAAGGGAAGAGTTATAGTAGCACACAAAAAGCACATAAGCGAAATGATAGAGCTTACAGCTGAAGAAAGAGCAGAATATTTCGAAGATATTAACCTTGTTGCTAATGCTCTTCATAAGGCATTTAGTCCTGCAAAGGTTAACTATGGTGCATATGGTGATACAGGACATCACCTTCACTTCCATTTAGTTCCAAAATATACTGATGAATTTGAATGGGGTGGAACATTTGAAATGAATCCAAAGAAGAAATTCTTAACAGATGCTGAATATGATGAATTAATTGCAGAAATCAAGAAATATTTATAATGTTAACAATCTGTTCATAATTTGTTTTTTGATTGTTTAAAAACATATCGAGATTTATTCATTTATGAACAATATACTATATTATGTAAAGCAGATGAGCAATAGTTCATAAGTAATTGATTATCAGATAATTTTTAATAATATTGTTTAGCTTTTTGAATAAACTTTTTCATAAAATATGCCGAGTGAATAATCACTCGGCATCCTCCCATTTATGGGGATTTTTTTATTTTATCAGCAATTATTTAGTACCACCAAGGTATGCTTCAAGTCCATTAATAGCCTCTTCTTCATCATTTCCATCTGCAGAAATAGTAATGACTTCTCCTTCGTTTAACACAAGTGTCATCATACCCATAATACTTTTTGCATTTACTCTTTTGTTCTCAGATTCAATATAGATTGAACTTGTATACTGGCTTGCAGCCTGTACAAGTAAAGCAACTGGTCTTGCCTCTAAACCATTTTCTAACTTAATCACAACATCTTTTTTTGTCATAATAACTCCTCCCATATACAAATTGGAGAATACTTTACCTTTATTAGTGGTATTTTCCTAAGAAGTACCTCTTAATATACTATCCGCCAATTCCGTTATTTTTCTTAATCTGTGATTAACTCCTGATTTTCCAAGAGGTGGATTCAGCATCTCTCCAAGCTCTTTGAGTGATGCTTCTGAATTCTCTAATCGAAGCTCACAAAGCTCCTTCAGCGAATCCGATAGTCCTTTATACTCTTTTGATGCCATCACAATCTTAATATCTTCTATCTGCTTAACTGCCGCTGATGCTGTTTTAATGATATTCGCTGTATCACAATTATTTCTCCTGTTTATGGAATTACGCACATCCTTAAGAATAATCGCATTTTCCATCTCCATCATAGCAACAGGAGCCTCTATAACATTCAATGCAGTTACAATAGATGCCGACTCTTTAACATAGACAACTATATATTTTCCTCTCTCTACAATCTTTGCTTTAACATCAAAGGTTGAAAATATATCTATTATCTGAGTAGCAATATCTGATTGCTTGCATACAATTTCAAGATGATATGATTTCTCGGGATCAGACACAGAACCACCACATAAATATGCTCCTCTTAGAAATGCACGTCTGCAGCACGCTTTCTGAGTTATTGTATGTGACAATAGTGCGTCATATATGTTTTGCGGAGTGACGGTTCTTCCATTTGATGAAGCTTCTATGTCAGAAGATACATCCTCCTCATATGACAATTTAAAGATACTTCCTTCCCTTTCAACTACATCTTTAAAATCGCGACATGAATATATATTAAATGTCTTTTTAAGTAAAGTAAAGCCTTTTAGTGCTGATAATTCGTTTTCGAATATTAGAAAAATTCGTACTATCTTACCTTTTTTTTGTTCAAAATTACCACAAAAATAAAACATTGCCGATAACTCTGCGAGCTGGCAATGTCTTGCACTCCCTATATGCTTCGAAACTTCTTCTTTTATTGTCTGTGAAAAACTCATTTTAATATTAAAACCTCTGGTTCTAAAGTAACATCAAACTTATCCTTAACAATTGTTATAACATCATCAATAAGAGTAAGAACATCTTTTGCTGTTGCAGCATTTTTATTGATAACAAAGCCAGAATGCTTTATAGATACCTCAGCACCACCTACACTATATCCCTTTAGACCTGCATCCTCTATGAGCTTACCTGCAAAATAACCCTCAGGTCGTTTAAATGTAGAGCCCGCACTTGGATATTCAAGTGGCTGCTTTGTTTTTCTTGCGATAGCTAACTCATCCATTCTCTCTTTAATGAGTACTGCATCGCCTTTAATAAGCTTAAGTTTAGTACTGATTACTACGTATGGATGCTCCTTAAGAATACTATGTCTATATGAAAAATCCATTTCCTCACATGTTTTTTCTACTATTTCATCATTCTCTATATCATATAATCTGACGCTTGTAACAACCTGCTTCATCTCTCCACCGTAAGCACCTGCATTCATAAAAATAGCACCACCTACATTACCTGGAATACCTGAAGCAAATTCAAGACCTGTAAGAGATTTTTCCAGTGCGAAATTTGCTGTCTTGATTAAAAGTGTACCTGCAAGAACCTTTATTTCACATTCTTCTCCTGCATACTCACCATTAGTCACTTCTATACCCGAAAAATCTTTTCCAACACAAATAACACAGCCTCTATAGCCTTCATCACTGACTAAAAGATTACTACCATTTCCAACAATAAAATATGGCACAGCTTCATCTTTTAAAAGTCTTATAAGAGCTGTTATTTCTTTTTCTGAAGAAACAGATACAAATAAATCAGCCACTCCTCCAACCTTAAAGGTTGTATGGTTACACATTGGCTCATTTATTTTAATGCGCGCTTCATCTATTATATTTTTTACTTTTTCAATAATTACTTCGTTCATTTATTCAAGCACCAGCTTTGCCGCACCATATATTCCAGCATCATTTCCAAGCTCTGCAAGAACAAACTTAACATCTCTTGAAGCATGGAACACATAATCATTGTAATGCTTTACAACATTATCTGTTATAACTGCTCCTGCCTTAGATACGCCACCACCAATAACAAAGACCTCTGGATTAATAATGCTTCCGATTATTCCAAGACCCTTTCCAAGCATCTCAAAATATTCAGCCAATATTTCCTTTGCAATCTCATCTCCTACTTTATATGCATCAAATATTGACTTTGCTGTTACTTCTCCCTCACTAAGGATAGTTGGTATTGATTTTCCAAGATATTTCTTCGCGATTCTCACAATACCTGTTGCTGAACAATACTGCTCAAAGCATCCACGATTTCCACATCCGCATGTCTCTGGTTCACCATCCTTTACATGAATGTGACCAATTTCTCCACCTGCACCTGTAGAACCGGCTACAACCTTTCCATCTATAATGATTCCGCCACCGATACCTGTTCCAAGTGTGACCATAACGATACTCTTATATCCTTTAGCAGCTCCTTTCCACATTTCACCAAGTGCTGCCACATTCGCATCATTTGCACCCTTTACCTTGAGGCCTGTAAGCTTTGAAAACTCTTCTTCAAGGTTAAATATACCCCAGCCAAGGTTCGCAGCTTTATTTACTATACCATTTGTATCAACTGGTCCTGGAACACCAATTCCAGCGCCCTCTACTAATGCCTTATCAATATTCTTCTCTTCTATTTTATCTAAAATAGCCTTTGCAATATCTGGAAGAATGTTTTTACCATTATCTGATGTGTCTGTTTTTATTTCCCATTTATCTAAAACTTCACCTTCAGTTGTGAATAATCCAAGCTTTACTGTTGTACCACCAAGGTCAACTCCAAAAACATATTTTCCCATCATTCTTTTCCCTTCATTAATGAATTTTGTACTCGGTTATATAGCTCCTGAGCAGCATTATATCCCATCTGCTTCTGACGATGGTTAACTGCTGCCGATTCACAAATAATAGCAAGATTACGGCCTGGTCTTATTGGAATATTATGACATACTACCTTCTTTCCAAGGTACTCTGTATACTCTTCCTCGAGTCCAATTCTATCGTATTCTCTGTCTCTATCCCATTCCTCAAGTCTTATAACTAAATCAATAGACTGAGTTTCTCTTACACTTGACACACCAAAAAGTGTCTTAACATCTATAATTCCAATACCTCTAAGCTCTATCAAATGCTTTGTAACATCTGGTGCTGAACCATACAGTGTTTCATCTGAAACCTTTCTGATTTCCACAACGTCATCCGCAATAAGTCTATGACCTCTTTTTACAAGCTCCAAGGCTGCCTCTGATTTACCAATTCCACTCTCGCCAGTAATCAAAACACCAATACCAAAAATATCAACTAATACACCATGAACAGAAATACATGGAGCCAGCTTTACATTAAGCCATCTGATAACTTCAGACATAACAGAGGATGTTGACTTCTGCGATGAGAGTACTGGACATTTATGCTCTATTGCCTTTTTTAAGAACATTTCATTAGGCTTTAAATCTCTGCAATATATATAACACGGTGTTTCATTTGTTGAGAGAAGCTTCTCGTATCTTTCCGGCATTATATTCTCATCAAGCTCTCTTGAATATGCATGTTCAACGAAACCGATTATCTGAATACGGCTTGCATCAAAATGATCAAAGAATCCAGCTATCTGAAGGGCTGGTCTGTTAATATCTGCCTGAGTTATCATAACCTCACTGGCATCTATTTCTGGTGTCAAATTCGTTAAATTAAGCTTATCAATTAATTCACTGACTGGTACTCCTGGCATATGTTTTACCTCTTTCCTATCATTATGATTAAGATATGTCTACTGAAACCATTCCTAACTATGAACTAAAGTACATAATGGTTTCCTACTATGTATGATAACATACTGCTTCATTGCTTTTCAATTCTCTCATTTGTTTATTATTCTGCTTTATGAACTTCATCTTCAGAATTATCATGAAAGAACTTATAAACTGACTCTGCAGACTTTATATCCATCGAAGGAATATCCTTCAATTCCTCAATATTTGCAGCCTTTAAATCATCTATCGACTCGAAATGCTTCATAAGCGCTCTTCTTCGCGTTTTACCAATGTTCGGTATATCATCGAGTATAGAATGAACCTGCGAATTACTTCTTAAAGACCTATGGAACTCAATTGCAAATCTGTGTGCCTCATCCTGTATTCTTGTAATAAGCTTAAACGCCTCACTACTTTTACTTATAGGAATTTCTTCGTTCAAATAATACAATCCGCGCGTCCTGTGATTATCATCCTTTACCATTCCACATACAGGAATATTTATTCCAAGTGAAAGCAGAACCTCCTCAGCAATATTTACCTGACCACGTCCACCATCCATTAATAATAAATCCGGAAACTTTGAAAAGCTTATTTTTTCTTCCTCTTTTTCACGTTCTAGAAGACCATGCTTAAATCGTCTTAGCAAGACCTCTTTCATACTTGCGTAATCGTTAGGTCCTTCAACTGTTTTTATTTTAAATTTACGATAGTCATTTCGCTTTGGCTTTCCCTTTTCATAAACAACCATTGAGCCAACAGAATTAAAACCACTTATATTCGAAATATCATAAGCCTCCATTCTCTCAATTCCCGTCAAACCGATAAGCTCTTCTATCTCTCTGACAGCACCCGTAGTACGCGCCTCTTCTCGTTTTATTTTATCTATATCCTGATTGAGAACAATCCTTGCATTTTTTTCTGCAAGCTCAACAAGCTTCTCTTTTTTGCCCTTCTTTGGTACCGTAATCTGAACCTTATGACCACGTATACCTGAAAGCCATTCTTCAATAAGTGTCTGTTCCTCAAGTTCCTTTGGAACTATTATTTCCTTTGGAACAAATGGTGTTCCAGCGTAAAACTGCTCTACAAAATCCTTTACTATTTCTTCATCAAGGCTGTCCTCAGTATTTTTCATATAAAAATGCTCACGACCAACAATCTTACCTTCCCTGACAAAAAATACCTGTATTATTACAGATGCAGCGTCTCTTGCAAGAGCAATAATATCTTTATCATCACCCATCGTATCAGTGATTTTCTGCTTCTGGCATATTTGCTTTACTGAATACAATAAATCTCTGTATTCTGCTGCCTTTTCAAAATCAAGCTCTTCTGATGCTTCCATCATTTTATTTGTAACAAGGTCTAAAACAGGCTTATACGTACCACTTAAAAACTCCACAACCTTTGCTACATTTGAATTATAATCCTCTTTCGAAATAAGCTTTCTGCATGGTGCATCACACCTGTGAATATGATAATAAAGACAGTTTTCTGATGCTTCGCCCATCTCTGTAACAGAACGGTTACAGCTTCTTATATTATAAAGTCGTTTTAACAGCTCAATTGTATCCTTAACAGCATTAGCTGATGTGTATGGTCCAAAATATTTTGATTTATCATTACGCACGAGACGAGTAAATAATATTCGTGGAAAATCCTCACCTACTGTTACTTTTATATAAGGGTAGGTTTTATCATCCTTTAACAAGGTGTTATATTTAGGCTGATGCTGTTTAATAAGATTATTTTCAAGAACAAGTGCTTCAAGCTCTGAGTCAGTCACCATATATTCGAACCAGTGAATTTTTTTAATCATCTGTTCTATTTTAACAGTCCTTCTGACTCCTTCACGAAAATAAGAGCGTACACGATTCTTTAAAATAATAGCCTTACCAACATAAATAATTGTATCGTTTATATCGTGCATAATATAAACTCCCGGTTTTGCCGGGAGTTTTTTTAGTTCTTCCTGTATATTAAATTCCTGCATCCTGTCCTTTTTCGTCGCTACTTTCCGCAACATTTACAGCACTACTTGCTTCACTGATATTCTCTTCAGCAGCTACTACATTATCAGCTTCATCGACATTCTCTGTTATAGCTACAGTATTATCATCCTCTTCGCTATCAGGCTTTCCTTTATAACGCTCAAAAATTTCCATGAACTCTTTTCCAGTAATACTTTCTCTTTCAAGAAGGAATGCTGCAAGTTCTTCCATAAGGTCCATATTTTCTGACAAAAGTCTCTTTGCTTCTTCATAGCACTCATGAAGAATAATCATAACTTCATTATCAATATTTGCAGCAGTTACATCAGAACAGTTCATAACCGTTCTTCCATTCAAATATTTGTCTTCTACAGATTCAAGCTTTACAAGACCAAATCTCTCTGACATACCATACTGAGTAACCATAGACCTTGCAATATTCGTTGCCTGCTCAATATCATTACTTGCACCAGTTGTAACAGAGCCAAAATTGATTTCTTCAGATGCACGACCTGCAAGTGCAGTAATAATTCTTTCAAGAAGCTCATCCTTTGAACGCAAATGTTTCTCTTCATCTGGAACATACCATGCATATCCAAGAGCACCCATTGTACGAGGCACAATCGTAATCTTCTGGATTGGATCTGTATTTTTCAAAAGCGCAGAAGCAAGAGCATGTCCTATCTCGTGATATGAAACAATCTTCTTCTCTTCCTTACTCATGACACGGTCCTTCTTCTCTTTACCCATCATGACTACTTCAATAGCCTCTAATAAATCCTTCTGATTTACAAATTCTCTCTTATTCTTTACGGCATTTATAGCAGCCTCATTGACCATATTTGCAAGGTCAGAACCAACTGCACCTGCAGTAGCAAGTGCTATCTCTTCAAGATTAACCGTTTCATCCATAAGTACATCCTTAGAATGAACACGTAATGTATCTGTTCTTCCCTTAAGGTCTGGCTTATCAACAATGATACGTCTATCAAATCTTCCCGGTCTAAGCAGTGCCTTATCAAGAATTTCAGGTCTGTTTGTTGCAGCTAAAATAAGAATACCTTTTGATGTATCAAAACCATCCATCTCTGAAAGAAGCTGATTAAGAGTTTGTTCTCTTTCGTCATTCCCTCCGCCATATCTTGAATCTCTGCTCTTTCCGATTGCATCTATTTCATCAATAAAAATAATACATGGTGCATTCTTTGTAGCTTCCCTAAACAAATCTCTAACACGAGATGCTCCAACACCAACATACATTTCTACAAAATCTGACCCTGCTAATGAGAAAAATGGAACATGTGCTTCCCCGGCTACAGCCTTTGCAAGCAATGTTTTACCTGTTCCTGGAGGTCCTACTAAAAGAGCACCCTTTGGAAGCTTAGCACCAATCTTAATATATTTTTGTGGATTATGAAGGAAATCAACAACCTCCTGAAGAGATTCCTTTGCTTCATTCTGTCCAGCAACATCCTTAAATGTAACACCCGTTTCCTTCTGAACGTAAATCTTGGCATTTGATTTGCCAACACCCATAATTCCGCCGCCACCTTTTGACATACGACGCATAAGGAAGCTTAAAAACGCCCAGAATATTACTAACGGCAATATATAAGTTCCGATGAAAAATAAAATAGTATTAGAAGCACTTGATTCCTTCTTTTCGAACTTAACCCCTGCCTTGATAAGTCTATCAGCCAAGTAATCATCATCAACTCTGACTGTATAGAAAGAATCCTCTGCAAATTCGTTTTTCTGTTCCTTCGGGATTATTTTTATAGTATCAGCTTCAATTATTACTGACTCAATCTCACCAGAATTTACCTTTTCTAAAAACTCATCATATGTTATTTTTTCATTGCTTCCTGTTGTTATAATCGTTCTCATATATGAAAGAACCATTACAAGAACAAGAGATGCTATCATTATTATAAATAATGACGATCTGTTCCCTGACGGTTTTTTTCCACCGTCATTTTTATTATTATTTTCTGAATTATTTGGCATGATTACCTATACTCCTACTATTATTCTGCTTTTCTGTAAAATAACGCTAATGAACCTGGTCCTACATGAGAACCCATTACAGGCTCAAACATTACACTTAAAACCTTTTGTCCTGGCGTAATTCTTTCTATTTCATTTAAAATCATCTGTGTATCTTCATCACATAATATATGATTAATACATACATAATTCTGACATGATTTATCTGCTTTTTCTTCGTATTCTTTAATAATTGCTTTTAGTGCATTTTTTCTTCCACGCTCTTTACTTATGGCAACTATCGTTCCCTCTTCACTTCCTATGAGCACTGGCTTTATCTGAAGCATTGAACCTACAAATGCGCTGGCACTGCTTAATCTTCCACCTTTTTTTAAATAATACAAATCGTCAACTGTGAAAATCTGTCTGACATTATCACGACGCTCGTTAAGCTTTTCAAATGCAGCTTCTATATCTACACCTGCTGCATTCAAATCACTTGCCTCTAAAACCTGCATGCCTTCACCTAGACCTGCCCCATGAGTGTCATAAACTAATATCTTTCTATCTTCATAGTCTTCCATAAGCATATCTGCTGCCATAACTGCTGCCTGATATGATGAACTTACACCTGATGACAAACTAACATGCAAAATATCAAGACCTTGTTCTAAATACGGCTCCCACTTCTCACAAAATTCCTGAAGATTTACCGTTGATGTTTTTACATCCTTATCACGGATAGTTTTATAAAACCCTTCACCATCAAACTCAGATAAGCTTGTTATTCTATTTGAAACACCATCTATCTGAATAGTAAGTGGTGACATTATTATATTTCTTTCCTTTAATATCTCATCTGGCAGATTCGCACCGGAATCTGTGGAAATAATATAAGCCATATGTCCTCCTGGCTATAATGTAATATCATGATTATATGTTATACATGTGAAAATGATGTGTACTACAAACTCATATATGCAAGAATACTCAAAAATGCAGTGACAAGTACAAATTCATATACTACCTGAGTTTCTGACATTCCACCAAGCTCAAAATGATGATGAATTGGCGCCATTCTGAAAACTCTTTTACCATGCGTGATTTTAAAATAACTAACCTGTATAATTACAGATAAAATCTCAATAAGATAAATAAATGCTACAAGAATAAGAATAAATGGCATATTGAGCATATAAGCTGTTGCTGCTACAAATCCTCCAAGTGCCAATGAACCTGTATCACCCATAAATACCTTTGCTGGATGAGAATTATAAATCAGGAAGCCTAAAAGTGCACCAATAACAGCCAAGCATATAGCTTCATACGATGCTCCTGTATGAATACTTATAAACAATAATGCACCTGCAATAACGATTGTTACCGAGCTTGCAAGACCATCAACTCCATCTGTAAAATTAGCACCATTAACTGTTCCAAGTACTGCAAAGAACATAATGATAAAATAAAGTGGCCAGCCTACTTCAATTACATTTCCATTTGTAAAAGGAATATGCATAAGAGGAGAATGCTCTGGTGATAAATATAAATATGCACCAAATGCTCCCATCACAATAAACTGCATAAGCATCTTCTGCCACGCTCTTAAACCTTTTGTATTTCTCATCATTACCTTAAGATAATCATCAGCAAATCCGATTAATCCATATGCTATTGTTACAATAAGAATTGGAAGCCATGACTTATTAAAAGGAATTGTCGCAACACTTCCTAATAATATACCGAGAATTATAATAACACCGCCCATTGTTGGTGTTCCCTGCTTTTTTAGATGGCTCTTAGGTCCATCTTCTCTCTCTGACTGCTCTGCCTTTTTCTTTACTAAAAAATCAATAAATTTAGGCATACAAAATCTTACCACGAGAAATGATAAAAATAACGCGATAAATGCATGGTTTTTCATAAAATTTTACTCCCCTTTTTCCCTTTTATATCGTCAATTTACTCATTTTGAGTTCATTTGACCTACTTAAAATATCTAAGCTGGTTACTGAGTTCCTCAGCTTTATTTGATAAATCAAGTGCACTTGAATTCACTGTATTAATGTGATTTCTAAGCATTTCAACACTTGCTGCTGTCTCTTCAGTTGAAGCAGCATTTTCCTGTGAAATAGCTGAAAGATTTGAAACTGCTTCGAGTACGCCAATCTTTCTTTCATTAAGTGCAATCGTTTCTTTGTTTACATCATTAACAGAATCAATTGATGATGAAAGCTGGTTGCTCATCTTATCAAATCCATTTACTACTTCTGAAAGTGTTCTTTCTTCGCTTGAAATTGAATCTGTAATAAGTGTTGCAAGTCCTGCATTGTTTTCAGCCTGAACAATAATCTGATTTACAATTCTACCTATTTCAACTGCATGAGCTGCTGACTGTTCTGCTAATACTTTAATTTCCTGTGCAACAACTGAAAATCCACGACCTGCCTCACCTGCTCTTGCCGCTTCAATGGATGCATTAAGAGACAGAAGATTTGTCTGTGAAGCAATACCATCAATAAGACTTGTGGCATGCTTAATATCTTCAATAACTCTTGTGATTTCCTGAATACCAACCGCAACTGCTTCCGCATTTTCACTTGATTTCTTATTAGCCTCTATAAGCTCGCCAAGCATATCCTTTGAATTCTGACACATTCTGCCAACCTCCTCTGAAAGAGTACGGCTAGTATTTGTACCATTATCAATAGCAACAATTCCTTCGCCAATCGCACTCATATCATTAGCTGTTGATTCAGTATTCTGAGCCATTTCTGTAGCACCCTGTGCTATTTCATCTACGGCTGAAGTAATATCATTTGAAGACTGTGTACATGTATTAAGAATATCCATCATATCTATTGCTGTTGCAGCAACCTGTTCTGATGTTGCCTTTACATTATCAATTATTTCAAGAAGCTTAATTCGCAATTCTTCAGCATCATCTGAAATATCAGAAAATTCCTTAATAATCTGCTCATTCACTATAGGTGATGATACATGTCCGCTAGCGAGAGCTTTAATAGACATGAGAATCTTGTTAACACGTTTTGATACAAGTCTCATTAATAAAAGAACTGCACCAGCAACTATAAGAGCGATTATTATTGCTATAACTGTAGAGCCAACAATAAATACTGTAATCTGTTTATTAATATCATCAACCGGATAGCCTGCAAATACCATACCGATTGTTCCGTTATAGTCTGAAAGAGGAACATAATAGCCAAAATAATCTTTTCCGTCTATTTTTAAATCATTCGAGAAAAATGACTCACCACCGACTAAACATTTTTCTTTAACTTCTTCAGAGCATGTTGTTCCAAGCACTCCATCGATAGTAGAATAACGTCTTGTATCTCCATAAAAAACAGTAATATCAATAGAAGTAGCTTCTTTTATTTCAGGTATGTTTTTAAGAATCTGATCTAGAGATGTAGTAGCCTTAAGCATCTTATCGCCACGCATAACATAGTTACCTGTGACAGCATCGAGACTAGTTCTTACGAACATCGCACTTGCTTCAAGCTCATTTTCAATCTCAGTATTAATTATCTTTTTAGTGCTGTTTTTTGCAGTAACAATTGTCACAACTGTCGTAAGTAAAATAGAAACTGTTGTGATAATCATAATCATTAGACCTAATGACAACTTGGCATTTTTGCTAACTGCCATATCTGCCGCACCCTTTATAGCACCCGATGACAATTCTTTACTCTTTTCAATTCCATCAGAAAGACCCTTTGAAAGCTTCTTTCCAATATTATTTATTGCCTTACCAGCGCCTTTAACATTTTTTGATTTCATTATGTCAAAAATTACTTTACCTTTATTTTTATTTCCCGATTCATTTGTCATACCCATACCATTCTCCTTCTACGGATTCTAAAATACACTCTCCTCTATTTTACTATATTTTCGATATCTTTTTCAACTACTATAACGAAATGGCACGCTCTGCGAACCATTTGCGTTATCATGTATAAATGTAGAAGACACCACCATATGAGGTAGTGTCTTCTTTAATCTGACAATATTATTTTCTAACTGCATTTATAAATCTATCGACCTTATCTAAATCTTTACCAACTCGTTCTTTAGAATATTCTACCCCGCTTGATACATCTACACCATCAGGTTTGACATACCTAATTGCCTCCTCTACATTTTCAACATTCAGACCCCCAGATAAAATAAATAGCTTATTAGTTCTTTTAAGATTATTCATCATGTTCCAGTCAAATGTTTTTCCACTTCCCGGCTCACTGGCATCAAAAACAAATCCCATTATTTCATCAAAGCTACAATATTTATCATAATTCTCAATATCGCTGACATTAAATGCTTTTAATACAGGCTTTTTACATGCTTTAATCAAAGCATCCTCGACTACTCCATGAATTTGTAAAATATCAAAGCCTGCATCTTCTGCAATTTTTATTTGCTCAATTGTTGGAGACACCATTACAGCGACATTTTTTATATTATTATTTGAATTACAAATAATTTCCCTAACTTTATCTACAGTCATGTTCCTTTTACTTTTTTCGTAAAACATAACAAAACCAATAAAATCAACATCCTTTGATGCGATGTAGTCATATTCCTCTTTATTTGTAATTCCACATATTTTTATATACATATCTGTCTCCGAGGATTCTGTATTGCCTCAAAAATGAAATCCTTAACGCAGTCTAAATTTATTTATGCTATCGAGTTACCTGTATAAAGCTGATAGTATTTACCTTTTAGTTTTATCAGCTCCTCATGTGTTCCTTTTTCGATAATCTTACCCTTTTCTAAAACAACGATACAGTCACTATTTTTAACTGTAGATAATCTGTGTGCAATAGCAAACGTTGTTCGTCCTTTCATAAGATTATCCATTCCCTGCTGAATAATCTTCTCTGTTCTAGTATCAATTGAAGATGTCGCCTCATCAAGAATTAGTGCTGGCGGGTCAGCTACAACGGCTCTTGCTATTGCAAGTAATTGACGCTGTCCTTGTGAAAGATTTGCGCCATCTCCTGTGATAACTGTATTATAGCCATCCTTATAGTGCTTTATAAATGAATGTGCTCCTGAAAGCTTTGCTGCCTCAATACATTCTTCATCTGTGGCATCTAATTTTCCATATCTTATATTTTCTAATATTGTATTAGTAAATAAATGTGTGTCCTGTAATACAATTCCAAGAGATTTTCTTAAATCAGATTTCCTAATATCATTTATGTTGATTCCATCATATCTTATCTTGCCATCCTGTATATCATAAAATCTGTTGATAAGATTAGTTATTGTCGTTTTACCAGCACCCGTCGAACCAACAAATGCAATCTTCTGACCAGGCTTCGCATAAAAGCTTATATCCTCAAGTACAAGCTTTTCATCTGTGTAACCAAAATCAACCTTGTCAAACACAACGCCACCAGCAAGAGGAACATATGTATATTTATCAGACCCCTTTTCTATTGGCTTTTTCCATGCCCACTTACCAGTACGCTCTTTAGTTTCTATGTAAGTTCCATTCTCTTCCTTTACATTTACTAACGTTACTGTACCTGTATAATCTTCTTCCTCTTCATCTAAGAGTTTAAAGATTCTTTCTGCACCAGCAAGAGCCATCATAATTGTATTTGCCTGCATACTAACCTGATTTATTGGCATGTTGAAGCTCTTATTAAATGTAAGGAAACTTGCAAGAGCACCTACTGTTAGCTTACTAAAGTTAGTTAAAGCTAATACTCCACCAATAATAGCACATATTACATAGCTCAAATTACCCATCTGCATTGAAATAGGTCCAATTGCATTTGAATATCTGTTTGCAAAATATGAACTTTCATATAGCTGCTCATTAATAATATTAAATCTTTCTATATTTTCCTTTTCGTGACAGAATACTTTAACAACCTTCTGGCCTGTAATCATTTCTTCTATGAAGCCGTTAACCTCACCTATTGATTTCTGCTGCTTTACGAAATTCTCACTACTTTTTCCAATTATAAATTTTGAAAAATTAAGAGTTAGAACAACCATACAAATAGTAACAATAGTAAGCGGAATACTAAGATATAACATACTAAAAAATACAGAAACTATTGTTAGTGAACTCTGAAAAAGCTGCGGCATACTCTGGCTTATCGTCTGTCTAAGTGTATCTACATCATTCGTATATATACTCATAATGTCGCCTGTAACATTTGTATCAAAATACTTGATTGGAAGCTTTTCCATTTTTGTAAACATTTGATACCTGACATCTCTAAGTGTACCCTGACCTACATATATCATAAGCTTTGATGAAATATAAATCGATAATACACCTAAAATATAAATTATACCTACCTGTAGCACTTTATTTGTAAGCCTTGTAAAATCAGGAATTTCCTGTGACAATAATGGTGTAATATAGTCATCAATCAGAGTTCTCATAAACATAGTACCCTGAATATTTGAATATACACCTACAAGTGTGCATAATAGTGCAATTACCAAATGTATATAATATTTCTTTAATACAATTGCAAATATTCTCTTTATTATTTTTTTTGGATCTTTAACCTTTGGTGCATGCTTTGCAGCAACTCTTACATTGCCTCTTCCACCAGGTCCATGCATTTTTTGTTGTGCCATTTTTTGTTCCTTTTATTTACTATATTGAATCAAAATCACCAGCTCCCTGTGTCTGTGATTCGTATACATCTTTATAAATTTCATTTGTCATAAGTAGTTCTTCGTGTGTGCCTACCTGATTTATTTTGCCATCATCAAATACAATAATCCTGTCTGCATCCTGAATCGACGAAATTCGCTGTGCAATAATTATCTTTGTAGTTTCAGGAGCTTCCTTTGCTAAAGCACTTCTTATTTTAGCATCAGTTGCTGTATCAACAGCAGATGTTGAATCATCAAGTATTAATATTTTAGGCTCTTTTAAAAGTGCTCTTGCAATACATAGTCTCTGTTTCTGACCACCAGAAACATTATTTCCACTCTGCTCTATATATGTATCATAGCCCTTTTCCATTCTGTCTATAAACTCATCGGCACATGCTATTTTACATACACGTTTACATTCCTCTAATGTTGCATCACTCTTTCCCCATCGCAGGTTTTCAATTATTGTTCCAGAAAACAATTCATTTTTCTGTAATACAACTGAAACAGCATTTCTTAATACCTCAAGGTCATATTCTTTAACATTAATATCACCTACTAAAACTTCGCCTCCTGTAACATCATAGAGACGACTGATTAAATTTATAAATGTAGTCTTAGATGAACCAGTTGCTCCAAGGATACCGATTGTTTCTCCAGAATTTATTTTAATATTTATGTTTTCAAGCTCAGGTTCACCATCACCTTTGGCATAATTAAAAACTACATCCTTAAATTCAATAGAACCGTCGCTTACTGTCATTCTTGGATTTTCTGGATTTGTTATCGTCGATTTCTCATTTATTACTTCCGCAACACGTGTTGCTGCTGCTGCTGACATTGTAAGCATTACAAATATCATTGACAGTATCATTAAACTCATAAGAATGTTCATACAGTATGCTAATAGACTCATAAGTTCGCCTGTTGTAAGATTTCCAACAACTATCATATGTGCACCAAGATAGCTGATGGCTAAAATACACACATATACTGTAAATGTCATTAATGGTGCATTAAGCACAACCATGCTTTCTGCACTGCAAAATAATTTATATAGATTATTATTTGACTCAGAAAATTTCTCTTTTTCAAAATCCTCTCTTACAAAAGACTTTACAACTCTGATTCCCCTAAGATTTTCCTGAACATTAGAGTTAAGGCTGTCATATTTCTCAAATACCACCTTAAAATATTTTCTAGCACCCGACATTATAAATATAAGACAAATAGCTAAAAATATAATTGCACCAACATATATTAATGCCATTTTTGAATTAATGAAAAATGCCATTGATAGAGCCATAATCAGAGAAATAGGACTACTCATACACATTCTCAATATCATCTGATAAGCATTTTGTATGTTAGTAACATCTGTTGTCATACGTGTTACTAATCCTGCTGTTGAAAACTTATCGATATTTTCAAATGAAAATGTCTGTATGTTCTCATACATTGTTTTTCTAAGGTTTTTTGCAAGTCCTGTTGACGCTTTTGCACCATATCTCGCACCTAATAATCCACCAATAAGTCCAATTATTGAGCAGATTACCATTACTATTCCAATCTTATAAATATGACTTATATTTGATGCATTAATTCCGTCGTCAATAATCGAAGCCATGAGGTATGGTATTATCATTTCCATTATTACTTCCACTATCATACATATTGGAGTAATGATTGAAGGAAGCTTGTATTCTTTAATTTGTGAAGCTATTGTTTTTAACAATTTGCCATCTCCTTATATTATAATACCTAAATTAAAATCGCTATTTGAACCATTTCTGTCTGAATATTGAATCATTATTTTTAAATATTATATATAATAAACCACATTCTTTTATTTTTCAATTTGAATTTATGCAAGCAATTGAAAAAGGCTGCCACATAACGTGACAGCCTTTCGCTTACCTTTCGGCTTTATTCATGATTGATTTTATTTACCATGAAAATTAGTTATAAAGTTTTAACTTAACAACTACATTTGTATAAATACTTGAGCTTGACATACCATCGTATTTTGGCTTGAACTGGAGACTAATAATCTGGTTAGCCTTAAGTCCATTTAAGTTCTTAACCTTAATATGTAATGCTCCTGTACCCTTCATACTTGCCTTATCAAAGTCATATGATGTTTCAAAGTTATCTTTGAAGTTGACTAACTCAAGGTCTGTTAATGTATAAGCGTTGTTCTTTGGTAATACAGTTATCATTGTTTCGTTAAGGCTATCATCCATAACCTTTAACTCTGTATATAGGTCATTGTATGTAACTGCTCTTCTTATAACACTAATTGTTACTGGTTTAGAAGACGTAACATACACTTCACTACCATCTTCAAGCATTACCTTATATGAAGGATATACTAAGTACTTAGAGCCATCTACAAGGTCAGCATCCTCTTTTGCATTGACATACATAGTTCCTTTTGCATCAGCAAGTGTTACATCAAACATTGCACATGCATCAGATTGTCTTGAACCTGTCTCTTCAGTACTCTCATCACTTCTTCCAACTGCCTTAAATGAAACATCTGAAATACCCGTAAAGTTAAGGAAGTTGAAATTTGTATCTATCACCACTTGATTATCTTTTAGAAGACCTTTTCTATCAAGTAGGTTGATTGTTCTCTTAACAGTTGTTGTTAGTTTTACAGGCTGAACTACAAGTTTAACCTTTGCTGGTTTAAGCTTATTTCCATTAACGTCAAATGTGACATTATATGTACATGACTGCTTAGGAATTGATTCTTCCTTAGTCTTAGGATTGAGTTTTGCAGTTAACTGGAATTTCTCCTCTGCTGCATTCCACTCAAGATTAAATAATACATCTTTATCCTTATCACCAACTAAACCTGCTGTTAATTTTGCCTTAGAATCATCGATACTATCGATTTTTACTTCTGTCTTTGCAAAGTCTCTTACTACATCCTTTGCACCTGGGCTAAACTTAATATCTGTCTTTCCAACTTCTTTACCAGCAATACCTGCTGTTCCTGCAAGATAAATTGGAAGAACACCTGTACGAGCTGCAACATTCTTTCCCTCAGTCTTGTCATCGATATTCATTGCAGCCTTAACCCTAAGACCAATCCTCCAGTTGCTTAACTTAACATACGTAGTAAAGTTACCTCTGAGTACCTGATTAGCCTGAAGGTTTTTAAGATCCATCTTAGTTGTATCAAATGTCCAGATATTACCCTTAAGACTATTATCAAATTCAACTGATGAACTATCTAATGCTTCTTCTTTTACCTTCTTAACAAGGCCTAACTTCTCATTGGCCATTATTTCCTGAGGTGCAAGACCATCTACTAAATTCTTAATCTGCTTAGATGACTGTTTAAAGAATTTAACTTCAGCATCATTATCTGTTACATAAACACCATCTGTTGTGTTGTAAAGCTTAAAGCTAAGTTTTGACTGACCAAGTTTCTTGTATACAAAGTTATTAGCCATCTCTAATTCGAGCTTTGGAGGTACAAATCTTGTTTTAACCTGCTGACTATATCTTCCGTAAGTAAAGACTCCGCCTTCCTCAAAGATTTCTTTATAACCAGAGAATACAATATCAATTTTCATGTAATCTAAAGTTTCACCAGCATAGTTATCATCATTGATTGTTACAATATATACATCTTTTTCTGTCGCACTAGGTGAAATAGATACCTTTGACTTTTCTGCAGGATCATAAAGCTTAACTTCTTCTATCTGTGGACCATTTGATGTAATCTGAAGTTTTCCGCTTGCATCATCACCTGTATAGAAGTAGTTAACTGGTTCAATCCATTTGAACTTAACTCTAGGCTTTGTAGTTACTAACTTAACAAATGTTTCGTCAGTTGTACCTAATGTTATTTCTTTCGTTACATCCTCTTTATCGATAGTATAAACTTCAAATACAAATCTGCTTGTAACAACTTTTGTAATCTGTTCATCTGATGATAATCTGAAATCAAGTCCCTTAGATCCAAAACTCTTAACTTTAAATTTCGCTGCTTCTGCTTCGTTTCCATCAACTGATTTAACCCTGACCTTAACATCCTCTACAGGTACATAATGTTCAGGGTCTGCCTTATCACTATAATAATTGTAGATATCAATAATCTTAAATTCTGGTCCTTCTGCCTTTGATGTATCAAGTTCCATTGATGGTACATTTGTTGTGAACATGTAATCACCAATTACTCTTACGTCTAAGTTCTGTGTATTTGTTGGGTCAGCCTTTTCTGTTACTGTGATAGATGTCATACCAGCCTTATTAGCTGTAAATATGAAGTCTGAACCACTTGCCTTACCACTTACAACACTTGTATCTGCTGGCTTAATTGTATAAGCCTTTCCATCAATTGTTGTACCAGCTTTTGTTAACTTAAACTGCTCGCCTACATGTAACTTGAATGATTTGTTGCTTGTAGAAACAGTCTTCTTATTATCACACTTGATAACTGTATCTGCTTTACATGTATCATTTATAACTTCTACTGTATCAAATACATTTATTGAATTCTCTCTTGCAATGAATGTCATTGTAGCTGACTTCTTCACTGTTGACTTTGCTGTGAATTCCATTGCTGCAGTAAGAGTTACTATACCATTCTTAGTTGGTGTAATATTGAATCCATAATTATCAAACTTAGTGATTTCATTTGTGCTTAATTCTACACCAATCTTTGTCTTTTCTTTTAATGTAATCTTAAGACTTGGTACACCACCTTCAACAACCTCAGCCTTTACATTTGCGATATCTGCTGAAGCTGGTGAATATACAGGTTTTACGCTCCACTTCTGTGATTCAACATCATTCTTATCAACTATAGCCATTGCTGTTGAATCATATGATTTTCCATTTGGATCTAAGAATTCAACACCTGTTACATTAATGATGTTTACAAATACTTCTCTTTCAGCTCCATTAACATCCTTAGCTATGAATGAAGCTCTTGAACCTGTATAAGGAGCAAGCTTAGTATCTTCATATAACCATGTTGCACCTACAAGTTCTTTATCAATAGCATCTAACTTAATATCCTTAAGTGTAACTGCTGTACCTGCTATTATTGTTGTCTCATATGCCTTATCTACAACATCATCTGATGCGTATCTTGAAACTGTTTCTGCACCACCTGGAGCTAAAAGTCCTTCTGATGCTGCAGCTGCCCATGCAAGCTTAGCATTATCTGTATCAGCTAACTTGAAGAGGTCTCCCTTTTCACCAAGACAGATATTATGATTCTTATCACGTGTAATTCCTGCTTCACAGTCATTGATTGATAAGAACTTAGCTTCGTTACCTGGTGCTGTTGTTGCTACGAAATCATTAATAACCTTCTGATAATCTGTGTTTACAAAATCACCCTTTTCAGGATCAGGATTTAACTTATTACCTTCAATTGTACCATTGAGAGGTTTCTTCTTAGTATATTCGTATCCTGTGTATCCTTCTGATACATTAAGATTCTCGTAGTAGTTTGATTCATTGAATATCTTTGCTTCACTCTGGCCGTTCTGACCCTTAATTGTGTCACCACCACCATTTATTGAAATAAGTCCCTTAAGTAAGAAATCTGTATTAAGAGCTGACTTACTTGTGTAAAGTGAAATATTTGAACCTTCATTACCCCATGATGTTACGTTAGATACCTGTAAGTCAGGACATGAGTTTGTTGTAACACCATCAGCCTTATTACCAAATGATACTGAGTTTCTAAGTACATGGTAACCTGAGAGTGATTCACCACCCATCTTAAATCCGTTACCGTTACCAGGACCTACTCTAAGCTGTCCATTAAACTTCCAATCACCATTACCAGTAGGATCACTAGCTATAAGGTATGCGTTAGCAAATGCGATTGAGTTTTCTACTGTAACAGGTTCAATGTTACCTGTTTCTGACTTAGCATATAAATCCCATCCATCATCACCATTGAATGCAGCAAGACAACCTACACATCTGTTACCCTTACCACATGTAATCTTCATGGCGAATCCGTCACCGTCCTCAGACTGAATATCTGAGTTCATAAATGATGAACAGTTAAGATATAAGTTGTAGCTTGGCCATTCTGCTCTTGTTTCCTTAGCACCCTGTCTTGAGTTATCGAAACCTGAGTTAGAGTTAAGATATGCTCTAATGTTATCAAGAGTATTGTAGCTACCACCAATCTTAATACCCTTCTTTTCACCCTGTGATCTGATTACATCAAATCCCTGGAAATACCAGTAATGTGACCAGATTACAAATGCATCAGCTGCAACTTCAATATTCTGGAAGTCAAGAACTGCTCTTAACTGTGATGCATCTTCAAGGTCTGTCATCATCTTAATCATGCTGTTCTTTGTACCTCTGTGGAACTTAGGTACTTCGAGAGCTTCTGTCATGTTATAGTAGCCACCTGCGAGCTTAATAACCTGACCTGGTTTTGCAAATGATACAGCTGTAAAGATATCAACAGGATCTTCCTTTGTACCCTTTGGAGCTGTTCCTTCAGCATAAGCTTTTGCGTATGCAATTGCATTATTTGAATTTTCTTTAGCTTCAATTCCGTTCTTTGAAACTGTCTGTTTTACATAAATCTCATTGTTTTCTGTTCCAGGTACTTCTGCACGATATACCTCGAATGTATCAGAATATGTATTGTAATCAATAAACTCCTTATTTTCACCAGGATTATAGTTTGATGCTGGTGTAAATGACCATGTAAGAGTATTAGCACCAGTCTTAACCTTAGGTGATACATATGCTGTCTGACCAGCCTTAACATCAGCACCTGCTACAAGTGCTACACCGTTTTCATCATAGATACTTAACTTACCATTTGCATTAGCTGAGAATCCTACTGTTGATGTTTCTCCATTTGCAAATCTTGTTGTATCTGTTGTTGGCTGATATGAAGGAGCAACGAGCTCATGATCTGGCTCTGCTGGTGTATCGTAATCATATCCATACTGTGATTCATTCTTTGACTGCAATTCATAGTAAATATTCTCTGCAGTCATGTCACCATTTCTGGCAGCAATAAATCCTACATAAACACTGTTTGAATCAAGCTTTGTAAGAACCTGTCTGTTAGTATCGATAAATACCTTCTTACCAAACTTGCCTGTTGTAGCTTCATGTAGTCTTGCTTCATCAATTTCGTACTTGTCTGTAGTACCTTCAACTAATTTAACGAGCTGTTCAACTGTTCCATCTTCCTTCTTGATTACAGGAATAAGCTGTCCAGCAACAGCTTTAGCACTGGATAATACTGGATAATATTTAGTTATTTCTATTTCTTTACCTGCATCATCTTTTTCTTTTTCTTTTACTTCTTCTACTTTCAATGATGTCTGGCTGTACTTTGGAACTATCTTACCGTCTTTATCAATTACTAATGGGTTTGCAAATGTTACCGTTTCAAATCTAGGATCTTCAAATGTAATATCATTATCATACGCGATATCCATATATCTTAAAATATATGCATTGCTTACCCTCTGAATCTGCATCTTAAAGTCAGTTAAGAGTCTGTCTGCATTTTTAAGACCTTTACTCTTTCTACTACCAATAATATTGCAATCGTATGTATTCTTTGGATCTACACCCTGTGCTCTTAATATTGGAGCCATCTTTTTACCAACAGATGCTTCCATAGCATTTCCGTAATAGTTCCATGCTACTGGAGCTGCGATCTGTCCTGTTGAAATCTTAGGAAGGTCTGCTGTTGTAACACCTTCTTTAGCTCTGTAAAGAACACCAAGTCTTGTATTAAACTTATAATCTGTTGCTGCATCTGTAAGAATATCATACTCTTCATTATATCTGTATTCAATAAGTGAGCAGAGTAACTGATATGAGTTATTCCATCTAGCTGAGTCCTTCTTATCGAACTGGTATACAGTATCAGATACCATCATACCGAATCCGTCCTGACCATTTGAATATACCCAGTTATTTACATGAATATCTGCACCAAGTGTAAAGTTCTTATCCTTAGCAACCTTTGTATAGTGGAATGATAATCCATCTGTTGATGCTGGCACGATTTTACCCTTACCACCTGTTGACCATACATGTACTGTCTTAAGTTCACCATTATCATAGTGAGCCTCTTCTTCTGTACCATTATTTTCACGTCCTTTATCTGTTGTAGGATCTGTTGTTGAAGTACCGTATGTTGTTGATGCCCATGTTGTAACAAATAACTTGCGAATCTTGAAGCCCTTCTGTGAAGCATCTATAGATTTAACTCTTTCTTCGCCCTTATTACTAATAGCGTAAATATAGAAATCATATAAATCTGTATCAGATGTTGACTCAGGAAGTCCTGTTACTACATATGAACCATCTATGTCACCACTCTTAACAGTCTGATCAAATATAGCTCCCATTTCTGGATTTTCACCAGCAGGTGCTACAACAAATCTGTAATTGTCAGCTTCCTTAACCTTTGCAAAAGAAACTTCAACTCTGCAGTCATCTTTAGCTTCATCATACTTATTTGTAAGTGCAGTAATTGCAAGATCGTGATACTGTAAATCAAATGTCTGCGATAAACCAAAATCAACCGGACTTGTATATACTTCCTTACCTTCTGATTCTATTATAGATGTCTTATCAGGTTCGCCTTCTCTTGAAAGAGCCGCATAGAATTCATAGTCACCTGAATTAAGTGGAGTGAATGTAAATTCAGCACCTTTTCCATCAGTCTTATTAACATCATATAATACTACTTCACCAGATTCTTTATCTACCATGATACACTTAAGTGCATCACCACCTTCATTACCAATAACACCATCAACTTTAACAATATAATCATCCTTGTTTTCACTTAATTTGATATCAGTGATTACAGGATTCTTAACCATTCTCCATTTCTTTGATGGTTCATCACCAGCTTCATAGCTGATATTATAAATCTTAATATTTGAGTCCTTTACAGATACTTCGTATGACTTACCTGCTACCATTGGTACAGAAACTGTCTTAGCTGCATCTAATGCAGCTACTTCTGCACCATTTACATAAACCTTCTTACCTTCATCTGCGTCAACAACAAGGTTTGCTGTACCACGCTTTTTAGCTTCGAACTTAATAGCCGAGCCACTTTCACTACTCTGTACTGCACCTGTGTATTTCTGTTCATCAACAGTTGCACTTTCTTCTGCATTATATGCAAAATCCTTGTTAACTGTTACAGCTACAACATCCTTTGTACCGTAGTCAACACCAGCCTTAAGTCCATCAGTAATATCAATATTCTTCTCATAGTGAGTTACATCTTCTTTATGTATAAGAGTAATTCCGTATACTTTAACTTTAGAACCCTTTATACTGAACTGATATGTCTTACCAGCCTCAACTGGGAAGTCCATTATTCCACCTGTACAATCAGGTGCCGTACTAATTGTTTCGACACTTCCTTTTGTACGATCAATTTCTGTAAAGAAATATGGCTTTCCACTTACTGACTGACAAACAATAGAAACCGTTCCATCAGCCTTTGCTGTAAACTCAAGATAGGCACCTACATTCATAATATTAGAACCATCAGGGCTATTGCCACCATTAGAAGTTTTACAGTCTTCCTTACCTTGTGCTGAGTATGTGTAAGTTACACCACCATATGTAGGTGGATTAACTTCAATTTTGCTACCTTCCCATGTAGCAACACCACCTTCTGCTGATGGTCCAATCTTGAAAGATATTGCATCAGGATCTCCATATACCTTATCGCTCGAAAATCCCTTATCTGCAAGAAATGCTTCATACTTTTTAACAGAATTATTATCTGCGATTGCAAAGCCCTTTGTTACTACATCACTAGGCTCTTTTCCATCAGCTACTGCAATAACAGAAAGAGTCTTTGGCTCATCAGCCTTTGAACCTGGCTCAAAGTTAATTACTATACCTTTTTCTGGATGATAAAGCTTAGATGCTGCTGTTGGAGCACTACCATCTAATGTATAGTAAGCATTTGCACCTGCAGGAACATTAAGAGAAACCTTTATTGACTCTTCATAAACTGTTGTTCCTTCTGCATTCTTCTTAGCCCAGTCACTAGCCTTCTGCTCTGGGTTGATGTACATAACATCACTGAGGATTTCTGGCTCTGCTGTTTTACCATCAGCATAACTCTGAGCTTCTACTGAATCTGCAGGAGTCTCTACATTTTCTTCCTTTCCTTCATTTTTTGTGTCGTCTACTTCTTCAGCTACTACTTCTTCTGTAATAGCGGCTTCAGTTTCAACAACTGCTTCTTCTGTAGCAGCAGCTTCTGTAGAAACAACTGCATCAGCTTCAGAAACGAAATCGTTTCTAATAGAAGCATTAGCCTGTACTGTTGTGAATGCTGAGCTTGTCAACACCATTGCAAGTGCAAGCACCATAGACAGAATTCTGCTTATGGATTTGTGCTTTGTTGAATAATTCACTTCTTTTCCCTCCTTAAAATATTGTGAAATTCACATACTTACCGTGATTATGGTAAGATAACCTAATTTGTATTATATCAAAGTATTTAGGGGTAAGCAAACGAATTGTTTTTTGAGATTTTTTTTTGCTGTATTGCACAATTTTACAAATCTATTTTTGGGAATTTTCCCATTTGACTTGTGGTATGAAATATTTTTTTAGCATATATAGTTGAGCGACGACCAAAGCATCCATAAAATTATGACTCACGAAATTCTTTTGAATTTCGTGTGAGCGGGTACATCCCGTCTCGTGCTCGAACAACACACAAAAAAGCATCCTATCAGGATGCTTTCTCGTGTGTCATTCGAGCACGAGACGGGATTCGAACCCGCGACCCTCGCCTTGGCAAGGCGATACTCCACCACTGAGCCACTCGTGCAAAACATTTGAATCGAATCTCTCATTTTCAAATGAGAAGAGCAGGTGATGGGAATCGAACCCACGTATTCAGCTTGGAAGGCTGATGTTCTACCATTGAACCACACCTGCAACAGTTGACATTATATCATATAACTGTCAGAAAAGAAAGAACTTTTTAAAAATTTCTTTCTTAATGCCCAGAGCCGGAATCGAACCAGCGACACGAGGATTTTCAGTCCTCTGCTCTACCAACTGAGCTATCTGGGCAAGCCGTGTTTACTAACACAACGAAAATTATAATACCACTACTGTACCATTTTTGCAAGTATTTTTTACAAATTCTTTTTATTTTTTTTAATATAACTAAATGTTGTGTTTTCTCCACATTCAGCCAGCATCTTTAGTAGATGTTCAAGCCGCTTGCTTGTTTCTTCATTTATCAAATCAGTCCGTCTTTTTCTGCCCAACTCAAAATATTTGAGCGCAGAGTCATCTGTATAGGCTTTTCCCTGATATATCTTAGATGCTGCAACTCTGTCACAAAACATCTCTATAAGATATTTAGATGGCATCGGCATGCCTCTCATCATCTTTGTATTCACATCATAATCTGTCCAATACTCAAAATGATGCTTATTTCTTCCTTTATGATGCATCCAGGCCTTACTAAATCCATTCTCCTCTCTCTCACCTTCGTTCGGAGAACGGTCTCCCTGATAATATTTAGCACCTTGTATAAACTCTTCAGGAGAATATTTTGACAAATCATGAAATAAACCCTGAAACCCAATACCAGCCATAAAACAATGTTTTATAACCATATGCCTGTGTTTTGTAATTGTAATAAAATGTTTTATCGGATGTATCATTGTTTATTTATCAATAATTTTAAATACTGCTGCCGAAAATCTTGGCATAAATATTTTCATTTTTCCACCAATAACCGGATACTCATGCGCTGTTGTTGAATACCCTTCGTCATAGCTAAATATAAGCTGCTTTGCAATAGCATCCATTGTCAAACCAATATCGAGCATGTTTATATTAAGCTCACGTTCAGAATCATTATTATTAATTATGATGACACACTGATTCTTAATCGTGAATCTTCCATATGCAAGCACATTATAATCCTGCCATAAAAACTTACACGAACCATCTATCAATTCCCTGTTCTCTTTATGAATTCTTATAGCATCCTTATGGAACTGAATGAGCTCTTTATCTTCATTTCCCCATGGATATGTTCGTCTGTTATCAGGATCCGTAAATCCACATACACCTGCTTCATCACCATAATAAATAGTTGGCGCACCCATCCATGTCATCTGCATAATAACTGCCTCACGCATAACAGCCTTATTCACGCCATTATTTGCAGCCTCTGGACCTTTATCAGCAACACGTCCTACAACATGATTTGTACGAGTAAGAAAACGCGAATGATCATGATTTGACAGTTCATTCATAGCGCACCTTACAGCAGAAGGTGTCATTTTAGTCTTAGCGTTCTGCATCATCCCCTTAAAGAAATCAGCATTTCCTAAAAGATCGCCTCTAAAATCATCACTGTGCTTTTGCATACCTGTTAAAAACCAAGTAACAGGCTCCATAAAAGCATCATAATTCATTATAGAGTCCCACTGGTCTCCCTGTAGCCATGACCATGGATCACCATAATGCTCTGCTAAAATAACAGCCTCTGGGTTTGCCTCTTTAACAACACGTCTGAAATCTCTCCAGAATTTATGGTTAAACTCAGGTGAATGTCCTAAGTCTGCTGCCACATCAAGTCTCCATCCATCAACGTTATATGGTGGTGAAACCCACTTTTTGGCAACCTGTAAAATATAATTATAAAGCTCCTGTGAACCTTCATAATTCAGCTTTGGAAGCGTGTCATGTCCCCACCATCCATCATATGAGTTATTGTAAGGCCACTTATTATCCTGTGGCTCATGAAATGCAAAATAATTATGGTACGGACTATTTTTATCTACATATGCGCCCTTCTCATAACCATCCTGATTCTCATATATGCGTTCCTTATCAAGCCATTTATTAAAAGAACCACAATGATTAAATACACCATCAATGATAACTCTGATGCCACGCTTATGAGCCTCCTCAACTACCTTTGCAAATAGCTCATTACTCGCTTCAAGATTTGCTTTATTTGTCACACGATTTATATACTTTGTAGCAAATCTGTTTTCCATCTGACCTTCAGGAAGAACATCTCCCTTATCATCAACAATCTTTCCAAAGTGAGGATCAATATAATCGTAATCCTGAATATCATATTTATGATTTGATGGTGATACAAATAACGGATTAAAATAAATAGCGTCAATTCCAAGATCCTCAAGATAATCCATTTTATCAAGAACACCCTGCAAATCACCACCGTAAAACTCTCTTACACCCATTGTGGCTGGATATTTATTCCAATCCTCTACCTTCTGAGTATAATCGCCTATGTAACTGTATTCTCTTGTTTCTACGTCGTTCGTTTTGTCTCCATTATAAAAACGGTCAACGTAAATCTGATACATTACTGCACCCTTAATCCAGTCTGGTGTTTTATATCCCGGAATAAGCTTAAAGCTAAAATTAACATCTACTTTCTTTTCACATCCACGGACATTATAGTAAACAGTAATATTTCCACACTGTATTTCAAAATAGTACATTATCAGTTCATTATTGAGCTGATACTCAATCTCATAATAATCATATTCATTAATGGTATCCAATTTATCCATAAGAATACGTTCACCATTAATAATAACAAAGACATTATCTACATTATTTCTCCATGTACGAAAACGAAGCTTTACAATATCATAAGCTGTTGGTTCTAATGGAATAATATAATCAGGTGAACCATCATGTAGTAAACCTCGTCTATTTAATATAGGCTTTAATGAACCTAACATTATATCCTTTTTGTTAAAATAATTAGCCATAACATCTCCGTGTAAACTTTACTATATCGTTTAAGTAAAAATAAACCAAGATAGATTATACTATATTTTGTGTTGTAGGGCAAGGTAAGGTAATGTAATGTAAAATGGCAGTCTTTCGACTGCCATTTTGGAGAAGGTATTTCTTTATAGGGTATAGTTAATTTCTATACACTGTATTGGGGGTTACGCAATTATAATACAGCATAACCTTTCTTTTTACTATACTAAGGTTGCACAAAGTTTACAAATCATACATTCTCATTTTGTAACTCTTGCACAAAAAGTCCTTCAAACTCCTCTTTGCCTATCTTTTCTTTTTCAAGAAGAAGAGCCGCACATTTGTGAAGAACATCGATATTCTCGTTAATTATACGCTCTGCATCAGCATAACACTTATCAATAATTGACTTGACTTCTGAATCAATCTTTGTAGCAACAGATTCACTATAGCCTCTTGCATGTGCTAAATCCTTGCCAATAAACACTTCATCTTCATCGTTGTCATAACAGATAACACCTATCTCATTAGACATTCCGTATCTTGTTACCATTTCCTTAGCTATTTTTGTAGCTCTCTTAATATCAGATGATGCACCCGTTGTTATATCACCAAAAATAAGTGACTCTGCAACACGTCCACCAAGAGAAACGGTAATATTCTGAAGCATTTTTTCTTTAGTATTATACATATCATCTTTTTCAGGAAGCGGCATTGTATATCCACCAGCACCCATTCCTGTAGGAATAATAGAAACTGTATATACTGAATCCATCTTTGGAAGCACATGGAATAAGATAGCATGACCAGCCTCATGATAAGCTGTAATTTTCTTTTCTTCCTCAGATACAACCTTACTTTTCTTTTCCTGTCCGACTCCAACCTTGAAAAAGGCTTCTTTTATATCAGACTGTAAAATAAATTTTCTATTACATTTTGCTGCATTAATAGCTGCTTCATTCATAAGATTTTCAAGATCCGCACCTGTAAATCCTGCTGTAGTCTGGGCTATTTGGTCTAAATCAACCTCTTCAGATAATGGCTTATCCTTAACATGAACCTCAAGAATCTCTTTTCTACCCTTTATGTCAGGATGACCTACATATACCTTTCTGTCAAAACGACCAGGACGCATAATTGCAGGGTCAAGAATGTCAACTCTGTTCGTAGCAGCAAGCACAATAATGCCTTCATTAGCTGCAAAACCATCCATTTCTACAAGCAACTGATTAAGTGTCTGCTCACGTTCATCATGTCCACCACCCATACCTGTACCACGACGTCTTGCAACAGCATCTATCTCATCAATGAAAACAATACACGGTGCAAAGCGCTTAGCTTCCGCAAATAAATCACGAACTCTCGCTGCACCAACACCGACAAACATTTCCACGAAATCAGAACCTGAAATTGAGAAAAATGGCACATGAGCCTCTCCGGCAACAGCCTTTGCAATAAGCGTTTTACCAGTACCAGGAGAACCTACTAAAATAACACCCTTAGGTATTCTTGCACCTACCTCTATATACTTCTGTGGATTTTTAAGAAAGTCAGCTATCTGCTCTAGCTCTTCCTTTTCCTCCTGCAGACCTGCAACATTATCAAATCTTATTTTATTATCTTCACTAAGAAGCTTTGCGCGGTTTTTTGTAAAATTCATCATTTTAGCATTTGCACCACCGCCAGCACCACCTGTGAACAGCATAAATAAAATAACAACAATGATTACTGTAATTACTGAAGGTAAAATATATGTCGCTACAAAACCTTCTCTTTTTACATCATCAATAGTATATGACGGATACTTCTTTATCAGAAGCTTCTCAATCTCTTTTGTATCTGGAACATTTAAGTATTTTACAGTTCCATTCACAAATGTTATTTCTACTACGCCAGTTGGCACTTCCTTGTTCTGGATAATATGAATATCTGTTACTCCAGCATCCTTATTATTTAGAACCTTCACAAATTCATCGTAATTTATGTCTTCTTTTCTCTCATTTGCAAATCCGTACATATACATAAACAGGCACACTGCAATGAGAACTAAAATTACAGGGAATCCTATTCCCTTTGTTGGTTTTTCCATTTTGTTTTATTTATCCTTTTTTATTTATGTTTTGGCAATTAAGAAAAATTAATCAAATTTAACTACACCAATATATGGCAATGTTCTATACTTCTGAGCATAGTCAAGTCCATAGCCTACAACAAACTCATCAGGCACATTAAAGCATGTGTAATCTACCTTAACATCAACAACTCTGCGCTCAGGCTTGTCAAGAAGTGTACATAATCTTAAGCTCTTTGGCTTTCTCGCACTTAGGTTTTCCAAAAGATAGCTTAAAGTCCTTCCTGAGTCAACAATGTCTTCTACAACGATTACTTCCTTACCCTGAATTGACTCATCAAGATCCTTCACAATTTTTACTACGCCACTTGACTGTGTATCCTTTCCATAGCTTGAGCAGCTCATAAAATCAAGAGAAACCTCAAGATTTATTCTTTTCGCGAGCTCACACATAAAAAATGCACCGCCTTTTAATACACAAATAAGGTGTATGTCCTTTCCTGCGTAATCCTTTGTTATCTGGTCAGCAATTTCAGAAACTCTTTTACTAATTTCTTCCTCACTAATCATTACTTCTATTCTTTCAGCCATGGCAACTTAGTTTCCTTTCTATTCGTATTAACCTTTAGTAACTACTGTTCATTAATTGGCAGTACTATTTATGATATCACACTTATCATATTTCGGTCAAAATAAACATTTCAATACCTTTTTTAACACGCTTTGCTACAAGACCCTTAGGAAGTATTATCTCTTTCCCACTCCCTTTAAATGTAAGAGCATAGATATCGTCAACATGAGTTCTTGTAACATCCTTAAGTCTTGTAAGAAGACATTCTATAACCATCCTAATAACATATCTCATAATAATCGGTTTTTCTGTTTTCAGTATGCTTATAGGAATAAGATACACATTATTTTCTATAGCTATATCCTTTGTAAAAATAGCTCTCGCCACTTCCCTTATGTATTCGTCAGCCTCTCTTATTTCATCAGCAGAATTTGCAATATGTGCTACACTCTCACTCTGAATCTTTTCAAGCTCTTTAATAATAATGTTTCTAATCGCATTTCTTGAATAATTCGTATCTAAATTTGTTTCATCTAAACAGTATGACTGATTTATTTCTTCTAAATAATGTAATATTTCGTCTTTTGTTATACACAAAATTGGACGAATGATTTTATCACGTACAGGTGAGATTCCACTTACACCCTTCAGCCCACTTCCTCTTATTATATTAAATAAAACAGTTTCCGCCTGGTCGTTCATATGATGTGCTACAGCTATTTTTGCATTATTATGCTTTGCTGCCTCTTTTTCAAATATCTGATATCTCAATATTCGTCCGGCCTCTTCAACCGTCAGCTTTTTATCCTTTGCATATTTAATAACATCTTCATTATAAATAGCACAATCAACAGAATATCTCTCACATAGTGTCTTGGAAAATAACTCATCTCTTCTAGCACTTTCACCGCGTATTCCATGATTTACATGTACAGCATATATGTTAAAATCAATCTTTTTAGCCAGATTAATAAGCATTAAAAAAAGACACACCGAATCAGCTCCGCCGGAAATTCCGACTACAATGCTGTCACCCTGGTGTATCATGTCTTTTTCTTTAATAAACTCATGTACCTTTTGACTTAATTTATATGTAAAATCCATCTATTTTTAATTGCTCTTTTCTGGTTCGAATATTATTTCATCTTCGTATACAAGTCCAAGCTTTTCTTTTGCAACTTCTTCAATATACTTCGATGTCTTTGTATATCTTTCATACTCTTCTAGGTCGAGCTTTCTTTTCTGCTGCTCTTCTATCTGTCTTTCAAGAGTTGCAATACGCTCTTTAGTATCATTTCTCTTTGTTTTCAAGCTGATACTACTTACATTAAGCATAATCACAGTAAATGCAAGTATAAATGTAATAGCCATTACTGGAACAATCAGACCATTCTTTTTATGTTTTCTGAATTTCGCTTTTTTTCTAGCCATTTACATATATCCCCACACTAAAAAGTCATGTCAGCTTCTTGTTGACATAATATGTATTATATATAGTTATGTGGGTTATGTCAACCTAATTTTATTATTCGATTAACACCTTATTTTACATGCCTTTTTTGATTTAAATAGATTACAAATAATTACGGAAGCGTCCTGTACATCTCAGCTGCTTCTTCCTTTTTAACAGTTTCTTTGACCGCTAACACCTCTACCTTTACAGGATTTGTTCCAAACTGAATCTCCATTATATCTCCAACCTTAACATCATATGATGCCTTTACAGGACGACCATTAATCATGACTCTGCCTGCATCACAGGCCTCATTTGCAACTGTCCTTCTTTTTATTATTCTTGATACCTTTAAATATTTATCTAAGCGCATAGTTTTCCTCCATGTAAGAAATATATCTTTTACCATGTTTTATAGCGATAAAATACGCTTTGCGAGCTTTATCTTTTATCGTGTAATAAAAAGGGAACCTTTCGGTTCCCTTTTTATCAGCAAAATCTTTTAAAAGCCATAAAATTATGCGTTTACAAGATCCTTAAGTGCCTTACCAGCTTTGAACTTAGGAGCCTTTGATGCAGCAATCTTCATTGGCTTACCTGTAAGTGGGTTTCTTCCTTCTCTAGCTGCTCTTTCAGAAACTTCGAATGTACCAAATCCAACTAACTGAACCTTTCCACCCTTCTTAAGCTCGTCTGAAACTGCATCTGTGAAAGCCTTAACAGCTGCTTCTGTATCCTTCTTTGATAATCCTGTAGCCTTTGCCATTACATCTACTAATTCGCTCTTGTTCATGATTGAACTCCTCCTATATAAATTAAATTATAAATAGCGTTTTTGCATGTGATTTACACTGCATGCGTCTTCTCTCTTGAAACGCCTACATGTAGTTATACTAGTTTTGCGTTATAAAGTCAACCCTAAATTGATATTTTTACCGATTTTTCGTTATTTTCGGGCATTTCGGTTACATAAAAACCTATACTTTTCTTTTATGTTAACCATAATTTCTTTGTCTAGATATTGTATAGTATACCTTATTCAATGCACCCAATAATATCATTTATGTCCTCTATACCCTGTTCCTTCATAAATTTCTCAATTCCATCTACAATATTAACTGTCGTATATGGATCATGGAAATTCATTGCTCCAACAGAAATCGCCGTTGCACCAGCCATCATAAATTCAATAGCATCCTCAAATGTAGCAATTCCTCCCATTCCTATTACTGGAATTTTTACAGCATGCGAAACCTGATAAACCATTCTTACCGCAACAGGCTTTATTGCTGGACCAGAAAGTCCGCCCGTTTTATTTGCAAGCGCAAACTTTCTTCTATATATATCTATTTTCATAGCAGTTATCGTGTTAATAAGTGAAACTGCATCAGCACCAGCTGCTTCAGCCGCTCTTGCCATCTCTGTAATATCTGTAACATTAGGTGAAAGCTTCATTATTACTGGCTGTTTTGCCTTTGCTTTTATTTCCTTTGTTATATTAAATAAAGCATCAGCATTTTGACCAAAAGCAATAGCTCCTTCCTTAACATTAGGACAAGATACATTTATTTCAAGCATTGTTGCATTAGTATCGGATAATCTTTCGACAACTCCAACATACTCTTCAACCGTTTTTCCACACACGTTTACAATAATATTTGTGTTGTAATCCTTTAGAAAATTAAGGTCTCTTTCAATAAAAGTATCAATTCCCGGATTCTGCAGACCTATTGCATTCATCATTCCTGATGATGTCTCACATACTCTAGGTGTTTCATTTCCTGCCCATGGAGTTAATGCAACACCCTTTGTAACTACTCCACCAAGCTTATTTAAATCAACAAATTCAGAATATTCTATACCAGAACCAAATGTTCCAGATGCCGTTGTTACTGGGTTTTTAAATTCAATACCAGCTATTTTTACTTTTGTATTCATATATGCTCACTTTCTTTGTATAATCTTTTGTGATAACAAGCTTAACTTATATTTCTACATCTTCTGCGTCAAAAACAGGACCATCTGCACAGATTCTTTTGTTATTTACTTTAGAATGATCATCCTTTTCCTTGGATTTACAAACACATCCTAGACATGCTCCTACACCACACGCCATTCTCTCTTCAAGAGAAATAAATGCCTTTATGCCATTTTCTTCAGCATACTTCTTAATTCCACGAAGCATAGGCATAGGACCACACGCTAAAATAACATCCGCCTTTAATCCATTTGCCTTTATGGCATCAATAACATTACCTTTTGTTCCCGTAGAACCATCCTCAGTTGCGATAGTTACATTACCATATTTTGAAAGCTCTTCATTTAAAAATAGCTCGTTCCTGTATCCTACAACAATTTCCTTTTCACACTTAAGCGCTTTCGCAAGCTGAAGCATTGGAGGAATTCCAATACCACCACCAATCAGCATTGCATGTGTTCCCTTATCAAGTGGGAATCCATTTCCAAGAGGTCCTAAAACTACTATATCATCGCCCTCTTTATATTTTGAAAACTCATCTGTTCCATACCCTACAACTCTATATACAATTCTAAGCTTTCCTTCTTCCACCTCACATATACTGATTGGTCTAGGAAGCAGCTTAGAATCATTCTTTGTATAAATAGAAATAAACTGACCTGGACGCGCATCCTTCCATATGCCAGTCTCAATCCACATACTATAAATATCTGTTGCTATACATTCCTGTGATATTACTTTTGCGGTTTCCTTAATTTTACCCATGTTATTCCTCTCATATATTATGTATTTTAAATATTATGATACTAAGGTCAAACGTATCATTTTTATTTATATTTTCAAATTTCTATTCCATCTATCCTTTTAATACTATATTACTTGGCAGGTTTTGAGCTCATCGAGGCATCTAACCATTGTTTTGGAAGACACTCATTTTTCGTCAGCACTTAATGAAAACTTGCATTATATGCAAGCTTGAATTTAGTGCAGTTGCGTTAAAAATAAGTAGCAAAAGCGTGTCTGGAAAAACATATGGGTTAGTGCCGAGATGCTCGTCGTTTCTTACTTATCTTTATAAATTATCTCTCCATGACATATCGTATATTTCACTTTCCCAGTAAGTTCTCGCCCTATAAATGGTGAATTCTGCGACTTTGAACGGAAAGATTTCACAGTCCATTTCTCATCCGGATCAAATAACACTATATCAGCAGGCATACCAACACCTAATGAACCAGCTTTATCTTCAATATGGTATAGCTTAGCAGCCGCAGGGCTCATTCTATCTATCAATTCAGATAATGTCAGGTAACCCTTCTTGACTAATTCAGTTATACCAAGTGCAAGCGATGTTTCTAATCCTAAAATGCCACTAGGAGCCTGTGTAAGCTCTTTTGCCTTCTCTTCTTTAGAATGCGGTGCATGGTCAGTAGCTATTATCTCTATTGTTCCATCTTTAAGGCCTTCAATAATAGCTATCCTGTCTTCCTCTGTACGAAGCGGTGGATTCATTTTAGCATTTGTTCCAAAATCAAGAATAGCATTATCTGTTAAAGTAAAATGATGCGGTGTTGCCTCAGCATGAATATTGCTACTTATTTTTCTTGCATTTCTGATAAGCTCGACACCCTCTTTTGTGCTTATATGCTGGATATTTACGCTTGCGCCTGTTTTTAGTGCAATCTCAATATCCCTTTTAATCATTGATATTTCTGCCTCACGCGGAGAACCTTCAACTCCTATCGCTTCTGATATATTACCTCTGTTAATTCCATTATTTGTAATATACTTCGGGTCCTCTTCATGGAGCGAAATAGGCACATTTAATTCCTTTGCTTTAAGGAATGCCATTTCAAGTAAATCCTCATTAAGAATTGGTACACCATCATCAGAAAATCCTACTGCACCCTTCTCTTTTAATAAATCAAAATCTGTAAGCTTGCTACCTTTCATTCCCTTTGTAACATTTGCAACAGTTAATACGTTGATTCCTGTCTCTTTGCCTTTATTTAGTACATACTCAAGAGTTTCCACATTATCAACAGTAGGTTTAGTATTTGCCATAAGAATAACCGTCGTTACTCCACCAGCCTTTGCCGCATCAGAGCCTGAATTAATATCTTCCTTATACGTAAAACCTGGGTCGCGAAAATGAATATGAGGGTCAACTAATCCTGGTGCACAAATAAGCCCCGATGCATCTATTACCTCATCATTATTGTTTTTCTCAATATTCTCGTTTACTTCTGCAATCTTTCCATCCTTTATAAGAATATCTGTTACTTTATCAATATTATTAACTGGATCAATTAATCTTGTATTTTTAATTATCATACATATACTCCGTATAAAATAAATCATTCAACATACATTCAAATTTTAGCATCAATCCATTTTAAAGTAAAGAAAGGGCCGCCATATGACGACCCTTCCGAAAAAACATATTTAGTGCTAATTATTTAGCTGTGCTCATGTTAGCAGCAACAATTGAGAATTTAGCTGTCTTATTACCAGTTGTTAAATCTCCATATGCACCACCATTAACTACGATGATAGCTGAGCCCTTCTTTACGTTGTTTACGTAATCTAAGCTAACTGTTGCATATTCTGCTTCTGTAAGTTCCTTACCCTTAATCTCAATTCTTACCTGAGGAGTAACTGCTGAGCCTGTATATGCAGCCTTAGCAAGCTTAGCACCATTTTCATCAACTACTGTAATCTTAGCCTTGCTTAAATCAATTGCATTTGCTCTGTTAATTACTTCGTATGATGATGTAGCATATGATTCTGTATTACCTGCAAAGTTGCCCTTACCAATAACCTTTACATATACTGTTGTGCTTGAGTTATCTTCTACTGTAATCTTATTGTTCTTATCAACGAGCTGTGTAAGAGCTGCATCGCTGTAATATTCAACTGCATAATCTTTACCGCTCTTTAATGCAACACCACCTGCACATACATAAACTGGTGCTTTGTAAAGATCTGCCTTGCCCTTATATACTACGTTGCTTGATACAACATTTACTGTTACATCTGAAAGTATTGCTGGTGTAATTGCAAATGTATTAGTAACTGCCTTTGTACCCTTGTAGTTTCCAATAAATGAAACTGTGTACTTAGCTGTTCCTACCTTATTATTTCCAGAATACTTAACTGTGTAATCTGAACCATATACAAGGTAAGCTGTTAATGAATCAGATGCAACTGATACTGTTAAATCATCTGTTACTGTTACACCATTTACATCGTATACGTATTCATCGCCTGCTGTTGCTGTTACCTTACCAGTCATAACTGCTGGCTTAACAACATACTTCTTAGTAATAGCACCGCTGTAATCACCTAAACCGATAACTGTTACGTTCTTGTTACCAGCATTAATAATATCATCTGAGTAAACTACAATGTAATCTGTATCTTCTACTAATGTCTTTGTCTTTTCCTTTGCATCAGTTACAGTAACTGTAATCTTCTGCTCGTCACCATTGTAGAAGAGCTTTTCTTTACCAAGTGTAACTGCAAACTTCTTAAGATCTGCCTTTGCTACAACCTTAACATCTAATGTTATTTCACCAGTGTAGTTGTTAGCACCAACAACATTCATTACACCTGTCTTTGAATCATAAGTAGCTGTAAAATCTGATTTAGCCTTAAGAAGAACATTGTTGTAAACAAGTACTGGAACTGCCTTAGCAGCGTTGTCTGTTACAATCTGACCTGCGATAACATCGTCATCGCTAAGATTCTTCTTATTAATTGTAAATTCTTTTGTAACCTTACCTGCGAAGTTACCCTTACCTGTTACAGTAATTGTAGCCTTCTTAGCTGTTGTAACCTTAACGTTATTAGCGCACTTAACTGAGTAATCAATACCTTCTTCTAAGTCTTCGCCTGCGAATGTTACACTGATTGCAGGAATAATAGCGCTTCCTGTGTATGTGAATTCGCTTTCTATTAATTCAACCTCTAATCCTTCCTGAGATGGATCAGTAACCATTATTGCTGTTTCAGCTGCTGCTGAATCTGCTGTTAATCCACTTGTTGATTTTGGCTCTACAACAACTGTAATATTGTTTCCAACGTCTTCACTTGAAACAACATATTTCTTATCTGCTGGAGTAGACTTCTTAATTAAGTTAGCACTTACTGCCTCTCCACGATACCATGTAACAACTGATGCATCGTAGTCTCCCTTTGGAAGAATTACTGAATAGTCAACTGCAAGTGTATTACCTGGATTAATCTTGTTCTTTGCGTTATCACATGTGATAACTGGTGTCTTATCAAATGCAAATGCGAATTTAGCTGTAATATCAACCTCTGTATTCTTATCAAACTTAGCTATGCTAACCTTGTTTGCATCGATTACAGCGCTTGCGCCACCTTCCTTAACAGTAGCTTCACCAATGTATGACTTAACAACATCGTAAGTAACAGTTACTACTGCATCAGGCTTAACATTAACTGCTACACCTGACTTAACATTATTCTTAACACCGTTAATTTCTGCAACAACGTTCTTGATAGTATCTGCATAAGTAACATTAAGTGTATTGTACTGAACTGCTGAAAGCTTAATTGCCAATGCTTCCTGTACTGTAAATGAAAGTACAGAATCTTCAGCATCGAATTTCTCACCTGCTGCAGTAGCTGATAAGAAGTAACCATTAGCAACGTTAGCCTTAATATCAAGCTGCATACCATTGTATGCCTTAAATGCCTTTGTATAGCTCTTGAAATCAGAACCATCTACAGAGTAAACAACATTTGTTACACCTGCTTCAGGAGCTATTGATACATCAAACAATTCTGCATTAGCAACAGTTTCAATATTAATTGTTGATGCTCCGTTAACACCATTAACTACAATCTTATTGTCAATAGCATCAACACCTGTCTCTTTGCCATCTGCATCAATAACCTTAGCAAATGCTGTGTATCCCTCTGCTACTGTGTATGTAATTTCGATTCTGTCTGAACCGTATACACTAATCTTTTCTGGCATATCAGCAACTGCTGCACCATTTACTGAATACTTAACATTTGAAACGTTAGCATCCTTTGCTACTGAAACATCGAATGGACCATAATATGCTGGTGTCCATCCATCGAAGAACTTAACTGTCTCAAATCCTTCTGGGCTTGATATAAGAATATCTGCTGCCTTGTAAACACCTTCTGGACTATCCTGAAGTGGTACTTTTGTTCCATCCTGGTAGTGAGTATTGTACTCTTTATATGTAGCATCTTTTGCCTTTTCATTCATGTCTGCATATCTTGCATCAAGTGAAACTGAGAAGTCTGATGCCTTAACTACCTCTGTATTAATGAACGCTGCTTTACCAGCTGCCCAAGCACGTGCAAATGCAATGCTTGATAAGCTTCCGATTTCAGGGTCATCAATCTTCTGTACTGTACAGTTATTGAATAAGAATCCATGCTCTGCAACCTTCTTACCTGCTAATAAGTAACCCTGTGTAGTATCCTGATCTGAGTAACCTGTAACACTTAAGATACAGTTATCAAATACGTTGTTACCATCACCCCAGATAAAGTCTGTGTTACCTTCAACTAAACAGTTAGAATAGTATGCATGTTCTGCACCATCTCCTGTGTAGAGTGTATCCTGGTTACTGATAAACGTACAGTTCTTAAATTCAATCTTATCTGCTCCCTTGTTATATACAGCTGCTGCTCTTTCCTTAGCATTAGCTGCCTTTAACTGAGCTGATGTAAGTGGCTTAGATCTATCAATCTTAGCATTCTGGTGACCTATTCCAACACCATCTGCTACTTCCTCTTCAGTCTGATATCTGTTGAATGAGTTTTCAAAGATAATATTTTCAGCTCTGAAGCCTTTAGCACCTGTGTATGTGTTAAGACATGCACCATAGTGTCCATCACCGTTATCAATATCTTTTACATATTCATATTTATCAACTGCTCTTGCTTCAATGTAGTATAAGCAGTTTGACATACGTTCATGACCAGCACTGTAGTAGCTGTATCCCATTCCGTAGTACCATGTCAGCTTTGAACCACCAGGCAATGCTGATACCATTGTGATATTAGGTATTTCTACTACTACCTGCTCTCTATAAAGTGCGTCTGTAAGTACGATTGTTACACGTTCAGGATTCGTCTCATCTCTCTTCATTCTAGCGATGTAATCTACAGCATCCTGAATCTTTATGAACTGCTGACCTTCACCAACCTTAAGCTCTGCCTTAAATGGAACCTCTGACTTATCAACAGGTGCCTGAAGGTAAACATCGTTTTCTATTTCATACTTATCTTCATCTACAAAAACATGGTCGTATGCTTCATATCCTTCAACATCAACAGTTGTTACATAATCGCCTTCACAAAGTGCTGCTTCATATCCATCAGCTGATGCTTCAAATGTGTATACATAACCATTGTTCTTATTTGTAAATGTAATTGCTGTAGGAGCGGCATCCTTACGATCACTTGTTACAAACTTACCTGTTATAGGAACTAATCTTCTAAGAGATGCAACGATTTCTACATCTTCATATACACCTTCTGCTTTTGAAATAGTACTATTTACAAATTCATAATCATCAAGTCCAATAAAGTAAAGTGTATATGTCTCACCTGCTTTAACTGCAAAGTTCTTGAAGCTGTATGTACCATCTGCTTCTTCTGTAAGTGGTAATTCCTTATCTGCAAAACCATCTATAGCTGGGTCTAACATAAGCTTGAATCCACCATCCTTAATGAATGAATGGTCAATTCCTGTAAGCTTACCAGATATAATGGCTTTCTTCATATTCTGAGTGTTTAAATTAATTGTAGCTGTAGCATCGTTACCAACTACATAATTTACCATTGTATCTTCTGTGATTTCGATTTCTTCACTTGTAATAATTGAAGCATACTTTGTCTTTCCACATACTCTCTTGAGTGTTATTTCGTATGTTCCATCTGCATTAATATCAGCTTCATATGTCTTTCCAACATATGGTGTCTTTTCTGGATGTTCTTCATCTACATTAGAGATATCTGTAAATACAATCTTATCTCCTGTAGCGCCGTTAACCTTACCTGTTACCTTAACATTATTAACTGGGTTAAACTCATTCACTGTGATAGTCTTAACCTTACAGTCACCATCTGATACGATGTTAAGATATTTAGCACCATCCTTCTCAATAATGCAATCATCTATATCATATACTGTAGCTGTTGATTCTGCAGCCATTGTAAGGAATGCAGGTCCCTCAAGTCCACCAATCCATAAATGTCTTGTTGCCTGAGCACCATTAAATGTAGCAACAACCTCTACTGCTGATGTATCAGCCTTAAGTGGGAAGAGAATTGACGTACCCTGTCTGTAACGTAATCCATCAGAACTATTTCCGTAACCAAGCTTGTTAGTACCTGTGTTTACACCTGCAATAAGCTTGCCGCCAAAGAATGTTTCATCTGGCTTAATATCTGATATCTTAGCAGCTGTTCCACCTGCATAATTAGCTTCTACTGTTAAGTCATATGCTGTGCTGCCATTTGCATAATTATCAAGATCAAATTCGAAGTCTGGCTCATCATCTTCTGGAGCTTCACCTGAGTTTTCAATCTTGTAGATGTAGAGGATGTAATCATCTTCATCCTTATATGTACCACCTGTAGGAGCTACAGTTGTGTTAGAAAGCTCGATATATGAACCCTTTTCCTTTGCTGTGTACTCTGCAACCATCTTTGGTGATGTAGCAGCTGCTCCATCAAGTGCACACTTTGTTCCTTCAGTTACAACATATACCTTACCTGTTCCAACTACAGGAATCTTAATTGTTGCTTTTCTAAACTGAGCACCTAATTCCTTGCCATCAGTTGTGCTATATCCACCTGATGCAATCTTTGGTGTTGATGCTCCCTCTGTTATTTCTGAGTTAAGCTTAAATACAAGATTTGAGAAAGCCTTAGGAACTGTATTTGTAGTATTCTCTACATGAAGATCACTCTTTCCAAGAGCTGCGAAATCCCATCTTGTCTTAGCAAAGCCTTCTTCTGTTGCTGCTTCTTCTGTGAAGAATCTAACAGCCTTTGCTTCTGTAATAGAATCAATAGTAACTACTGAATATTCGCCATCCTTTGTTACCTCAACAGTATGCTCGTCAACCTTTGCAAATACTTCGTATCCAGCGGCTGCCTTAGCACTTACTGTTACCTTTGAGTTAGCCTTTGCAGCAAACTTGTTATCTGCAATTGTAACTGCTGCATCTGCAACCGTTGCCTTTACATCTGCAACATTTTCATCTTTTTCGATTGTAACATCATATGTTCTATCTAAAGATTCTGTTGTAAGTAATACCTGTGTATTAAACTTAACATCTGTTAATGTAACTGTACCCTTACCATCTACAACTGGTACTGATGTCTTGTCTGCATCACCTATCTTACAGAAAGCTTCATTACCTGCTGCAACATCAAATGTAATTGCTACATTTGAGCCTGACGCTACTGTAATCTTACCTGTATAATCTGTTGCTTCAGCATCGCCAACCTTTGTCTTAATGTTAGAGATTGCTGCGCCTTCACCCTGTGTAACTGTTACGTTAACGTTTTCACTCAAGTATGATACCTTAAAGCCATGGATGTACTCTGTACCAGCAAATGTGATTGTGACATCTCCTTCAGCTCCATTAATGTAAAATGCACCTATTTTCTCATCTTTATTTTTTGAATCTTTAATAAAGTCACCAATTGTCTTTACTTCACAGTTTAATTCACCACTGTTAACTGTCGGTACTTTAGTATTATCTTTATAATATGCACCAAAAACGCAACTATATATTTCAATATTCGCCTTCTTACCCTCTAAAAGTTTGAAGGTCATGCTCTTATTGCTGCCAACCTGTATACCATGCTGTCCGTTCACTGAATATTCAGGTACTGTAAGCCCTATTATTGAATCAACAAATGCTTTATCCTGATATTCAATTACATACTGCACTTCATCAATGCAATCACCATAATCAACTTTTTCATCTTCTGAAACGGATTCAAGCTTAACAGCTACATCTTTAGTAACATTAGAAACTGTAATCTGAGTTTCACCTGGATTTTCTACCTTTTTACCATCGATGTATGCTTTATCTAAAACATAACCTTCATCAAACTCGTATGAAATAACTGCATCTGTATATACAGTTACATCTGCTGGTTCAGTATAATCAACATCATTAACCTTAACCTTAATGTGTTCATCTGCATCAACTGTTACTTTATATGTTCTAGCAAGAGATAATGTTGAAAGAGATACTTCTGTATCTACGCTTACAGCCTCTAAATCTACCTCGTATGGAAGATATCCTTCTGCGTCTTCTTCGCCTGTTGCTGTAAGAAGTGTATCTTCTCCTGCACCAATCTTAGCATATACTTCTTCTGTCTTCTTACACTTGAACTGAACCTTAACAGCTGAGTTAGCTGATACTGTAATAGGTTCTGTATATGAAGTAGCCGCTTCCTCGCCTACTACAGTCTTAATATCTTTAATCGCTTCGATTGCGTTATTAGATACTGTAACTGTGCAATCATCTGGAAGGTATTCTACAATAATCTGATGTACATATACCGTTTTCCCTCCAGATACTGTGAATGTTGTCTTTCCTTCTTCACTATCAAATGTATATATAGTTGCTTTTCCATCTTCTTCAGATTTATTGTTATTTCCGTTTGTCTTTACAGCT
>JAZQOO010000012.1:0-22950 GCA_045627905.1 Lachnospiraceae bacterium | reverse complement strand
CTGTTGAGGAATACGGAGATACTTTAGATGCTGCGGGGGATGCTATATTTAAATATAATAAAGGGATTATTGATGCAACATATGATTTAATCCCTTCCGTTAAGCCACAGATAGCAATGTATGAGCAGTTTGGAATCCCTGGTCTTATTGCCTTTAACAAGACAGTTGAATACTGTAAGGAAAAAGGTCTTGTAATAATCGGGGACATTAAAAGAGGTGACATTGGTTCAACAAGTGCAGCCTATGCCACAGGACATCTTGGAAAGGTTAAGGTTTTAAATAATACTCTTTCAGGATTTAATGAAGACTTTGCAACCGTCAATCCTTATCTTGGATCTGACGGAGTAAAGCCCTTCATAGATGCATGTAATGCAAATGATAAAGGAATATTCGTGCTTGTAAAAACATCAAATCCTTCTAGTGGTGAGTTTCAAGACCAGGTTCTTGAAAGTACAAAAAAGCCACTCTATGAATCAGTAGGTGCTAAGGTTGCTGAGTGGGCAGCTATGTCAATGGATGGTGATTACTCAAATGTTGGTGCAGTAGTTGGAGCTACTTATCCAGAAATGGGTAAGGTGTTAAGAGATATTATGCCAAAGTCATATATTTTAGTTCCTGGATATGGCGCACAGGGTGGTAAAGGTTCAGATTTAAAACCATTCTTTAATAATGACGGTCTTGGTGCTATAATAAACTCATCTCGTGGAATTATTGCAGCATATAAGCAGGAGAAGTACGCTAAGTTTGGTGCTGAAAACTATGCTGATGCTTCGAGACAGGCTGTTATTGATATGCAGAAAGATATTGCGGAAGGTGTAGGTTTATAATGGAGATATTTGCAGGAATTGTTGCTTTGGTAATAGTAGTTGCAGTTGTAATCGCAGCAGTAACAGGCGCTATTGGTGGCGTCATAGGTGGAGAAGTAGACGACGAGGAATAGATTTTTGAAGAAAATCCTTATTGCAGAAGATAATAAAGATAAGCGCGAGGCCCTTGTTAATGTTCTATCAGCTGACTATGAAGTGCTAGAGGTAGAAAATGGCAAGGAAGCAATCGAAGCCGTTGAAAAGCAGGGAGAAGAGTTATCACTTATTCTTCTTAATCTTGTTATGCCTGTAATGGATGGTTGCGCCTTTCTAGAGGATTATAAGACAAAAATTGCTCTTCCAAGGATTCCAGTTGTCATAATGACATCGTTGTCCGAACCAGAATATGAAATAAAATGTTTTGAACTTGGTGCACTTGATTTTATTAAAGAACCATACAATGCGCAAGTTATAAAGAAAAGAGTGGAAAAGATAATTGCCATGAATGAGGCAGCATCAATTCCAGAAGATTTTGAATACGATCCTGTACTTAACATATATACTAGAGGTATATTTTTTGCAAAGGTTGCAGGTGTATTAAGAACGAACTTGAATGTAGCTTATGATGTGGTATGCTTCGAAATCGAAGGATATCATCTTATGCTTGACAGATATGGTAATGCCAAGTGTAAGGAATTTCAGAAAAAAGTATTCAAAGATATATTTAAAGCTCTCCCAGATAATGCAATTCTAGGAAAGCTTGAATCATCGCAGGTAGCTGCACTTATCCCTCATCAGGAGGAAAGCTTTTATAAGCTTATATTAAAGGAAACACTTATTAATATAGTTAAAGACGGTTCTACAAATACAGTAAATGGAATTGTTAAGGGCGGCGTGTACGAAAATGTTGAGCACAGACTTCCGGTAGAAACTATTTGTAGTAATGCTATGATGGCAATAAGCTCTATTCATGAGCATTATGGTGTTTACCTTGTCAGATATGATAATTCATTAAGAGAAAAAATTTCCAAAAAGCAGTTCATACTCGAAAATATGGCGAAAGCGCTGGAAGAACACGAATTTACAGCGTACTATCAGCCTAAGTACAATATTTTACAGGAAAAGGTTGGCGGGGCAGAAGCACTTGTCAGATGGATACACCCTGAAAAGGGAATGATGAATCCGGGAGAATTTATTCCAGTATTCGAGCAGAATGGTTTTATTTCTGAGTTAGACCGATATATGCTTGAAACTGTCTGCTGTGATTTGAAGAGATGGATGGCTGAAGGTAAGGAAGTTGTTCCTGTATCGATAAATGTTTCACAGGTTGATTTCGACAATAGAAATCTTGCAGAAGAATATACTAAAATAGTTGATGATTATGGGATAGACCATAGTCTTATTCACTTTGAAATAACAGAATCTGCTAATGCAACAGATGCTGAAAAGAAAAAATATAATGTAATAAAGTTCCGTGAAAAAGGCTTTTTAATAGAGCTCGATGATTTTGGTGCAGGCTATGCATCTCTTAGTTCTCTGAGCGATTTGCCAATAGATGTTCTTAAGCTTGACATGAGCCTAATCAAGAAAATGTTTGAGAGAAAGCATAGCGCGGTATTATCAGGTGCTCTTTATACTGTTAGAGAGTTAGAGCTAAAGGTAGTTGCTGAGGGTGTAGAAACAAAGGAACAGATTCAGGAGCTTAAGTGGAAGGGCGCGTATATAGATGATTTGTATATCCAGGGCTATTATTTTTCAAAGCCACTTCCAGCTAAGGACTTTGAAAAGTTTATAACAAAAGAGGAAGCACTTTCTGAATCACCTGACAATATAAAAATGAACGTTGAGTATGAAACATTTAATAGTGAAGAGTACTCAAAGATGAATGAAAATTATAGTAAAGACCAGCTTTTAAGAAAATACAAGGCATTTGTAGAACAGGCTGGAGTAGTTATCTATGAATATGACCCGTATTCGGACAGAATGGTTTTGGAGACATGGCAGGAATCGGGTGAAATAAGAAAACGTAGTGCAGATAATTATCTTGAAAATCTGCCTAAGACTAACTGGATAGAAAACAGATATGTTGAATCTTATATAGAAACATTAAAACGGGTATCACAAAGCGGTATGCCTGGTAGCGTAGATGTAAGAGCTATGTTTGCAGGCGGTGCATATGGGCTGTGCAGATATCATTTTACAGCTATAAAGGATAAGGATGGTAATGTAGAACGCGTTATAGGTCGTGCATATGTGCTTGAATACAGCGATGGTTCTGAGATTATAGACAATATTCCTGTATATATTTTTAGATATGACCCAGATACATATGAGCTTGATTATATAAGCTCAAGTGTTGTTGACTTTCTTGATTTTGGCGGCAAGGAGGAGTTTAGACGTTTCTACAACAATTCCTTTGTAAATATGATTTATGAGAAGGATAAAAAGAGGATTCTTGATAAGATAAGCGATGAAGAAAGTAATCCGGATACCAAGATGGGATACTGGAATTATCGTGTGAAAAAAGCCAATGGAAGCTACATTCGTATATATGAGATGCGTAATTACTCTGTCGATAAGCTTGGTAAAAAATGGTGTAATGTGGCTTTTATTGATTCAGATAGTACGAAGAAAAGAAATGGTAAGACAGTAAACACATCTGAAAAGAATAAAGGCTTTGATAAGGATTTGAATATTGATGAGGTTTCTTACGATAATCTTACAGGTCTTTTATCGAGAGAATATGCACTTTTAAGGATTCAGAGCTATTTGGACGATAATGACAAGGGCACGCTTATAATGTTTGACCTTGATGATTTTAATCAGATAAATGAAACAAGAGGACATATGACAGGTGATGAGGTCCTTAAGGCAGCTGCCAATATTATAAAAGAGGAATTTGCAGAGATAGGTATTGTAAGCAGGTCTGGTGGCGATGAGTTCATGTGTTATTTGCCATCAAACAGAGATATTAACATTATAGAAGAACATATAAAGAATGTGGTGAATAAAATAAAGAGCATGGTTGTTAATGAAGCTGATAATATTAGTATTAGTGTTGGAGCAGCCAGTGTTAACGACGGAATAGATTCAGTTGATGCTCTTGTAAATGTTGCAGATACGGTTGTTTATGATATTAAAAAAACAAACAAAGGTACCTATGACTTTTGCGTTTAAAAATTAACAATATTGTTAAAAAAATATTTATTTTGCATTGTGTTGAATATATGTATATAATTAAAATCAGATAACCTTGCGTTGTCTGATTTTTTAAAAGAAACATTTAATGAGAAGGTGTTTCGATAATGTGGTAGTGAGTTTTGTTTAGCAAACGAGCTGCCAATACATATTATATTAGGAGGAAATATATGAGCAGATTAGTAATTGCAGAAGGTATGCGAGACCTGCAGACTGTTCAAAGAGTCTATGGAAATTTTGACCGTCGTATTATTGCGGCACCTCCAGGACTTTGCCCAGTTGACCTGACACTTAACTATTTAAGATCATGTCATGCACAGTCATGTGGTAAGTGTGTACCATGTCGAGTAGGACTCGGACAGCTCGTCTATATGATGAGACAGATTCTTGTAGGAAAGTGCGAACCAGATATTTTGGTTAAGATGGAAAGGCTTGCAACTGATATTTATGAGACAGCCGATTGTGCTATTGGATTTGAAGCTGCAAAAACAGTTTTAAAGGATATTCGTGATTTTAGAGATGACTTTATGGCTCATATTGAACATAATTCATGCTATGCATTACTTGGTAACCCTGTTCCATGTAAGTCACTTTGTCCAGCGCATGTTGATATCCCAGGATATGTTGCACTTGTTAAAAATGGGAGAAATGCAGATGCTGTAAGACTTATTATGAAGGATAATCCATTCCCAACAGCATGTGCTTTTGTATGTGAACATCCATGTGAGGAAAAGTGCAGACGAAGAATTGTAGATGATGCAATTAACATCAGAGGTATTAAGAGACACGCTGTTGATAATTCAGGAGTAGTTAACCCACCCGCAAATATGCCTGAAACAGGTAAGAAAATTGCAATTGTCGGTGGTGGACCATCAGGACTTACAGCAGCTTATTTCCTTTCGCTTATGGGACATAAATGTACTGTATATGAAATGAAAAATAAGCTCGGTGGAATGTTAAGATATGGTATTCCAAGCTATCGTTTCCCAAGAGAGAGACTTGATGAGGATATTGAGAGAATATTAAAGACAGGTGTTGATATTAAGCTCAATACAAAGATTGGTAAAGACATTTCATTTGATGAAATAAAGAAAAATTCAGATGCAGTTTATATTGCAATTGGTGCACATGTTGACAGAAAGATGGGAATTGAAGGCGAGGATTCTGAAAATGTTATTTCTGCCGTTGATTTCTTAAATGATATAGGACATGATAAGTTCCCTGATTTTACAGGTAAGAATGTCGTTGTTGTCGGCGGTGGTAATGTTGCGATGGACTGTGTGCGTTCAGCATTAAGATGTGGAGCAAATGAGTCTTACATAGTTTACAGAAGACGTAAAGAAGACATGACAGCGCTTCCAGATGAAATAGAGGGCGCACTTGCAGAAGGCTGTGAATTTTTAGAGCTTCAGGCACCACTTAAGGTAGAAGCTGATAAGGATGGTAAGGTTGTAGCATTCTGGACTGCACCACAGATTATTGGTGCTATTGATCCAGATAGTGGAAGAGCATCAGTTTCGGCAGCTAAGAAGGACCCAATTAGAATACCTTGTGATGTTGTTATAATAGCTATTGGACAGTCAATTGAAAGTAAGCATTTTGCAGAGGCGGGTGTACCTACAAACAGAGGTAAAATTGCAGCAGATGACAGAACTATTATTGAGGAAGCAGATGGTGTATTCTCAGGTGGTGACTGTGCATCAGGCCCAGCTACAGTTATTAAAGCAATTATGGCTGGTAAAGTTGCAGCTGCAAATATTGACGAATATTTAGGCTTCAATCATCTTATAGAATCAGGTGTAGAAGTTCCAGAAGCAGATTTGGAACCATATCCACCAACAGCAAGAGTTAACCTTTCTCTTACTATTGCATCAGAGAGAAGTAAGAATTTCTCACAGATAGAGAATGCAATGAGTGATGAAGAATGTCAGCAGGAGTGTTCGAGATGTTTACGTTGCGACCACTATGGCTACGGAATCTTCAAAGGAGGGAGGGAGTTTAAATGGTAAATTTAACTATTAATAATCGCCCTGTCAGTGTTGAAGAAGGTACAACAATAATGCAGGCTGCGAGCAAAATTGGAATCAACATTCCACATCTTTGCTACTTAAAGGAACTTAATGAAATAGCTGCCTGCAGAGTATGTGTTGTTGAAATAGCAGGAAATGAAAGACTTACGCCATCATGTAATACTATATGTCAGGAAGGCATGAAGGTGTATACTAACTCTCCAAAGGTTAGAAACGCACGTCGTACAATGATAAGACTTATTCTTTCACAGCATAACTGTGAATGTACAGCCTGCGTTCGTTCTGGCAACTGTTCACTTCAGAAGGTGGCATATGAGTTAGGCGTTCATACAGATGCATACCATCAGGATATTCCAAGAAGAGAATGGGACCAGACATTTCCTCTTATCAAAGATGAAAGTAAATGTATCAAGTGTATGAGATGTGTTCAGGTATGTGATAAGATTCAGGGTCTTAATATTTGGGACGTTGTAAATACTGGTTGTCATACAAGAGTTGCTGTAAAAGATAACAAGAAAATATGTGATGCAGATTGTTCACTTTGCGGTCAGTGTATTACACATTGTCCAGTTGCAGCATTGCACGAAAGAGAAGATATTGTTAAGGTCTTAACAGCGCTTAATGATCCAGAGGTTGTTACAGTAGTTCAGATTGCACCTGCTGTAAGAGCTGCATGGGGTGAAGACCTTTCGATGAAGCCAGAGCTTGCTACGGAAAAACGACTTGCAGCCATTTTGAAGGCAATGGGCTTTGACTTTGTATTTGACACAAACTTTGCTGCTGATCTTACAATTATGGAAGAGGGTAATGAGTTTGTTGGCAGATTTACAAGAGGAGAACTTGATAAGTTCCCTATGTTTACATCATGCTGTCCAGGCTGGATGAGATATGCAAAGACACAGTATCCTGAAATACTTGATTATATTTCAACAGCAAAGTCGCCACAGCAGATGTTTGGTGCGACTGTTAAGTCATATTTTGCAAAGAAAACAGGTATTGACCCTAAGAAAATTTTCTCAGTATCAATTATGCCTTGCGTTGCTAAAAAAGCAGAATGTGACATACCTGTAATGAATGATGCTGGTGCAGGTCAGGACGTTGACTGCGTTATTACAACAAGAGAGTTTGCAAGAATCGTTGAAATGGAATCAATAGACCCAGAATATGTTGATGAATGCGAATTCGATTCTCCACTTGGAACATACACAGGAGCTGCTGTTATATTTGGCGCAACTGGTGGTGTTATGGAGGCTGCTCTTAGAACAGGATATAATATTATTACAGGTGAAAATCCTCCACTCGATGTATTTAATGATGTAAGAGGTATGAAGCCATGGAAGGAATTCAATGTTAAAATTGGCGACATCGAAGTAAAGACAGCCGTAGTACATGGCCTTAAAAATGCTGGAAAGCTTATAGATGCATTAAAAGCTGGAGAGGTTAAATACCACTTTGTAGAAGTTATGGCTTGTCCTGGCGGTTGTGTAGGCGGTGGCGGACAGCCAATCCATGAAGGAGTTGAGATGGCAGAAGCCAGAGCGCCAAAGCTTTATTCGCTTGATAAAAATGCCAAGTTAAGATTTTCACATGAAAATCCAGAGGTTATTGCTGCATATGAGGAGTATTTTGAAAAACCAAATTCAGAAATTGCTCATCATCTCCTCCATACAGACCATAAATCATGGAAAGTGCATGAATAATTGATGGTATCATAAATATATTTTTAAAATATAGGTTTACAACACACGAAATGTTTTGTATTCAGCCGTATTGTATGGTAAAATATAATGTGGCTTATTGAACAAACAATTCGTTTGTAATGGTTGTTTGAGAAGCTCACATATTTGTGAGCTTCTTTACTTTATAACAGACGGGCGGTGAAAGGAAATTTTACTTATGAGAAGATTTAAGAAAATTATGAGTGTTGTGACAGCAGTATCATTAGCTTTATCTATGACTGCATGTGGTAATAGTAAAAAAGAAGGTGATGCTGAAGCAAATCAGACAATTTATTCTGATACAACTGATGCGGAACCACTTACAATAGGATACACATTCTGGGACCTTGATTTTGATGGATTTATGAATGACCAGGCACATCAGATAAAGCTTGTAGCAGATGCATTGAATGTTAATTTGCTTTTCAACCCTGATACAACAGATTACTCAGCAGATAGTGTTGTTCGTGCAGCACAGAGCTTTGCTGATCAGGGTGTGGATGGAATGATTGTTATTAATTTTTCTGAGGATTCTTTAGTAGATATCAGCAAAATATGCGAAGAAAAACAGATTCCGTTTATGCAGGCAACACGTACAATTGCAGACCCAGAGGTGGCAAATGTTGTTGAAAGTAATCCTTACTACGTTGGTCGTATGCACGAAAATGAATATTCAGCAGCATATGAGGTTGGAAGAAAGCTTATTGAGGATGGGGCAAAGAAAATAGTTATGTTTTGTCCTGAACATGGAGATGTATCATACGAAGCAAGAGCCCAGGGCTTTAGAGATGCATGCGAAGAGCCAGATGTTGAAATAGTTGAAGAAGTATGGGAGCTTGCTGATGACGAAGCTACTAAAACAGCAGCAATGGAAATGTTTAAAAAGTATCCAGACTGTAATGGTATTTTCTCTATCAGAGGTGGCTTTTATCCGTTTATAGTTGATGCAGAGGATGAGCTTGGAATGAAAGAATATATTCCAATTGCCGGTGTTGACTTCGATAATTCATTAGAAAGATATATTGAAACAGGTGCGATTGATGCAGTGGCAGGGGGACATCATGCAGATGCATCATTGACACTTATTACATTAGTTAATGCTATAAGAGGTGCGATAGATAAGTCTGAGTATCCTGTTGATATTAACTATAATATGATGGTTATCGACAGTATTGAGGCTTATAACGATTATAAGGACTGGTGTCTTGGATACGAAGAGGATTTTGACAACAAGCAGATTTTAAATAAAAATGATGCAAGAAGTCTGTGTGTTGATTACAACAAAAATGCTACTCTTATGGATATAGCAACTTTCGCTGAAAATATGTCACTCGAAGGTGTAAAGGAAAGACATAAAAAGTAATAGGACAGCTTAACGGAAACGAATGAATAAAAATAAATATTTACCAAATTTAATATGTTTGTTTCTCGTGCTTTTGATTTTATTCTCTGGCATTCTGTTTTCGAAGGGAAATAGTAAGTATGAGGATTTTTCGTTTGATGATAAAAGTATTTATGATTGGAGCGACGAATGGGAAGTAAGCTACGGAAATACAAAGCTTGAGGGGCAGAGTCTGCCACTTGATATTTCGGTAGAGAGAGGAAAGTCTATTCTCTTAAAGAAAACACTTCCTCAGACAATCAAGAAATATAACTGCGTTCTTGTTGAAGGAAACAGGCAGGATATTATTGTAAGCGTTGGTGGTATATTAAGAGAAGAATACTCGGATAAAAAGAGCCGGGTATATGGAAAGACTTCACCTTCAGCGTACTTAATTGTTCCAATATACAGTACAGATGCAGGAATGGATATAACTGTCAGAATATCATCAGACAGCATGTATTCTGGTCATATAAATGACATAATTCTTGGAAATGAAATAAGCGTAATTCTTATGCTTTTAAAGTCAAATGTTCCTTGGATTATACTTACAACAATTGTTTTGACAATAGGTATTGTTTCTATTGTGAGTTTTATTGCATACAGACAGACATTTGAACAAAGTGCATCTTTATTTTATTTGTTCACATATGCTTTACTAGCGGTAATTTCTTATGTATCAACATTAACAGCAAGACAGTTTATAGCACATAATCTTGGGTGGTATGACACGATGGGATATTGCTGCTATATGTTATCGATAATTCCAATAATACTGTATTACACAAGCATCAAAAAATCAAAGTCAAACATTGAATTATATATATTTGTACCTATCGTTTTAATTAACTATATTGTTCAGATTTCTTTGTTTATAGCGGGCTACTATGATTTTCACGAAATGAAGGTTGTTACTCACGTTATTTCTACGATTGTAACGCTAGTTTTATTAAGCTCATATAAAAATGACTGTGAAGAAAATAAAACTTCATTTTCGCCGTTTATTTTGACTGGCTATGTAGCACTGGCTACATGGAACATTGCGTCGGTTATTAGCAGTACATTAATGATAGGTAATACGCTTGAAGAATTATTTGCTATTGCGGCACTTGCGTATACTGTCTCTAACTTTGCATATATACAGATTGGAATAAGTAAAGAACAGAAAAACAGAAAAGATGCTGAGAGTGCAAGTAAGGCAAAAAGTTTATTCCTTGCAAATATGTCTCATGAAATCAGAACTCCTATAAATGCTGTTCTTGGAATGAATGAGCTTATTTTAAGAGAGGCAAAAGAAGACAATATAAGAGGCTATTCGGTTAATATTGCTGATGCAGGAAAATCACTTCTTGCTCTTGTTAATGATATCCTTGATTTTTCTAAAATTGAAAGCGGTAAGATGGATATCATACCAACAGAGTATAAGATGAAGGTCCTTCTTAATGACTTGATACTTATGACAGAAAGCCGTATGTCGGGTAAAGATTTAAAACTTGTACTTGAAATTGATGAGAACATCCCATCTGTATATTATGGTGATGAAGTACGAATAAAGCAGGTGGCGACAAATATTCTTACAAATGCTGTTAAGTACACAAAGCAGGGAACAGTTACATTGAGTGTATCTAAAGAGAGCACTAAGGGCGAGAATGCAACTCTTAGATTTTCTGTAAAGGATACTGGTAAGGGTATAAAGAGGGAAGACTTAGACAATGTGCTTAACTCATCATTTAACAGAGTTAATGATGAAGAAAATAGATCAATTGAAGGTACAGGACTTGGATTATCAATAACAAGACAGCTTCTTGAGCTGATGGATTCAAAGCTTGAAGTAGAGAGCGTATTTGGTGAAGGCTCTACATTTGCTTTTAGTATTGAACAGAAAGTAATTGATGAATCGCCTATGGGTTCGGTACATGAAAAAGAAAAGCAGGTTAAGAAACGTAAAAATACATTCACGGCAAAAGAAGCAAAACTTCTTGTAGTCGATGATGTTAAGATGAATCTTATGGTTTTAAAGGGACTACTTAAACCATATGGTGTACAGCTAGAAACATGTGATTCTGGACAGAAATGTCTTGATATATGTAAAGAAAAGGAATTTGATATTATTCTGCTAGACCATATGATGCCTGAAATGGATGGAATAGAAACGTTTAAGCATCTTAAGGAGGATAATCTTATTCCTGAGAGTACAAAGGTTATAGTTCTTACAGCCAACGCTGTTATGGGAGCGTCGGAGATGTATATAGAAAGCGGATTTGATGCATATATGACAAAGCCGGTTGATATAGTAGAACTTGACAATACTCTTAAGAAGTTTTTAGGAGATTTGGTTGAGCCGTTACCAGAAGAATCAGAGTAAATATAGGGATAATAGATGAAGCTATTGCTTGAAAAAATTAATAGAATAAGGTCGGCTGTTTTTGACAAAAAAAATACAGATATACATAAACAGTTTAGAGGCTCTTTGTCTGTAATTATAGGTGGAATTTTAGTAAGCTGTATAATTTTATTTATTTTTATATGGCAGGATAAAAGAACCAAGGAAAGAATAGTAGAGCGTAGTCTTGCGTATTCGGCGGATTCCTCTACGGAGCTTAAGCGAAGAATAGAAGGACAGTTTGATAATGCAGAATTACTCATTGTTAATCTTTCAGAGGAATTTTCGCGAATTCTTAGTGCTGACGGTGATGTTTTATGGGATGAGGCACTTGAGGTAGCTAATCAGTTCACGTTTTTTGACAGTATGGCATATGTTACACCTGACGGAATATACCATTCTGAAGATGGTGATGTTGATGTAAAAGAGAGAGAGTTTTATATTAAAGGCTTTAATGGTGAAACAGGCAACGAGTTTCTTGATGTGAGTAAATCAAATGATGAACCTACGCTTTGCTTTTATACACCTGTTTTTTCTACTGATAATAAAATAATCGGGGTGCTTGTTGGTCATTATAATCAGGACAAAATAGATTCGATGCTTTCAAGATCTTTCTTTTCGGTACCACTTGATGTATTTCTCATTAATGTGGCTGATGGAAAGGTTATGGGAAGCTCAGCAGTTGAAAGCGGTAAAGCTAATAATCCTAGAACATATCTTGCGAGAGAAACAAACATCTCGACACTTTTAGCAAGCTTCAATTATGCTAAATCAGGTATGTACGACAACATCATGTTATTCTTAAATAATAATGTGAGAGATACAATGAACTTCAGCTATTTTGATGGAGATGGAAAAGAAGGTGTCTGCTCTATCATTAAAGTAGAAGCAAATAGATATGTTGTAGTACAAATAGTACCGGCAGTCGTTGTTACTAATATGGTAAAAACAGCTAATGTACTTAGTAATTTTGTTATTACAATTGTATTTATAGTATTTTTAATATATGTAACGTGGCTTATATTTATCAGTAGAAAGCAGCGTAAGCTTCTAGTGACAATGGTTGATGAAGCAACAGCAGAGGCAAATGCAGCAAATGAAGCAAAGACAAAATTTTTGGCCAATATGTCGCATGAAATTAGAACACCACTCAATGCTGTTATTGGTATGTCTGAAATGCTTTTAAGAAGTGATTTAAATGAAAATGACATGGCATATGCTAACAGTATTAAGACCTCTGGCAGAAATCTTCTTAGTATAGTTAATGACATACTTGATTTTTCAAAAATTGAATCTGGTAAGATGGAAATTGTTCCTGTCGAATATGATATATCAACTCTTGTACATGATGTTGTGAGTGGAAATTCGATACGTGCAGCTAAAAAGAATTTGAATTTTGATGTAAATGTAAGTTCAGAGGTTCCTTCAAAGCTGAGTGGTGACGATGTTCGTATACGACAGATTTTAAATAATCTTTTATCAAATGCTGTAAAATATACTGAAAGTGGTAGCGTTAAGCTAAGTGTAACATGCAACGCTGTTAAGGGAAACGAAAAAACTGTAAAAATCAAATTTGCTGTGGAAGATACTGGTATTGGACTTGACTGGCAGCAGCAGAAAAAAATGTTTGAGAGCTTCTCAAGATTTGACCTTGAAAAAAATAGAAATATCGAAGGTACAGGTCTTGGGCTTAATATTACAAAGTCATTAATAGAACTGATGGGTGGAACGCTTGACTGCTATTCAACAAAAGATGTTGGAACTACATTTTTAGTCACAATTACTCAGGAAATTGTAGATTTTACTCCTGTTGGGGATTATATGGCGAGAGTAAGAGAGGATATGAAGCGCGACCGGGCATATAAGAGTAGTGTAGTAATGCCTAACGTGAAGGTTCTTATTGTAGATGATAATCAGGTGAATCTTGATGTTGCTGTAAATCTTCTTGATGAGTTTGAGATTAAATGCGAAACAGCAAACAGTGGCTTTGAATGTATTGCAAAGCTTAAAGAATGTAACGATTATGATTTAATTTTCATGGATCATATGATGCCAGTTATGGATGGTATAGAATGTCTTAAAAAGATTCGTGAAATGGATGGTGAATATTATAAAAATGTTCCTATTGTTGCACTTACTGCAAATGCTGTATCTGGTATGAAAAAGCTATTTGAAGAAGAAGGCTTTCAGGGATTTGTTGCTAAGCCAATTCAGATGCGAATATTATCAGAGACATTACTTGATATTATACCAAAGAATAAGCAGGTAGCTGCTGAACCTAAGAAAAAGAAGCCTAGGTCGTCTTATATTGAAGAAGAAATAAGTGGTCTTTCAATGAATGCTGCTCTTATCGAATTCGGTGGCAAGATGGATGCTTATAATGATATTCTTATGACTTATTATACAGAAGGCAGAAAGAATGTTGAGCGTTTGAGTGAGTACATTTCGGCAGATAATTATAAAGACTATACAATATTAGCACATGCTATTAAATCAAGCTCCAGAATGATAGGTGCATACAGACTTGCGGATATAGCTGCTCTCCACGAGCATATTGGTAAAGCTGGGTACAATGATTATCAGAAGGAAAATGTTCATAAGCTTATATCTGATTACACAGATATTCTTGATAATATTGAAGTTTATTTAAAGGATAAGGACCTTTATGAGCAGGCGCTTAAAGAGGCCAATATCATGTAGCGTTGAAAAGGTTTACATAATATATATTTAAAACGAAGGCAGGGTTATACTAATGAAAAGGACAGGTTTTGACAATAACAAGTATATTGAACTTCAAAGTAAAAAGATTCTTGAGAGAGTAGATTCATTTGGTGGTAAGCTTTACCTTGAGTTTGGTGGAAAGTTATTTGATGACTATCACGCATCGAGGGTTTTGCCTGGTTTTGAGCCAGACAGCAAAATGAAGATGCTTCTTAAAATAAAAGATAAGGCTGAAATAGTTATAGCTATTTGTGCTGATGATATTGAAAAGAATAAACAGCGTGGCGACCTTGGAATAACATATGATTTAGATGTTATGCGTCTAATTGACACATTCAGAGATTTAGGACTCTATGTTGGCTCTGTTGTATTGACACGATACAGAAATCAGCGTGCAGCCGAGGCTTTTAAGAGAAAGCTTGAGAGTATGAACATTGCGGTTTACCGTCATTATCCAATAGAAAATTATCCGGCGGATGTTCCTTATATTGTGAGTGAGGATGGTTTTGGAAGAAATGAATATATAGAAACAAAGATGCCAGTAGTCGTTGTTACTGCACCAGGACCAGGTTCTGGAAAAATGGCTACATGCTTATCACAGTTATATCATGAAAATAAAAGGGGAATACAGGCAGGATATGCCAAATACGAGACATTCCCTGTATGGAATTTGCCACTTAAGCATCCAGTAAATCTTGCTTATGAGGCTGCAACTGCTGATTTATCAGATGTAAATATGATAGACCCATATCATCTTGAGGCATATGGTGAAACAACAGTTAACTATAACAGAGATGTAGAAATATTCCCTGTACTTTCAGCAATGTTTGAAAAAATATATGGAGAATCAAGATATAAGAGTCCAACAGATATGGGTGTAAATATGGTTGGATTCGGAATAATTGATGATGAAGCATGTGTTGAAGCTTCAATACAGGAAATAATAAGAAGATGGTATACTGCAAGATGTGCCGCAAAAAAGGGTAATCCAGATACAACAGAAATTCAAAAGCTCGATGTACTTATGAATGAGCTAAATCTTACAGCAGAAAACAGACCATGTGTTGTACCTGCACTTCAGGTAGCAGAAAAAACAGATGGACCTGCTGCCGCAATAGAGCTTCCGGATGGACATATTGTTACAGGAAAGACAACTGCACTTATGGGTGCATCGTCAGCAGCAGTTTTGAATGCACTTAAGTATCTTGCAGGAATATCAGATTCAATAGATTTAATAGCAGCAAATATTATTGAACCAATTCAGAAGCTTAAGGTCAATCATTTAAGAAGCTCTAATCCATTGCTTCACCTTGACCAGATATTACTTGCTTTATCTATTGGCGCTGTTACTAATCCTACGGCAAAGCTTGCACTTGAAAAGCTTGGTGAGCTTAAAGGGTCGGAGGTACATTCAACGGTAATTCTTTCAAGAGAAGATGAAATTACATTTAAAAAGCTTGGCTTTAATGTGACTTGTGAGCCTGAATACCAGACTGCAAGATTATATCATGGCTAGTCCTAAGGGGGACCAGCGAAGCTGGTGGATGCCTTAGGACAGGCTAATTTTCGAAGAAAATTAGCCTATAATGGAAGAAAAAGATTTTATATTAATTAAAAAGAATCGAGGAAGAAAAATGGGTGGATATTTTGGTGTTGCATCGAAAGATGATTGTGTGTTTGATCTTTACTTTGGTGTAGATTATCATTCACATTTAGGAACAAGAAGAGCCGGAATGGTTATTCGTGGTGACGAAGGCTTTCAGCGTTCAATTCATAATATTGAAAATGCACCTTTCAGAACTAAGTTTGACAAAGATATGCTTTCTATGAAGGGACATCTTGGAATTGGATGTATTTCAGATTATGAGCCACAGCCTCTTTTAGTTCGTTCACATCATGGCGCATATGCGATTACAACAGTAAGCAAAATCAATAATGCAGATGCACTTGCAGATGAGATTATGGAAGGTGGACATTCACACTTTAATCCAATGAGCAGTGGTGAGATTAATGCAACGGAGCTTGTTGCAGCCTTAATTAACCAAAAGGATAACCTTATAGATGGTATTGCATATGCTCTTGAAAAAGTAGACGGTTCATTATCACTATTACTTCTTCACGAAAAAGGAATATACGCTGCAAGAGATAAATACGGAAGAACACCAGTTGTTATTGGTAAGAAAATAGGTTCTTTCTGTGCGGCTTTTGAAAGCTTTTCATTTAAAAATCTTGGTTATTCAACTCATAAAGAGTTAGGACCAGGAGAAATAGTAGTTATGACAGCTGACAACTGTGTTACGTTAAAAGCACCTGGTGATGAAATGAAAATATGTACCTTCCTCTGGGTTTATTATGGTTATCCATCAAGCTCATATGAAGGCACAAATGTAGAAGAAATGAGATATAGATGCGGTGCTGCAATGGCAAGAAGAGACGAAGCAAAGCCGGATATTGTTGCAGGTGTGCCAGATTCGGGAACTGCTCATGCTGTAGGATATGCAAATGAGTCAGGAGTACCATTCTCAAGACCATTTATTAAGTATACACCTACATGGCCACGTTCATTTATGCCAACAATACAGAGTCAGCGTAATCTTATCGCTAAGATGAAGCTTTTATCAGTAGATGATTTAATTAAGGATAAGAGCCTGCTAATTATAGATGATTCAATTGTAAGAGGAACACAGCTTCGAGAGACAACAGAATATCTGTTTGAGTCTGGTGCAAAGGAAGTGCATGTAAGACCTGCGTGTCCTCCACTAGTATATGGCTGTAAGTACCTTAATTTTTCAAGGTCATCATCAGAGATGGAGCTTATTACTAGAAGAGTAATACAGAGACTTGAAAATGGAAATGTTACTGATGAAATATTAGAAGAGTATACAAATCCAGATTCTGAAAAATATAAGCTTATGGTTGAAGAAATTAGAAAAGATCTTCATTTTACATCATTACAGTTTAACAGACTTGACGATATGTTAGAGGCTACAGGTCTTGAAAAGTGTAAGCTCTGTACATATTGCTGGGATGGTAAGGAATAGGTTTAGACACAAATGAAAAACTTATTCGCAGCACTTGAAGCTGGCGGAACAAAGATGGTATGTGCCATTGTAGCTGAAGACGGAGAGGTTGTAAATAAAAAAACAATACCTACGACAACAGTAGAAGAGACACTAAATGCCATTACGGACTATTTTCGTGGTCAGATGAGCATTCATGAAATAAAGGCATTAGGTATTGGTACATTTGGTCCAGTTGAGCTTCATAAAGAATCAGATGAATATGGAAATATTCTAAATACACCAAAAGCAGGATGGAAGGGGGCAAAGCTCCTTACAACCCTTAAGGAGAACCTTGGTATTCCTGTTTTTATAGATACAGATGTTAACTGTTCCTGTCTTGGAGAGACTACGTTTGGAAAATATAGTAATTGTAAAAATTTGGTTTACATAACTATAGGGACAGGCATAGGGGCTGGCTTCCTTGTCGAAGGTAATTTAGTACATGGAGCATTGCATCCTGAAACAGGACATATGTTACTATCGAGAGAAAAAGAAGATAGCTTTAAAAGTGTTTGTCCATATCATGATAACTGTTTTGAGGGTCTTGCATCAGGCCCGGCAATTGAGTTACGATGTGGCAAAAAAGCGGAATTTGTAGAAGAGTCTTCTCCAGTGTGGGAGAGAGAAGCATTTTACATAGCACAGGCGTTGGTTAACATAATTATGACGACATCTCCAGAAAAAATAATTTTAGGTGGGGGTGTTATGCATAAAAAGTTTCTATATCCAATGATTAGACAAAATGTTCTTAAACTAGTAGGAGGTTATTTGAGCATTAAGGAACTTGAGGATATAGATAATTATATTGTTGAGCCAAGTCTTGGTGAAGAACAAGGAATATTAGGTGCTACAGCATTAGTACACATGGGGCATCAAAGAAATGCAGATGGCATTTCTACAAATACAAACCCATGATGATAATCGTAAATTGTAATTGCATCTTACAGTTTGCGTAATAGGGTATTGTTCATACCCAAATAAGGAAGGAAAACAAAAAATGAATAAGGTAACTGACATTTTTGCAATGAATGTTTTTGATGATGATACCATGGAGGCGCTTCTTCCGAAGCATACCTACAAGGCTCTTCAGAATACAATCAAAAACAGAAAACGTCTTGACTCAGAAGTTGCAACAGTTGTTGCAAATGCTATGAAGGACTGGGCAATATCTAAAGGAGCGACACACTATTCACATTGGTTTCAGCCAATGACTGGTGTTACTGCTGAAAAGCATGATAGCTTTATTTCACCTAAAAAGGGTGGAAAGGTTATAATGGAGTTTTCTGGAAAAGAACTTATGCAGGGTGAACCTGATGCGTCATCTTTTCCATCTGGCGGAATAAGAGCTACATTTGAAGCAAGAGGATACACCGCATGGGATGCGACAAGCTATGCCTTTGTCAAAGAAGGTGTACTGTATATTCCAACAGTATTTTGTTCATATGGCGGTGAGGCACTAGACCAGAAAACAGCACTACTTCGTTCAATGGAAGCTATTTCAAGACAGGCAGAGCGTATTCTTAAGCTATTTGGAAAAGAGGAATCTGTAGTAACTACAGTTGGACCAGAACAGGAATATTTTTTAGTAGATAAAGCTCTATTTGATCAGAGAAAGGACCTTATTTATACAGGAAGAACACTCTTTGGATGCAGACCTCCAAAGGGACAGGAGCTTGATGATCATTATTTTGGCTCTATTAAGCCAAGAGTGCAGGAGTTCATGAACGAGCTGAATGAGGAGCTTTGGAAGCTTGGTATTTTGGCAAAAACCGAGCATAATGAAGTGGCACCAGCACAGCATGAGCTTGCACCTATTTTTACAACTACAAATATTGCATCAGACCATAATCAGTTGACAATGGAGCTTATGCAAAAGGTTGCAAAGAGACATGGAATGGTATGTCTTTTACATGAGAAGCCATTTGATGGCGTAAACGGCTCAGGTAAGCACAATAACTGGTCGATGTCTACAGATTCGGGACAAAATCTTTTAGACCCGGGTGAGACACCATATGATAACGCGCAATTTTTACTGTTTTTAGCAGCAGTTATAAAGGCTGTCGACGACTATCAGGATTTAATCAGAATATCTGTAGCAACTGCGGGAAATGACCACAGACTTGGTGCAAATGAAGCCCCACCTGCTATTGTTTCGATGTTTTTAGGAAGTGATTTGCAGGAGGTTGTTGATGCTATAATTGAAGACAGACCATTTAGTGGTAGTGAAAAGGAAACGTTAAAGCTTGGAGTTCACACAATACCTCGAATTCCAAAGGATACAACAGACAGAAACAGAACATCAACCTTTGCATTTACAGGAAATAAGTTTGAGCTTCGTTCACTTGGTTCATCAGATTCTATTTCCTGCTGTAACACAGTATTAAATACAGCCGTTGCAGAGTCACTTAGAATTTTTGCAGATGAGCTTGAAAATGAGGCGGATTTTGAAAAGGCGTTACATGACCTTGTACGAAAGACCTTTAAAGAGCATACAAGAATTATATTTAATGGTGACGGCTATGATGATACATGGGTTGAAGAAGCAAAGAAGAGAGGTCTTTCAAATTACAAGACTACTCCAGATGCATTAGCGCATTTCCTGGATGAAAAGAATGTTAAGTTATTTGATACTCACAGAGTATACTCAATACGTGAGCTTGAGGCAAGACATGAGGTAAGACTTGAAAATTATGCCAAAATTATTCATATTGAGGCGTTGACAATGCTTGATATGGCAAATAAAGATATTTTGCCAGCAATGAGTAGATTTACAGCAGAGCTTGCGTATAATATAAATAAAAAGGAAAAGCAGGGTCTTGCGTGCAAGTATGAAAAGGATGTATTAAAAGAGCTCTCAGGAGAGCTTGACTTAATGTACGAGGCTGTTAAGCGTCTTGAGAAAAAGGAGCTTAAGGGCAGCACGATTTCAGACTTTGTAGAGCATGCAAATTATTGCAGAGATGAAATAATACCGGAAATGGAAGAAGTAAGAAAACACTCAGACGCTATGGAAATGGTTGCGGAACAGAAATCATGGCCATATCCGTCATACGGTTTACTTCTTTTAGGTGTTAGATAATAAATATGAAAGGATATCCATAAGGATAAGTGAAAAAAATGCAAGAAATTAAGCCAATTAAAGAAGGAAAAGTAAGAGAAATTTATGACAATGGTGACAGCCTTATAATGGTTGCAACAGACAGAATAAGCTGTTTTGATGTTATTTTAAATAACATCATTAAGAAAAAGGGAACAGTTCTTACACAGATGTCAAAATTCTGGTTTAATCTTACACAGGACATTTTACCAAATCACATGATTACTACAGATGTTAATGAGATGCCTGAATTTTTCAGACAGGAGAGATTTGATGGTAACTCAATGATGTGTAAGAAGCTTGAAATGCTTCCTGTAGAATGTATCGTTCGCGGATATATTACAGGCAGCGGCTGGGCCAGCTATAAGAAGGACGGAACAGTTTGTGGTATAAAGCTTCCAGAAGGATTACAGGAATCAGATAAGCTTCCGGAGCCTATTTATACACCTTCTACAAAGGCAGAAATAGGTGACCATGATGAAAATATTTCATTTGAACAGAGTATTGAACATCTCGAAAAGGCATATCCAGGAAAAGGACAGGAGTATGCAGAGAAATTAAGAGATTATACAATTGCTTTGTATAAAAAATGTGCCGATTATGCTAGAGAACGTGGTATAATTATTGCAGATACAAAGTTTGAGTTTGGTCTTGATGAGAATGGTGAAATAATTATTGGTGATGAGATGCTTACACCAGACAGTTCACGTTTCTGGCCAGCAGACGAATATGAACCAGGTCATTCACAGCCTTCATTTGACAAGCAGTTTGCAAGAGATTGGCTCAAGGCTAACGAAGGACATGATTGGACATTGCCAGAAGATATTACAGAAAAGACAATTGCTAAATATCTTCAGGCATATAAACTCTTAACTGGAGAAGATTTATTAAATGATTAAGAAAATTACATTTAATGCACTGGCTGTTGCCATGTGTGTATGCATGTCGGTTTACGTACCTGCTAGCACTAGGTCGACTGTAGTAGATCCAGCTGACAGCTCGATTGCAAGCTTTGGCAGTAGTAAAAAGACTGTAGAGGTTAAACACAAAAATGAAGATGAAGGTAGTGCTGATACTGTAGATAAGTCATCAGATAGTTATTTTACGCCTAAAGATAGTGTTGATAAGGCATTAGGCAATGTCAATAAGATGACTGATACATTTACAGATGGTGGAATCGAATGGGATATCGATGACGATGGATTACTGCGTATAGGTGCCAATGTAGAGTCATCTACACCAGGTAAGATGAGAGATTACAGCCCATCAAATGCACCATGGTATAGGTATAGCGGTAGCATCAAAAATATAGAGATTGAACAGGATGTTCTTAACATAGGTAATTATGCGTTCGCAGGTCTCTATAATGTTACTGGAGATGAATCAGGAACACTTGATTTGTCAAATGCATATATTGGGAGTATAGGTAGCTATGCATTTGACGGAATGGCTAATGTCAGTACTCTTATATTGGGGGCTGAGGTTACTAAAATTGGAGACTATGCATTTAAAGGAATGACAGGTCTTTCAACGCTTGATTTATCACTTGTAAATATATTATCACCTGAATTATTGGGTAAACATATTTTTGATGGCTGGTACAGTACTCAGTATGCAGGAATCATTGTTGATGCAAATTACGGAATGATATATGTTAATGCCAGAAATATGAGCATTACAATGCAGGCAAGAGTTGACTTTGCTGAAAACGCATCAGGGTACAATACACGAAGTCTTACTGTGAATCCACAGGGTGAGGCAACTGGCTTTTTTGTATATCCGTATGATTGTGAACCGGTCATGACAGTTCAGAATGATCAGTTTATAAGATTGTCTACATATAGAATCAACGGAAATGACAGGTATGATAATCCTTGGACATTTATGAATTTAGCTGGTTCAGTAAATGTAGTTGACTTGGAATTTACAGAGCAATACAGTTATGATATTGATATAAAATATACAAAGGGTAAAAATAGAAAAATAACTGTTACTTTACCAGACAGAGTTCCTGTTACTGATTCTACAGGAGAGGATTTCCTGACAACAGGATATGTTTTGAGAGCATATTACGATGGAGAGCGTGTATTCAGTTCAATGGTAGATTCATTATCTGGATATGATTCACTGTATAAGACAAAAACATCGCCTCTTAAAAAGGAGCTGTTAGACAGACTGGCAGGCTTCATAGATGAAAATTACGGAGATGATTTTGACAGTAAGAAAAGTGTATCTATTGATTTAGAGGTTAGTCCTACATACAGATACATCAATACTTCTGGAAAATATGAGTATTTGCCATGTAATGAAGTGGTGGCTGGTACAACAATGACACTGTACAGAGTCAGAATTGAAGGAGATTCTCACGTTACGGCAGAGGAGGCATATGCTTTAGAGGGTGCTGAGCTCACGCTTAAGCCTACTATTTCGAGTGGATATAGAATTGACCACTGGGGAGATGAGGATACATCATCAACTTCTCGTGAGATAACAGTTAGTGGCAGCACAGGCAAAAATACATATAAGGTATATACGACATCAGGAACAAGCTCTT
>JAZQOO010000011.1:0-47461 GCA_045627905.1 Lachnospiraceae bacterium | reverse complement strand
CTGAATCTGATTAAGTATAATCAATAACACTATTTTGACCAGCACTGGTTGTGGTGGTCTTATTTTGATACCTTCTTTTCAACCTGTATAAAATTTTCAATGTTCTCTAATTTAGCCTTGACTTTTTATTTGCAGGCTATTATTATCAATATCTAATAATTATACTTTATTTTACACATAAAAGTAAATAATTTAGAAAATCAAAAAAGTGAGAAAATATATATCTTCCCACTTTTCGATAACGTACTATATATTCACTTCTCTCATTAATTCTTCTGACACAATCTTAAGGATATTAATGAATTGGCTTATTTCTTCATCAGAAAATCTTTTCTTAACTCTCTTCATTATTTCTGATGTATATGTGTTGCTTATATCATAATACTCAATATACTTCTTTGTTGGTACAAGATGATATTCTCTTTTATCATTCTCGGAGCGAACCTTTTCAACATATCCTTTTTTTACGAGACTTGTGACCTTATATGCTGCATTAGGTGTAGATATACCAAGAAACTTTGCAAACTCATTTACAGTTGGTTTATCCATTGCATAAATTGTTTCCATACAGAATGTTTCAACTGTTGTTAATGCTGCTTCTTTATCATCAAGTCTGTCAAACATTTTCTGATAAAAGTGTAGTTTAAATTTATTATAAACTTTTATAAAAGCTTTTTCTAATTCAACCATTTTACATACTCTTCTATTACTTTTACGCTTATTACTACCGTAGTTGTCACCCTAATTACTGTTCTACTGCAAATGTAAGTTCTGCCTGTGCTGCTACTTTACCATCAACGTATGCTGTAGCCTTTGCAAATCCTATAGGACCTTTCATAGCTGTCATTTCACATTCCATTTCAAGAACATCACCAGGAACTACTTTCTTTTTGAATCTTGCATTTTTAATACCACCAAAGAAAGCTAACTTTCCTTTATATTCATCCATTGTGAGAAGTGCTACTGCACCAACCTGAGCCATAGCCTCAATAATTAACACGCCTGGCATTACTGGTTCACCTGGAAAGTGTCCTAAAAACTGCATTTCATTAGCTGAAACACATTTGATACCTTTTGCGCCCTTTCCTGGCTCACATTCAACAATTCTATCTACAAGTAAAAATGGATATCTGTGTGGTAAAATTTCCTGAATCTGTTTAATATCTAACTGCATTGTGGGCTCCCCTTTATGAGTATTTCTTAAGTACTATAGTTGCATTATGTCCGCCAAAACCAAGTGAATTTGACATTGCTACCTTGATGTCTTTATTTCTTCCTTCATTTGGAACGATATCAAGATCACATTCTTCATCTGGTACTTTATATCCAATAGTTGCTGGAACATATGAATCCTTAAGAGCCATAGCTGTAAAGGCAGCCTCTACTGCACCTGCAGCACCAAGTAAATGTCCTGTCATTGACTTTGTTGAACTCATCATAATATCCTTTGCATGGTCACCAAATGCAAGCTTAACTGCCTTTGTTTCACCAGCATCATTCAAGTGTGTTGATGTTCCATGAGCATTGATATAATCAACTTCATTTGGATCAATTCCTGCATCCTTTAACGCAAGTGAAAAGCACTTAGCTGCCACTTCACCGCTCTCAAGTGGAGCTGTTATATGGTGAGCATCGCAGTTTGAACCGTAGCCTGCTATTTCAGCAATAATATTTGCGCCTCTTTTCTTAGCATGCTCTTCTTCTTCAAGAACTAAAATCGCTGCACCTTCACCCATTACAAAACCATTTCTTTCCTTGTCAAATGGGATAGATGCTCTTAATGGATCTGTTGCCTGAGATAATGCTCTCATTGAAGAAAATCCACCGATAGCAAGAGAAGTAATAGAGCTTTCTGTACCACCTGCAAGCATTATATCCTCGTATCCATCACGAACTCTGTGGAATGCATCTCCAATTGCATTTGTACCACCTGCACACGCTGTAACTACACAGCTACTCATTCCATGAAGACCATATTTTATTGAAATCTGACCTGCTGCCATATTTGAAATAGCCATTGGAATATAAAATGGTGAAACTCTGTTGTAATGGTTATCTACTCCTTTAACTGCTTCTGACTGTGATATACCGATACCACCGATACCACTTGAAACAATAACACCAGCTCTGTCTCTGTCTTCTTTGTCAAAATCAAGACCACTCATATCAACAGCTTCTTTAGCTGCTGTAATGGCAAACTGTGTGAAGCGATCCATTTTTCTTACTTCTTTAGCATCAATTGTATCAGCAGGATTATAGTCTTTAACTTCACCAGCTAAAGTTACCTTCATTCCCTCTGTATCATATAATGTAATAGGTGCAATTCCGCATTTTCCAGCCTTTACTGCATCCCATGCCTCTGTAAGATTATTACCTATTGGACAAATAATACCTACACCAGTAATTACTACTTTTCTCATATTGCCATTCCTCCGTCAACACAAATAACCTGACCTGTTATATATCTTGAATCCTCGCCTGCTAAGAATGAAACACATCCTGCTATATCCTCAGCACGACCGATTTCCTTAAATGGAATTCCTTCTTTTAAAGCATCCTGTGCTTTCTCAGGCATATTTTTTGTCATATCTGTTTCAATCATTCCAGGAGCGATTGCGTTTACTTTAATCTTCTTTGCTGCAAGCTCTCTAGCTGCTGCTTTTGTAAGACCAATTACACCTGCCTTCGATGCACTGTAATTTGCCTGACCAGCATTTCCAAGAACACCTGATACACTTGAAATATTAATTATGCTACCTGAACCGGCTCTTAACATAAGAGGTGTTACTTCTCTTATCATTACAAAAGTACCTTTAAGATTTACGTCGATAACACTGTCAAAGTCTTCGTCCTTCATTCTCATTAAAAGACCGTCCTTTGTAATTCCTGCGTTATTTACTAATACATCAATTCTTCCTGCAAGCTCTTTAACCTTTGCAACAAACTCTTTACATTCTTCTGATGATGCAACATCTGCTTTAATTTTTACTGCATTACCTTCGTACTTTGCACACTCGTTTTCAACTTCAATTGCGCTTTCTTCACCACTTCTGTAGCTGAAATAAACATCCATTCCGTCTTTTGCAAGTCTTTCAACAATAGCTCTTCCAATTCCTCTGCTTCCGCCTGTTACGACAGCAATTTTCTTTTCGCTCATTTTTTTCTCCTGATTTTCATCTTAATGACAAACGATTAGCCATTTAATTCACTGGCAAGCTTTTCAATATCTTCACAAGTATCTGTTGTATAAGTCACAACTTCTTTTTCCATCTCTTTTGCAATTTTCTTTACAAATCCTGATAAAACCTTGCCTGGTCCTATTTCAACAAATGTATCAGCGCCTTCATTAATTAATTCTTTGATTTCATTTTCAAAACGAACGCTTGACTTAATCTGTTGCTTTAAGTTTTCTTTTATATCTGTATTTTCATCAGCTATCTTTCCCGTAACATTAAGTGCAACTGGAATAGATGCTTTATTTATTGTAATTGTGTTAAGCTTTTCAGCGAGCTTTTCTGATGCCGGTTCCATATACTTTGTATGGAAAGGTCCTGAAACCTGCAATCTCACGCATCTCTTTGCGCCTGCTTCTTTAAGCTTTACTTCTGCTTCCTCAACTGCATTAACATCACCGCATATTACATACTGACCTGGACAGTTATAGTTAGCAACAATTATATATCCACAATCTATTTTTTCGATTACTGCTTCAATATCTTCAGACTTCATTCCAAGTACTGCACTCATTGCACACACAAGTCCTTCTGCTGCTTCATGCATTACTTTTCCTCTGTATGTTACTGTCTCAACGTAGTCATTTACATTTAAAATGCCTGCTACATATAATGCACCATATTCACCAAGGCTTAAGCCGCATGCTGCATCTGGCTTAATTCCTTTTGATAAAAGTACATTTGTAACACCTGCTGCAAAACCTGCCATACATGGCTGTGTATTTTTTGTAAGTGAAAGCTCCTCGATTGGACCATTTTCCATAAGGCTCTTATATGCGTCATATTCTTTTAAACTGTCTATTGTTTCTTTGTATTCTGGATATTTCTCATAAAGATCTTTACCCATTCCTACATACTGGCTTCCCTGTCCAGCATACATAAATACTGTCTTCATTTTTACCTCTTATTCTGTATTTTACTTAAGTCCTTCGATTACCTTCTGTGCACCTTCAACCATTTCTTTAAGTATATCTGCTAAAGGCTTAATCTCTTTAAGCTGTCCACATACCTGTCCTGCCATAAGAGAACCTGTATCTGTATCTCCTTCGAATACTGCACGTCTAAGTGATCCAAGAGTAAATTTCTCAAGCTCCATCTTATCTGCGCCTTCTTTTTCCTTCTTGATGTATTCGCGAGCCATTGTATTTTTAATAATTCTTACAGGAGTACCATTTATTCTTCCTGTAACCGTTGTTGAATTATCCTTTGACTTAAGAACTGCATTTTTATAATTTTCATGAATAGGACATTCTTCTGATGCTAAAAGACATGTTCCTACCTGAACACCACTTGCACCAAGTGCCCATGCTGCAGCAAGCTGTCTTCCATCTGCAATACCGCCGGCTGCAATAACTGGAATATTTACTGCATCAATAATCTGTGGTACTAATGCCATTGTTGTCATTTCTCCAATATGACCACCACTTTCGCATCCTTCAGCTATAACAGCGTCAGCGCCTTCCTTTTCCATCTTTTTAGCAACAAGAGAGTCTGATACTACAGGCATTACAAATATTCCTGCTTCCTTCCATGCTGGCATATATTTTGTTGGAAATCCTGCACCTGTTGTAACTATTTTTATGCCCTCATCTATAACTACCTGAGCCATTTTTTCTGCTTCAGGATTCATAAGCATAATATTTACACCAAATGGTTTATCTGTTAATGATTTGCATTTTCTAATATTGTCACGAAGCATCTCTGCATTCATTCCACCTGCACCAATAAGTCCAAGACCACCTGCGTTTGAAACAGCTGCTGCAAATTCGCCTGTTGCGATATTTGCCATACCTCCCTGAATGATTGGATATTTGATTTTGAACAGTTCATCTATTCTCATGATTTTCTCCCTCGAAAATTATTATTATATATCTTATATATCCATAAGAATTGCGCCCCATGTAAGTCCGGCACCAAATCCTACACATATTATTTTCTGACCACTTTTTAATATGCCCTTATCAAACATTTCTGACAAACATATTGGAATACTTGCTGCTGATGTATTACCGTAGTTCTGAATATTTTTGTAAAATTTATCTTCCATTCCTGGATACTTTTTCATTGCTGCATCTATTATTCGTGCATTGGCCTGATGACATACACAATGATCAATATTTTCCATCGTGAGTCCTGCCTTATCAAGAACATACTCAATACATTCAGGTATCTTTCTTACTGCAAATTTGAATACATCGCTACCTAACATTCTAATGTACTGTGTATTATTAAATGGTTCTCCACAGCTTAATACGTCATAATCACCCTTTGAACCGGTAACAAAATAAAAATCATTATCCTTATCAAGTGTGATAACGGCAGCACCTGCTCCATCGCCAAATAATATGCATGTTCCTCTGTCTTCTCTATCTAACTTTCTTGAGAGAACTTCTGTACCAATAACAAGAGCATTTAATGGTTTTGTATCATCTATTTCCTTTGCCTGAAGCATCATTCCTCTTGCTGTCAGTACTGAGAACATAAATCCAGAGCATGCTCCGTTTACATCAAAGCATGTACATGTTTCTGGTATTTCTAGCTCTTTCTGAATCATACATGCCACTGAAGGAGTTGCGAAGTCTGGAGTAAGTGTTCCCACTATGATAAAGCCTATTTCATCTTTGCTTAATCCTGATGATTTAATAGCATCTCTGGCAGCATTGGCAGCCATTTCATAGTTAGTCATTTTATCATCAATGAAGCGACGGGTTTCGATGCCTGTACGGGTTTTAATCCACTCATCATTCGTTTCAAGACCTTCACTTATTTCATCATTTGTAACAACTCTTTCAGGAATGCATCTGCCAAATCCTAAAAATTTAATTCCTTCCATATCTATCCTTTTATTTGCTTTGTTAGTTATATTACCTAAAACTACATATCTCTGTATTTCTTATATCTTTTCTTTATAAGTGCCTCAGGGCTTACCATAATAAGGTTTGCTAACTTTTTATAAAGTAGCTTGTCAATTGCCTTATATACAAATGCAGGATTATTATGAACTCCTCCCTTTGGCTCTTTTATTACTTCATCAATTATTTTATAATGCTTTAAATCGTTAGCTGTTAGCTTCATAAGCTCACAGGCCTCACCCTTTCTTGACGCATCCTTCCAAAGAATTGATGCAAAACCTTCTGGTGAAAGAATTGAATATACTGAATTTTCAAGCATCCATATTTCATCAGCAACACTTAAAGCTAACGCTCCACCACTATTTCCCTGTCCAATAACTATTGTTATTACTGGAACCTTTAAATCACTCATAATAGCAAGGTTTCTTGCGATTGCTTCTCCCTGTCCATGTGCTTCTGCTTCATCTCCAGGATATGCACCAGGAGTGTCAACAAATGTGATAACTGGACGACCAAACTTTTCAGCCTGCTTCATAAGTCTCATGGCTTTTCTGTATCCTTCAGGAGATGTCATACCAAAATTGATTTTTAAGTTTTCTTCTACTGAATGACCTCTTTTCTGTCCGATTACAGTAACTGGAATATCATGGAAAGTAGCGATTCCACCAACTATACTTGTATCATCATAGCAGAGCTTATCACCATGTATTTCAAAGAAATCGTCAAATAAAGCATTGATATACTCTTCCGCAGATGGTCTTTCCATACATCTTGCGATTCTAACTCTTTCCTCTGCTGAAATAACCTGTGTATTGTTTTTTATTTCATCTATTTTTGATTTTTCTTCTTTAGCCTGTGTCTCTATATTTGCTTCTGGCTTAACATTTTCTTCGTTAACTGATGAAGCATTATTTACTTCGTTATTTTCTAAAACTTCGCTCATTTTATTCCTCGTTTTGTTTTTGCAACACTTTTATTCCAATACTAAAAGTCTTCTTGCTGTTCTTAAAAATCTTAATGGTAATCTCTTTACATTTCGAGATCTGTAGCTACCCTTTTCATGAATCTTAAGAATTGTTGTAAGTGCTTCTTTCTGGTTTTCAAGTGGTACTATTTCATCTACAAAACCATGCTCCTTAAGGTATTCCGCACTCTGGAATCCTTCTGGAAGCTTCTTACCAATCGTCTGCTCAATAACTCGTGGTCCTGCGAAACCGATGAGTGCACCTGGCTCTGCAAGAGTGATATCTGCTAATGAAGCAAAGCTGGCTGTAACACCACCTGTTGTTGGATGAGTTAAAACAGCAACATATAATCCTCCATTACTTGAGAATCTTTCAATTGCTGCTGATGTCTTAGCCATCTGCATAAGAGAGAAAATACCCTCCTGCATTCTGGCACCACCACTTGTACAATAGATAATTATTGGAAGTTTTTTTCTATCAGCAAGCTCAATAGCTTTTGTGATTTTTTCTCCAACAATTACTCCCATTGAAGCCATAAAAAATCTGTTATCCATTACTGCTAAAACGCATTTATTTCCGCCGATTTTTGCAGTACCTGTAATAACAGCATCGTAAATTCCTGTCTTCTTGACAGTCTTCATATATTTTTCTTCATATCCTGGAAAATCTATAGGATTTGAGAATTTCTGTTTTCTGTTTAGTTCGCGAAATGATCCGTCATCAACTATAAGTCTAATACGGTCAGCTGCTGATATTTTTCCATCAGCAGCTGCTGTACTAGTAGTTAATGTGCTCGCTTTAAAAACTTTATTAACAAATTTTTTAAAATTAATTTCCATAATTATTTAGCAAGTTTCTCCACACAATTAACAACATCTGCAACAGTCTTTAACTCTGTAAGTTCTTCATCAGGAATTGCAACTCCTAACTGCTCTTCGATAAGCATGTTAAGCTGTACTGCATCAAGTGAATCCATTCCAAGATCATCTGAAAGACTAGCTTCCATTGTTACAGCATCAGCGCTGCAGTTGATTGTTTCTACGATTGCGTTCTTTACCTGTTCAAACATTTTTTTCTCCTTTTCTCTTCACAAATCAATGCAAATCAATTTAATAAAATTTAGTTAAATTTATTTAGTTAAACAAATTTAATATAATAATACCACAACCTTATCATATGTCAACAATTTTAACTAAATTATTTTAACTAAAATTATTTTATTTTATCTCTCATTATTATGTATTTTGAACAATTTGTATTTCATCGTTGGTCAACAGCGATAAAACACGCTTTGCGAGTTTTATCAGCTAATTAGTGGTCGTCAAATCTTCGCTCACACAAGTGTGGCTCGATTTTCCTCGTCACCATAATAAAAAGGGAATCTCTTCTTAACAAGAACTTCCCTTAAATACAATCTATAATTTACTTGATTTTACATAATAAATTCTTTTGTCACTTCACTTCTTTCAGGAGAATCACAACAATCATCATCCTCCTTTTTTACAGGAGTTATTTTGGCACTTTTATCAATATCCATTGACTGACCAATTCCTAACATTTCTCCTTTAAGCTGCATATCTGCTGCCATTGAAGTTAAATCTGTTGGAATGATAATCTTTGTTGCTCTTCCATCACCAATAGCCTTTAATGCATCTAATTTCTTGAGCATTACAACAGCTTCATCCATCTTTGCAGCTTTAAGCATTTCTATACCCTTTGCTTCTGCTTCATATACAAGACGAATACTTTCTGCCTGACCTTTTGCACGTGCAATTGCGGCATCTCTTTCTGCTTCAGCATGAAGAACCATCGCTTCCTTATCACCCTGTGCTCTTGTTACACTTGCCTGCTTATGAGCTTCAGCTTCGATGATAGACTGTCTCTTTTCTCTTTCAGCTCTCATCTGCTTTTCCATAGCATTCTGGATATCCTGTGGAGGAATAATATTTTTAAGCTCTACACGATTAACCTTAATACCCCATTTATCAGTAGCTTCGTCAATAACTGTTCTCATTCTGATATTAATAACATCTCTTGATGTAAGACATTCATCGAGTGTCAATTCACCAATGATATTACGAAGTGTTGTTGCAGTAAGATTTGCAAGAGCCATGATTGGAGATTCTACACCGTATGTATAAAGCTTTGAATCAAAAATCATGTAATACACAACTGTATCAATCTGCATTGTTACGTTATCTTTTGTAATAACTGGCTGTGGAGGGAAATCCTCTACCTGCTCCTTTAAAGATACTCTCTTTGCAACTCTGTTTAAAAATGGAATAAGAATATGAAGACCATGACCTAAAGTTTTCTGGTAACTTCCTAAAAATTCCACAACATACTCATTTGCCTGAGGTACTACTTTTATTAATGATGTAAAAAGAAATACTACGACAAATAATGCAACTAAACATAAAAATCCTTCCATTTGTTTACAACCTCCTTTAATTTTTTATCATACAAATGCTTAAATTATTCTACGTACACTAATTATAGAACGATAAAGTGCATTTGTTATTTTAATTCCTGTTGATGGTGTAGATGCATGCACAATCTGACCATTTCCAATGTATATACCTACATGTCCACCATAATAAATAATATCTCCAGGTGCTGCTTCTGAATAGCTTACTGCTTTACCATACGCCCCCTGAGAACCAGATGTTCTTGGAAGCGAAATACCAAAATGACTGTATACTGCTGATGTAAAACCAGAACAGTCACAACCATCTGTCAGAGAAGTTCCACCTGAAACATAAGGGTTTCCTATAAACTGACATGCATAATTTACGATTTCTCGTCCTTTTGCAGAACCTCCCGATGAGCTGCTTGAAGAATTATCAGACTTTTCTTCAGATGAACTGTTTTCCTCATGCTTATCCTCAGATTTTTCTTCATCTTTTTCCTCAGCATTGTCGGTATTATTTTCTGATTTCTCTTCACTGTCAGAAGATGTTTCATCTTCTACCTTAATACCTTCGGATTCATTTTCATCCTGAGTTTTTTTCTTTTCTTCAGCCTCAAGCTTCTTTTTAGCCTCTTCCTCGGCCTTTTTCTTTGCTTCGGCTTCTTGTTTTTTTCTTAGCTCTTCTTCGGCTTTTCTTTTATTTTCTAATTCTATCTGTTTAATAGAATTTGTTTGCTTTGTTATTTCTGCCTGATATTGCTTTGCTTTTTTCTTTGCTTCACTTAACTTTTCTTCAAAATTTTCTATAGTTTCCTGATATTCTTCTATTTTTTCTTCTAAAGCAATCTGCTGTTCCTCGGCATCCGCTTTTATTTCTTCTAATTCGTATAAATCATCCTCTAAAGCTGCCTTTTTTTCTTTGACTTCTTCTTTTGTTTCTTCATATCTGTAAAGAAGCATTCTGTCATATGTATATATTTTCTCAACATATCCTGCTTTATTTACAGCTTCCGAATAGCTTCCAGAATTAATAAGCATTTCGAAATAGGTCATATCACCCTTTTCGTACATGAACTTTATTCGACGTTCCATTGCCTTTTTCTGTTCTTCAGCCTGTACTACCGCAGCTTCATATTCTTCCTTTGCATTTGCAACTTCTATTTCTTTATTCTCAATATCTGCAGTAATTACTTCAATGCTTAAAAGTATTTCTTCAAGCTCTTCGTTAAATGCTTCGGCTTCCGCCTCTGCCTCTTCTTTTTCTTTTTCTATGCTGTTGATTTTTGATTTTTCTGAATTAAGCTTATTTTCAGCTTCCTGTTTTTTTGACTTTGCATCTGAAATCGGGGTAGCAAATGTATATCCCGAATACACAAATAGAAGTGCCATTATAAGAACTGCACTAAATACACGTTTATTCATTTGTCCCCTCATTATTTATATTCTCTCCCACTTTGATTTGCATCAGACAAATAATGCTACTTACCATTTTATGATCTAGATAACATTACTTTATCATCTGCGAATTCCTGTCCACTAACCTGTTCAAACTTCTCTAATAAATCCTTAACAGTTAAGTTTTTCTTTTCTTCCCCTGAAATATCTAATACAACCTTACCACTGTTAAGCATGATAAGTCTGTTTCCGTGAGTAATTGCATCCTTCATATTGTGAGTAATCATTAGTGTTGTAAGCTTACTCTCATTGACAACCTTATCTGTTATTTCTAACACCTTTGCTGCTGTCTTTGGGTCAAGAGCTGCTGTATGCTCATCGAGTAACAATAACTTTGGCTTTTTAAGAGTTGCCATCATAAGTGTTATCGCCTGACGCTGTCCACCTGATAAAAGACCAACCTTTGTTGTCATTCTGTCCTCAAGTCCTAAGTCAAGCATCTGAAGATATTCTCTATATACAACCTTTTCTTCAGGTGTGATTTCTCTCTTAAGTGTTCTCTTCTGACCACGTCTCTTTGCAAGTGCTAGATTTTCATCAATCTGCATTGTAGCTGCTGTTCCCATCATAGGATCTTGAAATACACGTCCTAAAAATCCAGCTCTTTTATATTCCGGATATGCTGTAACATCAACGCCATCGATTTCAATGCTTCCCTCATCAACTCTCCATACACCTGCAATAGCATTCATGAGTGTTGACTTTCCTGCACCATTACCACCTATAACTGTTACAAATTCGCCTTCTTTGATTTCTATTGAAAAGTTATCAAGTGCTACCTTTTCATTTACTGTTCCGCGATTAAATACTTTTGTTACATTTTTTATTTTTAACATTGTCAGCTTCCTTATATTTTACTTAGTATATGTGAAATGTATGTGTCCTTTTATTTCTTTGCAGACTTATTAAAATACTGTGCCTTCAGATAAGGCGCTGCAAGGAAGAATGCAATAACAATTGCTGATAAAAGCTTAAATAAATCTGTATCAATCTTAAGCCATATAACAACCTGAAGTACAATGTAATAAATAACTGCACCGATTACTGCACCAAATAACTGGAAAGCAAAATTTCCGTTGATTTTCTTAAATACTGCCTCACCAATAACTACAGCAGCAAGACCAATAACGATTGCTCCTCTTCCCATTCCAACATCGGCATTTCCCTGATACTGTGAAAGAAGTGCACCTGCAAAAGCAACAAGACCGTTTGAAATCATAAGTCCTAATACTTTTGTTATATTAGTGTTAATACCCTGAGCTCTTGACATACCCTCATTACAGCCTGTTGCACGAAGAGATGAACCAAGCTCTGTTCCAAAGAACCAGTAAAGAATCGCTATAACTGCAATAACTATTATAAATACTGTTACTATAGTATTCTGTAAAGGATTCATAACCTTAATATATCTTGAAGATGCAATAAGATGATATTTATCAACATTAAGAGCCTGATTGGATTTTCCCAAAATCTTAAGGTTTACTGAATATAAGCCGTACTGTGTAAGAATACCTGCAAGTATTGCTGGAATTCCCATAAATGTATGAAACAGACCTGTTGCAAGTCCTGTGACCATACCAGCTATCAGTGCTACAAACATTGCAAGCCAAACATTCGCTCCTGAATACATCATCATTACACAAACAGCACCACCTGTTGCAAGTGAACCGTCAACTGTCAAATCCGCAATATCAAGAACCTTATATGTAATATAAATTCCGATAGCAGCGATTCCCCATATAAATCCCTGACCTAAAGCACCTGGCATTGAGCCAAATAACTTAACAGGATCAAGTAATGATAAATATGATGTTATTGCATTTAATATAACCATTTTTACATCCTCTTTATTTTAAGTTGTTTTATAAAGTACTGCCCTTTCGCGCCGTACATTATTTCATTATATCCTAAAAATAAAAGGCGTTCAAGAGTTTTGAACTCTGAACGCCCTTATTATTATATAACCTTATTTTTATTACTGCTCTATAGCAACGTATCCTTCTGGAATTTCAATTCCAAGTGCTTCACAGTTAGCAACATTGTACTTCTTTGTTACTTCTGGAGCATATTCTACAGGCATTTCTGAAACATTAGCTTCACCCTTAAGGATCTTAACAGCCATCTTACCTGTTGCAACACCAAGATCATAGTAATCAATTGAAAGTGTAGCAATACCACATCCTGCACAGATACCTTCTTCACCTGTGATTACAGGCATCTTAGCTGGAAGACAGATATTGTTGATAACTTCTGTGTTAGCAGCTACTGTGTTATCTGTTGGAACATAAAGAGCATCTGAGTTAGCTGTTGCTGATTCTGCAACTGTAGCTAAGTCATTTGAATCTGTGAATGCATAGTATTCACATGTAAGTCCCTTTTCTTCAAGGAACTTCTTAACTTCATCAACCTGGTACTTTGAGTTTGGTTCTGCTGAGCAGTATAAAAGACCAACTGTCTTTGCTTCTGGAAGAAGCTCTACAAGCATATTAGCCTGCTCTGAAAGTGGAGCAAGGTCTGGTGTACCTGAAATATTTCCACCGATTGTACCATTGAAATCATCAAGATCAAGAGCTGTAGCATAATCTGTGATTGATGTTCCAAGTACTGGAATTTCTGCTGTTCCTGCCTGTGCAGCCTGAAGAGCTGGTGTAGCATTAGCAAGAATTAAGTCAACACCTTCTGATACAAAACCATTGATGATTGTAGCACATGTGCTTACGTCATTCTGAGCATTCTGGTTATCAAATGTTACAGCATCACCAAGTTCTTCTGTAATCTGATCCATGAATCCCTGTGTAGCTGCGTCAAGTGCAACGTGCTGAACGAGCTGGCAGATACCTACATTGTATGTCTGACCATCTGTTGCTTCTGTAGCTTCTGTTGTTTCTGCTACAGCTTCTGTTGTAGCTTCTGCTGTTTCTGCAGCTGCTTCTGTGTTTTCTGTTACTTCTTCTACAACTGCTTCTGATGTAACTTTGTTTGAACCACATCCAACTAAAGAAACCATAAGAGCTGCTGTAAGAAGCATAGCAATTTTCTTCTTCATAATATTTCCTCCATATTAAATTGAATTATGTAAGTTCTTTCACTTTAAACATATGAAAGCCCTTACACGACATAAACGCAATAATTATAATGCTTTAACGCGTCGAAGTCAACGTTTTAGTTGTTTTATTTCTACTCACTCACGTGCTCCATTCCCTGTTCTATAATTGCTCGCACATGCTCATCAGCAAGAGAATAAAAAATAGACTTACCTTCTCTTCTGTTTTTCACAAGCTTCGCCTGTTTAAGAACCTTTAACTGATGTGATATCGCTGATTGCGTCATATTGAGGGCTTGCGCCAAATCACATACGCACACTTCAGCTTCAAACAATACAAATAATATTCGTATACGTGTTGAATCCCCAAATACCTTGAATAGCTCTGCAAGGTCATAAAGATTGTCCTCATTCGGCATTTTTTCATTTACAATTTTAAGTAAATCACTATGTATTTCAAGGCATTCGCACACTTCTGCATGTTTAGTATCCATCTATTTCTCCCTAAGTTCCCGCAACTCGATTTCTTTGAAATCTTCATTGCCATGTCGTCAAAACCATTCCTAATTATGAACTTCGTTCATAACGGTTTCTCCTAAAGCTCTAATTGCATTTAATACAGCAATAACCATTACACCTACATCTGCAAAAATCGCAAACCACATATTCGCAATGCCGATTGCTCCAAGTATAAGGCATAAAACCTTGATTCCTATTGCAAAAATAATATTCTGGTATACGATTTTCATACACTTTCTTGAAATCTTGATTGCTTTTGCAATTTTTACAGGATTGTCATCCATTAGTACAATGTCTGCTGCCTCAATTGCTGCATCAGAACCAAGTGCCCCCATTGCAACTCCAATATCCGCTCTTGATAAAACTGGTGCATCGTTGATTCCATCTCCAACAAATAACACCTTCCCAGTTTCAGACTCAATAAGCTTTTCCACGACAGCAACTTTATCTGATGGTAATAATTCGCTATATGTCTCATCGATTCCAATTTTTGCTGCCACATCATCTGCAACCTTTTTACTGTCACCAGTGAGCATTACGGTTTTTTCAATACCAACCTTTTTGAGTGCCAAAATGGCAGCTACTGCATCTTCCTTTATTTCATCGGAGATAATAATATATCCTAAATAATTCCGATTTAATGCAACGTGACAAATAGTACCTGATTCATTTACATCACCCGCGGATACTGAAAGTCGTTCCATCAACTTGTGATTTCCTACTGCCACTTCATCCTCATCAAGATTTGCCACAATACCTTCACCAGATATTTCCTGAAGATTACTTACCTTTGCTAAAATAAGCTTTGTAATATCCTTATCTGATACTGAAGCATCTGTGGAAGAGCCTCCCTTAAAGTTTTCCCATTGCTTTTTAAATACATCCTCAAAAGCAGCTTTAATACTTTGACTTATTGGATGATTACTATAGCTTTCAATAAGACCTGCATATTTAAGGACATCGTCTTTAGTTATTTCATCTGTTGCAGGAACTATTTTTACTACATTAAAAGTACCTTTTGTAAGTGTTCCTGTTTTATCCATTGCAACAACCTTTGTTTTGGAAACAGACTCAAGATAATTGGAGCCTTTAATAAGTATTCCTGCCTTTGACGCACCACCAATACCAGCAAAAAAAGTAAGTGGAATACTAATTACAAGAGCACACGGACAGCTGATTACTAAAAATGTAAGCGCTCTGTAAACCCATATCGAAAATGTATTTTCTTTTGTTAGCACAAATAAAACTGCTGGCGGTATAATCGCAACTGCTAAAGCTAAATAACAGACAATAGGTGTGTAGTATCTTGCAAATTTTGAAATAAATTTTTCTGATACGGATTTTTTTGAGCTTGCATTTTCTACAAGATCAAGAATTTTTGAAACAGTAGATTCAGATGCCTCTTTACTTGTCTGAATACGAAGTACACCTGAATTATTTATGCATCCAGAAATTACATCATCATTTTTATTAACAAGCCTTGGAACACTTTCTCCTGTAAGCATTGATGTATCAATTGTTGCACTTCCTTCTATGATTTTTCCATCAAGAGGAATTCTCTCACCTGGCTTAACAACAATAATACTGCCTACTAAAACATCATCTGGACTTACTGCAACAACACCTTCCTCTGTTTCTAAATTTGCATAGTCTGGTCTGATATCCATTAAACTTGCAATGTTTTTTCTACTTTTTCCAACTGCAATGCTCTGGAACAACTCGCCAATCTGATAAAATAACATTACTGCAACCGCTTCTTCATATTCAGAAAGTAAAATCGCTCCAATCGTTGCAACTGCCATAAGAAAGTTTTCATCAAATACCTGCTTTTTGCTAATTCCTTTAACAGCTTTTTTAATTATGTCATAACCAATAATTATGTATGCAATCATCATTCCACATAGTGTAAATAATGGTTTTAATGGTATTATTTTTATACTTATACATATTAGGGCTGCTATAATAATTCTTACTAATACTTTTTTCTGCTTTTTACTCATAAATAAAATCACCTTGCTTCTTAGGATGAGCGGATTCTAATCAACCCATTTATTTAATCACTCAAAAAATATTTAAAATTCAATCTCACACTCGTCTTCAACCTTTTTACAGTTTTTAAGAACCTTCTTCATTGTTTCCTTTTCATCTGCACCATCTTCAAATTCAACCTTCATCTTAAGAGCCATATAATTAACTACTGCACTCTTAACGCCTTCTGTTTCATTAGCTGCAATCTCCATCTTATTTGCACAGTTTGCGCAGTCTACTTCAATTGAATATGTTTTAGTCATTGTATTTTACCTCACTTTTAATTATTATATGTTAACATATGAACAATCATTCATATGTTTGATTGTATTTTACCACTTATTTATTTTTTGTCAACACTTTTAATCCTCGTTGCAAAAATAATAAAGCAGAGCATAAATCATTACATTAATGCTCTGCTTTTATAACTATATTTATTTACAAATATCACGATATGCCAAAAGCCAGTCAGCTACTATTTTATCTCTGTCATGTCTTTCAGCTGCTATTTTTTTTGAATTATCTGAGAGTCTGTTTCTCAATTCCTCATCTACTAAAATACGTAAAACATTATATGCCAGCATATATGCTTCATCAAACGGATATAGAAGACCTGTTTTTTCATTTTCTATAAGAGATGACACACCGCCAACATCTGAGGCAACAACTGGCACGCCTAACATTTGTGCTTCACACACGGAGTTTGGTGAATTCTCTATCGCTGATGCTGAAATATATGCGTTAGAGCTTAAATAAGCCTCCTTCATTTCTTCAGCATTCAGGATTCCTGTATATTCAATATTTGACTCAAGATTATATTCATTTATAAGTCTTTTTAAATATAAAGAATATGCCGTCGAATCTTTTTTATCTTTATTGATAATATCAACTCCAGCCACTTTTAGTTTAACATTTGAATATCTGTCTTTTATTATTTTTAATGCTTCTAAAATAATATGAAATCCTTTTATTGGATAACTTGCCTGAGAAGTGAATAAAACAAGCTTTTCATTATCTTTGACTACACTATTTATTTCATGTTCATAAAACTCAGGCCTTAACATTTCATTTATGAAAAAATATTTTGCACTTCTATTATACAGATTAGTACATCCTTTATCCCAGTTAGTTCTTCCTGACACAAAGCTACTGTTTTCTATAACAGCTTTTTCATATAAGCCTCTTTCATAAAATTCCTGCTGTTTTTTATTTATGCTGATTTTATACCTTTTCAGATGTTGATCTATTTCTTTACATAGTTTCTCTGAAAGACCGGCTTTATAATGCTTTGCATAATATCCAACAAGGCCCTGTATAGAAACTACAGCCTTTTTTTCGATTCCTATTTCTTTCAAAACCTGCATCATAATATATGAATGCTCATACTCTGTTCCCCAAATGTGAATTACATCTGGCTTTTCTTCGTCAACAATTTTTCTATAGGCATCGTATAAATACTCTTTATCTTTATCCTTCTTATCAAAAATCATTTTGTCAAAAACTGTATAATATTTCACAGTTTTTTCTATATTGCCAGTTCGTTCCTTAGTACAAATAATTTCTCCAGAACCCATTTCCTTCTCATATGTTTTTGGACACACTAAAACAAGCTCTATATTTTCTATTTTAATAAATGCCTCGTAAAGCCCTGATACCCAGCCACCAAAAGAAACTGAGCCCATATTAAGAGCCTTCGAGACATCACCTAATATCGAATTTGTAAGCCAAATTATTTTCATAGATTTTTCATCCAATTCATGCACATTGTAACCCAACAGTTATTATCTGGAAAGTTTTCCACACATTTTTTTGAACATGTAATTTCATTTGAAAGTGCCGTTCCATGTACTCCTTTTTCAAATAAATGATACTCAACTTTAATACCATTCTCTGAAAGAGCCTTCGCAAATAAAATAGAATTCATTACAGGCACTGTTTCATCCTCATATGTTCCCCATATGAATGTTCTTGGAACTGATTTAGTTACATTGTTTTCAAGAGAAAGCTTTTGTCTTAATAAATCATCCTCGTATTTATTTTTATTTCCAAGAAGGTTATTGAAAGAACCCTGATGTGCATATTGTCCTGCAGAAATAACAGGATATCCTAGAATTAAACCATTCGGACGAAGCATTTCTTTATCAGTACCGAGTGCTTCGCAAATAAAATTCTCTTCCCAAAGTTCAGCAAAGCTTCCTGCTAAATGACCTCCCGCAGAAAATCCCATAACAGCTATTTTATCTTCGATAACATGCCAGTCCTTTGCATTTTCCCTAACTATTTTTACTGCTTTTGCAAGCTCTAAAACCTGCGTTGGATAGGTCGCTGGCGATACTGAATATCTTAATACTGCTGCATGATAGCCTGCTGCCAAAAACTGAAATGCTATAAAATCAGCTTCCCTGTCTGATAAATGTCCATATCCACCACCTGGACAAATAATTACTATTGGTCTCTCATTTATATGAACACCTTCTGAATAATCAATAAGCATCACCTTGCAATTAACATATTCAAGAGAGTCTTTATTTTTTACATCGATATCTATATATTTCATCTGTTCACCTTATGAGTTAAGCGTTTTTACCAAGCTCAAACGCTTTCTTATTTAACTCTAAAAACTTTTCTGGAACTACTTCTTCAAGTGCCTTCATCCACTGTGATTCATCAACATCACTAAATTCCTTTGAAAGACGTCCCATCAGTGCGATATTTACTGCCTTTGATGAACCTGCCTTTTCTGCTATGTCAAGAAAATCAATAGCTTCAACAGTCGCACCCTTTTCCTGCATCTTTTCAATAAGTCCTTCTGGATAGCTTACTGCACCTGTTATTACTGGCATTGGATATAATTCCTGAGTGTTAACAATTATTTTTCCACCCTTTTTTAAATATTCTATCCATCTTGCAGCCTCTAATTTTTCAAACGAAATAATAAAGTCTGCTTCGCCCTTATCTATTATTGGTGAATATACCTTTTCACCATATCTCACATATGTAACAACGCTTCCGCCTCGCTGGCTCATACCATGAACCTCTGAAACCTTAACATCATATCCTGCATTTACAAGTACTCTTCCAAGCAGCTTACTTGCAAGTAATGTTCCCTGTCCGCCTACGCCGACTATCATTATATTTTTAATCATTACATGACCTCTCGTATATCTTTTATACTTCAATTGCATCAAAATGACACATTTGAGTACATACCTTACAACCTATGCAAAGTGTCTTATCTATCACTGCTTTTCCATCCTTAAATGCAATGGCTGGACATCCAATCTGCATACATGATTTGCATCCCTTGCATTTATCTGAATTAACCTCGATTGGAGGATTATGCTTTGTACCCTTAATCATCACACATGGGCGACGGCTTATTATTACTGAAGGTGCTGCTGCATTTAATTCTTCTTTTATAGCTTCTTCTACCGATTTCAAATCATATGGGTCTACAACTCTAACTCTGTCTATACCTAATGATTTAATAAGTGCCTCTAGATTTACAGCATTTGCAGGCTCACCATATAGGTTTTTACCTGTTGTTGGATTCTGCTGATGACCTGTCATTCCTGTTATTGAGTTATCAAGAATGATAAGTGTTGCATTGCTTCCATTATATGAAATACTTGTAAGACCTGTAATTCCTGAATGAATAAATGTTGAATCACCGATGACACCAACACTTGTTTTTTCACCATTTTCTCCCATTGCTTTACAGAATCCATGAAGTCCTGATACAGAAGCACCCATACATACATTTAAATCCATTGCATTAAGAGGTGCAATTGCGCCAAGTGTGTAGCAGCCTATGTCTCCATACACGTTGAGCTTTAATTTTTTGAGTATATAGAAAATTCCTCTATGTGGACAACCAGCACACATTACTGGAGGTCTGACTGGAATATCTGCATCTCCTTTAATGTACTCTGGAACATCCATACCCATACAGCTTCTTATGAGATTTTGTGAGAACTCTCCACATATTGGGAATCTGTCTTTACCTATAACATTAACAGAAAGAGCTTTACAATGTTCTTCGATAAATGGATCTAATTCCTCTAATACAATTACTTCTTCTACTTCTTTTGCAAAGTCTTTTATTAAATCTGTTGGAAGTGGCCATACCATTCCAAGCTTTAAAATAGATGCACTTTCACCAAACACTTCTTTTGCATACTGATATGAAGTTGATGATGTAATAATACCTATTTTCTTATCGTTTATTTCTATTTTATTAATAGCATTATCTGCTTTACTATTTGCATAATCTATGAGCTCAAGAGTTCTATTTTCAACTCTTACATGAGCATCTCTTGAATTTTTCGTCATCATGACCTTTGTAGGGTCTTTAACATATGGGACCTGTGGCTTTTCTACCCTGTCACAAAGCTCAACAATACTCTGTGAATGTGCTACTCTAGTACACATTTTTATAAATACAGGTGTATTATATTTTTCTGATAATTCAAATGCCAGCTTTACAAAGTCCTTCGCTTCCTGTGAGTCTGATGGCTCAAGCATTGGAACCTTTGAAGCCTTTGCATAATTTCTTGAATCCTGTTCATTCTGTGATGAATGCATTCCCGGATCATCAGCTACAAAAATGATGAGTCCTGCATTCAAGCCCTGATATGAAATAGTAAATAGCGGGTCTGCTGCCACATTGAGTCCTACATGCTTCATGGCACAGGCAGCTCTTACACCACCTAATGTTGCTCCATGTGCGGACTCAAGTGCCACCTTTTCATTAGGCGCCCATTCACAATATATCTCTTTATATTTTGATGTTTCCTCTGTTATTTCTGTACTTGGTGTACCTGGATAACTAGATACAACCATACATCCAGCTTCATACAAACCTCTTGCTAAAGCTGCATTTCCAAGCATTAATTCTTTCATTTTTATCCTTTATTCTCCTGTTCAACAAGTCTTGTAGCACCGTACATTTCACGAAGCTTTGGTTTCTCTATTTTTCCTGTTGCATTACGAGGAATATCGTTAAATATTATTTCCTTTGGTCTTTTATATCTTGGAAGACCTTCACAGTATTCTCTTATTTCATCTTCTGTACATGTAATGCCATCTTTTATTTCTATAATGGCAGCAGTCTTTTCACCAAGTCTTCTGTCTGGAAGTCCTATAACTGCCACGTCCTTTATTTTATCAAAGGTACGAAGGAAATCTTCTATCTGAACAGGATAAATATTTTCACCACCACTTACAATTAAATCCTTCTTTCTGTCTACAAGGAAATAGAATCCGTCTTCATCCTGCATAGCCATATCTCCTGTATAGAGCCAGCCATCCTTTATTGATTCCTTCGTTGCTTCTTCATTTCTGTAGTAACATGTCATAACACCAGGGCCTTTTACACAAAGTTCTCCAACATCACCCTGTTTTACAACATTATCATGTTCATCAACAATTTTGCACTCCCATCTGTAGCCAGGTACACCTATTGCGCCTACCTTATGTATGTTTTCCATTCCAAGATGAACACAACCTGGACCTGTAGATTCTGATAAACCATAATTTGTATCATATTTATGGTCTGGAAAATATTCTTTCCATCTCTTTATGAGTGAAGGTGGTACTGGCTGAGCACCAATATGCATAAGTCTCCACTGTTTGAGATTATAATCTGAAATCTTTAAATCACCTCTGTCGAGTGCATCAAGAATATCCTGTGCCCATGGTACAAGCAACCATACAATTGTACATTTTTCTTCTGACACAGCGTTTAGAATTGTCTCTGGCTTTGTCCCCTTTAAAAGTACCGCCTTTGAACCAGCACATAAGCTTCCCATCCAATGGAACTTTGCTCCTGTATGATAAAGAGGTGGTATGCAGAGGAATGTATCATCTCTTCCTGTTTCGTGATGTCGCATTTCCATTTCTGCTGCCTGTGATAAGCTTAAATGTTTATGAAGAATTGCCTTTGGAAATCCTGTCGTTCCTGATGAAAAATAAATTGCACCATAATCATCATCTGTTATTTCAACATTTGGTCTTGCTGATGAAGAACAGTCAGCAACTAACTCATGATAATCCTCTGCAAATTCAGGACAATTTTTTCCAAAATATATAAGAAGTCGACCTTTTAAAAGTCTTTCTGCGTTTATTTCGATTCGACCAATGAATTCTGAAGCAAAAATAAGTGCCGACACTTCTGCGAGCTCCGCACAATATACTATTTCATCGGCATCATATCTAAAATTAAATGGTACTGCTATTGCACCTGTTTTTAAAATTCCAAAATAAATAGGCAGCCATTCAAGACAATTGTACATTAGAATAGCAACCTTATCTCCCTTTTTTATCCCACGACTTATAAGCATATTAGCTACGCGATTTGATTTTTCGTTAAATACACTCCATGTAATCTGTCTTCTGTATGGTGTGAATCGACTTTTCTGAATAAGGTCTGATTCCTTCCATGAAGCTCTTCTTGTGTCATTCTCCTCTGGATTCAACTCTATTAGGGCTACCTCATCCCCATATAGTTTCGCATTTCTCTCAAGTAGTTCTGTAACTGGCATTGCATTTCCCCCAATGATGTTATTTATTTAAGTGCTTTTAAAATCTAGCATCATTATATTATATCATAACTACTGATTATTCTCATTAAAATCAAATGTTTCATTTGAAATTTCCTCAAAACAGAAATTTAAATAAATACAATGCGAAATCGCAATCACAACCTTTGTAAGTGTATTCTTTCCAAAAGATACATCATCTGTTACAAGTGTTAATTTTTTACCGCTAAACAGATTGCGAAGCTGTATTTCCAGCTCCTTTATAAAATAATTATATGCTACCTCAGCCGTGTATGACTGCTGCTGAATTTTAAATAGCTTACATATATTTTCCATTGAAAGAGTCTGCTTAACAACAGCAATAAAAATAAGATATGCTATTTGATCAGCATAATAAAGCTTCTTTACAGGTCGTCTTATATAACCTTTTTTTACATAATTACTAAGCATTGAACCAGTAATGCTAAGATGCAATGGCTCAATACACTGATTTATATATTTAACTGTCTGCTCAAGGTAGAGTCCCACATTTGGAATCTCATTATATCTTGGCATTCTAAATTTTAAAGTATTTTCCATTTTTATAACTTTAAGCTCCCATTTTTATGCTCATATTGTTCGAATCCTCAAGTCAAATTTACATGCAAACATGACATGTAAAATAATTTTGACTCTATCGACATCCAATTGTGATGATACAACATTAAAAAACTTATTTCAAGTTTTTAAAAAACTTGACAGAAGATATCGATAGGTTTATTATACTTTATGAGCGGTTTTTAAAAAACCGATAAACAAGTCTTTAACATCTCATAAATAATTACAAATTTATTTGATTATATGTTATGTGGATAATTTACGCATAACTTTGTTTGTGCGTACAGTACTAATATATTTTTAATGAGGAGGAGAAAATGAAAATTGGAAAATTTGAACTAAATGTTCCTATTATTCAAGGTGGTATGGGAATAGGTGTATCCCTGTCAAACCTTGCAGGTAATGTTGCAAAATGTGGTGCAATGGGAATTTTAAGTTCTGTAAATGCTGGCTTTAAAGAAGCAGATTTTAATGTTTCACCTGTTAAAGCTAATTTGAGAGCTTTAGAAAATGAAATTAAAAAGGCTCTTCACATTAGCGAAGGGAAGGGAATTGTTGGTGTAAACATAATGGTTGCTGTTAATCATTATGAAGAGTCAGTTAAAACAGCTATCAAAGCTGGTGCACAGGCTATTATTTCTGGTGCTGGCCTTCCTATGAAGCTTCCTGAATATGCCGAAAACAGTGATACACTTCTTGCACCTATAGTTTCAAGCGGAAGAGCTGCTTCAACAATATGTGCTGTCTGGGATAAAAGATATAACAGATGTCCTGATTTTGTTGTTATTGAAGGACCAAAGGCTGGTGGACATCTTGGATTTAAAAAAGAAGAGATTTTAGATGGTTCAGCTATGTCGCCAGATGAAATTTTACCTGAAGTTCTTTCTGAAATTTCAGCTTATGAGGAAAAATATGGTAAAAAGATACCTGTTTTCTGTGGCGGTGGAATTTATGACGGTGATGATATGGCAAGAGTTATGAAGCTTGGCGCTAGCGGAGTACAGATAGGTACTAGATTTATTGCAACTGATGAATGTGATGCCAGTCAGACATACAAGGAGATGATGGTAAACGCTAAAAAAGAAGATGTTGTAATTGTTAAAAGTCCTGTAGGGCTTCCAGGTCGTGCTCTTAGAACAAAGCTTATAGAAAATCTTGAAAAAGGTATTTCTCTTGCTCCTGAAAGATGTAATGACTGCTTAAAAGCTTGTCCTCATGGTTCAAAGGCACCATACTGTATAAGCAGAGCCTTAGTGGCAGCAGTTGAAGGAAATAAAGACGAAGGGCTTTTCTTCTGTGGCGAGAATGTTTTCAGAGTAGATAAAATTATTCCTGTTGCAGAATTAATTGACGAGATTTATTCAAAATGTAAACTCAATCTTGGATTTGCAGTTTAATAGCCATATAACGAAATGGCACGCTCTGCGAGCCATTTGCGTTATCATGTAATAAAGAAAGCGTGGATTTCAAACCCACGCTTTTCTTTATTCGTATCTATCAATAATATCCTTTGCAGCATCACTTTTTGAAATACGTCTGTCCATTGCATGTCTTTCTATTTCATGATGCGCTTCTTCCTCTGACATTTTCTCGTTATCAATAAGAAGCCATTTTGCATGATTTATAACTCTTATATCTGCCATCTTTTCTTCAAGAGTTCTTGTCTTCTTTTCAAATAGCTTAAGCTTCGCACTTACAGCCGACAGAAGCTTTATTGCACTATATATACTTTGTTTACTAGCTGGCTTTTGTACAGTTAGGACTCCTACATCCTCAACCTGAAATACAACCTGTGGATATATTTCATCTTTAACCATAAGCATGACACCCATTGCTCTGTCTGTATAATCAAGGGCCAGTTCAATTCCAAAATCATCTGGCAATGGTGTATTAATAATTAAAATATCATAAATTTGAGAAACCAAAATACGCCTTGCCTCTCCTGCTGAAGAAGCACGGCTAACAGGATAGAACTCTTCCTGAGGAAGTAGATCTGCTATATATTCATATACCTTGTCTGAGCCAGATACTACGAGTACTGACCTTTCTTCTTTTCCTGCTTTCATTTTCTACGTTTATTCTTTAAAATTATTAACTACTTTATATTGTCTCAAACTATATAACAGCATTTCTCTGATACCGAGGAGTCAACAGTCTCACAACCGATATCTTTCGTTTAATAATAACTTACAATAAATCAAGAAGCTCCTGACTTACGCATTCCTTAACAAATTCGCTTTCCTTCGCAAGCTTTGCTGCTTCTTTATAATTTTCTGGTAAGCGCTTTAACTTCCCTACTACTTCCTCATCTGCACTATTGAGGTTTATATCGAGTGGTTCTGGAAGCTCGATGTCATTCTTTATTCCATCAAGACCTGCATATATGAGCATTGCAAATGCGAGATAAGGATTGAGGCACGCATCTGGTGATCTTAACTCAAATCTCTTATGATCATTTCTTTTTTCCGGAACTCTCAAAAGCTGTGAACGATTTTCCTTTGTCCATGAGACATACTTTGGAGCAGTATGCTCTCCTAATCTCTTGTAAGATGCTTCATTTGTGTTAAGAAATACCGTAATCTCCCTTATATGCTTCATTACTCCTGCCATAAACCTGCGATTATATTCAAGAGTAGACTTAACATCCTTTACTCCGTACTTCTCTATATATTTTTTATTTGGACTAACAGAAATATTTATATGAAGACCATTTCCTGGCTTATCTAAAATAGGCTTCGGTGAGAAATCCGCATATAATCCATTATGACTTGCTGCTGCCTTAACAACACTTACAAAATTTACAGCATTATCAGCCGCATTCATGGCATCTGCATATCTGAACACTATCTGGTTCTGACCTGGTCCATCTAAATGCATTGAGCATTCTGGAGAAATACCCATTTCAATAAGAGTAAGACATATTTCGCGCCTTATATTTTCTCCCTTATCAAAGGGTGCAACATCCATATAGCCTGCAGTATCAAATGGAATATCTGTTGGGTCACCATTTTCATCTGTTTTAAATAAATAAAATTCAAATTCTGTTCCTAACTCTACTGTTAATCCGATTTTTCGAGCTTCATCAACAGCATTCTGAAGTAATCTTCTTGTGTCTATTTCAAATGGAGTTCCGTCTGGATATTCAATATTACAGAAAAGTCTCACAACCTTACCTCTTGATGGTCTCCATGGAAGTACATTGAGTGTGTTAGCAACAGGACGTAAAATAAGATCTGTTTTTAACTCCTGTCCAAAATCACCGATTGCATATGCATCAAAAGAAATACCATCTGTGAATGCCCTTTCAAGCTCTGCAGGTGATATTGACATGTTTTTCTGATTACCTTTCAAATCACAAAATGCTAGTCTTACAAACTTAACATCTTCCTGTTCAATAAATTCCTTAACTTCCTCATACGAATAATTCATAACAAACCTCTTTTATATAATTAAACTAACAATTATCATTGGTCTTTACTAAAATAAGGGCACTCCACCTATGATGGAACGCCCTTGTTCTTTAGAATTATATAATGTTTACAGCTTTAAATCAATAAGAATTTAAACGACATCACTTTTACTTATCTTTAAGTAGTCTCCCGTTTTTAAATCATCTGGTAAACGTAATTTCCCCATAGAGACTCTTTTTAAATAAGTCACTGTTATCCCAAATTTCAAGAACATTCTTTTAATCTGATGAAACTTTCCTTCATGAATTGTTACGTACACTTCTCTTTTATATTCACTGATTGCTTCAGTATTATCCATATCTGAATCCTTTGCATATATCAGCTTTGCAGGAAGTGATGGCTTGTCCTCTCCATAATCAAAACCTTCTTCAAAGCTTTTAATAATAGTCTCATCTACATCCTTATCTAGCCTTGCAAAATACATTTTTTCGACATGCTTCTTTGGCGATAGCAGTTTATGTGCCAAATCACCATCATTTGTTAAAAGTAACAGTCCTTCTGTATCTATATCCAGTCGTCCTACTGGAAATACAGGTATATCCTTTGGAACAATGTCGCATACTGTCTTGTGAAGATTATCCTCTGTCGCTGATACAACTCCTGCAGGTTTATTTAAAATATAATAGACAAACTGTTCTGATGAAATAATCTCACCATCAAGACATATAACATCTTCATCTGGATTAACCTTTACAGAACCATCCTTTACAATATTGTCATTGACAACTACACGTCCCTTCTTAAGAGCCTCCGTTGCCTGAGTTCTTGTAAGACTACTTCTATTTGAAATAAATTTATCAAGTCTTTCTGCCTTCATGCTTTGTGTCCACCTATCTGAGCATTTCTGTCGATTGCCGTTCCGCCTTCTTCTAAATTCATACCCTTTAACATCGCATTTTTTCCGTATTTTTTCTTTAGAGTTAAAACTGCCTCTTGCAGCTTCTTTTCCTTTTCTAGAAGCTCCTTAGATTTTTTCTCATCCTCTTCCATTTGCTCAGTGCTTTTACTTACACTTTCAGCAAATGAGAATAAATCTATCTGCTCATATGTCTCCTTACCCTTTATGCTGTCCTCTGTGACAATTTTATCTGCTACTACAGTTATTCGTCTCGTCAAAAGATCCTTATTAATAATGCGATCAAATAAATCAAGCATTGCTTCCATAATGATTCTTGTCGATGATGTCTTTTTAGGAAGTCTTATCGTTCCATGTGCATGCTTCGGAACCTTTCTTCCATAATGATCTATTGTAATTTCTCCATCATATTTTTTCATTATTTCAGGATCAGTGAGATTATCTATATCATATCCTACAGTCAGCACAAGCTGGTCTGTAAGCACTTTTTTTGATACAAGGTCAAGCACTAGCTGATCCGTCATTTCCTTTATAATGAGTCTTGTTTTTTCATAGTCATATGCACAGTGCAGTACCTGTCCAGAGCTTATACTGTTAGTTTCCGGTTTATATTTTTTTATTTCCTCTATCGTACATGGCTCATATCCCCACGCATGGTCAATCAAAAGCTCTGCATTTATTCCAAATAATTTATATAAAAGCTCTTCATTATAATAATCATCTGCTGTGCCTATGGAGCATCTGGCAACATCACCCATTGTGTATATTCCATTAGCTTCAAGCTTTTTTGCGTAACCTTTTCCAACTCTCCAGAAATCTGTAAGAGGTCTGTGTCCCCAGAGAAGCTCTCTATAGCTTCTTTCATTTAGCTCTGCAATTCTTACTCCATTTTCATCCGCATCAATATGCTTTGCAACAATATCCATTGCTATTTTGCACAAATAAAGATTTGTACCAATCCCGGCTGTTGCAGTAATTCCAGTCTCGATAAGTACATCCTTTATCATCTTTATTGCAAGCTCTCTTGCAGTCATTTTATAAATTGAGAGATATGATGTTACATCAATAAAAACCTCATCTACAGAATAAACATGCACATCCTCAGGCGAAACATATCTTAAATATATTTTATAAATATCTGTACTATATTTCATGTAGAGCGCCATTCGTGGCGGCGCTGCTATATATGATAGCTTCAGCTCTTTATTTGCATTAAGCTCTGTTGAAATGTATGACTCTCCACTAAACTCTTTCCCATTCAGGACAGCTTTTCTTTTATTATTTATCTCTTTAACCTTCTGCACTACCTCAAACAATCTTGCTCTTCCAGATATTCCAAAAGATTTTAAAGCAGGTGTAACAGCAAGACAAATAGTTTTCTCTGTTCTCGACGCATCAGCCACAACAAGGTTTGCCGTTAATGGATCCAATCCTCTTTCCATGCACTCTACAGATGCATAAAAGGATTTAAGGTCTATCGCAATATATATTCTGTTTTCACTATCAGTTTTACTACTAACATCCATACTGTAATTTATTGTTTATTGTATTTAAAACTCTTTTCTTATCAGCTGACCATAGAGGATGAATAAGAAGACTCTTAGGCGCATCTCCCGTAAGCCTGTGAATTACAATATTTTCCGGTATTATATCTACTAATTCCTTTACAAAATCTGAATAATCGGAAAGTGAAAAATCATAAAATATTTCTGGCTTCTCTTCATAAACCTTGGCAAGCACAGTATTTTTCATCACATGCAATAGCTGAAGCTTAATGCCATCTGGATTAGGCTCTAGAGAACTCACATAAAAGACTGACTTTCTCATATCTTCTTTTGTTTCATTTGGCAGGCCTAGAATCAAATGAATTACTACTGTAAGCTTTGCCTCTTTAAGTCTCTTATACGCATCTTCAAATTCTTTTAAAACATATCCTCTGTTGATAAATTTCGCTGTTTCATCATGTATAGTTTGTAATCCAAGCTCAACTGTTACAGGTTTAATTTTATTAAGCTCTGATAATCTTTCGATTACGTTTTCACTGACACAATCAGGTCTTGTTCCTATTGACAGTTCTACTATTTCGTCATAAGAAGCAGCCTCTTTATATATAGAAAAAAGTCTGTCTAGGTCGCCATATGTATTAGTAAAGGACTGAAAATATGCAACATATTTTGCATCTTCTTTTATTTTAGATGCTACTCTTTTTTTGGCATTTGTAATTGCAAAATTAACATCAGATATATCCTTTATCTTTTCTGCAAAATCTCCTGAACCACCTTCTGAACAGAAAATACATCCTCCGTACCCTTTCGTCCCATCTCTGTTCGGACACGTACACATAGCATCCAATGAAAGCTTGTAAACCTTACATCCATATTTACTTTTCATCATATCACTATATGTAATCATACATATCTTCCTCGTCACCATAATAAAGAAGAAATACTTCTAAGCATTTCTTTGATGCCTCCAGATGTATCACATCTTAGATGCGATACAATGGCACGGCAGGCTACCAACGATACAATCGTTGGTCAGTAATAGCGATAAAACACGCTTTGCGAGTTTTATCAGCTAATTAGCGGTCGTCAGATGTTGTTGCATGCAAGCATGCACTCCATCTTCCTCGTCGCTATAATAAAAAATGATACAAAGTCTTTTGTGTGCTTACGCCTTCAAAATTCTTTGTACCATTATATCAAAACGATTTTCAAAACACAATCTGTTTTTCGAATGTATGTTCGATTTATTTAAGCTCCTCTTTACTTCTGTTAAGAGCTGCTAAAATAACTGCATCCATGTCATAATACTTATATTCACCAAGTCTTCCACCAAAAATTACTTTCTCTTCCTTCTCTGCAAGCTCTTTATATTTTTCATAAAGAGCTCCATTTTCTTCATCATTAACTGGATAATATGGTTCATCCCCTGGCTTCCATTCCGATGAATATTCTTTACTTATTACTGTTTTATCAAGATCATTTCCATCTTCATCCTTACCAAATTCAAACCACTTATGTTCGATAATTCTTGTAAATGGAGTTTCCCTATCTGTATAATTAACTGCCGCATTACCCTGATAATTTGGCATATCAAGTAGTTCGTTTTCAAAACGTACAGACCTGTAAGCTAATGTACCTAAAGAAAAATTAAAGTATGCATCTATTGGACCTGTGTACACAGTTTTCTCTGCAATATTTTCAAGCTCATCCTTCTTTTCAAAATAATCTATATTAAGCCTGACTTCAATTCCTTCAAGAAAATTTTCAACAAGCTTCGTATAGCCGCCAATCGGAATTCCCTGATAAAGCGCATTAAAATAATTATTATCAAATGTAAGACGTACTGGCAGACGCTTAATTATAAATGCTGGTAAATCCTTACAATCGCGTCCCCACTGCTTCTCCGTATATCCTTTTATAAGCTTTTCATATATATCTCTTCCAACAAGTGAAATCGCCTGCTCCTCAAGATTTGCAGGCTCTCCCTTGATTTCTGCTCGCTGCTCATTTATTTTACTAAGTGCTTCTTCAGGTGTTACAACTCCCCACATTTTATTGAATGTGTACATGTTAAATGGAAGTGAATAAAGCTCGCCCTTATAATTTGCTACAGGAGAATTTGTAAATCGGTTAAATTCTGCAAATTTAGTAATATAATCCCAAACAGTTTTATTATTTGTATGAAAAATATGAGCACCATATTTATGAACATTTATACCTTCCATCTTTTCAGTATAAACATTACCCGCAATATGAGAGCGCTTGTCAATTACAAGAACCTTTTTTCCAGCTTCCTTAGCCTGTCTTGCAAAAACCGCTCCGTAAAGTCCTGCTCCTACTATTAAATAATCGTATTTCATGTACTCTATTTCATACCTTTCTTAAGCGTATGGAAATCTCCAAGCGCTTTTATACCAATCTGAATAATTTTTGGAATATTAACAGAGCTTACACCTGCCTGTCTTGGTTTAAAGCTTATTGTTCTAAAAGCCATTTTTTCTTTATAATGAGCAAAATATGTTGTAATCATAATATTTGGAATATTATAATCCGGCTGCATCTTATAAAGATATTTTTTCAAAACTTCTACCTTCATAAGTCTGAAAGGAGCGTTTGCATCTGGAACATTTACACCAAAATAGAGCTTTAATAAAAAGCACACAACATGCTCTACAAATGCTCTGTCCTTACCATCTCCTCTTACATTACGATGTCCAAAGATTCCATCATATTTTGTTCTTAACTGCCAGAATTCATCGAATTCTTCTGGATTCGTTTGACCATCAGAATCTGTCTGGAATACATAATCAGCACCATTCTTTATCGCATAATCATAAAGAGCAATAACCTTTGGTCCATGATAGCGGTCACTATCAGTAAGAATTTCCAGCTTTGGAAGCTCCTTCTGAAGGTTTAATAAAATTTCATGAGTTCTATCGCTACTTCCATTATCAGCAACTACTAATCTTGAATTTTCTGCTTTTCCTTCTAGTATTGAATACCACTGCCTTACAACAGACTCAATATTTGTCTCTTCATTATAAGCTGGCATAACAATAAATAACGAATCCATTCTGGTTTCTCCCTTGTATTATATGTATCATGTTATTCTATCAAATTACATAATTACTGTCAAAATAGTACATTACAAAACAAATTGCATTTATACAAACATTTATTTATAATGATACTAGTTGTGAAAATGCGAAGCATGAAACAATCCGTTGTATCATAAACAATAAAAACCGTCACGAAAGGAAAAATAAATGCAAAAAGAAGTTGTAATGTGCAGAGACTGCAAATACTTTCAATTATCTCTTGTTTCTGAAGAAGCACAGGGAAAATGCTCACATATAGATGCACTTCCGTTTCCACGCCCTAACGACTACTGTTCAATGGGTGAAGGTCGACTCGATGGGCGAAGAGGCTTCACTGCAGAACAGGAAAAACAGCTTTTAGAAGCTGTATATAAACAGAGAAGAAGTTAGTTTAAAATAGAGCTCTCACTATCCTGCTCTATTTTAACTACTCCGTACTTTAAGCATAAAGTCATAATAATTATACATATCACAAAACATATAGCACAAGGAATGATTATATCTTTTAAGTAATTTATCCAGGTGCTATTTTTTTGCACTACAACATACCAATCGAGATTTTCGATATATGTAAACGACCTGCTCCCTTCATTAAGTGTTTCATAATAGTATTCACCATCTGAATATGATGACAAATTATCTATCAGTATATAATCAGTCTCTATTTTTGACACATCTCTGTCAACCATAATAAGCCCATCTTTATTAATCAGGCTTATTTTTACATCATAAATTCTTTCATAACGTTCAAGCAGTCTCTGAAGCTCTAACATATCAATGCCGACACCACATACACCAATAAAATTGCCGTCATCATCATAGACAGCTCTGTTAATAAATACCGATAATGACCAGTTCGAAGCTGTATCAATGTCAACATCAAGACTATACAATTCATCTGAAGCACAAAAGTTTTTATACCACAAGTCGTTAAAATCGTTTTCCGGATCCATATATTTACTAATTCCATTGTATGTAAAGTATGTTCTCGCTGGTTCGCTAACAGCGTATACCATATAATACCCAAATCCGTCACGAATAGAACGAAGAAAATCCGCTGCGTGATTTTCCATCTTTAATGCTTCTTCTTTACTATGAATATTTAAAATTTCTTTTGTCGAATAATCCTTTGAAATCGTTTCAACAACTGTAATAGGCCTCAAAAAATAATTATCAATAGCATTACTAATCAACCCTGTAACAGTACGGTCATTATTCTCAAAACTATTTTTTATAGCACCCCTTGACTGCTCAACACATAAGGTCATAATGACACCTATACAAATAACGAAAGATATTATAATTATTAAAAAACTACGTTTTTTTATTGTTATCATAAATATACCTAATCTTGTCTTTCCATTTTCATTTGTTTTTTTCTTATGTACATCCTGTCATCTGCAATCCTAAATAATTCCTCGCAGTCAGGTGCCTCATCTGGAAATGATGCCATACCATGTGCAATAGAAAGCTTTATTCCATGTGCACCTTTAACCTCATAGTCCATTTCATCTTCAAATCTTTTACACAGGGCTTCACGATTATCGTAATCTTCATCCGTTAAGACAACTACAAATTCATCTCCACCGATACGGAATACAGGACTATGTAAAAAGATTTTACATATATAATCACTTGCTTCTTTTAGCAGAGCATCTCCTGCTTCATGCCCAAAGCTGTCATTTGCTTTTTTAAGAAGATTTAAATCAAGAACAACCAAACTATATTTGTCAAATTTTTTATGTCGATTTTCCTTTATTGCTTTTGTATATTCCAAATAACTTGTTTTATTTTTAATGCCAGTTAGTCCATCTGTCCTTGCTAAATCATTAAGTGTTGTTAAATACTTCTGTGTATTCTCTGCCATTATAGCAATACTCTCAGATAACGTCTGGATTTCATCTCCTGAGTCACATATATAATTATCTGACCATTCTCCATTTGCATAGTTCTGAGTTATATCTGCAAGAACTATTATAGGTTCTACAAGCTTATAGGTGAATTTTCTGACTATAATTATTATTACAGCTAAAATCACACCTAATATAATAAGCAGAAAAAGTATCAGCCTGTCACGATTTGCATATATTTCATTCAATGGAACACTCACATATATTCGCATTCCATTCGATAAACGTCTGCAGCATATTACATTTCTGCTTCCATCTTCCTCTGTTACATGCAATAATTCACTTGATTTATTTATTGTTGTTATATGATTATATAAATAATCAGACAACTTACCAGAAGTTGAGCTACCATCTATATTAGGCTTGTAAATCAATCGTTCTTTTAAATCAACAAATGCCAATTTGCCAGTCTCATATAAAACAACCTCACCTACTGAATTCATAATCGAATTAAAATCTATATCCATTCCTACTACACCTAAAAACTCATGTGCTTTAGAATAGACTGGAATAATATATGAAATCATAAATATATCGAGATTTTGATTATAATACGGTGCCATCCACATAGGATTTCCTGATTCCTTCGGAATATAATACCATCCAACATGCTCTATATCACCTGAATTATATGCAAGAATATCCGTTAATTTCTCAATTTCAAAACCTTTTTTATCTGATAGCTTTGTCCAAAAAAACCCTTCCGTTCCAGAACCAACAAGCTCTGGATTATATCTGTAATATACTGAAATTGCACCCTCTGTCTGATTTGAAATAGAAACCGCATATTCTGCTACTTTATCACTATATTCGTCTGAAAAAATAATATATCTGCTATCTTTATTGATATCATTGATGTATTCCTGAATCATTGAGACAGATTGCCTTACCATATTTAATTTATTATCAAATCTTAGACTCTCTTCTTCACAAGCTTTCGTCAGCAAATGTTTAGCATCCTCATTTGCAAGATGATTTACTACTAAAACACTTGATACACCCATAACTATTGCAATCAATACAATTGCATTAATTACTATTTGCATTATTTTAGTTCGTATAGAGTCTTTTTGCTTTCTTATTTGCATTCAAAATACTCCAATCAACAACTGACTCTTAATAGCTCCGCCTTTCCATGTGCAGAGTATTTAATTGAGTCGGCTGGAACAAATATACAGTCGCCTCTAAAGAAATCAAGGCTTCCGCCATCCCAGGAAATAGTACCACATCCCTCTATACATAAAAGAATTCTAAATGTGTCATTTCTTGTCTGAAATGATGTTAATTCTCTACATCTTTGTGTATCAAGAGTTACCTTTTCAACCTGAAAATATTTGCAATGAGATACGCTTTCTATCATTACACCACGCCTGAATCTCATTGTGTGCATTGGCTGCCTAGGACATGCACTACCACCATAATTCATTACATCAAGTGCTTTTTCAATATGAAGAGGTCTTTTATTTCCATCCTTATCAGTACGATTATAATCGTAAAGCCTATATGTAATATTAGAGCTTTCCTGCACTTCAGCAATAAGACATCCAGCTCCTATTGCATGAACCTGCCCTGCTGGAATGAAAAAAACATCACCTTTTTTTACAGGAATCTTTTGAAGATATTTTTCAATAGTGTTATTTTTTAAACTCTTTTCAACTACAGATTTTTTCATATCATGTAAAAATCCATATATTAGCTGAGCATCCTTAGAAGCTTCAACTACATACCACATTTCTGTCTTTCCAAGTGAGCCGTTTTCATGTAGCCTGGCATATTCATCATCTGGATGTACCTGTACAGAAAGATTTCCTTTTGCATCAATAAACTTAATCAATACAGGAATACCATCTGTTATTCTCTGATTTGTGCCTAGCATTTCAGGATTTTCAAGCACTACATCTCTTAAAAGTCTTCCTTTATAATTGCCAGATGCAATCACATTGCTGCAATCAGGCATAGTCACACATTCCCACGATTCAGCAAGTGGATTAAGTCCAAGATTTTTAGAAAAATCATCATTAAGCCTTGTACCACCCCACAAATAATCCTTGCCTTCTGGTTTTAACAAAAACGGTATTCTATTAATATTCAAGCTCGTATTTTCGCTTGTCATGTACGCTTATTTCCTCACCAATCTGAACCTCTATTACCTGAAGCTCTGTTTCTGCAATAATAGTATGACGGCATCCTGCCTGCATTGTTACAACATCTCCTGCCTTAACAGGCTTTTCTATACCTTCAATAATTACTTTACCTGTACCAGAAATAACATTCCATATTTCATCTCTTCTGTCATGACTATGGTAATTCATTTTGTGACCTGCATTAAGAGTAACCTTTATAGTCATACTTCCTGCATCTACATCAAGAACTCTATAGCTTCCCCATGACTTTTCAGCAAACATAATATCCTGAACTATTTCATCAACATATGGTTTAATATAACTTGACTGCTCTTTATCTGAAACAAGTACACCTTCCGCACTTGCAGAAACAACTATATCCTTAAGTCCCATACATACAACAGGAACGCCGAGTTCATTTATTACATGCACATTTTCACATGTTTCATTCATTATAGTTTTACCGATAGAATTGTCTTCCATTGCCTCAGTAAGAGTATTCCATGTTCCAAGGTCTTTCCATGAACCAGAAAATCTCATAACCTGAATATTCGGTTCTTTTTCAACAACAGCATAGTCAAAGCTTATTTTTGTAAGTGTTTCATATTTTTCAAATAAGTCAGAATAATCTGTAAAATCAATCAGTTCATGTGCCTTATCAAGAACATATTTAAGCTTATATGCAAATACGCCACCATTCCATAAAGCACCCTTTTTAATATATTCCTTTGCTGTTTCAACATCTGGCTTTTCCTTAAATGTATCAACACTGCTAACCTTATCTGCTGACTTCGGAATTATATATCCATACTTCTCACTTGGATACGTAGGCTCCATTCCCATAAGCACCAGATTAGCATCTCCTTTTTCAGCTAAATCTGAAAGATTTTTTAATGCTTCAAAATAATCCTTCTCAACATATGGGTCTACAGGACAAACTACAACAGTTTCATTTTCATCAATACCTCTTACATCATGAAGATAAGCTGTTGCAAGAGCAATTGCTGGAAATGTATCTCTTCTGCAAGGCTCAATACTAATTCCAACACCTTCACCAAGCTGATTATTAATAGAAGAAACCTGTGTTTTTGAAGTAGCAATAGTTATATTTGCATCAGCATCAAGACTTTTAATCTGACGATACATTCTCTGAACCATTGACTCGTATTCATCATTACCTGTTTTAAAAATCTTAATAAACTGCTTTGATCTTATATCATTTGACAGTGGCCAGAGTCTCTTACCTGAACCACCTGAAAGTAAAACTATATTCATTTTCTGCCTCCTGTTTATATGATGTTATCATCAAAAGTATCTTATTCTATGATACTAATTATTACTTTATTTGTCATCTTGTCTTATCCAAACAGACTAAATATAACAATACCTGTCACAATAAGTACTATTGCCAGTATTTTCTTTTTATTTACGTCCTCATGAAAAATTTTTATTCCAAAGAATGTAATATAAATGTAGCTTGTAGACTCTAAAATTGGTCCCATTGAAAGAGGCACAACCTTATATGAAATAATATTTAGAAATGTTGTTATCACAAATATAACATATGCAAAAAATACAAGTGGATTTGTATATTCTTCAATAAATGATTTATATTTTTTTGTGGCCGCTTTTTTTAACATTACCTGCGATATGGCACTAATAAATGTTCCAAATAACTGAACACATGAATATAAAATTAACTGTGTATTCATGCCTCCTCCTTCTTGTCAGCAAGTGAATAAATAACAACACCTGTGATTACAAATAAACCACCAATAATTTTACCTATTGTGATTTGTTCCTTAAAGATAAAATATCCCCATATCATTCCCCATACAACAGTTACTGCTTTATTTGCAAAGGCTGCTGTTAGCGGAAGTCTTTTAATAACCTGCTGCCACACTATAGCATAAAAAAATAAAATAAAAATGAGACCTGCATAACACAGACAGAACTTGACACTTAAGAACTTCTCCTGCCCTGCCATTTTAGAAAAAATACCACCAAATGAATACAGAGCAATTACGATATGAAGCGCTAAATACACTTTCGCTTTATTGAAAAAATCTTTCATTTCTGACTCCAATGATTTCTAATGTTTATACTTTTAAATACCTGACTTAAATAGTATAATATATCAATGTTTTAGTATCAATATATAAAACATAGGAAAGGATATTATATTATTTTGAATACAAAAAAAAGACTTGATTATTTCGATATGGCAAAAGGCTTTGGCTCAATTCTTGTTTTAATGGGTCATTTACAGGGAGACGAATTTTTCAAATTATCTAAATATATTCTTCCAATGTGTGAATGGATTTTTTCATTTCATATGCCTTTATTTTTCATTGTTTCAGGAATGCTTATGTGTCACAGAAATGATTTAAAAAATGACACAAAAACTTTAATTCAAAAAAGATTTAAAGGCATAATGATTCCTTATTTCTGGTTCAGCGCATTCTATTTTTCTGTTGTTGTATATGCTATGATTTTTGGTTCTATAGAATTTAAAACATTCTACGTTAACTTATGGTATGTTTTGAGTCTTTTCGGAATGAACGTTCTCTGGTTTTTACCAACATTATTTTTGGCAGAAGCTCTATTTATATTTATAATGAAAAAAGCTTATAAATCAAATAAGCTTCTTTCGAATGGAAAAGCCGCTGCCGTTATAATAACTTTTCTTGCAGTCATTGGTCATTTATTAAGCTATTATTTAACAACTTTAAATTTTGAATCTTTTATTTCCAAAAGATTCCATGAATTTTTGCTTGTGCTATTGCGACCTCTTTGTGCAGTTGCATTTATTGGCATAGGCTTTTTAGCATATAAATATATATTTTCAGAGGAATCCATTATTTCTAAAAAAATTAGCTCATTATTTAAAAATAAAAATAATTCTTCTGATTCTGAGAAAGCTTCTTCATTTATCAAAATGGCAGCAGGCTTTTTATCAGGCCTTGTAATAATCATAATAGGCGCATACTTTGTAAAAATAAATCATGGCGTTGACTTTAGATCAATGGTTTTTAAAAATGTATTTTTCTATTATCTTTGTAGCCTGTGTGGTTCATTTGGACTTATTGTTATTTGTAAAAATATCCCAAAGATTCCTGTCATAAGCTTCTTTGGTGTGAACTCACTTATATTCATGGCAACACACAATTCAAAAACTATTTTATTTTACGGCCTCAAGCTCGCAATGTTTGCAAACCAGTACCTTACCCATGCAAGAGGCTATATATGTTACGCCATTGTACTGTCAGTTATATTAGTTTACGTCTACATAATGACATTAATTATAAATAAATTCACACCATTTATACTTGGCAAGCCATGGCCATTTAAGAAAAAATAATTGGCTAGCTTTTTAATAATCAGACCTGTAGTATATTTCATTAGGCACACTGATACATCGTGGATTACTTTCTGACTTTGTATACCACTTTGTATTTTCAGGAAAATCAATCACGTTTAAATTGCTTACATTTTTAGGACTTTTAATCAGCTTTAATGAACTACAACCTGCTAACATATCATAATCTACAGGAAGTACAATATTACTTAAGTCAAGGCTTTCAAGTGAGCTACACCCTTTAAACATACAAAATGTATATGTTACTTTAGACGCGTTCAAATTACCCAAATTAACTTCCTTTAACGAACTACAATTCTCAAATAAGCTACTAAAAGTAGTAGCATTAGAAGTATCAAAATTACTAATATCAATACTTTCTAATGAACTACAGCCTTCAAACATATCATTCATTGTACCCACTTTAGATGTGTTAAAGTTGCTTACATCCAGGTTCTTTAGTTTACTACATCCTGAAAACATACACTGAATATGTTCCACATTGGATGTATCAAATTTACTTAAATCTAGCGATTCCAAAGATCTGCAACCCTCAAACATACAATTCATTGCATTAACTTTAGAAGTGTTGATTTCTCCAAATTTTATGTTTTTTAAGCTCTCGCAAAATCTAAACATACATGATAAACTTATAAACTCAGATGTATCCCATGCACTAATATCAATACTCTCTAACGAATTACAACCTTCAAACGTTGAACCAACATATTTTACCTTTGATGTCTTAAATCCACTCACGTCTATTTCTTTGAGCGAACTACAGTCTTTAAACAAATTAAACATTACTGTGACATTAGATGTATCAAATGATGACAAATCAATCGTTTCTAAAGAACTACAACCTGAAAACATATATTCAATATCTGTAACATTAGACGTGTTCATATTCCTTAAATCAAGGTGTTCCAAGGAACTACAGTTTGCAAACATATAATCCGTTTGTAATACATCCTTTGTATCACAATTCTTAAATTCAACTTCATACAGATTTTCACAATTATAAAACCAGCCACTCATTCTTGTCATTCCAGATGACGATATGATAGCTTTTTTTATTTTCGTTCTGTACTCTTTATACCAATCTGGCACAAGTGGTAATATTCCTAACACGTAACTCATTTGAGGATTACCATTACCCATCAAGTATAAGCAGCCGTCAGAATCAAGTCTCCAGTTAAACGTATCTGTACCCGTTCCTGATGCGACTTTATATGTAACATACCATTTTCCATATAAAATGATATCTGATGTTACTATATCTTCATCAAAATCCCACGCATTTATACATGCAGCTTCTTTATACCATCCATCAAATGAATATCCTTCAGTCATTGGCTCCCTAGGTGCTTTAATTTTACTTCCGCTTTTAACATCTGTAATATCAGCTGGGGCTGTTCCATGGCCATTTGCATTAAATGTTACTGTATATTTTTGCACTGGTATTTCTGGTATTTTCTCATAAATAGCATATAAAATAATATTTCTAATTATGCTGTTATTGAAATCATACTCTGTTGTATTATCTGCTTTTGACAACGACCAATACTTAAATGTATATCCCTCTTTCGTTGGGTTTACTGTTGGCTTTGATGCCTTTTGACCAATCTCAACCTCTTGATCTAAATAGCTACCATTTCCACCGTTTACATCAAACTTTATAGTATATTTTATTGTTACCTGACTATTATCAATCCATTTAGCGTATAAAATAATATCTGATGTAACTGTGTCATTAGCAAAATCCCATGCATTTATACATTCAGACTCTTTATACCAACCACCAAATGTATATCCTGAAGCATTTGGTTTAACTGGTTCTTTAATAGTACTTCCACTTTCAACACCTGTTATTGTAGCTGGTGCTGTTCCATGACCATTTATAATGAAAGTAACTGTATATTTTGTTCCATTTGGTGCATTCTTTGTCCATTTAGCGTAAAGAGTTATATTGGACTTCACCGTATCTTTATTAAAATCCCACACATTTACACATTTCGCCTCTTTATACCAACCACCAAATACATAATCCGTTGCAGTAGGTTCAACAGGTTCTGAAATTACTGTTCCGTATGCAAGATTTGTTAATGTTTTAGGAGCAACTCCGTGTCCATTAACATTAAATTTGACTGTGTATTTTACTTTAGGATCTGTAACTACTGTAATTTCTTTTGTCATGATTCTGCCATTATTTATAGCAGTTACTATTACTTTTCCAAGTCCAGTTGCTTTAAGCTTACCCTTTTCATCAACTGTAGCTATACTTTCATCAGATACTGACCATTTAGTAGTTCCAAAACCATATAAAATTTTCAATGATGTTGATTTAGCTATAGGAATTTTGTTTGGTTCCCCTTTAATAATCATTACATCTTTAAATGTTGGATCATATATTTTAACTTTTGATTTTACAGTTCTCGCATTCTTTCCTTCACCTACAGTAGCAGAAACTGTAACACTTCCCCTGTTTAATGCAGTTATTTCTCCTGTACCTGGATTGATTTCAGCTAGACCTTTATTAATTGAAGTATTATCAAGTGAAAATACTGGCTTTAATTTACAGTCATCATATGTAGGAACTATTTTTTCTCCCACGTTTACAGTAAAATACTTCTGTTTAGGATTAGCATATATAAATTCTGGGTCATATACATTAACTGTAATCTTATACTCAATACCACTCTTATTAAGTGTTATATTTGCTTTTCCTGCCTTCTTTGCTGTAACAAGACCTGTGGTAGCTATAGTTGCATATTGATTGTCTGACTTCTTTCCATTTGTCTTATCATATGTAACCTTATAATTTTTACCATCCTGTTTTGTTTTTGCTAAATCTGATAACAGATATTTCTCTTTTGTTGCAAGGTTAAGGATGTACTCCTTATTTGACTTTTTGATTAACTTATCAATATATTTCCTTATTGGTTCAGGTTCTAATTCATTTTGAATCCATTTTGCATAGAGCGTTATATCTGTAGTTACAATGTCATTGTTAAAATCCCATATAATACTGCAAGTAGGTTCTTTATACCATCCACCAAAAGTGTACCCTTGCTCCGTCGGAGAATCTGGTTCTAGTATTTTACTACCAGTTAACACATTTTTTATACTTTCCGGCTTCACTCCATGACCAAGAGTATCAAAAGATACTATATGATTTTTTTCAACATAATCTGTTTTTGTTTCTGTTCCATCTACGCTAATGTCATACATATACTTGTCTTCCACTGTATATGTTCGGATATTAGTTTCATCTTTTGCATCATTAATTTCCAGTTCGGATATCACTATTTTCTCAGGATTAACAGTTATATCCTTATATTCTTTTTCAATCTTGTAATCTTGTTTATCGTAATCATTAACAGTAACAACTGAGTAATTCATAGTTCCATTACCAGTACCTGTTATTTTCAAATGATAGTCCACGTCATCATCGTAGATAAGAATTGTTTTTACACCAGATTCTACTATCGTAGAGGCTGTATCTTCATTAAAATTATTAACTAAATCATCTTCTGTTTTACAAACAAGTTTTCCTTCTGAATATAATTCAATATCAACAGGACATGCTACAACCATCACCTTTTTTGCATTTTCCATCTTTGTTTCATAGTCCGACTTGTCTTTATAGATATTGCTAAACGGATAGTCCTGCCATAATGCAACTAAATTCCAATCCAAATGATGGTGATTCAATGGATCAGGCTTTAAAATATCGTTAACAGAATCTTTAATTGTGCTTAAAGGTCTAATTCTATGAAATACTTCATCATCTAACTCATAAGTATTAAAATAGAGTTCAGTTCCAAATGTATCTGCATAAGGATGAGCAGGCATTTTTATAACCCAATCCTTTTCGTTTATGAAATTATATGAATAGTTCCCATAGTCTTCCCAACTCCAACAAGTATGAGGTGATTCAAAAGTATATGTATAAACATTATCAGGTGTTGTAAATTCCTTTTCATTTATTACCCTTGACAATCTATTGCCAGTTGCTCCACCTAAACTATGTCCTACAATATATATTTTATTATTTTCTTTTTTTACAGTCTCATAATCTCTATCTGTGGCAAATTCAATAAACTCTTTAAAATCGTCAAATACTAACAAAGATGATGATGTAAATGAATTAGCTCCATCAGACATATCTGTAATAACATCAACTGCACCATTAGTTCCTCTTATAGCTATTACAAATAAATTATATTTCGTTTTATTTAATTCAATTTCTTCATATCCAAAATGTGTTAATGGTCTTGCCCAGAATGAAGATTTGTCATTTGACATCGCATAAGCATCATCTATACCCAAACTTTCAAATACTTCTTTCGTTCTGTCATATTCATACGCATTTCTTGCCAATAATAATCCTGTAAGTGCTAAATCTTTATTATAATATCTTGAAGATTCATTAAAAAATTCAAATCCCCAGTTTGTATCAACATCTATATCCCCTACATAGTGACTCTTAAAAGGTAATGAAATTATATGTGTTTTATTTTCATCTTCCTTACGCAAATCATCTTTACTACATACACTTCCTGCATAAGAATATAAGCTAGAATTTGCCTTTATATGTATAGCAGGTCTAACACCAGAATAAGCAGAGACCTTATCACCAGATTTATAAATGCAACCATCATGATTTACTGTATTATACATCTCTGTATTAGATTGTCTCACCCAATAATTACAGCCTTCATCCTTATCGATTTTTTCTTTTCTTGCCTTTTCTATTACAAAATCAGTTGGATGTGCAATTCTTTCTGGTATTATTTTACCATCTATATATATATTATCTTGCGTACCTAAACCATATTTATCATTTGCCATTTGTTCAGATGATAATACAAATACTTCACTCCAATCTTCATCCTCTATTGATTTGATAAGTTTAAACTCATCATCGTTGAAAGCTTCTATTGAAAAAGCATCATCAAACCCATTTCCAATCCAAACATCAGAAGTTCCTGTATATGCATTTAGCCAACTATTCAACGTACTTTCTTCCCAGCTTACGCTTCTCTGTATAGTATTGTATTGCTGCCAGTCCAATACTTTATCAGATAATAAAAATATATCCTCATCATTAACAGAAAGCACTCTCCACTTTATTGGCTGTTTTTTATCTTCCTTATTAGTCTTACCATCGCTATTTGTATCATTTTGCCAATAATTTCCAAACCACACACAATCCCATGTTACATATCCATTAGCATCTCTTGAAGGATTTTTTAACTGGACAATATAATCTTTCTGATTAATATATTTCTCTGGAGGATAAAACCAAATCAAAGTGTCCTGCTTGATGTTTGTTGATTTATCCATGTCAATGTACACAAAAGAGTCAAGCTTATTATCGCAATCACTATCAAAATTAATAATCCCAAATCGTTCATAACTTACATAATGAATTGTTCCACCACTATTCTTTATTTCAAAAGTAGGTTCATGAGCCCCGCGTGGAGTTATAGCATGAGCAAATTCACTTAAAGAAAATGTGTCATTATAATTTGATATCATTGACAAAACATTACCTACATATTTACTTCCAATACTAGAATCCATAATATTCCAATCGTCCGTTTCAAAAGCAATACTATAACTTTTCTCTGGAATATTTACTCTAGATTCATTAAATTTAAATTTTTCGACTTCTAGATCACCATACTTTTTCTTAAAATTTCCATATGAAATTCCACTCAAAGCATATGTAGTTGAATCAAAACTATATCTTCCCTCGATAATATTTTCAGTATTTTTGAAGTGTATTATTGCAGATGTCAGAGCTTCATTTCCCGAAGCTATATCTATCGCATTCCATTCATCTTTAGTACCATCAAAATACACATCATTTAACGATGTACATCCATAAAAAGCATCTTTATATATATTTTTTATATTATTGCTAAGAAAAATTGTTTTTAAAGATGAACAATTATAAAATGTTTCATAAAAAATTTCTTCTTCAACATATGAAAGGTCTATTTTCTCAAGTGATTTACAATTTTTAAAACACTTTGGTCCTAAATATGTGTGACTACAATTCAGAAAATCAATAGTTTTCAGATTTATACAATTTTCAAATACTGATATGTCAAGCCATATACTTGGCGCATCTAAAGATACTTCTTGAAGCTTTGTACTCGCTGCAAAGGCTTCATCTCTAAATTCAATATATTGATCTCTTTTAAAATCAAATTTTTCTATTGTACTATTATAAAAAGCCCAATTTGCAACTGTAATACTTTTTTTAGAATCAACAAATGCAACCTGTTGAATTTGATTTAAATAATTACTCCATGGTACTTCATAATAATAAGAAACACTTGGCATAGAAAAATCAGCAGATGACATATCAATATATAATGTTGTTCCTGAAACACACCATGACACATATCCTGAGAAACCCCAACCTGAACCATAATACCAGTTTTGCCATCCTATCGATGAATTCAATGCCAAATCTTTTTCATTAACAATAGATTCTATTACTTGTTCTTCTGGCATATTTTTCTTTTCAATTTTTGTCAATTCTTGTGCGTGTATTGTGACATTTACAGACAAACTCACAACAACAGTTGCTAGGGTTATAAATAATTTTTTTGTAACTCCATTTACTATTCTTTTCATATGACATCCTTTCATCTACAAATATCAGATATATACATTTTTATATGTGTCAATTGTCTATATTTTAACAAACTTTACAAGCTACTAAATATTGACATTTTAACTGAAATCCAGCATTCAGATTTAGGCTAAACATATAAAAGAAAAATATGCTTCGCGAATTTTATCTTTTATCATGTATAAAAGGAACTCCTGAGAGTTCCTTTCTACATATATAACAAAGCATCCTTTTGTGTATTTAAATTTTTCTTTTCTCAATTATCATCCTGGAAATATATTCAACACCCTTTATTCCATTCTCTTCTAATTCTTGTGCTGCTTCTTTAAGTGTTTCTTTAAACTTTAATGTCATATCATCAAATCTCTTCATTGCCATTTTACTACCAAGCCCTACATTACGTGATTCTATTTCAAACAAGCATCAGTTGAATCGTTACCGACAATATCTCCAACATATTTACTTTTTCCATTTTGTTCAATTAAGATTTTCAAGCTTTGCATAAATCTATAATTATCCTCTTCTTTCAATAAAAATATCCATTCCAAGAGTATGGAGTAACTGGATTACTTTTTCTATTTCAGCAGTTTTTTTCCCTCTTTCAATATCAGAAATAAATGTTACACTAAATCCTGTAAACTCCGCTAAGTATGCCTGCGTATAATTTAGTTCCTTTCGTCTTTCACGAATTGCTTTTCCAATCGAAGCAGAATCAATATTCTTCATAATCCCTCTTTTTGCCATTCTGTATGTTTTTTATCATTTTTATTATTTTAGTCCCTTTTCGGAATAATGGGTCTGATTATTTATAGCATGCAATTAGTGCTTAAGTAATAAGAATATAGCAG
>JAZQOO010000010.1:0-4327 GCA_045627905.1 Lachnospiraceae bacterium | reverse complement strand
GATGGTATCACCATTCGGTGAAACCATCCTTACTTTATGGCTGTTTTTTTACAGCCCCTTTTTTATTTTTATTACATGATAACGCAAATGGCTCGCAGAGCGTGCCATTTCGTTATATAAATGATAAAAGATAAAATTCTCAAAACAGGCTTTTCTTTTATATGCTTATTACAGTATATGGAACAATCTGGCTAATGCCGCTATCAAATTTCCACCTGGAAGACTTCTTATCTCCCTCTCTCTTACTCCACCTAACCTGATTAGTACAACAAAATATACTACTCCTGCCACTGCAATTGCGATTAAGACTGATACTGAAATAGCCATTGTCTTTGAAATAAAATAATATGTAATATACGAAAACAATGCCATTATTGCAGATGATATTGCTGGAATAATAAATGTTCTGACTATTTCCTGTCTGTATCTTAAATATTTTTTAATACTCATCCAGTTGAGCACACACATAATAAATGCAAAACTTACACTCGATATAACAACACCATAAAGTGCAAGATTCATACTATTTAATGTTACATATAAAATTCCCAAATGGATAACTAATGCAATAGCTGCATTTCTAACAGGAACATTCATCTTATCAATTCCCTGCAGTACACCATTTGAAAGTGTTGACATTGAATAAAATACAACAGCAATTGAACCAAGCTTTAAAAGATTAGCCGGCAAATCAACCTCACCTACAAACAGCATCTGAATAATCGGTTTTCCAAGTACTGCAAGACCTACGGCACATGGTATTGAAAGAATCATCGTAAATCTCATTGCAAGTGATACGTTCTTTCTAGCCTGCTTATAATCATCCCTTCCAATACATGCTGTTAATGATGGCATCATTGATGAACATACTGCTGATGCAAGAGCTACCGGTACATTGGTAAGAACCTTATATTTCGTAGAATAAATTCCCCAGTACTCCGCTCTTAAATCTGCATTTCCTTTAAGCTCCATAATATGATTAAAAATACCCTGATCTAGTGTATCAGAAATATTATAAATTGTCGTACTTAATATAACGGGTAGTACAGTTAACACAAGCGCAATAAAAACATGGCCAAAGCTTTCTGTATGAACCATAGGGTCTTTTCTTACAAGTCTGCTCATCCGTCGTCTTTGCATAAGATACATAAACGCCAGAATAATAAGACCTAGCAGTGCTCCTACAGTTGTTCCCATTGTTCCGCCAGCGGCACCATATGCAGCCGAATATTCCTTATCAAGAAGTACTGCAGAAACCTTTTTACCATAGTTAAATAAATAAACTGCACCAAGAACACTTACTAAAGCATTTACAATCTGTTCAATAAGCTGTGATATAGCAGTTGGAAGCATCGTACCCTGCCCTTGAAAATATCCTCTCATGACACCCATAATTGCAACAATTAAAAGTGTTGGTGCTAATACTCTTAGAGCTATTGCCGATTTTCCAAGATTCATAAGTGTTCCAGATAAAAAATCAGCTCCAAAGAATACAAATACACATGATGCTGTTCCTGTAATAAATGCAAATAACAATGAACAGTTATAAATACGTCGTGCATTTTTATACTGTTCTCTAGCCATATATCCTGCTATCAGTTTTGATACAGCAACAGGTAGCGAATATGACGATATTATTAGCATTATTGAATAAATCTGAAATGCAGCAGAATAATACCCCATTCCTGCATCCCCGATGGTATTTTGCATTGGCACTCGGTATATAAGACCAATGAATCTGGAAATAACACCAGCAACTGCAAGAATTCCACCCTGTACTATGAAATTCGAACTTTTACTTTTTTTTGACATTAAAAACTAATCTCTCAATATATTTAATATATTCATTATTTCTGCCTGTTTAGCCTCCATAATGACTCTGTCTTCTTCCTCAATATGATCAAAGCCTAACAGGTGAAGCAAGCTGTGAACTATAAGGAAAGCATATTCTCTCTTTTCAGAGTGATTAAACTCCTTAGCCTGAGAAACAATTCTTTCATAACACAGAACAATATCTCCTAATATGAGTTCACCGCTTTCTGGCTCAAAATAATCTCCCGATTCATCAAAATCCGAAAAATCTGCCGGAAGATTAAAGTCAGCATTTGGAAACGACAAAACATCCGTTACAGAATCTATTCCTCTTGTTTCGCTATTTATACTCTTTATTGCATCAGCATCAACAATAAGAAGATTTGTTTCCACATCATATGGACATTCAAACAAATCAAGGACTGTATTTACAGCCTGTTCATATACTGCAACATAATCAAAATCAAATTTTAATTCTACCTCTGTATCAAAGTTACAAATCATTTGTTTTTATGTTCCCTTTTATTATTTCTGAGACTATGCTTTGTTTCATAATCTTCATATGCTTTAACAATTTTCTGAACTAGAGGATGTCTTACTACATCCTGACTTGTCAGTGTACAAAATGATATATCATCTATTTTAGAAAGGATTTTCATTGCAGTATCAAGACCCGATACTTGATCATATGCTAAGTCCTTCTGAGTTAAATCTCCAGTAATAACAACCTTTGAACCAAATCCAATTCGAGGCAGAAACATTTTCATCTGAGCTGGCGTTGTATTCTGCGCTTCATCAAGTATTATATATGCATTATCAAGTGTTCTGCCTCGCATATATGCAAGAGGTGCTACTTCAATAAGACCTTTTTCTGAATTTTTAATGTATGAATCTGCACCCATTATTTGATATAGTGCATCATAAAGTGGTCTTAAATATGGATCAACCTTACTCTGTAAATCACCCGGTAGAAATCCTAGCTTCTCACCAGCCTCAATCGCTGGTCTTGTAAGAATAATTCTTGAAACCTCTTCATTCTTGAATGCTGTAATAGCCATCGCCATTGCAAGATATGTTTTACCAGTTCCTGCTGGACCTATTCCGAATGTTATCATGCTTTTTTTAATAGCATCAACATATGCCTTCTGTCCTAGTGTTTTTGGCTTCACTGGTTTTCCATTTATAGTATGACATATGAGTTCAGAATCAATCTTTAAAAGAGCATTATTTTTCTCTTCCATAGCCATGGCAATTGAATAGTTGACAGCCTGCTCTGTAATATCATTACCTCTTCTCGATAGCTCTGTGAGCTCCATCAGCACACTTGCGGCATGCTTTATAGAAACCTCATCTCCTATTATTTTAAAACCTTCCGCACGCTCAACAATAGTTACCATGAAGGTTCGCTCTATTTTCTTTAAATATGCATCAAATGTTCCGCATACATTTTTAGCATGTTCCGGTTCTATATTAAATACTGTTTCCAAACTCTAACCTCTTTATTTTTAAGGAAATATCAGATTTCTACTTATGATATGGCTCATTTGAAATAATTCTAAATGACCTGTAAACCTGTTCAAGCAAAATAACTCTCATTAGCTGATGTGGAAATGTCATTTTAGAAAAGCTTAAATGAAAATCAGCTCGTTCAGATATAGTTTTATGTAAACCAATTGAGCCACCAATTATTAACTGAATCTCACTAATTCCACTACTCGCAAGAGTTGTTATCTTCTCTGCAAGCCCTTCAGATGACAACTGTTTCCCATCTATTTCCAATGTTATTACAAATGCCTTTGGCTTCACAAATTTTTCAATTCGTGAAGCCTCAGCTAATTTTATTTTTTCATTTTCTGTATCTGATGCATTTTCAATTGTTTTTTCATCCTTTACCTCAAGTATGTTCAAATTACAATACTTCTTAAGCCGTTTAGAATATTCCGAAATTGCATCCTGAAAAAATTTTTCTTTGATTTTTCCAACACAGATTATATCTATTGAAATCATATTTTATTTATTTTTAAGGTATTCATCAATACCTTTAGCACCTGCCTTACCAGCACCCATTGCAAGAATTACTGTAGCTGCACCTGTAACGGCATCACCACCTGCATATACACCATCTTTAGATGTCTTACCAAACTCTTCATCTGCAACAATACATGCTCTTCTGTTGATTTCAAGTCCTTCTGTTGTAGAAGAAATAAGTGGATTTGGAGATGTTCCAAGTGACATAATTACTGTATCAACATCTAATACGAACTCTGAACCAGCCACTTCAACAGGTCTTCTTCTTCCTGATTCGTCAGGTTCACCAAGTTCCATTCTTATACATTTCATACCACTTACCCAGCCCTTATCATCAACAAGGATTTCTGTTGCGTTCTGAAGAAGATCAAAAATGATACCTTCTTCTTTTGCGTGATGTACTTCTTCCTTACGTGCTGGAAGCTCTTCCTCACCACGACGGTATACAATATGAGTCTCAGCCCCAAGTCTAAGTGCTGTTCTAGCC
>JAZQOO010000009.1:0-104141 GCA_045627905.1 Lachnospiraceae bacterium | reverse complement strand
GTCAAGGCTTATTATGTTTAATTTTTGCTCGGAAATTGAAAAGACTGTTCCACACAAAGAAAAAACAGAAAAGTATGAATGGATTATTAATTTCACAAATCTAGTATTGTTGTGTAGAAAAATACTCCTTCTAGACTATAGTGAATTACCAGCGATTGGCGAATTGATATCGAGGGTGGTTTCACCAGTACGCCCTGGAAGAACCAACCCTCGAATCAAAAGACGACAACGCAAATCAACCTTCAATTATAAAATACGTTAGTCAATATAAATTATATCGAAAAATCAGGCAGATGACAATCTGTCTTTTTGTGATATAACAATAGTTTCCCTAAAATTAATTCATTTCAAAATCTTTATTAAATTTTCAAGGTACTCATTTCAAATCTCTTAACTTAGTGACATTGTTTTGTCAGAAGGAGTGTCCCTCTGATACATAACATCATTTTATGCTAAAACTACAGTTTTTCCTGTCCCGCATAATGCCTACAAACGTCTAAAATACGCTATTTCCTCGAAAGCAAGCAAATAGTTTCTATATTCCCAGTAAAAGGAAACTGGTCTATAACGCACACCCTTACTGGCTTATAGTACCATGACAACATCTGCAAATCTCTTGCAAGGGATTTAGGATTACATGATATATACAGAATATTATCTACAGAATAATCCATAATTTTGCGAAGTGCCTTTGGATTTACACCATCTCGTGGCGGGTCTACTATAATGTAATCTGGCTTATCCTCTATTTCGTCAAGAACCTTCAATACATCTCCTGCAATGAAGTCACAGTTGTCAATACAATTGAGCTTTGCATTTTCTTTTGCAGCAACAACAGCCTCTTCTACAATTTCAACACCTATTATTTTCTTGCATGCAGGTGCCATAAGCTGCGTTATTGTTCCTGTTCCCGAATATAAATCATATACAACATTATTATCAATAACACTGTTATTTTTTATAAACTCTCTTGCCTTAGTATAAATAACCTCCGCTGATGATGAATTGGTCTGGAAAAAAGAAAATGGTGAAATCTTAAATTTTAATCCTAATAAATTCTCGTAAAAATAGTCTTCTCCATACAGTATATCTGTTTTTTCATTTTTTATGGCATCAGATAATGAATCATTCAGTGTATTTAGAATTCCTTTTATTTCTCCATCTAACTCTAACTGAAGAAGTCCTTCCTTATAACCTTTAATTAACTCATCCACATTTTCAGGATACTGAGTACTCGTAACTAAGTCTACTAATATCTCTTTTGTATTCTTTCCTTTTCTCACTATCAGATGCCTCAAATAACCTTCGTGAGATTTTCTATGATAATACTTTATTTCCTTCTCTCTAAAATAATCTCTTGTAAAAATAAGAATTTTGCGATAATCCTCGTCTATTATTTTACAGTCATGTACTGTAACAATATCATGAAAGCTTCCCCTTTTATGCATTCCAAGCTCGAGCGGACCATCCTTGCAGGCATCACCAAAAGAAAATTCCATTTTATTTCTGTAGCCATATATTTCAGGACTGCCAAGAACTCCCTCCCATATGCATTCCTCATCAATGTAGTCCTTAATAAGTTCTCTAACAGATTCTTCCTTCATTTTCAACTGTTCCTCATATGGAACGTCTCGATATTTACATCCACCACATATATTAAAATGTTCGCAGTCAGTTTTAATGTTCAGTATTTCATTGTTTTTCATATTTAGCTCCCTTTAAGATAATTATTTGGCGAATTTTCTTCGTGTCACAAGGCATCCTCCGCTCCGCGGTCCCTCCTTGTGACTAACATTCACCTGTCCTAAGGCATCCACCAGCTTAGTGGTTCCTTCATCTTTTTACTTATTCTCTTCCACTACGGGCGAATTTTCTTCGAAAATTCACCTGTCCTAAGGAATCCACCAGCTCCGCTGGTCCCCCTTAGGACTAATACTAAGAAAGGCGTGCATAGCCTTCATTCATAAGCACTAGCACGCCCTAACATTTTAAAATTCTATATACGATTACTTTTCTTCAAAAAACTCGTCCTCAAAGTCATCGTCAATATCATCGTCCTCTTCATCTTCATCGCCCATATCCTTCTCCTCATAATCTACGAGATAATCTGGACTAAAATAAAGATTAAGAACATATACAACAGCTGCAATAATTGCAACAACAGCTATAACACCTAAAATAATAGCTATAACATTATTCTTCTTTTCTTCTTCCTTCTGTTTCTTGAGAAGTTCACTTGCCTTTAAAGCATTTAAAAGATCCGTTGCCTTTGCAACGTTAACAGCTTCCTGAGTTTTAACTGCACTCAATATATCTTCAATCTTATCAAACATAGTAATTCCCCTTTCTCATCCTTAAAACCTTCAATGTCTTATAATTATAACACATATATTTTTTAATATAAAGATGTTAGGACACTTAACTTCCAAATAATCATTTTATGATATCTTGCATGCTCCTCTTCCGTTTTCCTTCACAGAATTTAATGCCATATCAGCTTTTCGTTCAGCTTCAACAGTATAGCCCTTTTCAGAGAATGAAACTCCCACACTAACAGATGCTGCTATAACGCCATCTTCTGTATTCTGAAGCTTTTTATTTATCTCAGATATTCTGTTTTCTAGCATTTCTGAGTCACTCTGCTTCATTTTAAGTAGAAAGATTTCGAACTCGTCCTGGCTTGTACGAATAATATAATCACTACTCTTGAATGATGTCTTAAACAGCTCTGCCACCTTTGCTACAACTCTGTCTGCCATATCATATCCGTTAGCTTCCTTGATTGATCTGAAATTATCTATATCAATCATCATAATGCCTATTGGTTCATCACTTTGTGACAGATTATTTCTTACAAATTCCAGTGTGCCCACTTTCAATGTACCTGTTAATTTGTCAACCTCTCCCTGCTGTATCAAAAGTTCTCTGTTTTTCTTGTTTGATCTGTAAACATCATTATATTTTCTAGCAAACTCTCTGAACTCATATCCTCCAATTTCTGGAAGTTTTTCTTTTTTATCAAGTAGCGCTGTGAACTTTCTGGCTGGATTAATAACTAACAGCGAATTAAATATAAATATCAGCATAACCAAAATAAACAGAGCGAAAATATGTAATGTTGCTATATTTAATATAAAAATTAAATCTGCCTCGTTTTCTCGATATTTTGTGCCTGATTCATCATCTGTTAATACAATTGCATTCTCTATATCCCAATCGATTTTATCTTTTGCCTTCTCATAATCATTATTATATAGAAGCTGAATTGCTAAATCCTTTTGTTCAGCTGCTTCAATGCTAAGTTCTCTCGCTGGAAGTTCAAAAGAAGCCACTTCCTCTGGCAGCTGATTATTATCAATTCTATTTGCAATAGCGGCTAACTTCATCGCATGAAGCTCCTGCTTTACAAGATTTTCCGACATTTCCATTGCATCAGCTAATAAGTAATACTCTAGTTCTAATGCATCAGAATTTTTAATACGCTCAATTGAAATATCCCTACGTCTATTAAAATCCTTTTCTTCGAAGTAATTTTCTGCGTTACTAATATTGCCTGTTACTGCAAACTTTCTCGCCTGGTCTGTTAAATAATCCGATGCCGCTTTAAAGTTTAGCGCAGCATCTCTTTCTTCTTCGATAAACTGATAAGAATTTGTCATTTCATCATACTTATCATATATTGCTTTAATCATGAAAATAGATGAAATCATAATCATAACACCTATCGCAATAAATACGATTAATAAAACACTTACCTTAATACCTTTTCCTTTGATTACTATTTCCTTATTTTCCAAAATTTTATCCACCTTTCTTTACTGCTGCCAGGATGTAAAATGCTTATCTGAGCTGTTCTTTATTTTAACAGATTCTATTATACGAGCATTTTCCATTCTGACAAAGTAGCCTTCTCTACTGTATTCAACAACCATGTTACCATCTTTGTCATAAAATACCTGAAAAATACACTCCCTCGTTAGTGACCCTGCCGGATTTATTTTAGGCTGGCTTTCTGAGATTGGTATAGAAGATGAGCGGCTTTTCCATCCACTTCCATATGATATACCTAATATTTTGAAGAATTCATCGGCAAATGGTCCATTCGAAGCGCCAGCAACTACACCATTATGAACGGTCCAGTTAGTAAGATTTCCATACAATGTACCATTTTTATAGTAAGGGCTTGATTTAACCGTTTTATTCTTTACTGCATCCTGTTTTGGTTCTTTTCCACTAGTAACTACCTCGACATATGCTACCTGTGCTGCCGCTATAAATTCACTAGCCTCCGATTCAACCCTAACCTGCTTCGCTCTTGCAATATACTTTATCATTATTGGAGTAATCGTACCAACTAGTATTCCTAAGATTGCCATTGCTACGAGTATTTCTAACAATGATATACCTTTGTTATTAACTTTACTTACCATGATTCACATCTCTCCATAATGCAATGTAATATTTTATATTTTAACAAGCTTTGCAAATGCTGCAAACATTTTCTTTACACCTGCTTTGTCAAAATTAACAGTAACCTCATAATCTCTTCCACCATGAACAAGACCTTCAACCGTTCCTTCACCAAACTTTACATGCTTTACCCTGTCTCCAACGCCGTAATTCAGACCTCCCTCGCTCGTTGTAAGGTTAGCACCCTTCATTGATTTAAGTTCAGTTGCCTTTGCAATGAATGGTTTGACATCAACAGTTCTTTTTTTGTATCCACCATTTGAATTAGTGGCTGTTCCATATGATGACATTTCCCTCGGCTCACGCTTTACAGTATTATCCATAAGTAGTGCCGGTATTTCTTTTACAAATCTTGAAATCGCATTGTACTGGGTTTCGCCTCGTATCATTCTTGATTTGGCATATGTGATTGTCAAATCGTCCATAGCTCTCGTAATACCAACGTAACAAAGACGTCTTTCCTCTTCTAATTCAGACTCATCGTCGCTAGTAATAGTCATATAGCTAGGAAATAAACCATCTTCAAGTCCTGCCATGTAAACATGAGGGAACTCTAATCCCTTTGCAGAATGAAGTGTCATAAGTAAAACCTTATTGTCATCCTGCTCTACAGAATCTATATCGGCAACAAGTGCCACTTCCTCAAGAAAGGCAGACAAAGTAGCATTATCATTTTTTTCAAATGCTATTGCCTTATTTATAAATTCCTCAATATTATCAATTCTATCCTCAGCATCTTCATCATTTCCGGCTTCTAAATCCTCAATATATGCCGTTTCATCAAGAATATCCTTGACTAACTCACTAAGCGACATATTCTTTGCTTTGACCTTAAATACGTCTATAAGATTTACAAATCCCTGAAGTTTAAGTGCCGCCTTTCCAAGTGAAGGTATTTTATCAGCCTCACAAAGTGCATCATAAAAAGAAATACCATTTATAGCCGCATAATCTGTGATTCTGTTTATTGTTGTCGCACCAATACCACGCTTTGGAATGTTTATAATACGTTTAACACATAAGTCATCCTTAGCATTATCGATAGTTTTAAGATACGCTAAAATATCTTTAATTTCTTTCCTTGAATAGAAATTGATACCACCAACAACATTATATGGAATACCAAATAGCACAAATTTCTCTTCTAACAGACGCGCCTGTGCATTCGTTCTGTAAAGAACAGCATGGTCTCTATAATTATTTGTACCATTGTATACCTTTTTACGAATGTCGGATGCTATAAATTCAGCTTCTTCATAAGCAGTTTCAAACTGGCGAAGATGAACACGCTCACCACTGTCTCTATCAGTCCATAGCGATTTACTTTTTCGTCCAATATTGTTTTTTATAACAGCGTTGGCTGTATCAAGTATAATCTGCGTTGAACGGTAATTCTGTTCAAGTCTCACTACCTTTGCTTCCGGGTAATGTTTCTCAAAATCAAGAATATTTCTGATATTTGCGCCTCTGAATTTGTATATTGACTGGTCATCATCACCTACAACACATATATTTTTGTATTTATCAGCAAGGAGCCTTACGAGCTCGAACTGAACAGTATTTGTATCCTGATACTCATCAACCATTATATACTTGAATCTTTCCTGATAGCCATTAAGTACTTCCGGACACGCCCTGAATAATTCTACTGTTTTAAGTAATAAATCGTCAAAATCAAGAGCGTTATTACTCTTTAAAACACGCTGATACTCAGTATAGACCTTTGCATACATTCTAAGTCCAAAATCTGATGCTGCATCTAATGACATCTGTTCAGGGGAAATCATTTCATTTTTGGCATTTGATATAGCAGCTAAAAATCCTCTTTCTGAGTACTGCTTTGTGTTAATATCAAATCGCTTGACAATTTCTTTAATCACAGACTTCTGATCATCAGTATCATAAATTGTATAGCTTGTGTCATATCCGATTCTGTCAATATAGCGTCTTAAAATCCTGGCACAAGTAGAGTGGAACGTTGCAACCCATATACTTTCTGCGCCCATGCCAACTATGTTATCAATTCTTTGACGCATCTCACCTGCTGCCTTATTAGTAAAAGTAATAGCCAGAATATTCCATGGGTCTATTCCCTTTTCCTTTATCATGTATGCAGTTCTATTTGTGATAACTCTAGTTTTTCCAGAACCAGCTCCTGCTAAAATTAAAAGAGGCCCCTCTATCGTAAGGGCCGCTTCTTTTTGTCTATCATTTAAAATATCTATTTCGTACATTACTTGCTCCTATGATTTCAGTAGCTTTAATAACCGAAATCATCAATCAAGTTTGAAAATTATTTTCAAACCTTACCTTACGAATTATTCATTCGATTGAAAACCATTTCATATCCATCGTTTCCATAAATCAGCGAACGATTTACACGACTAATAGTAGCTGTAGAAGCTCCTGTCTTTTCTGCTATTTCAAGGTATGTCTTTTTTTCTCTGAGCATCCTCGCAACCTCAAAACGCTGTGATAAAGATAATATCTCGTTTATTGTGCAAACATCTTCAAAAAAGAGATAACACTCTTCCTTTGTTTTCAGCTGTAGTATTGCCTCAAAAAGACCATCCACTGCCTCAGTCTTAATCTTTGGATTCATTTAAATTTCTACCCCAAGTTTTCCAAATAATTTTTTAAGAGATTCTGCCTCTAAAATAAGTATCATGTTAGATGTTATTTCTTCCTCATCTATAATAAACTGTTCATCTACAACAAGAATCTTATCTCCTGACTCAGCATAAGCCTCTAATGGAATTCTTAAAATATCTGCAACTGTGCTACACTTCTGTTCAGGAGTACCGATATTTACAAATAAATTAGTAAGTGATGCAATCGAATTAGCATATGCACCGCTCGTAATATTAGCCATCTCACTAATTACTGAAGAATCCATTACATCTATCTGTGATAAATCTGTTAAATCCTTCTCATAAAATGTATTGATAATTCTTCTGGCGAACTTTTTATTTACTATATGAAACATCATTCCAGTCAAATCATCTGTAACATCTATTTTAACACCTAAAACAACATTATCAGCTCCTCCAAGGTAATCTGATGTAGAATCAAATCCTAAAAGCTGAATTCTTGGAACTGACATGTCAATTGGTGTTCCAAGAAGAACCGATAAAGCTGTACATGCGTTTCCGGCACCAATATTACCGATTTCTCTCATTACATCCTTCTGAACTTCTGTAAGATTATCGTATAAACCCATCTGAAAAACTTCCCTTCTCTATATGCTGATATATGTAGAATATTTTAACATTATTGTTATAACAATGCAACTGAATAAAGCAAGGCTTTCTTCCCAATATATTTTTTTATTTTAATTCATTTTAGCTATTGACAAATAAAACTATTGTCTGTATAATAACATCTGTTGCGGCGAAGTGGCTCAACTGGCTAGAGCGTCCGGTTCATACCCGGGAGGTTAAGAGTTCAAGTCTCTTCTTCGCTACAAAGACCCTTGATTATTCAAGGGTCTTTTGTTATGTTATGGAGGTCACTAAAATGGAACCATATGATATTTTTTTAAGTCTGGGATTGATAATAATATTTGCTAAGTTTTTTGGCATCACAGCCAGGAAGCTTAAAGCCCCGATGGTTGTTGGAGAAATCATAGCTGGATTAATAATTGGACCAAGCATATTAGGTCTTGTAAATTCAACAAGTTTTCTCAATCAGATGGCAGAAATCGGTGTAATCCTTCTTATGTTTTCTGCAGGACTAGGAACAGATTTAAAAGAATTGATAAAGACAGGGCCTATTGCTCTTGCCATAGCCTGTGCCGGTGTATTTGTTCCTTTAGCTGGTGGTACAGTTTTATATTCCTGCTTTTATGGCTTTTCTGCACCAGGAACTTTAGAATTTTATAAAGCATTATTTATCGGCGTAATAATGACTGCAACCTCAGTTAGTATTACTGTTGAAACATTGAAGGAGCTAGGATATTTAAAAAGTAAGGTTGGTACAACTGTTCTTGCAGCAGCTATCATTGATGATATTATTGGTATCGTTGTTTTAACCTTTGTAGTTAGCATGAGTTCGGGAACAGGTAGCATTTCTAAGGTTTGCATCAATACGATTCTATTCTTTATTTTCGCTATCATTATCGGATTTGTTACTTATAAGATATTTAAAAGAGTTGACAGGCGTTACCCTCATACAAGACGAATTCCAATAGCCGGTCTTGCTCTTTGCTTTATGTTTGCATACATTGCCGAGAAATTTTTCGGAATTGCTGATATTACAGGTGCATATGTTGCCGGAATCATTCTTTGCAGTATAAAGGACTCTGACTATATTGCAGAAAAGATGGATATCAATTCATATATGCTATTTGGACCAGTCTTTTTTGCATCTATTGGTCTAAAGACAGATATAAGCGGATTTTCAATGGATATTCTTGCATTTTGTATTGGATTTGTAATAGTAGCACTTTTAACAAAGGTTATCGCCTGTGGAATCGTATCTAGAATATGTAAGTTTAATTTAAATGATTCTTTAAAGATTGGTGTAGGAATGATGACTCGTGGTGAAGTAGCACTGATTGTTGCGCAGAAAGGTCTGTCAATAAATCTTCTCTCACCTGTATACTTTACTGCTGTAATTTTGCTTATTATAGTTTCTAGTATTTCAACACCAATAATGCTTAAAATACTATTTGCAAGGGATTAAAATATCATTCTAAAAAATCGACAGGGATTTACCTTGTCGATTTTTTAAAATGTAGACGCAAGTTCTTCAAGATACAACCATCTATTCATCTTTTCATCAAGCAATTTCTGTTTTTCTTCTTTTTCTTTTGTCAGTTCATTTAGCTTCACGAAATTACTTGCATTTTTAATAATATCTGCATCTATTTCTTCTATTCGATTTTCAAGTGCTTCAATTTCAGACTCTATTGTTTCGTATTCCTTTTGTTCTTTATACGAAAACTTTGTTTTTTGACTTGTCTGTCCTGACTTTTTCCAGTCATTTTTTGAAGTCGTCTTATTCTCTGTATTATCTGATACAGTCTCTTCAGCGCCTAAATACTGTATTTCATATTCAGTATAGCTTCCTTCAAACTGTCGTATCCTCTGAACCCCATTAGCATTCTCTTCAAACGAAGCATCTGACTCAAAGGCAAACAGCCTTGAAACAGTTCTATCAAGAAAGTATCTGTCATGTGACACTATTATGACTATTCCCTGAAAAGAATCAAGGAAATCTTCTAAAACAGTCAATGTCGTTATATCCAAATCATTTGTTGGCTCATCAAGAATGAGAACATTTGGTGCTTCCATCAAAACTCGTAAAAGGTTTAAACGTCTTTTCTCGCCACCCGAAAGCTTTCCAATAGGCTTATATTGATCAGATTTTATAAATAAAAACTTTTCAAGCATTCTGGATGCTGAAATAAGCCCCTCTGTTGTTTCTATAAACTCTGCTGCACTCTTTACATAATCAATGACTCTTTCACTATCATCCATTTTTGCCTGAGCATCTTCTATCATCTGCGAATAGTAGCCAATTTTTATTGTCTGACCTATCGTAACAGAGCCCGAATCTGGTGTTATTTTACCAGCTATTATTTTTAACAGAGTTGTCTTCCCACAGCCATTTCTACCGATAATACCAATTCTGTCATCACGCAAAAATGTATATGTAAAATCATTTATATAACATTTAGAATCAAATCCCTTGGATACATTATTTAACTCTATTGTTGTTTTTCCCATTCTGGTAGCTATTGAACCAAGCTCAACGCTCGAATCTGTCAAAGGTCCCTTTGTATCCTTTAACATTTCATATCTGTTAAGTCTGAATTTCTGCTTTGTTGTTCTTGCTCTTGCGCCTCGTCTGACCCAAGCTAATTCATTACGCAAAAGTGTCCTAAGCTTTCTGTCACTCGCAAACGCCATTTCCTCACGTTCTGCTTTCAGTTCCAGAAATCCAGAATAGTTTTCGTTATATGAATATATTTTTCCTTTGTCTACTTCTATAATCCTATTGCATATAAGGTCAAGAAAATACCTGTCATGTGTTACCATCACAATTGTCTTTTTTGACTTTTTAAGCATTTCCTCTAACCATGTTGTCATCACCTGGTCAAGATGGTTTGTTGGCTCATCTAGTAGTAGAACATCAGCATCTGAAAGCAGTGTCTCAACGAGTGCTAACCTTTTCTTCTGTCCTCCGGACAAATTGCCTACAGGTTTATCAAAATCATATATTCCTAGCTTTGTAAGCATTGTTTTCGCTTTAGTTTCGATATCAAGCCTTGCATTGCTGTCAATATCAGAGCTATCTGCATTTTTCGAAAAGCTGCCTTTAACAATACATTCAATAATATTATCTTCATTATTATATTCTGTATGCTGAGACAAATATTTAATCACTACATGATTAGCTATTATTCGACTTCCCTCGTCGGCCTCTTCTAGACCTGCTATTATTTTTAAAAGTGTAGACTTTCCCGTTCCATTTATTCCAACAACGCCAACCTTTTCACCTTCTTCAAGGTAAAAACTGGCCTCATCAAAAACCTGTCTTTCCGTATACACTTTTGTTATTTTTTCAAGTGTAACAATACTCATATTATTTATACTTTAGCATACCTTAATTTTGTTGATTTTGCTCTTGGATTTCGTTGACATTCGGCTGCTGTTGGCCTTATTACATCTTCTGAAATTTCAGAATATACAGATGCCTTATGCATAGCCTTGAAGGCTTTTTTTACAAGCCTGTCCTCACCTGAATGAAACGTCAGAACCGCTACTCTTCCACCATCATTTAATACCTCTGGAAGCTTTTCTAAAAATTCATACAGCACCTCAAACTCGCTGTTTACATCAATTCTTAGCGCCTGAAAAACTCTCGCACATGATTTTTTAGTTGCCTCTTTATGGCTATCTTCTATAAGTCTAGCCTTTGGGATTTTATTTATCGCTTCTTCTATTGCAGCCTTTAAATCTGTAGTAGTTTTTACAGGAGAACCCTTTTTCTTTCTTTTCATCACTACTGCTGCAATTTCTTCTGCATATGGCTCATCTGAATTTTCAATCATCATCCCGATAAAATCATCTTCTGTAAGCTCCATAAGTCGCTCTGCGGCACTTACACCGTGTTCCGGGTCAAGCCTTAAATCAAGCGGTGCATCCACCTTATAAGAAAAGCCTCTCTCAGGTGTATCAATCTGCATTGATGAAACACCAAGATCAGCTAAAATAAAATCGAACTTGCCATATTCTCTGGCAACCTCATCGATATTCTTAAAATTAGTTTGTACAACCGTTAAAATCTCAGAACCAAATCCTGCCTCTGAAAGTCTCTGTTTTGTCTTAACAATTTCAATTGGATCTACATCAAGCGCAACTATATGACCATTTCCCTCAAGCCTTTCAAGCATCGCTTTTGTGTGTCCACCATATCCAAGTGTTGCATCAAGTCCTCTCTCACCTGGCTTTATATCTAATACATCAAGTATTTCATTAACCATTATAGAAATATGCATTCCTGCAGGTGTACTGCCCTTTCGAATAACCTTCTCTATTGTATCTGCATATTTTTCAGGATTATGTTCTTTATATTTCTCATGAAATTTTTTAGGGTGAGTACCACTGTATCTCACTCGCCTTTTATGAGGTGTATCCATTGGTCCCCCTTGTGACTTATATACTTTCTCTACCACTATAGGCGAATTTTCTTCGAAAATTCACCTGTCACAAGGCATCCACCAGCTTCGCTGGTCCCCCTTGTGACTACTCACCAATATTTTTGAGTGGTTTTAATGTATAAGTAACGATTGTATCATCATATCCATTTATCTTTTTAAGATATATTGCTCTTATACGTTCCAAAACACCTTTTGCATCATTATATGCACCTGCCGGAAACATTACTGCAAGCTTATTATCTCCATATTTACATATCGAATCACCACATCTAAGCGACCTTCTCGATATGTCCATAAGCGAAACCATCTTTTTATTAATATCAGAATCGCTTGAACTGATAGTTAATATTGACAAATACATCGTCTCGCCTGTTCTTGCAAGCAATCTTCGCTGCAAATGGTATATCTCACGAAATGTCTTGAAATCACATACAAACGCCATTCTCTGCTCGTCGTCTTCTTCCATTTCACTTTTGAGCATTTCTATTTCTTCCTGAGAAGCTACAAACTGGCTTGAAATAGCGGTATACTCTGCATTTAACTGTTCATTTGTGTCTGAACCTTCTAAGGTAACCTTTTTCTCAACTGTAAGCAAATCAGCTTCACCAATAATGCTCTCTGCTCTTTCTATTATTGGTAAAACCTCATTATACTGATGCTTGTATTTCAATATCTGTATGTACTCAAAAACAGCATGTAAGTACATATCTCTGTATTTAACAGCCTTTGGAACAACCCAATGTTCAGAAGCGTAATCAACTAGTAAATTTCCAGTATATAAGTCAATCGCAGTTTTTAAGTGTTTCTCTCGTTTTTCTCTTATATAGCTTCTATTTAAACCTTCATTAACATTATTTTCAAATTCATATATATCAATAGAAATATCTACGTTTGAATTCCATATATATGTTCCCTTTTTTGAAATAATGGACTCCACAAGCTCAGTTATCATTTGGTCAGCGACTGCTGCACGATATCTATATAAAAGAGTCCTCAGTGCCGTTCCTGGATTTGCGTACTCCTGACCAGACCACAACAGTTCAAATAATTCTTTATGAGTTACTGGTCTGTCTTTATTTAAAATAATGTACGCCAAAAAGAGCTTTGTCTTTCGAGTATTTGAAAGAGAATCAAGCACTGAATTTCCATCTTTAGTTATACTGAATCCACCAAATAAATTAATGGATAATTTTGCATCTCCCACTTCGTGGGTCCCTCCCGATTTATTCTATCTCTACCGCTACGGGTAAATTTTCTTTGAAAATTTACCTGTCACAAGGAATCCACCAGCTTCGCTGGTCCCCCTTATGACTAACTACATATGTTCTGGTGCCCCAAATCCTAATAAATCAATGCATGTAAGTAAAATATCCCTTGTTAATACAAGAAGCTTTATCAGATTTTTCTTTCTATCTTCGTTTTCTTCTGCAAGAATTCTGTTATCATGGTAAAAGCTATTAAACACATTCGCAACATCATACATATATGCACAAATCTTATGTGGTGCAAGCTCCGCATATGCAGTTTCTGCCATTGCATGAAGCTTTAATAGCTCAAGCATAAGGTTTCTCTCTGTATCATTCTTTGCAGTACCAAAGGACAGGCCTTCTAGCTTTCCACCTTCATCAACGAATTTTTTCAAAATAGATTTTATTCTAACAATTGTGTATAAAATATAAGGTCCTGTATTTCCCTCAAATGAAGTAAATTTATCAATATCAAATATATAATCTTTAGATGCCTGATTTGAAAGGTCACCATATTTTACAGCAGCAAGACCTACAATCTTTGAGATTTCCCTTGCTTCATTTTCATCCATCTCGTGATTTTCAGTTATTTTCTCATACATCTTCTCATTAATATCACTTAGAAGCAGTTCAAGACGCATAACACCACCATCTCTTGTTTTAAATGGCTTTCCATCTGCCCCATTCATAGTACCAAATCCAAGGAACTCAAGACTTACAGAATCGTCCATAATTCCTGTCTTTTTAGCACATCTGAAGACCTGTATAAAATGCATTTCCTGACGCTTATCTACAACATAAATCACTCTTTCAGGATTGATATTTTCTCTTCTCTGTAATAATGTAGCAAGGTCTGTTGTAGTATATAATGCTGCACCATCTGATTTTAAAATCATACACGGTGGTACTTCCTTTGTATCATCTTCCTTTGCAACATCTACAACTATTGCGCCTTCTGATTCGTACGCAAAGCCATCAGCTGTCATTTTATCAACCATTGGCTTTATATCGTCCTCTACATCTGACTCACCTTTCCAAAGTTCAAAAGAAACATTAAGATTTGCATAATTTTTCTTAAGGTCAGTTACTGAAACGTTCATTATATGTCTCCAAAGAGCCATATACCCTCTATCGCCCTTCTGAAGCTTAAATGTAGCCTGCATTGCTTCTGCCTTATAATCCTCATCAACTTTAGATTTTGCTGAAGCAGCTGGATAAATTTCCTCAAGCTCAGAAATAGTAAATGGAGCCTCTTCTGGATATTCGCCTTCAAAGCTTTCATCAAAATAGCAAAGCTCTGGCTGTCTTTTCTTTAACTCGGTAATAATAAGACCCATTTGAAGACCCCAGTCTCCAAGATGAATATCTCCTGTTACATCATTTCCCATATATCTTAAAATTCTTTTAACAGATTCACCTATTATTGCAGAACGTAAATGTCCAACATGCAATGGCTTTGCAACATTTGGTCCGCCGTAATCAATTACAATCTTCTTTGGATTTTTATCTTTTTCAATACCAAATCTGTCATCCTCTGCCATCTTTTCAAGATATGACATGATATACTCATCTTTAAGATTAAAATTAATAAATCCTGGCATAACTGCAGAAACATCTGTTACTATTTCAGATGAAGCAAGCTTTTCTACAACTGCCTCTGCAATTTTAATCGGAGCCATCTTCATCTCTTTTGCAAGAGCCATCGCGCCATTACACTGGTACTGGCAAAGGTCAGGTCTGTTAGATACCGTAGCCTTTATTTTATCTGACTCAAATCCAGCCTCCTTAAAACATTTTGTTAATTCTTCTGTTAAAATATCTGTTATCTTTTTCATTTTCTTATCCTTAAAATTTATTTATTCTGATTTCATCTTCGAAAAAACACACCCGCAGAAATTTTGTCTGTAGAGCCCATACTCCTTCGAAAGCTCAACGGACTTTTTATATCCATCCTTCTTTTTAAAATCGGATGGCAGATGTGCAACTTCATATATTCTCGATAGTTCTTCGCCTATTTCATTTATTTTTTGAGCGTTCTTTAACGGACTAATTGAAAGTGTAGTTGTAAAATAATCAGCCTCATACTGCTTCGCAAGTTTTGCGGTTTCTTCAAGTCTCAGCTTGTAGCAAATAAAACATCTCTCATGTCCTTCCTCGCAATCCTCAAACCCTTTAACGGCCTCATAAAATCGTTCAGGCTCATATTTACCCTCTATTAAAGCAATATTATACCCTTTATCTTTATTGATAGTGTCTATGAACCTTCTAATTTCATCAGTACGCTTATCATACTCAGCTTTTGGAGATATATTTGGATTATAATAAAAATCAATAATGTCAAAATATTCTGCTAAATACAATAAACAATAGCTTGAACACGGTGCACAGCAGGAATGTAAAAACAGTTTTTTACGCACTCCATCTTTCTTTATTTGTTCGATAAGCTTATCAAGTTCTTTCCCATAATTTCTATTGTTCATTTACTCGCTAAGACCTTGTTCCTTATCTGCCTTTATTGGATTATTATCCATAATAAAACGACTCATCGGTATTGGCTTTGCATACAAAAATCCCTGCGCAACACCACACCCTATACTCTTTAGAAGCTCCGCCTGTTCAACTGTTTCCACACCTTCACAGACAACCTTCATTCCAAGTCCGTTAGCCAGTTCAATAATCATCTCAAGAATAAACTTACCCTTGCTGGAATTACCTAAATCTGACAAAAATGCTCTGTCAATTTTAAGCACATCAAATGGGGCATCCTTTAATAGATTGAATGATGAATATCCCGAGCCAAAGTCATCTATCGATAATCCGACGTTGATATCCTTAAGGCTGTGCATAACATCTATCATTCTGCTACGCTCACGCATAAATACAGTTTCTGTTATCTCTATTTCAAGTAAACCAACAGGGATTTTATATTTTAATAATATATCTCGTACATTTTTAATATAGTCAGGGTCATTAAGAAGATATCTTGACTGATTTACAGAAACTGTGAAAACCTCTCTTCCTTCATCAAGCATCTGCCTCAAATACTTACATACCTGCTCTAACATGTAATAGTCTACTTTAACAATAAATCCATTTTCCTCAAATAATGGAATGAAATCACCTGGTGAAATAAGCGTGCCATCTTCTTTAATCCATCTAACTAGTGCCTCTGCGCCACATACACGTTCATTTATCATATCGTATTTAGCCTGAAAAAATGGAACAAATTCACCATTTTTTAAGGCATCTGACATTGTTGACTCTATAAGTTCTTTCTTTCTTGTATCGTCCATCAGAGCATCATTGTACTCTCTCGTCATCTCTTTAAGTTCAGTCTTTACGAATTTACGTGCAAGGTTTGCTTTATCTATCATTCTTGATACTGACTCATAATAATCCATGACTTTATAAACGCCACGTTTTATTTTAATCTGATAATTAATATAGACAGACTTTGCAGCCTCCATTGCCTTTTCTTCGATAAATTTAATTTTCTCGTATTCTGTGCCATCATCTACCATAAGTGCTACAAATACGTCTGCACTTAATCGACCATACGCTTCATTATGACCAAATGCATCTTTACATGACTCTGCCACCTTTTTAATAATTTCATCTGAACGCTCATGTCCATATGTCTCATTAATTATTCCAAAGTTCATTATATCAAAACACACAACGCAGTATGGTAAATGCGTATTCTCTTTAAGTATTCTTTCTGCCGCTTCACAGAAAGCATATTTGTTCATAATACCAGTAAGCGCATCAAGATACTGAAGATTTGATATTTCCTTTCTGCTTCTTCTGATATTACCAATAATTGTTGCAGAGCAGGCTATCATAACAAGTGTAAGCGCAATAAATGTAAGAACTGTATTTATAAGCATTTTAAGTGCTAAAGAATTAACCGCATCATCACTTACACAATGAATAATTCCCCATCCATTTGAACGTTCTATCGGTCCGAAAATATAATAAATCTTTTCACCAGCCGTAGTCGTTCTGTAGGACAGCACAGTTTCATCACTCTGACTTTCTGAATACAATTTTTTGAATTTTTGGAAAGCGGCTTCATTTGTTCCTTTCTCAACATATTCAAAGAAATTGTACTCATTACGCACGCCCTCAATAATATCCTCGTATATCATTGCTACAACATTACCGTCTTCATCAACAATAACCCTGTCATACGTAAAAGTACTATCAACGTAAGTTAAAGCAAGGTTTTCATATGTACTTACACTAATAATGTATCCTGCAATTGCATTTTCTTTAACAACTGGTACAGCACATATAAAGCTGCTGCTGCTCGTATATAGCTTGTTTTTGTTTGGAAGAAGCACAACAAGATTACTACTTCCTGTCCTTGCCCCATCTTCTGTTATATCCATGCTCGAATAGTATCTGTGAAAAACAATGTCACATTTTGACACAATTGCCTTTATATTAACATCTGTCTTAACTAATCCATATGAACCGTAAAGATTATAATCCGTATCAACAAAATAAAATTTGTCACTTGTTGACTCAGTATCCTTTTCGTGTAAATAGTTCTGAACCTCGCTTTTATCTGATACATCAAGATATGACGCACCTATCGCGAAATCTGATATTTTCATTACACTGCTAACAAAAAGCGTTGATATCTCCTGATTTTTAATAATTGCATCAGAGAGAATTGTGTCTCTTATTGAATTTAGATAGTTTTCCTGTACATCATTGACATGCACCGCACAAATAAGACACGCAAAGAAAATAGTTAAAGATACAATAGCAGTAAGCTTCACTATTTCTTTATCTATTCTCTCTGAAATCTTATTTATAGCTTGTGACAACCTTGATTTTTTCTTCAATTTTACTATCCTTTAATTTCACAATTTTTAATGAAAATGTATTTATTTGAAGTACTTAACGCCTGATTCAAAAATCTTCATATCCTGTTCTCCGTAAATATTTACAGCAACAGAGTCTCCTCGTCTTTCTGAGTGTCCCATCTTACCAAACACACGTCCATCTGGAGAAGTAATACCTTCAATAGCCATGTATGAACCATTAATATTCCACTCTTCATCCATTGATGCATTTCCATCAAAATCAACATACTGAGTTGCAATCTGACCATTTTCCTTGAGTTTCTTAAGCCATTCATCATTTGCTACAAAACGTCCTTCACCATGTGATGCAGGAATAACATATGTATCCCCTGCGTTAGCTCCCATTAACCATGGTGATTTATTACTAACAACCTTTGTATAAGCCATCTTTGAAATATGTCTGTTAATTGTATTAAATGTAAGTGTTGGAGCATTCTCATCCTGTCCTGTAATTGCACCATTAGGTACAAGTCCTAATTTAATGAGTGCCTGTGAACCATTACAAATACCAAGTACAAGACCATCTCTTTCGTTGAGGAGCTTTGTAACAGATTCTTTTAACATTTCGTTCTGGAATACTGTTGCGAAGAATTTAGCGGAACCATCTGGTTCATCACCAGCTGAAAATCCACCTGGGAACATAATAATCTGCGCAGCATCTATACATTTCTTGAACTCATCAAATGAATCCTTTATATTATTTGCATTCATGTTAGTAAATACTTTTGTTACAACATCTGCTCCAGCTCTTTCAAATGCCTTTGTTGAGTCGTATTCACAGTTTGTACCTGGAAATACAGGAATGAATACTGTTGGCTTTGCAACCTTGTTTTTACATACATAAATACTGTCTGTCTTATAAACTGATGAATCTACTTTATCATTTCCCTTAACTGCCTTTGTTGGGAATACTTTCTCTAAAGGCTTCTTCCAAAGCTCAAGCGCTTCTGCCATTGAAACCTTACTGTCTGCATATTCGATACATGCATTATCTGTAACTTCACCTATAACTGTATACGTACATGAGAGCTTAGATATATAAGCCTCGTTAACTTCTGCAACAATTGAGCCAAATGATGCCTTAAAGAGGTCATCAATAGCTACACTGCTATCAATTTTTACGCCAAGTCCGTTACCAAATGCCATCTTTGAAAGTGCAGTAGCAACACCCTTACTGTCAAGAGCATACGCTGAAACTATGCTTCCTGCCTGAACATCATTATAGAACTTATCATACTGTTCCATTGCATATGAAATGTCTGGAATGTCATATTCATCCTTAGGAATATTTATCATAACAAGCTTATTCTTAGCCTTTTTAAGTTCAGGTGAAATAACATCCTTAGTTCTTGCAACATCTACTGCAAACGAAACAAGTGTTGGTGGCACATCAATATCATTAAATGTTCCAGACATTGAATCCTTTCCACCTATTGAAGCAAGTCCAAACTTCATCTGTGCTTCAAATGCACCAAGTAACGCTGCAAATGGCTGACTCCAACGGCTCTTATCTTCAGTCATTCTTCTAAAATATTCCTGATATGTGAATCTTATTTTCTTATAATCTCCACCAACTGCAACTATTCTTGCAACTGATTCAAGCACAGCATAAATAGCACCATGATATGGGCTCCAGCTTGAAAGATATGGATCAAATCCATAACTCATCATTGTAACTGTATCGCATTTTCCTTTAAGAACAGGAAGCTTTGCTACCATAGCCTGTGTTTCAGTTAACTGATACTTACCACCATATGGCATAAATACTGAACCTGCACCAATTGATGCGTCAAACATTTCTACAAGACCCTTTTGTGAGCAAACATTAAGGTCCTTTAAAGATGCCTTAAGGGCGCCCTCAAAATCATTATTAGAAACTGCCTTTGACACGTCCTCTATAGCATACTTACCAAAGAACTTATCTGATTCAGATGGTGCTTCTACAAATACATCTGTCTCCTGATGTGCACCATTTGTATCAAGAAATGCTCTTGAAAGGTTTACAATTTCCTTTCCTCTCCAGCAAAGTACAAGTCTTGGTTCTTCTGTAACAACAGCAACCTCTGATGCTTCAAGGTTCTCTTCTGCTGAATATGCAAGGAATTTGTCAACATCTTCTTTTGCAACTACAACTGGAATTCTTTCCTGTGACTCAGAAATAGCAAGCTCTGTACCATCAAGACCTGCATATTTTTTAGGTACTTTGTCAAGATTAATTCTTAAACCATCAGCAAGCTCACCAATTGCAACTGACACACCGCCTGCACCAAAGTCATTACATTTCTTAATAAGACGTGAAACCTCTTCTCTTCTAAACAAACGCTGAAGCTTTCTTTCAGTAGGCGCATTACCCTTTTGAACCTCTGCTCCACATGTTTCTATTGAGCTTTCTGTATGAACCTTTGATGAACCTGTAGCTCCACCGCAACCATCACGTCCTGTTCTTCCACCGAGGAGAATGATAATATCTCCTGGGTCAGATGTTTCTCTGACAACATTCTTTCTTGGTGCTGCTGCGATAACTGCACCTATTTCCATACGCTTTGCTACATAGTTTGGATGATAAATTTCTTTTACATAACCTGTGGCAAGTCCAATCTGATTACCATATGAAGAATAACCACTTGCTGCACCTCTTACAAGCTTCTTCTGTGGAAGCTTTCCTGCTAAAGTCTTATCAAGTGATACTGTAGGATCAGCCGCACCTGTAACACGCATTGCCTGATATACATATGATCTTCCTGAAAGTGGATCTCTTATTGCGCCACCAAGACATGTTGCTGCACCACCAAATGGTTCAATCTCTGTTGGATGGTTATGAGTTTCATTCTTGAACATTACAAGCCACTCTTCTTCCTTACCATCTATTTCAACCGGTACAACAATAGAGCAGGCATTTATTTCATCTGTCTGTTCCATATCATCAAGCTTACCAAGCTTTCTTTGCTTTCTCATACCTATGAGTGCAATATCCATAAGACATGGGAACTTATCTTCTCTTCCCTTAAACAATTCTTCTCTAGTCTCAAGGTATTTATTGTATGTGTCTTTTATTGGCTTAATATAATATCCTTCATCAAACTCAACATTTTTAAGCTCTGTTGAAAATGTAGTGTGTCTGCAATGGTCTGACCAGTATGTATCAAGAACTTTGATTTCTGTCATTGAAGGATCACGATTTTCTTCATTTTTAAAGTAATTCTGTATATGTAAGAAATCCTTAAATGTCATAGCAAGAGATAAAGATGCATATAATTCCTTAAGCGAAGCTTCATCCATATCCTTAAAACCATCGAATATTTTGACATCCTCTGGCTCATCATATTTAGATATAAGTGTCTCTGGCTTAGCTGCATTATTTTCTCTTGAATCCACTGGATTGATACAGTATGATTTTATTTTTGAAAAATCATCATCAGAAACATTTCCCTCAATACAGTATGTCACAGCTGTTTTTATTTCTACATCCTCTTCTGCTGATAAAAACTGAACACACTGCACTGCTGAATCAGCTCTCTGATCAAACTGTCCCGGAAGATACTCAACTGTAAAAATCTTAGCGTTTTCGCTATGTGGAAAATCCTCTTCATATAACATATCTACAGGTGGTTCTGAAAAAATAATTTTACAAGCCTTTTCATAAACATCATCTGAAATATTTTCTAAATCATATCTGATAAGCTCTCTGACATTTTCTACAGAGTCAATATCAAGATATGTTTTAATATCTTCAAAAATTTCTTTTGCTTTTACAGCATATTCCTTTTTCTTTTCAACATAAATTCTTCTGACCATGACGTCTCCTTTACTATTATTTTATTAAGTAATAATGAACTTTAGTGCCTCTTCAACAGTACTGGCACCACAGAGTTCAATTGAATATCCATTTTTAGTTCGTATTTGTTCAAGACTGCTTTTTGGTAGAATACACCTTTTAAAACCAAGCTTTTCAGCCTCCTGAACTCTTCTGTCAGGCATAGATACAGCTCGCACCTCTCCTGATAAGCCTACTTCTCCAAAGGCGATTGTGTCCTGACTTATTGGGCTATTTCTAAAGCTTGACATTATCGAAAGCACAATAGCTAAATCAGCTCCCGGTTCTGTCAGTTTCATTCCTCCTGCAACATTTACGTACGCATCACAATCTCCTAAATGAACCCCTAGCTTCTTCTCAAGAACAGCCATCAACAGGTTTATTCGGTTGTAATCACATCCGGTTGCCTGTCGTCTCGGAATACCAAAGCTAGTCTGACAAACAAGCGCCTGAACCTCTAAAAGAATAGGTCTTGTACCTTCAAGTGCACACACAACAACAGAGCCCTTTGCATCCTTTGGTCGTCCCGATAGCATATATTCTGATGGATTCTTGACTTCTGTAAGTCCTTCCTCGCACATCTCGAATACACCAATCTCATTTGTCGAACCAAATCTGTTTTTTACGCCTCGCAAAATTCTATATGATGCAAATCTGTCACCTTCAAAGTAAAGCACAGTATCAACCATATGTTCAAGAACACGCGGACCTGCAACAGTACCCTCTTTAGTAACATGACCTACAATAAATATTGCCGTCGTTGTTCCCTTCGCAATTTTTAAAAGCGTATTAGTAGTTTCTCGAACCTGCGAAACTGACCCCGGCGCAGATGAAACATCCTCAGAAAACATTGTCTGAATCGAGTCTATTACAACAACCTGTGGCTTATATTTAACAATCGTATTTTCTATTTCTGCCAAGTCAGTCTCAGCATATACTAAAAGCTTCTCAGAACACTTACCTATTCTGTCAGCTCTCATCTTTATCTGACGTACAGATTCCTCTCCCGAAACATACAAAATGTCAATAGATGAATCTGTAAGCTTTTTACACACCTGCAAAAGTAATGTCGATTTTCCGATACCCGGATCGCCACCAACCAAAATAAGGGAGCCCGGAACTATTCCGCCTCCCAATACTCTGTCTAACTCTTCAATTCCAGTTGTGATTCTGTCTTCATCCGATAAAACAATGTCTGTTATTTTTTCTGGAGTATTTTTATCTAAAAGTGATGTCGACTGCTTAGAGGACATCTTTCCTGTTTTCTTAACTGTCTCCTCAGTGAACGTATTCCACTCTCTACATCCCGGGCACTGTCCCATCCATTTTGATGATTCATATCCGCATGAATTACAGAAAAAAACCGTGGTACTTTTTTTGGGCATTTATTTTGTAACCTTTACTAAAATGTCCCCCTCATTTTCAAGTTCAACGCTAAGTGACAGCTTACCGCTTAAGTTAGTCTTCATTTTTCCGACAGCTCTTTCCCCTACAGTAACGTCGTACTCAGTATCCTCTAACAGGCCAATCGTAATCTGTGCATCCTTTTCCCCACAAACCTTGAACTCTACCCCATTTTCTGTATCTTTAAATTCAGTAACTGATGTACCAGGCACTGATTCATAAACAAACATTCCATCTCTTTCAAGTTTAGTAATCTCATTGAATGTTTTTACTTTATAAAGATTTCCTTTAAACTCGAAATCCTCAACCTTTGACTTAGCGCCAAGTGTGTAATCACCAAAGCTAAGTGCATCGTTATCTTTACGTAATAATTCTTTAACTACAGGCATTTTTCTTCTCCTTAAATATAACCCATATTTATCAAATAAATTTTATCATTATTTTGCTAATTATTCAATAATACAATCTCGTCCTTTTTAAGCTTTACAGTTACTGTATCTGAAGCCTTAACTGTACCATTAAGCAGTGCCTCTGAAAGCTTGTCTTCAAGATACGTCTGTATTGTTCTTTTTAAAGGACGTGCTCCAAACTTTTTATTTGAACCCTTTGTAACAATGAATTTTTTAACCGGCTCTGTTACTTTAAGCTCAATATCCATATTTTCTTTTGCGCGCTTTATCAAATCCGATGATAAAAGAGTAACAATCTTCTTCATATCATCCTCATTAAGCATTCTAAATACTATTATTTCATCAATTCGGTTTATAAACTCTGGCTTGAACTGATTTTTAAGCTCATCCATAACTGCATTTTTCATTTTGTTATGGTCTGACTTTTCATCATTTTCTGTGGCGAAACCAAGCTTTTTAGGTTCAACGATTCTGTTTGCTCCAGCATTACTTGTCATTATAATAACACAGTTTTTAAAGCTTACCTTGCGTCCTTTAGAATCAGTAACGTGACCATCATCAAGAATCTGCAATAAAATATTAAAAACATCTGGATGCGCTTTTTCTATTTCATCAAATAAAATAACTGAATATGGATTTCTTCTTACCTTTTCACTTAACTGACCGCCTTCATCATATCCTACATATCCTGGAGCAGCACCTATAAGCTTTGATACAGATACCTTCTCCATATATTCAGACATATCAATTCTGATAATTGCATTATCAGTTCCAAATAAGCATTCTGACAGTGCCTTTGAAAGCTCAGTTTTTCCAACACCAGTTGGACCAAGAAACAGAAATGAACCAATAGGCTTATTTTTTTCTTTCAATCCAACTCTGCCTCTCTTTACTGCTCTTGCAACAGCACTAACTGCTTCATCCTGTCCAATGACGCGTTTCTTGAGCTCCTTATCAAGCTTTAACAGCCTGTTTGTTTCACTTTCCTTAAGCTTAGTAACAGGAATCTTTGTCCATTCAGAAACTACTGAAGCAACATCATCCTCCAAAACTATTCCTTCTTTACCATTAGCTTTAGCAGATAATCTTGAAAGCTTTCTTTCATGAGCCTTCACAAGCTTATTTTTTCTTTCTTTAAGCTCATTTACTTTATCAAAATCTCCGTCCTTTAAGGCCTCAAGTCTTTCTTCCTCTATAGCTTCAATTTCTTCGGTATATGCTTTAGAACCACTCATATCTGTTGCATTTGAGAGCTTTCTTCCTGCAAGAACCTCGTCCATTAAATCAATCGCCTTATCTGGCAAAAACCTGTCATTTATATATCTTGTAGAAAGTGTTACACACGCTTTTAATGCTTCGTCAGACATTTTAATTCCGTGATGCTTTTCATATCTGTCTCGTATTCCTTCAAGTATTTTTATAGCCGTTGCTTCGTCTGGCTCATTCACATCGATAGGCTGAAATCTTCTTTCAAGAGCTGCATCCTTTGTCACATATTTTCTATATTCATCGTGAGTTGTTGCACCAATTAGCTGAACCTCACCTCTTGCAAGTGAAGGCTTTAATATGTTTGACGCATCGATTGAACCTTCTGAGCCTCCAGCTCCTATGAGCGTATGTATTTCATCTATAAAAATAATAATATTACCTTCTGAAATAATCTCAGAAATAACCTTCTTTATTCGTTCTTCAAACTCTCCACGATATTTAGAGCCTGCAACAATTGCAGATAAATCAAGAGAGAGTACTCTTTTATTTTTTACAGAATCAGGTACATCTCCTGACACTATTTTAGCTGCGAGTCCTTCTACTATTGCAGTTTTACCAACACCCGGCTCGCCTACAAGACATGGGTTATTCTTTGTTCTTCTGCTTATAGTTCTTATTATTCGTCCTATTTCCTCATCTCGTCCAATACATGGATCAAGCTTGTTTTCTCTTGCAAGTGAAGTTAAATCTTTGCTGTATTTGTCTAGAAATGACGGCTTATTCTCATACATCTCACTATCACTTCTGAACTCTGACTTATACTTGTTTATATCCTCACCCATTGCAATAAGAACATCTGCATATAATCTATGAACATTTACAGAAAATGTATTAACAATTCTTATAAACAAATTGTCCTCATCCTTAAGTAACGCAATCAGAATATGCTCTGTACCTGTTAAGTCCGCCAAAAAGCGTTTTCTTTCTTCCTCTGCATCATTAAGAATTTTTTGAGCTTTCTTTGTAAATCCTTCTTTATCTTTTACAAGAACATTTCCATTTGGAGCAATCTGCTCATCAATAAGCTTTTCAACGCTAGAATAAGAAATTCCTGCGCCTCTTAAAACCTTACTTGCAACACAGTCTTCAACGCTCATAAGACCAAGCATGATATGCTCGGTCCCAATATATCCGTGTTTTAATGTTTTTGAAATATTACCCGCCTGCTTGAGCGCAAGTTCTGCACTATTTGTATAAGGCATAATAGCTTCTCCTAATCTTCATCAAACTTTAAAAATTCAAATTCAAAATCCTCGTCAAGCTCTACCTGCTGAACTGGCTTTGGCTGTACTCTGGCATTATTATCATTTGCCGGAATCCTTCTCATCATTTCCATAGGATTTTTCTTAGGTTCTGTTGGGAACTCATATTCACCTTCTATATCACGTGTCTTTGATTTCTTCTTATCAATTTCACTATCCGAGCTCTGTTCCTCTAGCTTGGCATCCTCCGTGGCACTATCCTCTTCCTTATTCTCTATATCCTCTTTCATATAATCAGGAAGCTCATCATAGCTCTTTGATGTTGGTCTTCTGTCATCATCACCCTTAACGATATCCTGGAACTCAGACCAGTCTACCGGACCATTCTCACCATACTCCTTCTTTATACGCTTTTCTTCCTTTTTACGTGCCTTTTCTAAAGCCTTCTGCTCTTTCTTTGATAGAGGTATTTCATCAGCCTCGTTAATTTCTATATTGTTTTCAGGCTCAATCTCCTCTTCTGCATCTGATTCCAAATTAAGCTTTTCTTCAATAGTTTCGGCTTCCGCATCACTTTCATCACTATCAGATGCTATTTCATCAGATATATCAATTTCTTCCGGCATACTGTTACTATGCTTATTCTCCTCATAATAAGCATCATCTTCAGGTTCGCCATCACCGTAGTAATAATAGTCATCCCTGTCTCTGTTTACAGCAGAAATAGTAAGAATTATAAGTAAAATAATTACAATAGTTCCAAGAACCGCGATAACAACTATTTTTCCGTCAAATCCCATAATCTGAATACTGAGTAGCTTTGAGCCCTTAGAATCATTTGAGCTGTTATTTACAGGCTGAATAAAACTGTGACCCGAAGTATCATTTCCGCTAGCAAACGATTCCGCTTCACTACCAGCCACCCCTGCTGTATTCGCATTTTGTCCTTCAGCAAATCCTATGTAGCGCTGATATGTTCCATCGGCCTTATCATACATGTAAAAGCCTTTATTACCTTCTGAGCTTACTGCATACAAAAGGAAGAAGTCAGACATTGATACGTTTTGATAAGATGTAACGTCCGAGTTAAAAGCATATGCTTCTAATTCCTCTGAATTCCATTCGAGTGTTGCCTTTGTAACATTTGCAGGAATAGTAACGCTTTCATCAGCCTTAAGAGCTATAATAAACTTATTTTCAATTCCCATTATCTGCAAAAAGTCTGATAATTCAGAGGTATTTTTGTCATATATGCTAAATCCACCATTACTTCCGTCGGCATCCATAACATACAGAAGTGTAATATCTCCCATATCAAACTTGGCACAGTCAACCATCTGCTCTTCGTATGTAGTTGTATCCTTATGGAAACCAACTGGCATGAACTCATCTGCAAAAACTGTTGAAACAACTTTAGACGAATCATCTGTCTCTATAATCCCTGCTTCAACCATTGAACCTGCGCTTGTATTTGTAACGCTACCTGCAGTATCTTCACCCTCTACCTCAATATAGGCGGACGCTGCAGCTGTATTTGTACCATCTCCATCAAATGTAGCTGATACATCTACCTCTGCAGTCCCACCAGAGAGAGAAGTGAACGAAACATTCGCATTTGTGTCTTTAATTGTTATCAAACCGCCCGAGCCACCGCCGTATTCAACAGAGCAGTCATTAAATAAAAGTCTGTTAGGGTCATAAGTAACAGATATTTCAGGCGCCACAGCCTGATCGCCATCACCCTCTGCCTTAATAGTTACCGAAACCTCATCGCCATTATTTATTTTATCCTTATCGGCTATAACAGAGACCTTTCCCTTCGCTAAAACACTTAACGAAATAAGCATTGTACACATAAGTGCTGTTACAGCTGCAAATCCTGATATTTTTTTGAACAGATTAGCTTTCTTCATATAATCACCCGGTCGACTTTAACCTTTCTAAATCTGCTAACTATATTACTGATTCTTTTGAATTATAACTGTGTAACTCTTTGTACTTCCGTTCTGAGCTTTACAAATAACATTTACCGTTGTAGTCTGTCCGCTTAACCACACTTCACCTGTTCCGCCAACACTTGAAGATGAGCTTACAGCCTTCGCACCTATTATTACGCTTTCAACTGAACTGTCAACCAATGCATAATACACATTATTTATTGGTGAGAAGTTTGTTGTGAACGGATGTCCCTCTATATGCAAATCCGACAGATATGTATTCGGATTAGAGTCTGATGTTGGCTTCTGACAGAGTGAGGAAGGCATATTATTATAGTATGGAATTCTAAATACAAGTGCTGTATTAGTATCCGTATACGCTTTTTTAAGCCTTGCCGATTCAGCAGATGCAGCAACAACATTACTCATATACTGATGAGCATATATTCCATTTGTTGTATTTACAACATTAAATTTCTCAAAGTAAAGTGTATTCTGTCCTACCGAAACATACTTATCAGATATATACTTTGCAGCACCATTGATTGATCTGAATCTTGAGTTCCATGGTCTGAAATAGTTTTCGTCAGTACCTGCTGCATAATACAATCCATTTAAAGTAGCTGTTCTTCCACTTGCGGCATATGCTCCAATATTAAAGAAGTTGAATATATTATCAAGCCCCGAAACCTTACCTGATACGCTCTGACTGCTGCCATATACACCCTGTTCCTGAAGTGCTCTCGAAGCAAGATGATATGGACTTATATTATATGCCTTACCAGCCTCTACATAAATATCTGCATAGTTTCTTTCAACTCCATCTGTATCAGCGAAGCTTGCATCCATGAAGGAGCCTCTCAATATATTTCTCACGCCATCAGCATTCTGGTAATCTTCATAGCCTAGAGTCTCAAACTGGAAAATACCACTATCATCAAGGAAGTTTCTTGGGTCAAGATAATATTTTATAAGTTCTGGTGAAGCTGCTGCCCATGAACCGCCATCAAATCCATACCATGTATTTGTTGTGGCATTATATGCCTGTGGTTCAGTCGATTTCCATGACGCAATAGAATTTTTAGCTACAAGATTTTTACCGACCTTGCATTCTGCCTTAACAACATCATCCCATTCAAGATTTGTCTTTACTGGCTTGAATTTCCAGTTAGGATACTTTTCATGAAGAGCTCTTAAATAGCTCTTGTAGCTGTCAGGAAATTCCTTTATTTTTTCTTCAAATTCACCATCCGCCAATTCTGTAGTATAGCTGCTTACAGAAATAGTTACTAAATCTGATCTTACATAGCCTTCCTTACGCTTGTCATTTTTAGAAAAAGCTATTTTAAACCATTTATTATTATCACTTCCTGATGTTTCCTCTAATATTTCGACAGGATATCCTGTATCAAGCTGAGCAATTATATCACCATTTACAGGTTCCTTTCGTATTCTTACGCCAGTTCCTTTAATGGCAACGCTTTCACTTGAACCACTTTCACTTGAATGTTCTTCTTTTTTTGAACTATCTTCTTTATTTTCTTCCTTATCGTCTTTGTTTTCTTTTTCTTCGTTTTCAGGTTCCTTCTTTTCTTCATCCACAGGTTCCCCTGGAACATGAAGCTTAACATTATTTACAAAATCAGAACGAATAAAACCTGTTAAGGCTTTGCCCTCATACATAAAAGAAATTTTAAGCCAGATATTCATATCAGCACTGGCTCTGACCTGTTCTGTCACGGTTACTACATTTCCACTATTTAATCTGCAGACAACCTTGCCTGATACAGGCTCTTTTCTAATATTGACACCATTCCCTCTAACATTTCCAATCTGAATGCCACTAGCATCTGAGGAAGCATTTTCTGTTATTTCTTTTGCTGTGTCCTGCTTATCATTTTCCTTTGCTTCTTCTTTTTTTGCCGCCGAAGCCGCTCCAGTTTCTACTAAATCGGAACGAATAAATCCTTTATAAAACGCTCCATCCTTCGCAAAGCTTACGCTGTACCAGACTTTTCCGTCCGAACCGGTTTCATTAGACAAAATTGTAACAATCTGTCCCTTCTGAACCATTGTTCTAATTCCAGTAGAAGTAGCTGCACCTTCTCTAACGATAACGTTTGTACCCTTGACTGTAGCATTACCACTCGCTACAACCTTCTCACCCTCTTTTGCTTCTTCTATTTTTATTGTTTCAGATGAAGAATTTTTAGGTGTTTCTTTATCTTTATCACTTGTTTTTTCTTCGTTCTTCTTTTTATCTGTTTCAGATGTTTCTGTATTTTGTGTTGAACTCTTGACGATTGTCTTTGATTTAGAAATAAGATCCGAACGGATATATCCTGTAGTATTCATTACCTGAATCTCATACCACAAAAGACCGTCTTTGTCCTTTTTCTCACCAATTACAGTAACGGTCTCATCCTTAGTAACACCAAATACAAACGCTGAATTTGTATTTGCGTCTTTTCTGACCTTACCGCTCTTAACAAGAACAGTTCCCTTGACGGCAGTATATCCATATATGTTACTCGTATTCGCCTGCATGACTATAGCAGCTACTACAGCTAATACGAGCATTTTTAAGACTGGCGCGCACCCCTTCAAGCGCATCCCTTCCTTAAATGCTTTAAACATAATATACCGATTTCCCCTTTCAGTATATTTAAGTCAATATGTACTTAAATACTTACCCCTTATAAAACAAGAATCTGTATAAGAGGTACAAAATAACCTACTCATACAGATTCTATAATACTATTTATAGTATTTTATGTCAACATGAATATTACACCGTGACACTATGCTTCAAGTATAGCCTTTCCAATATCGTTACGCATATATTTGTTCTCGAATTCAACCCATTTTGTTGCTTTATATGCATTTTCTCTTGCTGCTAGTAGATTGTCTCCGATTGCAGTAACACCTAAAACTCTTCCACCGTTTGTAACAATATTGCCATTATCATCAAACTTTGTTCCTGCATGATAGCAGTAATAACCATCGTTTTCATCAAATTTTTCTAAACCTGAAATAACAAAGCCCTTTTCGTATTTAACTGGATATCCGTCTGATGCAAGCACAACACATACTGCAGCATTATCTGCAAATTTAAGCTCTACCTTATCAAGTGTTCCATCAATACACGCTTCCATAACTTCAACAATATCGTTTTCCATTCTTGATAAAACAACCTGTGCTTCTGGATCTCCAAATCTTGCATTATATTCAAGGACTCTAGGACCATTCTCTGTAAGCATAAGTCCAAAGAAAATAACACCCTTAAATTCTCTTCCTTCTGCTTTCATTGCATCAACTGTTGGCTGATAAATATACTTCTTACAGAACTCATCAACCTCATCTGTATAAAATGGACTTGGAGAAAATGTTCCCATACCACCAGTGTTAAGACCTTCATCATTATCCTTTGCTCTTTTGTGATCCTGAGCAGATGTCATAGGCTTAATTGTATTTCCATCTACAAATGTAAGAACAGAAACCTCACGTCCTGTCATAAATTCTTCTACTACAAGTGTATTACCAGCATCGCCAAACTGCTTATCCATCATTATAGACTTAACGCCTTCTTTTGCTTCCTCAAGGTTATTGCAAATAAGAACACCCTTACCAAGAGCAAGTCCGTCAGCCTTTAAAACTATTGGCATCTTTGCTGTTTCTAAATACTTGATTGCAGCTTCTGGATCAGTAAAATTCTCATACGCTGCTGTAGGAATATTATACTTCTTCATAAGATCCTTTGAGAAAGCCTTACTTCCTTCAAGTATAGCCGCATTTTTTCTTGGTCCAAATGCTCTAAGTCCACGTTTTTCAAACTCATCAACAGCACCTGCAACTAAAGGATCATCTGGTGCAACAATTGTTAAATCAATTTTATTCTCTTCAGCAAAATCTGCAAGCTTTTCAAACTCCATCACACCTATTGGAACAAGCTCTGCTAGTGAAGCAATGCCAGCATTTCCTGGTGCACAATAAATTTTATCTACCTTTTTTGATTTTGAAACAGCCATTGCAATTGCATGTTCTCTTCCACCACTACCAACTATTAAAACCTTCATATTCTATATCCTTCCATTTGCGATATCATCAATTGCCTGAGGTAAAATAATCCACTCTGCATTTTCCATAACCCTTTTCTGGAGTGTCTCAGGCGTGTCATCCTTTTCAATATATACAGCCCTCTGAGCAATAATCGGTCCTGTATCAGTTCCAGAATCAACAAAATGAACAGTAGCTCCTGTCACCTTTACACCACGTTCAAGTGCCTTTTCGTGAACCTTAAGTCCATAAAATCCATCTCCACAAAAGCTAGGTATTAATGAAGGATGAATATTTATTATTTTCCCCTCAAATGCCTTAACAAAGCTTTCTGGCAAAATAACAAGAAAACCTGCAAGTACAACAAGCTCTGCACCTGATGCTTTAATCTCATTTATCATTGCCTTTGAATAATCTTCCCTTGTTGCATATGCTTTAGGACTAATAAATTTTGCGCTGATTCCGGCATTTTTTGCTCTTTCAAGAGCATACGCATTTTCTTTATTACTGATTACAAGTGCAATTTCTGTATTTGTAATCTTTTTATTATTAACCGCATCGATAATGGCCTGTAAATTTGTTCCACCACCCGATACTAAAACGGCTATTTTTAACATAAAGTAACTCCCTTTTCGCCACTTACTACATTACCAACAACATAAGCCTTTTCTCCTGCTGCCTCAATTGCCTTTACTGTAGCCTCTACATCATCTTTATTAACAGCAAGAACCATTCCAAGTCCCATATTGAATGTGTTATACATCATTTCATCTGTTATATTTCCACTCTTCTGAATAAGCTTAAATATTGGAAGAACTTCAAATGAATCAAGCTTAACATGAGCATTCACACCTTCTGGAAGCATTCTTGGAATATTCTCATAGAATCCACCACCTGTAATATGGCTACAGCCCTTTACCTTTACTCCTGCATCCTTTACAGACTTAAGAGCCTTAACATATATCTTTGTTGGTGTAAGTAACGCCTCACCTAATGTACATCCTAGTGATTCAATCTTTTCGTTTAATGCTTCCTCTGTCATAGAAAATACCTTTCTAATAAGAGAAAATCCATTTGAGTGAATACCTGATGATGCGATTCCAACAAGAACATCTCCATCCGCAATATTTTCACCTGTAATTAAATCCTTTTTATCACAGACACCAACTGTAAAGCCTGCAAGATCATATTCATCAACTGGCATAAGGTCTGGATGCTCAGCAGTTTCACCACCTACAAGTGCACAGCCTGCCATTTTACAGCCTTCAGCAACGCCTTTAACGATTTCTGCAATTTTTTCTGGATAATTCTTTCCACATGCGATATAGTCAAGGAAAAAGAGTGGTTCTCCTCCTGCACATGCCACATCATTGACACACATTGCAACACAGTCTATTCCTATTGTGTCATGCTTATCAAGAAGAAATGCTGCTTTGATTTTTGTTCCAACACCATCAGTTCCTGACAAAAGAACAGGCTCCTCCATATTTTTTATTGATGCCATTGAAAAAGCTCCAGAAAAACCACCAATGCCACCCATTACTTCAGGTCTCATTGTTTCCTTAACATGCTTTTTCATAAGCTCTACTGACTTATATCCTGCTTCGATATCTACTCCTGCGCTCTTGTAATCCATAATTATCCTTTCCTTTGCCAAATAATCTTATTTATAATGAGTTTATTTTTAACTGTATTATGCGTTAAGGTACTCTTTATATCCGACCTTTTCAAGCTTTTCAGCCTTTTTAACAACTGTATCCTTAAGCTCTGCCTTATAATCCTTTAACTTCTGTAAAAGTGTATCATCTGACATAGCAAGCATCTTTACTGCAAGAATACCGGCATTAGCTCCACCGTTTATCGCAACTGTAGCTACTGGAATTCCTGAAGGCATCTGTACTATTGAATAAAGAGAATCCTTTCCTCCAAGACTCGTTGTATGCATTGGTATACCAATAACTGGCATTGGGAAAATCGCAGCGCACATACCTGGAAGATGTGCTGCCATTCCTGCACCAGCTATAATAACCTTAAAGCCTTTTTCCTCAGCCTTGTTTGCATATTCAAAAAATTCATCCGGCTCACGATGTGCTGAAATAATTGTCATTTCATAATCTACACCAAATTTCTCAAGTATTTCTGCTGCCTTACTCATTACCTTGAGATCCGAATCAGATCCCATCACAATTCCTACTTTAGCCATTTCTTTTCTCCATTTATTTTCTTATTATACACGCTAGTGCGTATTCATACTTCCACAATAATAACACATTTTAGTTCTTTTTCATATCTGTTTTGCACGTATATATCACAATCTGTGCAGCTTCTATGAACATAATGGTTTGTTAAGCTCATTCAGTCCTTCTAGCACAAACCTTCCGTCCTCTATTATTTTTATTAAACTGCCATCCTTCCTTATTCCCTCAATACAATCAAGCTCATCATAAGGAATTGTAATTTCCGTATGACAGTTAAAATACGCTTTTGACGGATTTTCCTTTCTATTAGCAATAGTTATCTCATTGTCTCTTGCCACAATTTCTTTTCCATCTGCATTATATACTTTAATGTCCTCAGCATGAGAATAGCATGTATCTCCTACTGCGAAATGAGGTCCTGTCTTTTCTCCAATAAGAATAGGCAATCTATCCTGTATATTATATTTACGCGCCATTTTATACGCCGTTGTATTTGTTCCTATTGCAAACTCTCCAATAGGCAGCGATTCATGATGGAATAACACATTGTCGTTTATATATTTCTTGCCTTCAGCCTCATCATCAAAATTCGAACACGAATAGTCCTTTACCATTCCGTCTTCAAAAATCAGCTTCAGGTTTTTATATTTTAATCCATTCAAATAAACCTCAGATACATTGAGTACGCCATTTGTACCCTTTAAAACAGGAGATGTAAACACTTCTCCAACTGGAATATTCACATCAGCAACGCAGTTTTCAAACTTTGTCTGCTTTTTGCTGTCAGTAATCTCCATAAGCTTTATTGTAATATCTGTAGAATTTTCACCCTTACCTCTAACTCTAACAGCTTCAGATGTATCAAGCGCATCAATAATTATTTGCTGCATATTTTCATACGCTTCGTAGTCAAGTGTATTAAGCTCAATTGTTTCAGCAAATATTTGTTCAAAATCCTTACCTATTTCTGGTATTGGAAATGCAATAATAGTGAAGCTTCTCTCCTCGCCTTTAATGTACTGGTTAACTAACTGGCCAAGCTTACTCTTTAATTCTACACTGCATTTTCTCTCAGCACTACCCTGACTAATAGCGCTTTCTTTGCTTTCAGGATCAAACGGCACTTCGCCAAAAACTTCCATTACTGCTGGCCCTGCATGTAGCGCTGCAAGCTCTTTATTTTCCTCATATACATTTTTTGAGACGAGAACCTTTCTATTTACAAAATCCTTGTCAAGATATAACGCGCTGTCCTCTTTATGGTCATAGTCATACTGCTTATTTGCAATCGCACCATAATATCCGATTTTATTATATCCACCTGAAATAAGTGACAAAGCTGCTGCCCTGTATATTACAGGCTTAAGGTTAAGCTTCTCAAAATTTAAAATAGCCTGCCTTATAACTCTCTCAAAGCCAAGATTGTATCTTATATTTACTGTTTCCTTTATATCTAGTCTTTTTCCTGTTTTAATAAAGCCAATTCTATATCCTTCAGTAAATGCAGCTGCCATCTTTTCAATTACTTCATCTGGCTGTTTGTTAAGAAATTCTGCAACCTTTATTTCATTTTCTGTAACATACTCTCCGTATTTATACAAATAGTCCGTATTTGACAAATCACTTTCCATTATGATTTTTGTTGCAAAATCTCTTGATGAATCAAGCTGTGACTCAATTCTGTCTTTAACAACAATATCCGAATTATCTGAATTAAACCAGTAAATTATGTTCTTTATTTCCTGTGGCTTTGGATATTCTCTTTCTGTGTCCGCAAAGCTTACATATATTTCTATAAATAATTCAAGATAAATAGTTATAATCTCTATATTTTTTTCGAAAAAATAAGGAATAAGCCCCCTAATCTCTGCATATAAAAAGCAAAGATATGTGGAAAGCTTCTCATAGTCCTTTTCATTATTATGTGAGCTCTCGATAAATATTCTTTTAATATAATCCGGATTAGCATAGCTTGTGTCATAATTTGACTTAAGAATATCAGAATACAGCTTTTCATTGTATTCCTTTGTCGGCTGTGCATCATTCATTAGCATAATAAACTCTGCTACATGCTTAAAGTAATCGCCAAAAGGCGGTTTTACGATATTTTCGTTACATATTTCTTTTATTCTGCTAGTACATAGACTATATCTTACGTTTATCATTTACTTACTCCTGTGATTTCAACAGCTCGCTTAATTGAAATCATCCATCAAGTCATACATCATTTAAACCCTATAATTACCAAAAGTACCCACACTACAAGCATTAACGAATTCAAAAGCCCTGCTGCAATTGGAACCCACTTATGAATATCTCTTTCGTTAACCGATGTAAGTCCACAAATAACCCCTATAATGTTAAGTATAGCCGCAAACATTCCTATACTTCCGAGTTTTTCGTCTCCTGTACCTTGTCTTAAAAAAGACGAATACACGCAGAAGCACATTACACAGGCAGATATAATAGCAATCACTCCTCCTAGTATTCCAGTAAAGGAGTGATGCTTTGTTGTGAACATAAAACTCTTTTTCTTTTTAATTTTGACTGGTCTTGGCATAAATAAACTCCGGATTACGCTTTCTGTACGCCAAACTGTGCATAATAATCGTCAATTCTTGCCTTGATATCATCATCTATAAGAACACGTCCATCAATTTCTCTGTTATAAAGATATTCTATAACCTCTTCCATTGAAACAATGGCACCTGTTTTAAAGCCATATGTAGAAGCCACTTCGTCAAGTGCTGATTTTGATTTGTCACCTGATAATCCTACCTCACATCTGTTAAGAGATACCATAAGCCCTAAAATTTCAACATTTCCCTGTGCCCTAACGATTGGTACAGTTTCCTCCATTGATTTTCCAGAAGTAGTAACATCCTCAATCATAACGACTCTATCGCCATCCTTAATCTTAGAGCCTAGCAATATACCTGCGTCTCCGTGATCCTTTTCTTCCTTACGGTTTGAAGTGTATCTAATTTCCTTTCCATAAAGGTTTGAGAATGCCATAGCTGTTGCTACAGAAAGTGGTATACCCTTGTATGCTGGTCCAAATAAAACATCAAAATCATCCCCATACTCAGAGTGAATAGCCTTCGCATAATATTCACCAAGCTTTGTAAGCTGTGAACCTGTAACATATGCACCAGCGTTCATAAAGAAAGGTGATTTTCTACCACTCTTTAATGTAAAATCTCCAAATTTAAGTGCCTGTGCACTCACCATAAATTCAATAAACTCCTGCTTGTACTGTTCCATCTTTACATGTCCTCCTGTGTGTAATATGTATTAATCATGTTTAAAACCGTTATAAGACCGGCATAAAATAAGTGCCCGTAGCCTTTATCTATCTGATATGGCAAAAGTCTTAACCAGTTAACTATTTCATGCATATAAATGCTTTTTAGCTCTGCCCTTGAATATGTATTACTAAGGTATTCATTTAGCTTTTCGTACATGTAAGCATACACATCTGATTTAATATAGCTATAATTAATCACATTTTCATGAACCTGAGCTTCTGTGCATCGTTTATAAAACTCATAGCCACCATGAAATGACTGCAAAAGCTTTGCAATATCTATAAATTTTGTATTGTGAATATTTCCCGTGTTAGGGTCAATTATATAATACAAATCATTGTCACCAGTACAAATAATATTTTCTGCCGTTAAATCCCCATGAATGTCACTAACAGGGTCTACACTAAAAATTTCTTTTAAATAATCTTTTTGAAAATATTCTTTAAATGCAGAAATATTTTTATACTTTGTACCATTTATAATAAGCTCATCATATTTAACAACATCTCTTAAAGCTCTTGATGTCATTATTTTTTCCAGATTAGCAATAATTTTTTCATCGATGTATTTTTCAATCGATTTTAATTTATCACTTTCTGTCTGATTTATATTACTGGGTCTGTAAATCGAACTGTCAAAATCTCTTAATACATCCTCCACAAGCATCCAGGACTTTTCCTTTTCGTTTACATGAATATAATCAAATAGTGTAACACCACTGACTGCATACTTCATATCATAAAAACATGATGTTTCATTTTCTTCCTTACGTATTATCTTTGGAAGCTTTATAGAATCCTTATGTTCTTCTATCCACCTTATCTGCATTGATAGTTTTGAGGCATCGCTACTAAATGCATACTTTCTGTAAAAGTTTTCATTTCCATCAGTACATAAAATCGTCGTAGCTCTCGAGCCTGCCGAAAAATCGCGAAGAATCATAATATTTCTATTTATTTTCAAATAGTCATCAATGTATTCTTTATCCTTGCCCGAAAAATAAAGCTTCAGAAAATTACGTCTCTCATCAACATCCGCCTGCGGAATAAGATTAGTTTTATATTTTTCTTCACGGTCATATGCATTAATCTTTATTTTAAATAGCGAGCATACAAATCCTGATATATCTACATTTAACCACTCCGAAGCCTTAACAAGGCTATATAAAACAACGGATGGTAAAAGCAGAAATATTAAGTAATATACTGTTTCATTACTTAACGAAAATCCACTAGAAGACAAAGTATTTTTACTAAACAGCTTTACAAATACATCAAGTACGCTAACATCCTTTGTCTTCATAGACAATGCGTATGCAAAAACTCTGTAGGATAATATATACAGTAGCCACATAATAATTGTTTCAAAAATAAGTGACATTCTATTTATTTTCAAAACAATATCTTTAAAGCCCCATATAAGAGCCCACATGAATCGTAAAATTTTCTCTTCTATAATCTCATTAAACAATGATGCTAAAAGCCCTATTACACGTTTTACAAAGCTTCTGAAAATATAGAGTAAAATCAATGCAACAAAAACTATTGCTCCTAATACTGCATAATATGTTATTTCACTGTATAAGGATGCCTTTCCCCTGCCAAAGAAATATATTGAACCAAAAATAATTCCAACACTTATTACATCAATACATCTTTCAACTATTACTGTTGCAAGCGAAAAACCCCTTCCATTTTTCATACTTTTTCCAGCATATAATGCCCTGACAGCATCACCTAGCTTAAATGGAATAAAAAAGTTAATAAAATAACCAAGGGAAAGAGCTTTTACAAGCTTTTTCCCTGCTGGCTTTTCATATGTGCCAATTAACAGCTCCCACCGTTTGACTCTGACGATATGAGCAAGGCATATTATCAAAATAGATAAAGTAAGCATAATTTAATATGTAATCTCTCCATCATGCATCATTAATGTTGCGTTTAATACACCCTCAATTTTTGATACATTCTTCACAAGCTCCGCGTCATTTTTAGGCTTAACTTCAACAATCATGTCCATTCCCTTTGAAGTAATATTTCTTGATTTAACCTCATATGATTTCGTACAGTTAACAACCTCTGTCATTATAGAAGCTTCCTTTTCTGCATCATTCACATTAATGATAAGAAGTTGAGTAGGCGATACATTAGGAACAAAATGAAGTAAAAGCATAACAATTGTAATAATTATTGAGCCTATAAATGCAACCTTATAAAGCCCTGCACCACAAATAATTCCTATTGAAATAGACCAGAAAAGAAATGCCAAATCCATCGGGTCCTTTATAGCAGTTCTGAATCTGACGATAGACAGAGCACCTACCATTCCGAGTGAAACAACTACACTTGACTGAATCGTCAATATGATAACAGATGTTACCATTGCATTAACTACTAAAGAAATAGCAAAGCTTTTTGAGTAAAAAGCCTTTCTGCACGTCATTCGATATACAAAGAATAAATATACACCAAGTATCGCTGTAATAATAAGCATCATTACAATACTCGTTGCCGAAATATCCGCACTAAAATTTTTGATAAATGAATTTTTTATTATATCTTTTACTGACATAAATACACCTCTTTAAAATTTATTTTATATCGTAAACTTTCTACAATAATAATACTTGGAAAATGCCGTCTGTCTAAGGCTTCTAATACTTAACGCTGAATATAGCACGTTAGGTAAAAACTCGTCATATTTTACCTCAAGAATATGCCGTCCACGCTCCATTACTGGTCTTGAAAGTAATCTGTCTTCAAAAAAAGTACTGATATCTGCTGTGCTCGATATATTTCTGTCGAACGTAATTCTGACATTACCCGGATAGTATATATATGGCGTTCTTTCGTATGATACAATAACCTTTCCTCTTAGCTGATTACTTTTATATATCCTCAAAAATTTATTTAAAAGCTCTGATTTTCCAAACAGATGGTCAACATCCGCATCATCTTTCATAAATAAAAGACATTCATCTTTAGAAATAGTAACACTTTTTTTATTTGTCATTAAATGTTCTTTTTTCTTAAGCTCTAAGCTGATTCGTTCATCAGAGCCATTGTATATACGTATTCTGAATTTTTCGCGAGGATCAAGTCCATTTTCATTTTCGTAGTAGTAACTATTATTTATATCATCAAAGTATATACTTCTTATTTCGTAAATATCACTGTCATATACATGAGGGTCCTTCACACATATATTGCTTATTCGCGATTCAATTATCTTAAGCTCAGCTTCTGTAACCTCAAATTTCAGCTCATTACGGAATTTTTCTTCTGCTTCGCCATGAAGCATATTATTTATTTTTGAAATACTATCTGTAGCTATCATATAACTCCTCAATGATAATATCCATTGCTTTTTCGCGTTTTTCAAAAAAAGTTTTTATCATGTCTATTTCTTCATCAAACGCAGCACTGTCGTCTTTAAAGAACCTCTTTTCACTGACACGTACCGGTTCTTCCATAAGCTTTAGCCAATTATCAATTTCTGTGCAAACATTTTCAGAATTAAGAACCTCTCTTGCGATATAAGTCATTCTTTCCTTAAATCGCTGCCTAAAGGCTTCATTTTTTAGAAGCTCACCAAATATAGGCTCTTTACTTATTGCATCATTAAAATTGTTTCCCTCAAAGTTGTGCATAACAGAGATATCATTTAAATCAAATAAAAACCATCTCCACTTGCCATCCTTATATTTAGCTGCTTCACTGCTTCTTGAACGCCACAAGGCAACATTATTTGAAGGCCAGTCAGTATTTCTAATGTACAACTCAATAGCAAAATAGTCTATAAAATTATCAATATCTATAATATCGCAAAATTCTTTATAGCAAGCTTCATCTGACATATCATGATTTAGAGGATAATTTTTCATCTCCTCATACAGCTTCAAATCATTGTTTTTTCCATGTGCCATTTCGCCGTTTTTTATAATTATCGCATTGTCCTCTGAAACACCATAATGTGTACTAATAAAGTCCTCATTAAAGTTTTCTGTCAGATAGTAAACGCCAAAATATTCCCCATCTATAAACGCCGCACACGGTATTCTCTTAGAAACTGCAACATCAATTTCTGACTTAGTAACAAGTGTTTCTACAATATAATCCTTAATTCTAACTCTGTTATCATTTCCACTATTTGATATCTTTATTTTTTTTGGATTTTTACCCACATTAAATAAATCGTAAGTAAATTCAGCTTTTTTATTATCTGTTTTAGATGCAGTAAATCCTAGTGACTTTTGAACAAAGCTTCTTGGCGCACCACCCTGAATCTTTATACTACAGTCCTGACCTATCACTTTTTCATTGCTGTCATTAAACACCTCTATGTAGCAATCCTTAACAAAATCTGGTCCTTCTTCGAAATAATTCGATGGCCATGACAGTACCTGTTCATTAGTATAATCAGAATATTCGTCAAACGCCTTTCCTGTAACATAAATTCCATTTTCATAGTTAAATAAATTATCAGGAGCAGTAATAATACTGATTTTGTAAATATCTGTGTAGCCTTTTTTATTGTCATAATCGACAAAGAAGGTACGTACCTTTTCTTTTGAACAGTTTCCAAACCTGTCTATCAGGGCAGCTCTTATAATAGTACACTTATCTACCAGAAAGTCTGGATTTCTGTACACAAGTAAATCTTCTCGCCCAGACAATTTTACAAGCTCTTCATTTAATAAAACTGATAAATCATTTCGATTACTATATACATTAGGATTACTTGTACAATCGCTTATATGAAGCGAGCCTGTAAAAACAGGCGATTCTGCCGTTGGCTTTGAACCATCAACAGTATAGTGTATCTCCCCATATCCAAGCGGCTTCATCTCTAAATCAAAATCAGCATCATAAAATCCAGAATCATGTGATATCCATATATCAAGCTCCTGTTCATTATCAGATTTGATACTTATCATAACAACAGTAGCTAAAATTATCACACTAATAGCAACAAGAATTATTCTATAATTTATATCTTTATATATGTTTTTCAACTCGTTTTCACCCGATTATTTAGGTCATTAACATGCGCTTTTTCAATGCAATTCCTGAAGCTTTTTCTCAACATAGAGCGGTCTTTCCTTAAAAAATGTATTTAAGTGTGCAAGCCCCATGTGAAAATCACTGAAATTACCATCAAAAAATCGTTTTTCGTTATTTATAATAGCAGATTTCATTAATGTTTCATACTCACCAGTAAAGCTGACTACATTGGCATAGCTGTACTGTGTAGTAGAAAATTCATACATTTTGTCAATGAGCAGCTTTCTAAACTCTTCATTATTGTATACTGACGCAAATATTTTATCATTTTCTGCAGCATATGAAATCATATCGAACTTTGGCGATTCCATCGATGTAGTATGATTTAAGTCAAACAGCACGAACCTCCACCTTCCATCAGACAGACCTGCTGCGTTAGATGTTTTCGTTCTCCACAGTACGTAGTTATTCAAATAATCGATATTATTTATATATAGCTGCGTTGCATAATAATTAACAAAGCTTTCTATATCCACAATATCACACAGCTTCTTATATTCTTCCTTGTCTGATAAATCTGAACTATCCATAAACTCCGTTAACAGTTCATACAGCGCAATGTCCTTTTCTTCGCCAAGCTCTACCTTGCCATTTTTTATGTATACAATATTATCCTGTGATGTTTCACATATATTTGACATATATCTCTTAGTAAAACAATCTGTCAAATAATAAACGCCCCAGTATTCTCCGTTGAGAAATACATTTGCAGGTATCATTTTATTGTGAATATCTGAACTATTGTATTTTGCATCTGTCTGCGTAATGAGAAAATCTTTTATCTTTAATCTGTAATCGTTTCCACCGCTTGCTAACTTTATTTTATCTGTATTAAAACCATTTCCAAATAAATCACATGAAAACTGCGAATGCTCGCCCTTTTCATCTCTTGGATATATATTAAAGCTCTTCTGAAGATTTGACCTTGTTGAACCGCCCTGAATACGCATTCTAATATCGTCTTCTATTAAGGCTTCTCTATTACTGTCAAATATCGCTATATGACCCGGCTTCTCCCAATCACTACCCTTTCCGTAGTAATTGGCATTCCAGTCCCATTCACCACGATTTTCAAAGTCATAAAATTCATCCATTGCCTTTCCTGTAACATAAATACCCGTTTCATAATCAAACAGATTATCTGAATCTGTAGAAAGGCTTACCGTGTAAAGTCCATCATAGCCTGATTTATTATTAAATCCTACAAAATATACTGCAGTCTTCTCATCTATTAGCTTTCCAGATATATCAAACATTGCAGCTCTTAAAACATTGCATTTATCTATAAGATAATCTGGTAATATGTATGGATTTTCTTTTTTACCATATTTTGCCATCAGCTCATCATTTAAATATGGCGTACTATCCGTTCGCATTGAATACACATTTTTGTTATTTGTTGCATCCTTTATTTTCACAGGCTCTGTATACTCATATGTGCTTTCATTTCCGGGCTTTGGGGCTGTTCCATCTAACGTATAATATATCTTTGTCAGCATATTACCACTTATCTCTAGATAAAATTCTTCATCATAAAATCCGGAAGCTTTAGAAAGTCTTATGCCGCTATTATTAAGGATAGTTCTATCTAAAACAACAAGTGCAGTAAGAATACATACTGCACTTAATATTAAAATTATTATCTTTTCTCTATTATGTCGCATATTTCGTCAACCTTTTCAAAAGGTAAATCTGCATAAAATGGAAGAGTTAACACTCTTTCTGATACATAATCTGCAACCTTAGTGTCTCCAGGATCAATTACACCCTTATAGCAATCTATTTTATTAGTCAATGGATAAAAATATTTTCTTGGGAAAATATCAGACTTACACAGCTTATCAAATATATCGTTTCTTGTAGCACCATATACTTTTACATCTACAACTATAGGATAGTATGCGTAATTTTTAGAAACATTATCCTGATTAGCACTTATTGTAATTCCATCTATTTTAGATAGTCTTTCATCATATTTTTCCTTAACGAGCCTTCTTTTTTCCATTTCCTCGTCAATGTGGCGAAGGTTGCAAATTCCCATTGCTGCGCTAAATTCATTCATTTTAGCATTAGAGCCTATATAATCAACAACCTCCTGCCCTGCAATACCAAAATTCTTAAGCTTATAAAGCTTTTTACCTATTTCTTCATCAGCAAAAGTAACACAGCCACCTTCAATAGTATTAAATACCTTTGTTGCATGGAATGAAAAAATCGAAGCATCACCATAGCTTCCTATACCATTTCCCTTGTATTTAACTCCAAATGCATGTGCAGCATCATATATAACCTTAAGGTTGTGTTTTTTAGCTATCTTATCTATTTTTTCAACATCACATATATTGCCGTATACATGAACAGGTACAATAGCTACAGTTTTATCAGTAATAAGGTCTTCTATTTTATCTGCATCAATTGTATAATCTCTATCATTTATGTCACAGAAAACTGGAGTGAGACCATTTCTCACGATTGAATGAGTTGTTGACACGAATGTGAACGGTGTTGTTATAACCTCGCCACCCTTTGGAAGATTAAAAGCCTGCATTGTAAGCTCTAATGCAAGATGTCCATTCACAAGCAGCTCTATTTCAGGAACACATAGATACTGCTTAAGACTTTGTGCAAGAGTTTTATGCTTCACTCCCATATTAGTCATCCAGTGACTTTCCCATATGCATTTTATTTCGTCTACATATTCATCTAATGATGGCATTGATGAACGTGTAACTAAAATTTTATCTGACATACTTAACCTCTTATTAAAAATTCACTTTATCCTCTGTAACGTCAGCTACTTTTCCATCGGCAACTTTATAGATAATATCACACTTTTTGATTGTTGATAATCTATGTGCAATTATAATAATTGTCTTTTTACCCTGAAGACCATTAATAGCCTCCATTACAGCTGCCTCTGTTTCATTATCAAGAGATGCTGTCGCTTCATCTAAGATTAATACTGATGGATTAGAGTACAATGCTCTGGCAATACCAATTCTCTGTCTCTGTCCACCTGAAATACGTACACCACGCTCACCAATTTTAGTATCAAGTCCATTTGGAAGTTCATTAATAAAATCTCTAAGCTGTGCATCATCTATTGCTCTCTCAAGAGCCTCATTATCGCATTCAGATTCTGGAATACCAAATAATATGTTTTCTTTAATAGTGCTGTCCATAAGATATATAACCTGAGGAATATATCCTATCATTTTTCTGTAGCCTCTGATATTTTCGGCAATATCATTACCATCTACGCATACCCTTCCCTCATTAGGATCAAGAAGTCCTAAAATAACGTCTACAAGAGTAGTCTTACCAGCTCCAGATGGTCCCATAAGTCCAACTGATTTATCCTTTGGAATTGATATCGAAATACCATCGAGTACAAACTTATCTGTCTTAGGGTATTTAAAATGAACATTTTCTACTGTAATTTCTTTATTAATTGTCATTGCAGACAGCTGTAACTGCTCTTTTTCCTTTATTTCAAGCATATTAGCAGTCTTTACTGCACCATGCAGCTCTCTAACGGCTGGAAGTGCAAACGTGATTGCATTTATCTGATTTGTTAATCTTGAGAATGAAGGCATCAATCTAAATGCTGCGACGGCAAATGCTGATAATACCGGTATAAAATATGTTAAATCTACTCCATTAACAATCTTATAGCATACAGTAAGCATAAGACCAACAACACAGGTTGCTTCGAATAGTGGCTTTGGAATAACACCTATAACACCATTACGAACTCTTACATTAACTGATCTGTTCTGTGCATCTTCAATATTTTTCATAAAGAAATCTTCAGTTTCTACTATTTTGATTTCTTTAATTCCTTCAAACGCCTGTCTTGTCCACTTTCCAGACTGCATATCTGTTATACGTGTTTCCTCACCAAACTTAAATGTCATTTTTTTAATTGAGTATAAATATATCGTTGAGAAGAAGCCAAGCGACAATACAAGTCCTATTGTTATTGATTTATCAACCATAAACAGGAAGAAAACCATCATTGCACACAAAATACCTTCTGTGACTACACTTATAAATGATGTCATAGCCTGGAAAAACTGTGAAACATCTCCACCACAATCTCTCTGTAATTCTACGACATTCTTTGATAAATGAAACGAATACGGCTGATACATGAAGCATTTAATAAGTCTTAACGAAAGCTCCTTCTGAAAGGTGAACATAAGCTTTGACTGAAAATAATGCTGCAACACTATATATGCGTTTTTAACTACATATATAGCAATAAGTAACAGCGCAAAAACTAATATAAACTGGTCATCTGATTGTACTTTAAACAAATCATAAAAATACGCATAATACTTATTTGTGTGTATTGAGCTCGTATCCATAAGTACATTTACAAATGGAAGAATAGCTGCTACTCCTAAAAGGTCAAATGCGGAATTTATAAGAATTCCCACACCTAATACACAATATAAAACCTTCTGCCTAAATGTTAAAATAACTGGCATTCTCTGTAGAAACTGTCTCATTTTTACCTCTTTATCCGATAAATATATTTTTACTTATTTCTTTTAAACAAACTTCTTAGTTTATAAATTTTATGATTTATTTTGGCGCCAAACATATCAATATCGATACATTTATATGCTTTTTCTCCAATAATATTAAATAATGTTATCTGTAAAAGCTTTCGAACAAAATCTAAATATTCCTTTAATGAAATATTATTTTCACTAAGATTAACTATGTCTGGGGCAACATTAAACTCAAAAGCTGTTCCCTCATATAGTGCCTGTTCACAGGCACTTACTCCAGAATTACCCGAGTTAAGTCCGCTTCCATCAAGCCCCCAGTTTCTTACCATATTAACGTGAGGCCTCATTACATATTTTCCATACACAACATTATATATATATCTGTTAAAATCAATACTTCTAGGGCTTCCATCTGGGAGCACATATGTACTTCCCTTCCACAAAAGGGTATTGTAAAACGACCCAAAAACATATGGTGAAAGCCTGAAAAGCCTGTACATTAATTTGTAGTCTTTACTAATGTTTTCAAAAAACTGTCTGTTAAAACGCTCCCAAAATACTTTTTCCTTTGCAAACCATCTTCCAACTCCCCAGGCGCTCGACCTTATTGTCTTGTACGTCGTATATGGAAGATTTTCATCGATACCCGCTGGAGCCATTGCTACAATAGCCCGGACATTGTCATCATCTCTGAACAGTTCTAAACCCTTATTCATATATTCAAGAAAGCATGGAGAAAACTCTAGGTCATCCTCAGCAAAAATATACGCCTCGTATCTGCCGTCATTTTTAACCATATCTCTTAAAAAAACCGCATTTAAACGAGCACCAAGATTGGACTCCTGAACGAAAATGTACACATTGTTAAATGAACATTTTAAGTTATCTTCCTCATTCTTTAAATATTCTATTATTTTCTTATTGCCCTCTTCATATTTCTCTGCTGGCGGATAGTCAACAGAAATATATAAATCAGTGAACTCTGCGTATTTGTTAGCCTTTAATGATTCAATTCCTCGCTTGAAATGCTCAAACCGGTTCAGAGTATGTATCACAACTGGTGCATATGTCATCATTAATATTCCTACTATTAAACGTACTTTTTGATTTCTGATAATAATTTTTCTTGCTTTTTGCCAGATGCTTTATCTATCTTTTCTGATAATTCCAGCAGCTTATACATTTCCTCAGGACTTCTCTTTTTCGAAATCCCCCACAAATAATCTGCATATTCTCTCTGTTCATCAGAAATAGTGTCATTATAATCCGAAAAAACATCAAAAAACTTATTGTATGTTTCTGTTTTATCGCCCATATGGAAAATTTCATCCGGAGAACCGATTTTGTGAAATTCAGCGTGCTCTCTGTATACTCCAACAGGCTTATTAAGGCTCACTGCATATGCCACGCCTGATGTATATCCCTGCGCTAAAACACCATCGCTTAGCTCCATGAGAGTTCTTTGAATGTCTAAGAAATCTCTGCTGTTTCTATGTCCTGATGAAACAACCTTGTAATTATCCTTTGTGACTATTTCGCCCTCATGCTTCTCAATGTCAACAAAATACATACTTACAAGCACTGTATTAAAACCATACTGTTTTTTTATATCTTCGACATATTTACTAAATGCATCATCATCAGAGTCTCTTACCCACTCTTCTAGCGAATGACTAGGAAAAATAAGAAGTGTTTTTCCTAATTCTTTTTTAATATTTTGTATTTCACTATCAGATAGAACTGGTCTTGCATACAATATTGATGGTCCAATTGCCAGTATTGTCTTATTTGTAATTTTTTCAATTCTTTCTGCAACTCTTTTAGCACAAACCATGCCTATTTTATTATTAGATATATCAAATTCACTATGTGTATCGTAATCTAAATCTGCATAATGCTGAATAATTGGATGTACTAGACCCTTATATCCAGAATATCTTTTGATAATATGTGAAATACCATAAAATCCGTTATATGCTGTATATTCACGGTCACAGTCAGGTCTTTCTTTAACAATATTTCTATAATCCAATAAATCGTATTTAAAGTCTTTTGACTCTTCATACAACTTAAGTCTTCTTTCGTATTCCGTTTTTTTATTCTGCTTAACCATTTGTCTGGTTAAGAAATCGTCTTTTTCTTTTTTTGCTCTTTTGTAAAGCTTTGTATTTTTAATAGTTTTTATTAATGACATAGCTAGTACCCTTGCCCATATTAGAAAACAAAATCAACAGTAATTATATCATATTCCTAAGATTTTTCCAAAGACCAATTGACTTTTTCAGCTTATATAATAAAGGCACTTTCCCTTTAAAGCTTAAAGCAATTTTAATGACCGCCATAAGCAGAACTATTCCTTCTAATAAGCTTTCATATCTAGAGTATGGCGCACGAACGTTTTTTATATATACTTTCTTTAACTTGTCTCCTAATTTTATTTTACAGGCATCAAGGAAATTTTCATGAATTTCATCTTGTATTCTCCATCTTTCTTCCAGCCTTTTAAGAGACTTATTTGTTATACCATCTGACATGATTCTGTAAGCAGTAAGCTTTCTTTTCAGCTTAACAACATTGCCGCCTGCTGCCAAAAAGTCACAGAAGAAGCCATAATCCTGTGAGCAGAAGTAATCTCTGTACCTTATATCATAGCGTTTTCTAAATTCACTTCGGTACATACACGCTGAATTACTTACTTCATTTCCAAATAACATCTCATATTTTATTCTGTCAGATTCTTTCTCGATTCCGGTTTCAGAATCTACTAGTTCAAGCCTGCATTTTTCGTTAAACTCACTACACACCTGCTTCTGCTTATTCTTAGCATCACTAGAATCCGTCTCATCTTTATTTGATATAATATTTTCACAAATATATTCATCTTCCTTTATTGCCTTTGTATTACCAAATACACAGTCAATAAATTTCTTTTCATCAAGTAATTTAACGCATTCCTCAATTCTGTCTGGATAACAAATATCATCTGCATCACATAACGCTATGTATTCGCCCTGACACAAATCAATTCCCCTGTTTCTCGTGTACACAACACCTTTATTTCCGGGATTGAAATAAAGCTTTACTCTGTCGTCACTTAACGCGTATTCCTTTATTATTTCAACGCTTTTATCTGTCGAACCATCATCTACGATAATAAGCTCTAAATCAGTGTATGTCTGATTTAGTATTGCCTCTATCGTTGCTCTTATATATTTTTCACTGTTGTAATTAGGTACGAATACACTTACTTTTGGCATAGCTTATATAATACATCCTCTATAAATTTCTCTGAATTCAAATCTGAATTGTAATTTTCTTCCCATAATATTCTTGAATGCTCACACAGCCTTACATACTCACCTTCATCTAAAGTAAGTATTTCTTTTATTGCACTGGCAAGCTCTGTAGCACTTGGATTTTCTGATATTAGATATCCATTTTTATTTATCATTCTCGGAATATTACATACATTTGTTGCAACAATAGGAATACCATGCGACATAGCTTCCATTATCGAAACGGGATTTCCCCCTTCTGTATATGTTGTTGTTATAAATAAATCAACGCTATTTTCATTATAAAACTGATGAAGTACGTCGTTTTTAACGCGTCCCTTTAATTCTACCGTTATATTGTCTTTATTTTCTATCAGTTCGCTAATCAGTCCCTTTATTTTTCCCTCTTCTCTTCCTGAACCAAAATGAACCCATTTTATATTGATATCATCGATTTTTGAGAGACCTTTAACGATAAGGTCTACCCTTTTAAGTGGAACAAGGTCTGAACAGCTTACAATCAGGTAATTATCTTTTGGTCTTTTAATACTACTATAATCGCGTTTAATAACATTGTTATCTAACGTTCCAAGGGCACATACCGGATATTTATCACTATCCTTTATACCATATCGATTTAGATAATATTCCTTTGCATATTCACATGCAAATACGACCTTTTTAAGCTTTTCATCCATTAGCATTTTAAATGGCTGTCTTCCAAACTCATTTCGAATATCATAAAGCTCGTACCCATGTGTTCTTGTAATTATATTGTATTTACTATACTCTTTACGGTTTATTATTGCTAAAGGAGTAAAATTGTACCAATAACAGTATATGATACCCTCTCCATTTTCTTTAATTAATGAATCTCTCTTTAGGCCGGCGTAATATTTCTCACTCTGTTTATAGAAATTAAGTGAATCTTTGATTTGATTTAGCTTATCACCTGAACCGGACAATATATTAAATATTTCCTTATATAAAGTAACATCCGTTACCATATGAAAAATTGTCCTGATACGTTCTGATAAAGACCTGAAATTGTTATCTACTCTTTTAATATCAAGACAATCTATACTTATATTCCCCGTTATTTCATTGGCGGATAGCACCGTCACATCATATTTTTCCATCATATGCCTTAGCTCATTTTCAAAAAAATATGTATGAAGGTCACTATCAATCAAAAGATACAGCTTCTGCCTGTCCTTATTTTCTTTTGTATTTACAATTGTTCCATCCATCTTATCTATTTCCAGTAGCATCCACCTTCTATTCTGTCAGCGCCTTCTGGTGTCTCTGCATCTGACGGAACAGTCCAGTATTCATTTGTAAAGCTGTCAAGGTCTCCGTAATTATCCCATCTTTTCCCTTTAATACCAAAGAGCATCTGCAATGAGCCTCCCATATGGATTGCCGTTCTTCCCTGAGATTTTATATATGCTGCTAACGGAAGTCCATATGAACCACATCCTATGAGCGCAATGTCAAAATCTATTTTCATTGCTTCTTCCTTAAGGTAATCAAGAGCGTCAAACCACGTAGGAAATCTCTCGTCAGGCTTTCCAAAATATGATTCAACAGACTTTAATGTCTTTAGTTCAAATAACGGAAGTACATCCTTATTACTAAATAGTTTCTCTCTATTATTCTCATACTGTTTTTTTATTGTTTCAACGAATGGATGTATTACTAATACTTTTTTTCCTTCGAAATGCTTACTGAAAGGAGTGTCGCTAAAGGCAACCTCTAACGTTCCGCTTAGCTTAACATCCTTTTTGCAATACTTATTAATAAAATAGCCTTCTCCTGTTACGCCCCATGGAAAAATATAATCCATTTTTGACAAAGCATCCTTCATTATCTCGTGGTATCTAGGCAAGTTTTCTATAGTTGCAGGATAAAAGCCAGCTTTAAACCCAAGAAGGTATGTTGATTTTTCTTTTGTAGCCTTTGTTCCAAATTCCTCTTCAAACATCGCATAGGCTTCGTTTCCACCGAGCTTTCCTGCTAAAAATGGCTCACCTCTTTTTATTTTATCGCCAAAATCATCCTGCATTTCCTTAAGCGTCATTCTTTTACTTAAGTCAACCTTCATTATTTTTGCTAATATTTTTCCATAGACTCTTTTTAACATTCCGCTATTTCCTCTAAAACCTTTATCAGTTGTTCTGTGTTATTATCTGGGTCATGGGTTATTTTTGCACGACTTCTTGCGGCCTTTGATAACCTCGTTGCCTCTTCATCATTGCTAAATATTCTCATTATATGCTCTGCCATCATTTTAGCATCTGAAAAATCGTATAATAAACCATCCTCCTGAAGCATCGACTTTACTCCTCCTACATCTGACGCAACACAAGGTGTTCCAATTATCATAGCTTCACCTAGTGAATTAGGAGAATTTTCTATTGATGATGTAGAGACAAACACATTAGCAAGACTGTACTGTTTAATCATCTCCTTCGCATTCAGGCTGCCAAGAAACTTAAAATTATCAGTTACCTTCAAACGCTTCATCTGTTTAATAAGGTATTTCTGATAGGCAGAAAGCCTCAGTGTATCAGGAAAAGAGTAATGTAAAAAATCCTTTCCTGTTGAATAAACAATCACATCCGGAAATGTTTTTTTAACAATCGCAACTGCCTCAATCATCTTGTGAAAACCCTTTAAACAAGGGTCTGGATGATTTCTGAATATTCTATGTCTTTCGCAGCTATGCACATCCCACGCATCTGCTTCATAAAATTCATCTCTTAATGTTTCATTACATCTATGTATTTTAATGTCTTTGTTAACGGCAAGACACTCTGATTTATCCCAGTCTGTACGTGTCAGAGCATGCTTTGCCCTTGAAATTACATCCTTTTCCTCTATTCCATGAATAGTCATTCTCGATATAACATCACTTATATTATTTTTTCTAAAATATTCCTTAAAGGCTCTTCCATTGATAACCCTTTCTGGGACATCAACTGCATAGTTTTCTGCACATTTATATACAATTCCCTGTATCCAGAACACAGTTTTTTCAACAAAACCAAGTTTCTCAAGCATATAAAACTGCTGTGTCTGCCACTGATTTTCAGTACCAAATATACATATTACATCAGGCTTTACTGTTTCAGTTATTTCCTTATACCATTTAAAGTCTTCTTCCGTATATTTTCCATCGCTTTCATACTCTGGCATCTCAAAAAACTTAATACCTTCTGCCTCGCCTTTTATTCTGTCTGAAGCGCTAATTTGACGTCTATCTTTACTTGAACAATATATATATGAAAGAAAGAAATCTTCCTTTTTTGCTAAAGCTGCAGAAATTCTCTGAACCCAGCCACCTCCACAGTTATTAATCTCCTTTGATGGATTAAGTGCCTTATCTACCTGTGGTATAACAGGATAAGCAACTAGCAATATATTCATAAACGGCCTCCTGCCAAAACCTTATACAATCTTGGCGTTCTTTTTTTCATTTCACTCGATACAACTAATATAGATATAACAACGAAAATCGGTACTATAACATATGTTATTATAGCAAAAACATTATTTACTGGTAAAACCATTCTGAAAAGCTTCTTATAAAATGCAAGAAAAATCAACTGCATTTCATATATTAAAAATGATTTTTTCATATATTCTTTTATTTGAATATCATTAAAAAGGTCTACGTATATATAAAATGTCAAAACGAGGATAAGCGGATGACAATATCCATATATACGCCTTAAACTTGCTATCTCTGAATAGTTTGTTACATGGTATAAAATAATTGCAAGCAAAAATAATAACATCGCTAGAAAGCATGTGGATTTTTGCTTTATTGTTTCTGTAAACGTCTTATAATGAATACCAAGATATCCCCCAAGAATATAATATATAAAATTGAGATGATATAAATTTCCTGTATAAAACGCAGAAGCAATCACTGCTATACACGTCAACATACCTATGTATTTATTATTTATCAGCAAATAAATAACAGGCGATATCGCAATGCATGCAATCAAAAACAGCATAAACCAAAAGATTTTGTTGTATTCAAATAAAAATATACCTTTTAATATGTTGCCTAAACTAACAGTTTTCATCGACCAGTTTTCACCAAGATTTCTTGAAATATATGGTACATAATGACCTATAATCGCAACTACTGTATAAAAAGTATTTACAACAATATAAGGTACTACGACACTTTTAAATCTGCTTTTATATTTTATCCATATTTTATCAAGGCTGTAATTTCTAAAGAAAAGTATCCCACTAATAAATAAAAAGCAAGGAACTGCACCTTTTGACATACTTGTAACAAACACATTTTGCAGCCATATGCAAAATCTGCCTGAGATAGTGTCTGGCAGCACTGAATAATGGCCTATATTTTCACTGTGAATATAAACAACTATCACAGACAAAATAAAAGTTGTCAGAGTTATTTTACTCTTAAATTTACTTTCATTAAATATGCCATCTGCCATGAAATACCCTCTTGTTTAAAAATACTGCTAAAGATTCCATATAAAATACTGTAAGAATCGTCATAAAGACATCTCTAAAACAACAATACAACTTCATTGCGCCTTCTCTGTCATATACTGACACTAATAGTGGTCTGAATATTGTCTTGTAAATTCTCTTTAGTATACCACTCTTACGCTCCTCATACAAAATTTCCCGCATAATGTCTATACTAACTGAAATGTTTCTTCCGCGTATTCCACGCCCTGTTTCATTTGACAGCGCCCACAATAACAGCTGTTTTTCTATGTCACCTAAAAATAAATCCATACTTTTGCTGTTCGGACTTGTTGCTTCATATTTTTCAATAAGAAATTTTCTTAATCCGTCAAACTTAGTATAGAAGCTTTCTATATATTTATCCTTTACAACCCTGTTGTGACTTTCTGATGAACTATTAATTCTCCAAACATATAATGGACTGTCAACAGTACATACCTTTTCAGCATAGCTGAACGCCTCTATCGCCATAATCCAATCATCTTCATAATCAAGAAACGTTTGAAAACGTATGTTATTTTTATCTAAAAAAGCCTTTCTAAACATTTTCGTCCAGACTGAGCTGCTTACATTATTACTTATTTTAGGATAATTTGTTCTAAAAATAAGTTCTCTCAATGCCTCGTTGTAAATATCTGTATTCTTTTTAAAGCTTTTTACTTCTCCGGTAGCATTTTTTTCTATTTCTATCTGAGCTTCAAGTGTTGTAAATTCACATTGTACAAAATCCGCCTTTTCAGCTATTATTAGATTTCTCAATGTCTCATACATCTGTGGCTTAACAATGTCATCCTGGTCTGCAAAGCATATAAAATCACCACTTGCAACCGACAGACCATAATTTCTCGCAGAAACTATGCCACCGTTTGTTTTGTAGAAATATTTAATTCGCTCATCACTTTCTTTAAGTGCTTTAACTATTGCAGCACTTGAATCCTTCGAGCCATCATCAACAATTATTATTTCTATATTTTTATATGTTGATGCTGCAACGCTTCTTATTGTCGAAGCCAAATATTCTTCCCCATTATAAACAGGAATTATTACACTAACCATTTGATTCACCCTGTTCTATATATCCAATACAATTTCCGATAAAGCTCATTTTATGTTTAGTATATGATTTTTCAAATCACTTTTCTTTAATCCCAGCTTTTTAAGCATTCTAAGGAACTTAAAATGTTCTCTATACATCTTATACTCATTTATAAGTATTCGTTTCAGATTAACTGTCGGAGTTCTATGTAAATATACAACTGTTTTGTAATTATCATCATGTGCGGTTGCTTTATACGCATAATATGGAGAATAATAATTATCCTCATATTTTCCAAACTGCGACGGATCTCTGTGCTGTCTTATTTTATACTTCTTAATAAGAAGAGATAAAATAGACTGATCCTCTCTGTGCACAACAAACTGATCCTTTTTATATTCCTCTGGAGGATACGTTCCCTCACAGCATATCAAATCATATTGTTCAGCATATGATTTCCATTCTTTAACAAAAGCTCTAACCTCGCTGCAGTTTTTAAGCGCTATAAATCCCCCCTGAGTCTGATTCATATAGCCGTATTCATTAATATCACAGTCCATTTTCTCAAAACACAAGGGCTTTGTGAAACACTTTTCTATAAGAGGAATGTCTGTAATAAATATTTTTTCGTCCTCTCTCATTGTATCTAACAGCCTGTCTACAGACTTAACAAAGAAAGCTCCGCTATCCAAATAAAAAATAATATCCCCATCCTCATGTATAGCTAAAAGCTTATCTAGAAAGTACGCCTTCCAAAGCCACAAGCCATCGCCCCTCTTAAAAGCAAATATATCTTTATGAGCCTGCCTGTATTCATCATCAATATCAGCTGGTCCAAATTCATAAACCTTGTCAAATCCACCCAAATGCTTTCCCATAAAGGTGTTCAGCTTCTGCGCTTTTCTAAATTTATCGTCTGCATAATTAACTAATATCTTCATAAACCATTACTTTCCTAAAAATATTCTAACATACGGAGTAATACTATGATACACCGCTGAGAAAAAGCCAAAATTTTTGTATACAAAATGCCACCAGTCTTTAAATGGAAGGCCTTTGATATTTTCCTTTTTTCTGAGTCGTTCTGAAATACTTAGGCTATTATCACGCCATGTTCCTTTAGAATCATTGTCCTCACATGTACCAATATAAAAATTCGTCTTTAAAATGTTATATCCTAATTTACTAATCCTTAAACCATAATCAAAATCACCTAAGGAATGGCTATACGCTTTGTCGAGATTTCCGGCGCTTTTTACGATGTTTGCAGGAATTAAAACTGCATTTGCGTTAAATGTATCACAGCTAAAATTGTCGCTTACGTCCATTATTTTATATTTAACAAAATGCTTTGACAAAAAATGAACTCCACCATAGCTTACACTTCCGCTTTTTGACTTAACTGTACCTACAACAACATTTTTTCTCTCTGAAAGCTTTAACATTCTGCCTACAGAAGCCTCTTCAAAATCCACATCATCATTGACAAGCATAATATAATCTGACTTATTTATAAAATCATAGGCTGCCTCATCATTTTCAAACACACTTTTATCGGAATTCCCGATAAATACTGGCTTTTGCTCAAGTGCCTTCAACACATAATTAAGTCCACAGTACATACCACCGTTCCAGAAAAGACTTCCATTACCTTCTATTAATACTATATTATAGTCACTTTTTAAGTCATTTAACATCTCCTTTGTACCATCAGTACTCAGGTCATCTGTAACTACAAATAATACCTCATATTCTTCATTTTTGATTCCGAGCTTTTCGATACAATTCTTTGTAAAGCTCTTTCTATTGTAGCAAGTCAAAACAATTACTATTTTGGTTGTCATAACATCCTATATCCTTCATTAAAATTAATATACATGATAAAAAAGCTTCAAATCCGCTAAAATAGGGCATTTGTGCACTTTTTTGTTTTTAGTGCAATTTACATAACTATTTTCCATAATTCTTCTCGGTCAACATAAAAAAGTCGCATTTTAACGATAAATTAAATCTTGTTTTAACTGTATGTTTGTTATTTAAAAATCAAATCTGATACAATCAATTTTAATATATCATTTCTTTAAGCTGCCGTTTTTTCGGCATTTGTAGCAAACATAAAACAGCTATAACAGATGAATTCTGCATTTTGTTTTATAGGTTTGTCAGAGGCTTATTGTATTTTTTATAAAATCGTGTTTTAACTTTTACATAAGCGATTTACATAAAATTACAACTGTAAACGACTTATAAAGTCCAGCATGGTAAATCCTAGTTAGTCACATATTTTTCTATCCACATGTTGATAATTTAATCTGTGGAAAACAATGTTTCACGGCGCCAACATTATGTAACCCATACGCCGATTTTTCGAGGTTTTTACCTTTATAATACGCACTTTTACGCTGTTTTAACGTCATACCGACCAATTCAGTCAATGCGAGTTATCCACACTTTTAAACCAATTTCAAACGTTATTTAATGTGTGTTTCACACTCTGTTCTCTTTCATTTTTGATATTTTTGTATCATTTATGGCACTTTTGTGCATTTTTTCAGTTAATTTATCATTTTATTTCCACTGACTAATTCAGTCAACACAGTTTTACCCATCAACATTATTATTTTATTTAATAACACTATCTTTTTTTGTATAGGAAGTATGTTTTACCAGTTCCATTCTGTGTCTCATAAAGCTTTACAAAATCATATGATTTATTAACTACTTCGTCAGTAACATAGTCTTCATTTGAATATCTCTCAAACAAAATATATTCTGTCAACGCTTTATCAATGTACGATATCTGTTCTTCCCTCACGCCTCCATACACCGAATCATCTATATTCGGATAGAAGAAGTATTTAACATAAGGTGAAGCATTTGCTGCTCTGAAAAATCCTGCCTCCAGCATATCATATTCAAAGAATGATTCATCACCGCCATCTGCTAAACGTTTCATCTCATATGTAAGCACTTCCTGAGCTGGAGGCTCTGTATCAAAAATAAATGAGTCCAGCATAGATTTATTAACCGTAAGCGTCATAAAAACGCATACAGACGCTGCAACAAATGGAAGCCTTCTATCTAGGAATATAGACGGAAGCTTATCATAAATGTACGACGTAATAGCGACAATACCAAAGCACGCATACGAAACTACTATTGAATAGTAATATTCGTAAGAATTACTGCCGGCATACATTAGAAATACTGTTGCGGCATATATAAATGGCATCATTATTCTGGCGTATATATCACAGTATTTTCTTGTGAATAAAATACCTGATATACCCACTATAGTTAAGAAAAAGCTCAATTTGTTATCTAAAACTGCTGTATAGAGACGTAGCATAACCTGTCTTATAGTGTCTCCCATGCTTGTTACTGCCCCATATTTCATATTAAATAAGAAATATGAATCAATAAATATTCCTAACTGTCCCTTTATTATGAATATGCTGCAAGCAATAATTGTTATCGATAGAAATCCTGCTATATATGCTAAAACAGCTCCTATAAGTCCCTTAAAGTCTTTATTTCCAATAAATCTAAGACCTACAAACAGCATCATAAACGGCCAGACAAGACTTAAATTAAATTTCGAGAAAAAGACAATAGCAAAAATTATACCCTCTAGTACAAAGGTTCTTGTCTTCATATTTCCACGAATTATAAAATATACAGCCAAGAGCAGTAGCGAAATATACATCTGCTCCAGGCTTCCACCCTCTCTTGTGTAATTCTGGTTAAATAAAACAGGAATAGAAGCAAATGCAGCGACTATAGATGCTATGTCTCCCGTATACAGTCTTGTGATTTTATAGACCATAAATACGGAAAGTGAAAGCATAATTACCTCTAAAAGATATACCCCTATAAAGCTGCCTGGACTTACAAGATATGCAAGCATATAAATAAAGAAAAAAATAGGTCCTTTATGATCGAACATATCCTTATACAAATCAAGACCATTTGCCAACCCTGTTGCTATCGAATAGTATATATTCTCATCCTGTCCCTGCTTAGCAGCAAATAAAGGTGATGATGATGTAAATAAACACATGACTATTAGCATAAATGTAAAGAATCCAATATATATCTGAATATTGGCAGTTGGCAACATTCGTATCTTTTCTTTAATAAACCTTATTGTATGTTCCTTATTATCAAAGGTTCTAAACATTACACTTACATTTTCAAAGCGGTTTCTGACAAAAACATTTGCACTAAACCAATACATTCCAGCAATAGCAAGATATAAAAACATGAAAAGCGGATTATTTATGAATGCATCTCCTAGTACAACAAATGATGCTCCTGTAAAAATTATGAGAAGTAGTCTATCTCTGTCCTGAATCGTAAAAACCAACATCAAAGCTGCAAAAACAACATATAACGCAAGCATAAATGTTATTCTAGCTCTAGAACCTATATATTTAATGTTTATGCCACTAATATTTATAGTTTCCTTCTCATTATATGGAGTTCTTATTTTATATGAAGAATTTCTAACAGCATATGGAACAGAAAGCTCTACATTACTAATGCTCTCCTCATATGACGCAGGCAAAATAAAACCTTGAATCACATAATCATTACCCCTGCTTTTAACATAGGCCTCCACATATGTATCATCCTTTGCACTATACTGTATTACCGCATTATAACTTCCTTTTCCTATGTTTATACCTAGCTTGTTCGCTTTTTCCCCCGCAAATGATTTATTGTATAATGTAGGAACCATATACAAAATAAATAATAATGCTAAAATTGCTATTGCAAGCACATATGACAATGGCTTAATTCTTCTTCTGTTCATCATCAATACCAAAACTCCACTAAATTTTTAATTTCATTAAATACATAAAAGTTTGTATCCTTTACAGCATTTCCGTAAAATACCATAAGGAATAGCCTAATTATCGTTACAATAAAACATATATAAAATAAATAACGCATGCTTTTATTTATAAATTCAGCAACGTCATTATTTACACATACATACTCTCCATTAGTATTTTTAGCCCCTGACATTTTATTTTTAATTATTCCATCAAATGTAAGCGCATAGCCTATAAAAATAAACGCAGCAAGCATATGTCCCCAAGTGAAATCCGCATAATATCTAGGCAGAGTTCCTGCCATATTAGCATCAACAACACAGATGATAATGGCAAATAAAGGTCCAATAAGTGCAACAATGAATGCTTCTACACTCTTAAATAGCTTTCTAAAAGGAATTACAAGCAATGCTGCAAATAGATAAATATTGTTATAAATAACACCACCAAAAAGATTCTCATCTGCTGTTATTCCCTGATATCTGCTAACATAATTACTAATCTGGAAATATGGGAACTCATTTGTAACACTGCAAGGATAAAAAAGATATCCAATAAGAGGATGCAGTAACCTGTCAATATGAAATCCTCTGTATGGCATATTATTATATGTAAGATTATAATTTGCACCAAAATCAAATACATTTCCGAATCTTGCATAGTTGTAATACATAACAAAGGCTGCAATGACTATATAAGGTACAATAAATGCTGTCGCTTCAATAATTACCTTAAGCCTTTCCTTTTTGTCTGTAAGCTTCTTTATAGCATATGGAATTATAAGTGGTAGCGTCATAAATGACACCATTAAAAACTGAGGTCTGCATGCAGCAACAAAAGCTAACGAAAGTCCGCCTAAAATAAGCGATACTATCTTTTTTTCTTCATTCATTGCCTTAAATACAAAGCCTAGTCCAAGCATTGAAAATAGCAAACCGCTAAGTATCGGCACTGCATAAAAATCAGGTGTTATTAATAAAAATAACTGACCACCACCAAATGAAAACAGGAACGAAAACATTAAATATACAACAAACGGAAGACGTCTAAAATATCTTTTACTTACTTCATATAATAAGAACATTACAGCAACAGATATAAATGCTGTTAGTAAAAATACAATATCTCTTGTGACAACATGAGTCCCGGTCATAATATATTTAGGAATATAAAATAAAATAATCGGTCCAATTCCGAAATAAACAAAATATCTGCCATTTCCCTTATAGAAGCCTGTATCAGACATATCCATTCCTTCTGCTAACTCACCAGCAGTTGTTAGTCTAAGTCTCGCATCATATGGGTCTTCCATTGCTTTAAGCTCTTTAGGTGCATTAATATTTAGAAAGAACTCTCCCCTGTCAACGATTGCCTCTGTCAGCATCATAAACTGCTTTTCGGCACCATCTTTAACATTTTCATAGTATTTATCAAGCCTTGATACCTTAAATAGCAGTAACACTTCTAATATGAGAACAGCTGTTATTAATACCCTCTTTCCTCTGAATTTATCAGTTACAGTAATATCATATATATTTGATGATGGTCTTATAAAATACAATAGAGATATTATTAGGAACAAAAACAACACTCTTTTTTTAGATATCTGAAACGGATACTTTGGATTAAGAATAAATGAATTAACACGTATCGTATCTCCTACATTAACATTATCAAAACAAATTCTAAGGTTCTTAACGTAACCGTATGGATTTACCGGTGCATAATGAGTTTTTGTAATCATTCTGAAGAAAGTTCGTTCTGGCATGTCGTAATACAGCGCATTTCCCTCATCGTTTAATTCGAAATGGTATTTTATTTCTATAACGCCAAACTCTCCCTTTTCAGTATTAACAAAGTCTGTATATACAAGATTAACTGGCATATTAATGTCAGTAGCCTCTATGTAAGGTACAGTTTCCACATCTGAAACAGTAAATGCGTTATAATCAGCAAATGCAAGATTATCACTCATCTTCCAGTCTGTTATTTCTGTCTGAGTATTATTAATAAATTGCCAATGACGAAAGTTAAATACACATAACTCAATCAGGACAAGAGATATTAAAATAACTAAATATGGAATTATCAGCTTAACTATACGGTTTTCTTTAAGTTTATAAATCAAATTCACTTTATTTCTCCAATACTGTTTCAATAGCTTTTATGTACATACAAGCTGTCTTGTCGAGAGAAAAATCATTAATCTTCACATATGAGTAATTACCCATATTCTTAACAGCTTCTGCATTACCTATAAGTTCAGAAATCCTGTCTGCAAATTCCTGTTTATTATATGGATTAGCAATAAATCCATTCTTTCCATCCTCTATAAGATCATACGCTCCATCTGCATATTTTGATGAAATAACAGGCATAGATGCTGCCATAGCCTCATTTATCACAAGCCCGAAGCAGTCCTCTCTTGTTGGCAGTACAAAAATATCATTATTTTTATACTCATTTACAAGCTCTTCTCCCTCAAGAAAATCTTTAAATACAACCCTGTCACTTATTCCATACGATTCTAACTGTTTTATAAGTCCTTCTTTTTCCCAGCCATTTCCTACTATCGTAAGAACATATCTTTTATCAACAAGCGACAATGCATCTATGAGTAAATCAAGCCCCTTTCTATATATCAAACTTCCAACATACAAAAGCTTCGAAGCATCATAATGTTCTCTTTTATATCTGTATTTCTCAATATCTACAGTCAGGTAAGCTATAATTATATTATCTTCCTTAGCTCCGTAGTGAAGCTGCAGTTCCTTAGACTTTGTAGAGCTTGCAATACAAAAATCAGCCCCTTTTATGACAATGTATCTTAAAAGCTTCTTTATTTTTCCAAAATTTCTCTCTGAAAACAGCGTTCCATCCGTCATAGTAATATATGATTTCTTATTCAGCTTACAATATAGGAACGCCTGTAACGCCGTAGTATTGTATTCACTTGCAATAACAACCTCTGGATTTATTTTTTTAAGAATATCTGACACACCCTTTGACAATATTAGCTGTGTCTTGTCATATCTGTTCTGACCCTCAATTGTTTTTGCACCAAGGAAATAATAATTATTAAGCTTTGACAAGTCTACGCGCCAGTCCCTTTGTGACTCAGAGCCAACAGAGAATATAATATGAAATTCATACTCACTATACAGTACATCGCGTTGTAGAAGCTCATATAATGCAACCCTGTACGGCGCTGGCATATTTGTAATTATCGCTATTTTTTTCATCTAATGTTTCCTGCAATCTTTAATTTAAACTATCGTATATATTAATAAGTGAACTGTATGCCTCATTTTCTGAATATTTTGATAAATATAGCTCGTATACCTTTTCACATATGTCGTCAGGAAGCGTATCACAGGCAAGAATTGCTTCCTTCATTTCACTTATATCATCTGGATTAAAGGTAAGACCTACGGCAAGCGCTCCTGCATTTCCAAAATTACTCGTAAGTACAGGTGTGCCAACTGAATAACTCTCTGCAATGGACATCGGAAATCCCTCGTACCATTTTGTTGGCAATATAAGAGCCTTAGCCTTTGACATAATATCAAGCAGTTCCTTTTTATCTAAAATGCCTTTATATTCAACGTTTTCAGGAAAATCAGTATATTCCCCCGGACCACAGACTATAAGCTTTGGCAATCCACACTCTTTATTATCCTCATAGAGCTTCAACAGCCTGTCAAAGCCTTTCATTTTATCGAGTCTGCCAGCAAATAATATGTAATTTTCTTTCTTACGCTCACTAAATGGAATAATCTGTGACTTTTCCTTATATGGAGATGCACAGAAATTGCCTCTTATATATATGTTTTCAGGCTTAATATAACGCCTGTTTTTATTTATTCTTAAAAGCTTTTCTTTATTAAACTCCGTTAAGCAAATAAACCTGACCTTACTATATATACCTGACATTCTATGTATTTTCTGGGACAATACATAAATAAAGGTCTGTAGCTTGCTGCCTCTGTAACAGCCATACTTGCAAGCTCTACCTATATTCGCACTATCTGAAATGCACTCCTCACATATATGACCGTCTCTAAATAACATTGCTCCTGGGCATATAAGTCTGAAATTATGAATTGTGTTAACAACTGCTACCTTTTCCTTACAGGCCGCATAAAATACTGCCGGACTTATAATATTCAGCGTATTGTGTACATGAACTATTTCTATATTTTGCTCACGTATTATTTTCCTGATTTCATTATATGAGCGAAAATTAAATATCATATTAAACGGAAGACAAAGCTTCTGAAATAACGAAAAACCGTCTATCTCCTTGTTATCTCGTTCATATGTAAATACATTATGTCCATTTTGCTTTAAAAGCTCCACTTCATTTTCAAATACAGTGTCTTCCCCACCTCTTATTTTGTACCTATTATGAACAACAAGTATATTCTGTTTTTTAAGTTTATCACTCTTAATATTCACTATTACTATTTATCTCCTGACGGTTAGTAACATATTTAGGTCATTTATGCTTTATTCCACTTTTCAAATCATTTCCTATAAGCTCTACGCCATTTAATGTATCTATAGATATAGCTGCTGGAAAATATGAATAACCTATTTGGTCTGAATCCTTTGGGTAATATATTGTCATCCCTTCCCACGTAGTCTCATTAGCATCGAGCATTTCATAATCGGCCGCCTTCTTAATGTACATATGCTCTTTATCCTCAGCCTTTGCGCCAAAGCTACATATCGGTAAAAATACATATAGCGTAACAAATGCATATATTATTATGGAAATCCGTCTGTATTTTATAAGGTACTCTGACATTTCAGACAATAAAATAACAGTAGGTATCATTAGAAATACGCAGCCATATCGATATAATGGTGCTGTGAAAAACCAAAATGCAAGTGCTATAACTGAATACAGATAAAGTGTATTTTTTGCTCCATCCTCTTTGAAAATCTCCTTATTTTTACTTAGCTTATAAGCTTTTAGCTTTCCAAATAAAAATCCAAGAATAAAAAATGCGCTCATTATACCTATTATAATAAGAAGCTTCTTAGACAACTCCTTTTCAGAAAACCAGAGTGGAATCCATTTGAGTGGCGAAAGATTCGCCTTACTGGCACTATATATACCCTTTGCCCAGGCCGATATTTCCATCGAATCATATATTAGTGCTTCCTTTTTCATTTTCCATGGCACATTAAATAAATCAATAGACGCATACGGATATAAAATATAGCCACTAATCAATACACTTCTTATAAACCACGGTATAGCGACAAGTATGGCTCCTAATACATATTTGCATATATTGTTGTATTTTTTATTTAATATAAATAAATATATTGGGTACACTGCAAGCAAAACGAGAGAAACTGTTGAAATCTTAACTGTTGCAGCAAATACGCCAATAATGCATAAAAATGCATAGCTGTGAATATTTTCCTCTTTGTTTTCTATCATTTCAGCCCACTTTGTCACAACATATGTAAATAAGAGAAGCGCCATATCATCTGTCTGACAGGAAGACATGTACTGAGCATTAGTACATATATAAATAACTGTTACGGCTTTAAAAAAATCCGATAACGCAATTTTTCTTCTATTAATAATGTTATTTGACAGCGCTGCGTACATTATAAAAAACAGAGAAATAAATCCATTTACTACGTGAAGAGATGGATTAAAAATAAACGAAAAGCTGAAAAGTGCCTGCAAACACATAAAGGCACTATTGTATGCAAGTCTGTTGTGAAGATTTCCTATACCCTTTACTATGCCAAACTCTTCTATCCACCTGATAGCCTGTGCATGATAAAGGTATGTATCGTAATGCCTTGGTATATCACATGTCCACAAGACACATATGCCTAATAAAAACAGAATGACCACCACATGAACAAACGATATACTTTTTACTAACGAACAAATATTAGCCATTAGTCTTTCGATTGTCAGACTTTTTACTATATATATAGCTGAAATTATTGATATCAATACAACAATCAGAAATGCTTTAAAAGATATTTTCATAAACAAAGACATAAACTGTGCATATACAGTAAGTGCCATCATCCCACATACCATATATATATCAACCGTCATAAGTGATTTACATTCTGTTTTATGATATAATGCTCTAGTGAGTGCCATGCCAACTAGCAAAGCACTCATAAAAACTATGATAAACGCAATAATTGTTACTATCATTTATTACCTATAATCCTTTCTTTCGGATATTCACATAATCTTATGTATTATACCATATATAGATGTTATAATAAAGATGATAAATAGATACTGTATATTTATGTAAACAAGAATATTTATTTAACCTTATATAAATCATTTATTTTTAACTGGAGATACGAAAATGACACCTGTAAATGCAATTAAAGTAGGACTTAAAAACATTGAAAAAAAATATTATGTTTGTTTTTTTAGCGGTTTAATTTGTGGCATATGTGCACATATATATGCGATGTGCAATCTTTTGTACAATGCCGACTGCCTTGAATACACACCTTTAGGATATGGAACTGGTATAAGACAGGGTCGATGGACTCTGACAATGACTGGAGAAGTTGTAAAAGCGGTATTTGGAAATACATTTACTCTTCCATTTATAAATGTAATGCTAGTTATATTTCTTATGGCAACTGCTGGATGCCTTATTGTAAACGCTTTTGACATTAAGGAGCCATTATACGCTGGCATGACAGGTGCGCTAATGACTGTATTCCCATCAATAACATGTGAAATCTTTTTCCTATATCTTGCACCATATCATGCACTTGGACTATTTTTCTCATGCTTTGCAGGGTGGATTATCGTCAAAGACTACCCTAGACGCATTAAAGTAATTATAGGTTTAATTGCACTAACATATGCAACTGGTATGTATCAGACATCATTTATTCCAGCCGTTTCTGTTATAGTTGGCTTTTTATGTTTAAAATTGATGCGTGCCTGCATAGATAATGATAGTAGCAAAAAATTCACAATAGAATTCAGAAATTGCATAAATTACTGTATTTTCCTAGGCTTAGCTATGATTTTTTATCTTATAGGAAGTAAAGTCGCATTATTAGTTACTCATACAGAAATGATGTCCCATCAGGGTCTTGATAAAATGGGAAAAATGAGTATAAAGGATTCATTTATAGGTGTTTTCAGAGCATACAAGGTTTATTTTGGACAGTTATATAGAAATGTTTACGAATTAAACCCAACAGTAATTACAAAGGCAACATTATTAGTGCTTGGATATATTGTACTGATTTATGCGCTGTATCTTGTATGGAAAAACGGAAAAGATAAGCTTATGAATCTGTTATTTACTATAGTTACTCTAGTTTTCCCTCTGGCAGTTAATTTGACACAGGTTATGGCTGTAAATGCAGTAAACAGATATTCGATGATGATGTTTTCTAATGTTTTCATTTATATCGTTCCACTTGCAATTATTGAGTATATGTCTTCGAAAAATACAGATTTAATCAATAATATGATAAGCTGGGCAGGTACTATACTAGCTGCACTTTCCATTTGTATATTTATATGGTTTGACAATGGAAACTATCAGGCTTTACAGTATACAAACGAGCATGACCTTGCATATTATCAAACTCTTATGACACAAATAAAAAGTGTAGACGGCTATAATGATGATTTGCCATACATTGTACTTGGACAGTTTGAAGACAAAACTAATACCGCTGGTGGTCTTATAGAAAACTATTTCGATATGGACGGAAAAACAAGCTCAAATATAGATCAATATTCTTCATGGAATATTCTTATAAACAGACTAGGCTTTAGAGCTGAAAAGCTGTATGACGACGAAAGTGAGGCACATTTTTCATCACTTGATGAAGTCAAAGAGATGCCTTGCTACCCGGATGCTGGTTCAATCAAGGTTATCGAGGATGTTATAGTTATTAAGCTGAGTGAATAAGAATAATTACAACAGTTCAACCGCTAATCAGTAAAAAGAGCCCTCACGACTATAAAACCGTGAGGGCTCTTTTTATATTTACACTATTTTTATTATATTACATCATCATTCCAGGATTTCCTGCACCTGCTGGCATTGGAGGTACTGGCTCCTTAATGTCTGCAACAACAGATTCTGTTGTAAGAAGTGTAGATGCAACGCTTGTTGCATTCTGTAATGCAGAACGTGTAACCTTGGCAGGATCAAGTATTCCATCCTTAACCATATCTACATACTCTTCCTTTAATGCATTGAAACCGATTCCTTCCTTAGATTCGTAAACCTTGTTTATTATTACTGAACCTTCTAATCCAGCGTTAGCTGAAATATGATATAAAGGAGCCTGAAGAGCCTTTAATACGATTTCTGCTCCAGTCTTTTCGTCTCCTGCAAGTGTAGCTACGAGCTTTTCAACATCCTTTGTTGCATGAATATATGCAGAACCACCACCTGCGATAATTCCTTCTTCAACTGCTGCACGTGTAGCTGCTAATGCATCTTCCATACGAAGCTTAGCTTCTTTCATTTCTACTTCTGTAGCAGCACCAACTCTGATAACAGCAACACCACCAGCGAGCTTAGCAAGTCTTTCCTGAAGCTTTTCTCTGTCGAAATCTGATGTTGTTTCTTCAATCTGCTTCTTAATCTGTGATACTCTTGCTTCTATCTCTGCCTTCTGACCTTCACCATCAACAATTACTGTATTCTCTTTCTGAACCATAACTGACTTAGCACGACCAAGCATACCAAGTGTAGCATCCTTAAGGTCAAGACCTAACTCATCTGAAATAACCTGTCCTCCAGTAAGAATAGCAATATCCTGGAGCATTGCCTTTCTTCTGTCACCGTAGCCTGGTGCCTTAACACCAACTACTGAGAATGTTCCACGAAGCTTGTTAACAATAAGTGTTGTTAATGCTTCACCTTCAATATCCTCTGCAATAATAAGAAGCTTTGAACCTGACTGAACAATCTGTTCAAGTAATGGTAAAATATCCTGAATATTTGATATTTTCTTATCTGTAATAAGAATATATGGATTTTCAAGATTTGCTTCCATCTTATGCATATCAGTAGCCATATATGCTGAAATATATCCTCTGTCAAACTGCATACCTTCTACAAGGTCAAGCTCTGTCTGCATTGTTTTTGACTCTTCAATAGTGATAACACCATCCTTTGATACCTTTTCCATAGCATCAGCTACAAGATTTCCAACTTCATCATCTCCAGCAGAAATAGCTGCAACCCTTGCAATATGATTCTTTCCATCTACAGCTGAGCTCATTCTCTTTATAGCTTCTACAGCTGAATCTGTAGCTTTTTTCATACCTTTACGAAGAATAATAGGATTTGCACCTGCTGCAAGATTCTTCATTCCTTCGTTTACCATTGCCTGTGCAAGAACTGTTGCTGTTGTTGTACCATCACCAGCAGCGTCATTTGTCTTTGTTGCAACTTCCTTAACAAGCTGAGCACCCATGTTTTCAAATGAATCCTCAAGTTCTATTTCTTTTGCAATTGTAACACCATCATTTGTAATAAGTGGAGCGCCGTAAGGCTTTGCTAAAACTACGTTTCTTCCTTTTGGTCCTAATGTTACTCTTACTGTATTTGCAAGCTGATTAACACCAGCTTCAAGTGCTGCACGTGCTTCTGCACCGTATTTAATTTCTTTTGCCATTATATTTCTCCTTATTTTTTCATTCTCACCACAGGCGAATTTTCTTCGAAAATTCACCTGTCACAAGGCATCCCTTAGCTTGTTCTCTACCACCACTGGCGAATTTTCTTTGAAAATTCACCTGTCACAAGGCATCCCTTAACTTGTTCTCTACCACCACTGGCGAATTTCCTTCGAAAATTCACCTGTCCTAAGGCATCCCTTAACTTGTTCTCTACCACCACTGGCGAATTTTCTTCGAAAATTCACCTGTCCTAAGGCATCCACCAGCTTCGCTGGTCCCCCTTAGGACTATTACTCAACTACAGCTAGGATGTCACTCTGTCTTACTATGATGTACTCACTGTCATCAAGCTTAACATCTGTTCCAGCATATTTTGAATATATAACCTTCTGTCCAACGCTTACTTCCATTTTCACTTCTTTTCCATCAACAACACCGCCAGGACCAACAGCTACTACTTCTGCCTCCTGTGGCTTTTCCTTACTCTGAGTTGTAAGAATAATACCTGATTTTGTTGTTTCTTCAGCTTCTAACTGCTTTAATACGACTCTGTCGCCTAATGGTTTTAATCTCATAATATCCTCCTCTATATTAATTAAAATTTACTTCTTAATTAATTAGCACTCATTAAGCATGAGTGCTAACATAATGTAATATATCACTTTATATAATGAGTGTCAACTCTTATTTATTAGCCTTCAATTCCTTACAATACTCGTAAAAAAGTATACCTCCACACAAGAATGCCGCAATAACAACTGCATATCCTCTATACGCGAACCACCAGTGAATTGTGCAGAATCCAGAAACTGCTATATAATATAGTAGCTGTGGAATTGATGCAATTATAACTACAAAAGCCAATGCCAGCTTTTTATTTTTATTTTTATTATAAACTATTATCATTTTAATAATCGTTGCAATAATGAAGATAGCCAAAACGCAAATGATTACAAGATTCGCAATATTATTAAAAAGATTTACAACCTCAATCGCTGTAAAGTTTTTAAATAATGAGTATGCACCTCTCACAAGGAAATTATCTGATACCCCATCTACGCCTTCCTTTGTAATATCTGCACCCATATGACCAAGTCCCATTGCAAATACATTCTTTTTCAAATAAAGCGATGCAATAGTCCATTTCATCACCTGCATAGCTCCATATCCAAACAGCCATAATATACCATTAGCTACACAGCTTATAAATCCATCAGTCACTGTAAGAAGCTTTTCATTTCCATAGAGCACAAACATAGCAACAATTACAGGATACACAAATGTAATTACAGGAGTAGACTGCCAATCAAAAAAGGCTGTCAGCGTTCCTAATACGACCATTAAATAACAATAGTTCTCTTTATTATCAATATAAAGTGCTGCTATAATGCCGACAAATGCAATTAGGAAAACAAATGATGTGTGAAACAGCGATAAGCCAGTATCTACATTAGTAAATATAAGACTTGCGCCAATTGGAACAGCAAGGGACAATCCATGCCTTCTGTAACACATAAGAATAGCTGTAAAAATAACGACATAAATAAGCAGCTTCCAAAGTTTAAGAGCCTTACTGTATGTTAGAAACATTAACATAGGTCTTATAACAACCATTGCCCCAAACCATAGCTGTGCATATGAATATGTCTTCTGAGGTTCAGTTCCTATTGTTTTATATAATGCATCCACAGGTCCATTTGACCCCTTTGGATAAATGTGACTTGTTGTATACATTGTTTCATAAAGAGGGCGTGTACGATCATTTAAGTACGCATTCGCAATATATTTACACTCTGTAAAAAAATCTGTGCTGTCAAAAACGCCTGTATAAACCGAATTCTTGTGCAACGTTTCACCTGGTGCTAGAAGTGTATCTATTTCTTCAGTTATATTCATCTTTATAGACGCCTGAGGAAGTGCACATGATAAAAAGCGCAATATGAAACATATCACAAACAATGAAACAAAAATAACCAGACTTCTTAATACTATTTTAAAAATCAATTTAAAATCTATCTCTAACTTCATATACTTTCTTTTATTTATTGCTTTCCATTGATTTAATATTTTTTACAACACTACTTATTACAAGAAAAACACCTGTTATAATAACAAATCCAATCATTATATTACATATTGTTATTTTCAACGCCTCTTTTATTGTTGCCGCTATCGAGGTTTTATGTGCAATAACTCTGACTAGTGGAACAAACAATACAAAAACCATTATATTCGCGCACATTTGGATACAATTAAAATTGGCAATATTTATTATATTAAAGTTGCCTTCTCGTATCCCATATTTGCTTGCAAACTTACCTACAAAGTAACCATACAGAGCATATGCAACAAACATTCCATATCTAAGCTCCCTCGCAGCAATCATGTCAAAGCATATCGAAGATAGTGCACCGACAAGTACTCCGGCAACTGGACCACATAATGCTGATACAAATGTAACAACTGCACCTTTTACATGAACAACAAAACCAGTTGTTTCCGATATATTATTTTTATTTAGATATTCAGCAAACACGACTATAAGTATAACACTCACTGCAATAGAAACAATTTCCATCATGCCAACTGAATATTTCAATTTGTTATCTGACACTTAATTTCCCTTTCCAACACTGACATCAAGATTGCCTTCGCCAAGAGTTGCCTCTATTTCCTGCTTCTGCGGCGACGGCCATGCACTATTTGTCATTGTCACCTCGTATATACATGGAAGAAGCGGATATATAGCTGCATTCTGGTTAGCATTGGCTATCTGCTCTGAAAATCCCGACACTGAAATTACAGTATTATCAAGATACAGCTTATCCGTGTTCTCTCCAAGTCTTACTGTAAACTTCATCTGTGGAAGCATAATAATCTGAGCAGTTCCATTTTTACCTTCATACTCTTCTTTTTTTATTGCAGTAATAAATGCTGCCCTTTTATCTGAATTACCGGACATATATTCGCAAAAATGCTTTACAACAGATACTGGATATGAAGCAGTTTTACCTGTATTTTCGTTTTCATAAGCGAGCTTAGCTGCTACAAAACTAAAATCGTTATCTGAAAGTGCCTGTTCTATCTGGCTGACAAGCTCCTCATGTGATGTTGCCTTTGAATAGCCATCAAATGTCATTGAGCCATCATCAAGAACTGCTGGTTTTTCATCCTCTCCAAGCTTATTCAGGTCACTTTCCGACATTGCTTCAACAACCTTTGTATTTTCAGATGTTTCTGAATATGTCGATGTATCTGATGATGCCTTGTCAATTGTAAGTGCAGAGTTTTCTTTCACATCAGAAATCCCCATCTTTGACTCATGTATCCGATTTATCACACCTGACATCGAAAAGATGTTAAGAGGATATGTATAGTTATTTTTTCTAGGCTTTAAGCCTGATACTACAAGTGTTATTATTACGCAAACAGCTAACAGCACACAAAAAATAACGTATCCAACATCATCTAAGACTCCCGGATATTGAGCCTGAGACGTATTAGTATTGTCATAACCACCTTCAAAGCGAGAATCTCTATCTAAATCGTCCCTCTGGCTGATGCTTCTAGGTCTTTTTGTCTTTGGTCCTGAATAATTAGAACCAGACTGGATAATATAACCCTTTGGAGTCTCCTGTTTTTTACTTTTACTAAACAGACTGCCTCGCATCGGGTTAGGAACATCTGCCTTAACTCTTTGTTTTTTAGGCTGTGGCATTCCAACATTTGAATTTCCCCATTTACTAGATGAATCTGATTCTCCTAATGGTATATTCAGATTTAATGAGGAATTATCCGATGTTGTAGGATTCTTTGGTCCTTTATAGGCACTCCTCTTAATACCAGCACTCATTCCTGGGCTGGCATTTATCATATCGTGTATGCTCTGTGCTTTTCTTTTTCCTGTGTTTTTATTCGAATTAAAATCCATATTTTGCCTCATATGATTTCAGCAGCTTGCTGAGTTGAAATCATCAGTCAGGTTTAAACTCTATTTTCAAATGATGTAACCTTTATTATACCACTTGTTTCCAATTATTGCCATAAAATACTTGAAGAATCAAAGAAACAGTTCTTTCCTGAACTTAGTTGAATATATAATCTTTTCCTTGACATTTTTCCCAGTAAGCCTCGAAAGTGCCATCGCATAATAATCGAGCTGTGTTTTATACAAAGCACCTATATCTTCTATAGTAGGTCTGTTATCCGTCTTATAATCAACTACTACAATCTCATCATCTTCAATAAAATATGCGTCTATTATTCCCTGAATCAGAATCATGTCATCTATATTTTCAACGGTTATATTTAATTTTTCCGCATCAGAAAGTTCGCCAAAATAGTCCGTTATATTCGAAGGTACACCTATTACAAATGGCTGCTCCCTGTACAGGCAACCCTTTTCATAGGCTTTTTTCATTCGTTTTGCGATGTTACTGTTAACAAATGTATAAACATCTGCTGGGCGTATGATTTCATACGCCTCTTTATCTATACGTCTTTTTTCATACATATCGCTTATAAAATGCTTTACCGTTTCTGCTTCACCATCGAGCGAATAGTCATATAACTCAAAAATTCTGTGAACAGCCGTACCGTAGGCAGCACCTTTACTAGATGAACTGAAAACATGAACCGTTTCATCAACAGATTCTTTTGCTTCGTCTTCCATCAGCTCGATTGCCTTATGTTTAAGGTCAGAAACCGAAAACTTTTTACCTGCAATGCCATTTTCCACCGGATATTCAAATAACAGGCGTTCTATAATTACATTTTTCTCTAAATCATCTTTATTGATTTCATTTTCATTACATGCGTTATTTATCGTATTAAGCAGCATTTCTCTTGAAACTTCGCTTCTAATACGGTTTCCAACACTCTGCTCTACAACATCCTCTGCTGAAACGATAAACTCTTCTATACTGTCAATGTCTCTTCCACCTGCATATCTATACAAATCAAAATATGACTTTGCATCTGAAATTTTCATTACAGGCTGACCATTTACCTTTTTTTCACTATCAACACCTGTCATTATGAGCTTTTCCTTTGCTCGAGTCATAGCTACATATAAAAGACGCATTTCCTCTGAAAATATTTCCATCTTTTTCTTTTTTGCTATGCAGGCTTTGACAAATGACGAGGTCTTTGTTCTTCTATTCACATCTATAGTATCGCAGCCTATGCCTAAATCAACATCCGATATTAAAAGTCCCTTTATATCAGATGTATTCATACCCTTACACATTTCTGAAATAATACACACCGGAAACTCTAAACCCTTACTAGTATGTATATTCATAATACGAACAGTATCATTTTCATCATCATTTACATTAGCTTCGCCAAAATCGATATCATACTTCTTTATATTTTCGATGTAACGATTAAAATGGAATAGACCTTTGTAACTCATTTTTGCAAACTCATGCGCTTTACTTACAAGCATATTTAGATTTGCCATGCGTTTTTTTCCATTTGTCATAGCAGAAACGATTCGCCCGTATTCACCATCAATAATCTCACTTAATATCTCAGCGACACCTGTATACTGTGACTTTGTTCTATAATATGAAAGTTCTTTTATAAATTTATTTATTTTATTAACAACTAACGCTTCACTCTCGTCATTTTTGTATGTGTCTATGTACTGTATTATAGAATCATATAGATTATTTTCAGGAAATGCACCTCTGATTCTGGCAAGATTCTCATCAGTTAGCGAACCAATTAGAGATACTAGCACAGCAGCAAGAGGAATATCCTGATATGGATTATCAATTACTTTTAAATAATCTAATAAAATAGCAACCTCTTTTGCAGAAAAATAACCTGTTGTACTTGATACATAAACAGGAATTCCTTCACTTTCCAAAACATTCATGAATATATTATCCCATGTTTTTCCAGTTCTTAGAAGAATCACTATATCAGAATATCTAACTTTTCTTAATTCTCCAGACTTTTCATCAGTCACTTTAAAATCTTTCATAAGCTGTTTTATTCGCTTTGCAACTATATGAGCTTCGTACTCTTTAGAATCAAGTCCTGTCTCTTTTATCCCAACAAGCATCTCTGTTTTGTAGCTATTTGCTATAAAATCAAACGGCATTTGTAAATCATTTTGCACTCCTGTGTTATTTTCTTCTTTTTCAATAATTGGATATTTTGCACCTATGTGTAGCTTCGCATTATCATCATATTCAATTCCACCGGTACTTTGTTTCATTATTTTTTCGAAAACATCGTTTACCGAATTTATAACTTCAATACGACTTCTAAAATTATGATGAAGGTCAATGCGATAATCTCTTAAGCTTTTATCACTGCTAAATCGATTGTATTTATCAATAAAAATCTGAGGCTTTGCAAGTCTAAAACCATATATGCTCTGCTTAACATCACCAACCATAAAAAGATTTCCGGATGTTTCGTCTTCTTTTGAGACATATTTGAGTATTTCTTCCTGAACTAAATCAGAGTCCTGATATTCGTCAACATATACTTCCTCGAAATAATCCTTATATTCAAGTGCAGCCTTATTATTTTTAGACCTGAGGATTTGCAGACACATATGCTCCACATCACTAAACTCAGCTATATTCTTTTTACGCTTAATAGCTGAATATCGTTTTCTGAATTCGCTCGTTAACGAAAGCAGTTTAATTACAGCCGGCGACATTTTTTTAATATCTTCAATCAAACGTTCTTTCGTATTTTCATTAAAACTGTCAATTATATCCTTTAAGAACAGCTTATAAGAGCTACGTGCATCATAAACTATAGTTTTTAATCGTTCCCTTTCTTCAGCTTCCTCGACTGTATCTTGTTTATTTTTCAGACATCTGCCTGTCTGGACTTTGCTATAAGCTTTATACTCATCACAAACACGATAAAAATCACTTAGATTGGTGCAATTAAGCATGGAATTACAGACTTCCTCGTCAAAACATAGAGAGTTAAGGTAAGGTTTTGGTCCAAACGGTCTCTCACATATTTCTTCGTATTCAAGTATAGCTGTTTTTAATTCAGAGACCTCATTTTTTATGTAATAAATGTAGCTGTCAATAAATCGCTGTTTTTCGATATTTTCAATAGTTGCCGATTCATACAACGACTTACATTCTTCAAGCCACACGTCCGGGTCTGGATAGCTTTCAGCATAGTCATACAGCTTTAAAATAATATCATCTATCCCGTTGTCTGATACACCTGTAGCAAAGCTTTCTGACATAGTAATAAAGTCTTCATCTGCATTTTTGTACTCTTCCTCGAACAAATCGTCAAGTATATCCTGCATAATAAGCTTAGCTTCACCTTTATCACATATTCTAAAGCCAGGCTCTATATCAATCTCAGTAAAATGATTTCTGACAACTCTCATACAAAAACTATCGATTGTCATAATATTGGCATTATGTACTAGTGCAGCCTGCTTCTGTAAATGCTTATTGTCAGGATTTTCTTTAAGCTTTTCATCAATACTTTTAAGGATTTTTTCGCGCATTGATGACGCTGCTGCATCAGTAAATGTCATAACAAGTATACGATCAATGTCAATCGGGTCGTTTTCATCGAGAATACGTCTTATTATACGTTCAACAAGTACTGTTGTTTTACCAGATCCAGCCGCTGCTGAAACAAGTATATTCTTTTTTCTTGTATTAATTGCATCTAGCTGTTTGTCTGTGAACCCCATATTACTTCCGCCATTTTGTTTATTATTTCTGTTCTGTCTTCAGACTTATTTCCATAAGTCACATTATCATCTGTATCAGTAGCACTCTCATCCATTAGCTCAGGATTTTTTATAAATTTGCACGCATGAGTAAACGAGCAATACTTACAAGCCTCCGTATCTATACCATTTACAGTGTGAGGCTCGGCTTTTATTTTGCCTGATATTATTTCTTTACCTAACTCCTGAATTTTATAGTTAACATATTCTGAAATAATGTTAAACTGCTCCTTTGAAACTACCTGAGAGCTTTTTAAATGCTCACTTCCGTCGGCCTTTAAACTGACAGGTATAATATTGGACTTAAGCTCCATATCCTTATCAATATGCCTAAATACCGTCTCATCCTCATTTATAAGACCTTTCATAGAAAGATTGTCCATAATCAGCTTTGCGATGTCATCATCAGACATATCTTTACTCGCCTTAACAACAGGATCCTTTATGTTGTAATATAAAATACCTGCCGGAACTATTTCTTTTCCGCCTGCTTCCTTTTCTAAAATTTCTTTTGCAGCATTCAAATATACTACAAGCTGTAAATCAAGCCCTCTATACACCTGTGCAAGCGTAAAATCCTTGCTTCCAGACTTGTAATCAATTACTTTGACATATATATGTTCTGCATCCTCATAGGTGTCAACTCTATCTATCTTTCCTCTAAGATGCATTCTTTCTGTATCAGAAAGCTTGAAATTAAAGGCACTAAGATTGCTGAGGGACGAAAACGCAAGTTCAAAATTTCTAGGTATAAAATCTCCGCTTCCAAGATGCTTTGTAAGTGTATTAATTGTCCTTTTGGTTATTCTTAATACTCTGTCAATTGTATATTTATTTCTGAAATCAGAATATAAAACATCGTAATTTCCTTCTGAAAGCGCTTTTTCAACTGATTTTTTAATTATTTCATCTGATTCCTCTTCACTTATATCAAGCCATCCAAGGTTTTCGGCTGCAAGCATTTTTCCATAATTTTCAAGCGCTGAATGGAATATATTACCTCTATCCATTGGACTAAATTCAAATATTTCACGTTCTTTAAGAGACAGACCATATTCGCAAAAATATTTATAAGCACAGGATGCGTATGCTTCAAGCTTACTTACAGAGCTATACAATGCTGTACCGTACAATATTGCAGCAACTGAGGCATTTATCGCATCTGTACCTTTAAATATATCCTCATTAAAGTGTGCATTTATATACATTCTTATGTTTTCAGCCACACTAAAATCAAGCGATATATATCGCATCAATGCTTCTATGCGTGAATAATCGTTCATATTAACGGCAATCGCATCTTTTGCACTGTCAAGCGTCCACACGTAGTCATAAAGTGTACTATCATAGTTTTCGACCTTTATCGTAGGAAACATATCTAAAATATGCCTTATAATATAGGAAGGTCTTGCTGGCTTTCCATTATCTTTTATCTTTGAATATGTAAAATAAAGTGCCTCATCTGGCTTTGAAAAGAGCATATAAAGATACAAACGGTTTGTATATGCTTTTTCTCTTATAGATGGAGAAAATTTTATGTTTTCAACATTACTAAGAAGCATATCCTTTTCACGTTCATTAAATATTCCACCACCGGATTCTGTCTGAGGAATCTTACCATCATTAGCACCTACAATAAATAACGCATGTAGATTTTTGAATCGAGAACGGGTGATATCACCTATCTGAACATAATCAGTAACACCAGGTATGATTCCAATTCTTATTTCTTCAAAGCCTGCGTCTAAAAGTTCTGTATACTCATCTAATGTAACCCTCTCATCACCAAGCAGCTCTGACATACGATTAATTAATGTTACGATAGCATCATAGACACTTTCATACTCCTTTAAGTGCTGCGCCAAAAACATATCATCTGTTTTTTCATAATCATTTATAAGCTTTTTTATATGTTCCTCGATGTGGTTGTTATCTAAAAACTCCAATAATACGCTGCATACATGGTTGACCGAAATGGTCGGTGTATTTTTTTCGCTGTTGTTTTCATTTTTAATCTTATCAATGAAATTAGAAAGCAAATCTATTATTATTTTTCTAGTTTCATTTACTGAACTAACATCATTTTGATGTTCATTTTTATAATAACGTCCGTATTTTTCTACCCAATCAGCTTCCCAGGACTTCTTGCCCCTAATGCCTCTTTTTAGCACAAAGTTCTCAAGTCTATCAATATCATCCGTTTTTATACCTGAAAGTGGTGATCTCAAATATCTGAACATCGCCTGATAGCTGAAATTATCGTTAATTACGCTGAACAATGCTCTTAAATATTCTATAAATGGATTCATTAATAACGGCTGTGATTTATCAATAAAATATGGTATGTTATATTTTTTGAAATATCTTTTAATAACAGGTGAATACACTTCCATATCACTTGTTACCACCGCTATATCTTTGTATCGATATCCCTTCTCACGAATCAATTTGTGTATGTTTGAAGCTACTATTCTAGCTTCCTCGTCTGGCTGAAGTGCCGAAAAAACGTGTATTCCATCATTGACCGCTTCGGTCGGTGTTTTCATATCATATGTATCCGCAATAAACCTCTTTGAGTAGTCTCTGAACAAATTTCTCTCAAGATGTATTAACATATCACTACTATTGTTATTTATTGAATATCGAACCGGAATTTCATCTATAATAGAATAATCGTCAAGAATTTCAATTTTATTCTCTTCTGCTATTCTCTTCAATTTATTTTCAGTCTCATAGCCAAGATAAAATAACTCGTGTTCTCCACTGTAAGACACAACATCTCGTGTATCAGTCAAAACAGTAACATAAAAATCTTTAGACAGCTGCATCAGAGAATTTATAAAGCCATATTGAACCGGAGTGAACCCTGTAAAACCATCAAGTACTATAACAGACCTTTTTAGCATTTCGGAACTGAACGCTACTCGCGACGCTCTATCTAATATTTCTTCACTTGTTGTATACTTATCTTCAATATATTTTCTGAAAGACTCAAAAAGAATTTTCACATCTTTAAGTTTTCCAGCTAAAAGTCCTTTTCCATTCTTTTCACTGGCATCTATCATTTCCTCTATCTTATCTGAAGATATTCCATACTGCATAAACTCAGATATTCCCGATTTTACCTCTGTAATATAACCAAGTCTTTTTATATTTTTTGACAGTATTCCTAATTCTTTCTCATGAACAGCCGCCAGATGCCTTAAAATGAGGTTTTTACCCATATCATCAAGAATTATTCCGGCGTTATCATTAAAGCCTATTTCTTCAAATAATCTGTATGCAAGACGTGCAAAACTAAGCACGTCAACATTTAAGATTCCGTGCTTAGGGCTAAGTCTGACAAGCTCGCTCTGAGTAGATAATGTATATTGTTCAGGAACTAACACAATATAATTATAATCAGGATGCTTATCAGCCTCTTTAAGTATAAATTTAAATAGATTGTGGGTTTTTCCAGAGCCCGAAGGGCCCTTCCATATTTGTAATGACATTATTTATCCAATACTTTTTCAATAATATACCTTGGACGTTCTTTAACCTCCATATATATTTTACCTATATATTCACCTACGAGACCAACTGAAAACGTTATTATTCCACCTATAAACCACATAGAAAGCCATAATGATGTCCAGCCTGCCACAGTATTTCCTTCTCCTAGTCTAATAAGAGAATATATTGCCATGATTGCAGCAAATATTATCATAACTATTCCAAGTCCCATAATAAAGCCCATTGGCTTAACAGAAAAAGATGTTATTCCATCAAAGGCGAAACTAAGCATCTTCTTAAGTGGATACTTCGATTCCCCTGCAGTCCTCTCTTTTCTCTCATAATATACGCAGTCTGTTGTATACCCAATTGTAGGTATAATACCCCTTAAGAAAAGATTCGTTTCTTTAAAGCCTTCAAGCGCTTTAACCGAACGTTTTGACATAAGACGAAAATCTGCGTGATTGTATACAGACTTAATACCCATCATTCTCATGACATTATAGAATCCCTCAGCTGTAGTACGCTTAAAAAATGTATCTGTTTTTCGTGCTGACCTAACACCATACACTATGTCACAGCCTTCATTGTACTTATCTATCATATCTTCTATAACTGCCACATCATCCTGCAAATCAGCATCTATAGATACTGTTACATCAAATGTATTTGCTGCAGTGAATAAACCTGCTATAAGGGCGTTCTGATGTCCTACATTTCCTGCAAGCTTAATTCCACATACATATGAATTTTCTTTATGATAATTTTCTATTAATTCCCAGGTTTTATCTTTGCTGCCGTCATTTACAAAGACGATTTTACTATCTTCTGATATTTTGTTTTTATTGATTAGCTTCTTAAGAACCTCAGTAAGCTCTTTTACAGTATAAGGAAGTACTTCTTCTTCGTTATAACATGGGACAACTATAGCCAGTCTGCTCATCTTAATCCTCCATGAGATTTCTTTTATCTGCATTGACACAGACCATTCTAAACTCAAACTCCTGTCTGTCTCTCTGTTCAATAGCTGACAAAATAAGCCCAGAAAAGAATGACACAACAGCAATTATTGCAAGTGAACATGCAACAAAAAGTGTCGGAAATCTTGGAACAAGTCCAGTTGCAAAATATTCTGTAAATATCGGAACCATCAAAATCGCAGCCAATATAATTAATATACTGGATATAATTCCGTAAAATTTAATTGGTCTATATACTCTGAAGAGATTAAAAATAGTCATCAACACTTTAATTCCGTCAGAATATGTATTAAGCTTTGATTCACTTCCCTCAGGTCTATCTCTGTATTCAATAACATGATTTACAACATTTAGATTTCTATCAATCGCATGAATTGTCATTTCCGTTTCTATTTCAAAACCACGTGACAATACTGGGAAAGTCTTAATGAACTCATAGCTAAATGCTCTATAGCCTGTCATTATATCGTTAATATTTGATTTAAACAGGCTATTAATGCTCCATCTTACTATTGAGTTTCCAAAATTGTGAAACGGACGCTTATTTTCTGTAAAATATGTAGATGAAAGTCTATCACCTACAACCATATCTGCACCATCCTCAAGAACTGCCTTGGCCATTTTAGCACAGTCCTCCGCTGGATATGTATCATCACCATCTGTCATAATATAACACTGGGCATCAATCTCTCTGAACATGCGTCTTATTACATTACCTTTTCCCTGCATATGCTCGTATCTGACTACAGCTCCGGCTTCCTTTGCAAGCTTGACTGTATCATCAGATGAATTATTATCATATACATATATAACAGCATCATCTGGTAATGCTTTTTTATAATCACTAACAACCTTCGCAATTGTTTTAGCCTCATTATAGCAAGGTATAAGCACTGCTATTCTGTCCATTATATGTCTCCTTCGCAAATAAATGCAGCACCACCCGTCATGAACGCATGGTTTGTCTCTTTATCCCATTTAATCTTTAAATCTCCGCCTAAAAGATGAACGGTAACTTCGTCATCCGTTAATCCATTGAGAATACATGCAACAACCGTAGCTGTAGCACCTGTACCACATGCAAGTGTTTCACCCGAGCCTCTTTCTGAAACCCTCATCTCTACATGTGTTCTATCAATTACTCTAACAAATTCTGTATTAACACGCTTCGGGAAATATTCATGAAACTCAAATTTGCGTCCTATACTTTCAAGTGGAAATTCCTTGACATTATCAACAAACACAACTGCGTGTGGATTTCCCATTGAAACGCATGTCATTTCATATTTAACACCATCAACCTCTATAGGATGCGAAATAATAGCTTCTGTCTTAACTCCCGATGGTGTGACAATTTCCGTATAACCCTTATTATTATCGCTAATTCTGTCAGCTTCCGGAACATCCACAGGAATTAAAGCTGGAATCAGTATCGGCTCGCCCATATCAACAGTTGCTGATTCAACAACCATGCCGTCACTTCTCTTACCAAAAAGCTTTCCTGTAAGTGGATTTGGCTCTTCTTTCTTAACATTAAGCTTAATTTCTTTAACCTTTCCACCAGACTCTATTCGAAGTGTTGTACTGTCAACCATTGCATTATCATAAATGTATTTAGCAACGCATCTGATTCCATTCCCACACATTTCAGCATAAGAACCATCTGCATTATATAATCTCATTTCAGCATCTGCCTTATCCGATGGACAAATAAAAATCGCACCATCAGAGCCTATTCCAAAATGTCTGTCACTTACCATTATTGCAAGCTCATCCATCTGTTCAATCGTTAAATCAAAGCAGTTAAAATAGATATAATCATTACCTATTCCGTGCATTTTAGTAAATTTCATCTAGTTCCTCCATCCATGCATTACATACAGCGTCACTTGGCATTCTAAGATCTCCTCTAGGAGATACAGATGTTGAGCCAACCTTTGGTCCATCTGGGAGACATGACCTTTTAAACTGCTGGCTAAAAAATCTTCTGTAAAAATTCTTCAACCATTTAAGTATTATATCTTTGTCGTAGTCCTTTTCGAAGGACTTGCATGCTATTCTGAATATTTTCTTTGGTGAAAAGCCACATCGCAACATATAATACAAAAAGAAATCATGTAACTCATACGGTCCTACCAAATCCTCAGTTACCTGAGATATAACACCATCCTTTGGTGGCAACAGCTCAGGACTTACAGGTGTATCTAATACATCATATAAAACATTTCTCAAGCCGTCATCTTCACATGTATCCGCATAATATCTTACAAGATACTTCACTAGTGTTTTAGGAACTCCGGCGTTTACACCATACATCGACATATGATCTCCATTGTAAGTAGCCCACCCAAGCGCTAGCTCAGACATATCACCAGTACCAATTACAATTCCACCATCTTTATTTGCTATATCCATAAGTACCTGTGTGCGTTCCCTGGCCTGACAATTTTCATATGTTACACTATGATCATTTTCATCATGCCCTATATCCTCAAAATGCTGTCTTACAGATTTATCTATACGTATTTCTTTAAGCGTAACACCTAACGCTTTTGCCATTTCACATGCATTATTATATGTTCTGTCTGTAGTACCAAAGCATGGCATCGTAACAGCTATCAAATCCTTTCTATCACGCCCTGCTAAATCAAAGGCTTTCACAGCTACAATCATTGCCAATGTAGAATCAAGTCCACCTGACAATCCTACAACAGCAGTCTTTGCATTTATATGTTCGATACGTTTTTTAAGCCCATAGCTTTGAATATTAAGGATATGATTACACCTGTTATTTCTTTCATCATCAGCAGCAGGAACGAATGGAGTCCTTGGAAAATCACGAGAAATCGCGGTTTCGTCTTTTTTGATATCTACTGTTATTTTAATATATTCAGCATCTTTATTTTCATTATCTGAAGTATCTACATTGAAGGTAGTGATTCGTCTTCTTTCATGACGAATACGTTCAATATCTAAATCTCCATATATAATGCCTGTCGTAAAACATTTAGATTCTGAAAGGACGCTTCCATTTTCCGCTATTATATTATGTCCCGGAAATACGAGATCCTGCGTTGATTCACCTTCACCTGCATCTGTATATATATATCCGCATACAAGTCTTGCCGATGTAGACTGAACAAGCATCCTTCTATATTCAGACTTACCTATTATTTCATTACCAGCAGAAAGATTTACAATAACATTTGCACCGTTCATAGCATGTCTTGTAGATGGAGTATCACATACCCATAAATCCTCGCATATTTCACATGCAACCTGAAGTCCCTTTACTGATGGAACATTGAAAATAATATTTTGACCGACTGGCACTTCACAGCCATTTACCGCTACCCTGACTGGACTTGCAAAGCCCTTCGTAAAATGTCTTGCTTCGTAAAACTCACCATAATTTGGTATATTTTTCTTAGGCACTAGCGCAAGTAATTTACCACTATGAATAGCTGCTGCCACATTATAAAGCTTTCCATTTATTTCTATCGGAAGACCCACAAAAATGAGAGCATCTAAAGAATCTGTAGAGCTAACTATTTCAGCCAAGCCATCTAATGCCTTATCTAATATCCTATGCTGATAAAATAAATCCTGACATGTATAGCTTGTAATACAAAGCTCTGGAAAAACTATAAGCTTTGCACCATTTTTATTAGCTTCCTTTATTTGTTCTATTATAGCTTTAACATTAAAGTCAACATCTGCAACCTTTACTTTGGGTGTCGCACACGCAACCTTAATAAATCCGTCCTTCATTGATGATTATCTCCATTTAACCGATTGATTGCCTCTTCTGCCTCACTACTTTCTTACAACATAAAATGCTCTGTCTTTATCATCTGATAGTTTTCGTTCAACTAATGACAGCCCATTATTTTTTATAAATGACATTATCTTCTCTTCTGTGTATGCACGCTGGTAATGACATTCCTCATATCTTTCGTAAAGCCCGTTATTTGTTTCAACATAAAAGGTTACAAGATATTCGTTTATACAAGTTTGTTCATCAAATGTATTTTCCCAAATGAAGCTGGCATTTTCGGCATTTTCGGCAAACGTATTATTTGCTAAAATGCTTTCATATTTATAGCAAGTATTCATATCAAATATGAAAAGTCCACCTTCACATAGAGCTTCACTCACACGAGAAAAGACTTCATTTAAATCATTTTCATCTGTCAGATAATTCAATGTATCACATACGCTCAAGAAAACATCTATGCCATTTCCGACCTCAAACCTTGAAATATCCTGATTAAGATATAAAATATCATTTCCCGATTCAACCTTTTTGTCAAAGGCTTCATTTAACATGTCATCAGACATATCTATTCCGATAGTTTTATAGCCATCACTTGCAAAACGCTCTGTCATTTCTCCTGTTCCACACCCAAGATCAACAACTGTTCCCGTATATATATTATTTTCACTAAGAATCGCTCTAATATTACTGTACCACTCATCATACGGAACATTTTCCATAAATAAATCGTAAAGCTGTGCGAATACTGTATACTGTTCTGCCATTAAAAAATCACCGAAAACAATCCTGTACTAAGTAATCCCATTATAATTCCAGCAAGGATAACTCCTGATAATACAGCAAGAATACTCTTTTTAAAGTCCATATCAAGAATACTTGCGGCTAAAGTTCCTGTCCATGCACCCGTTCCTGGAAGTGGTATTCCAACAAATAAAAACAATGCAAAATATAATCCCTTACCTGCTGTGTTTTTAAGCTTTTCTCCACCTTTATGACCTTTTTCGAGGCAAAATGTGAAGAATTTTCCGATAATAGGCTTGTCCTTACCCCATTCTAGTACCTTTCTGGCAAAAAAGAAGATAAAAGGAACTGGGAGCATATTACCTACAATCGCAATAACATAACAAAGTGCAAGATTCAAAGGAACTCCTGCACTGATAAATCCTGTAGCGTATGGAATCGCTCCTCTCAATTCTATAAGCGGTACCATTGAAACAAGAAATACTATTAAATAATGAATAAACATATTAATCCTACCTTTAACTATTTTATTTTAAATAATCCTTAAGAATATCAATAAACTTTTGCATCTGTTCATCAGTACCTATTGTAATTCTTAAATAATTATCAATTCTTGGTTTATTAAAGTATCTAACATAAATATTTTTAGATTTAAGATATTCGAATATATCTTTTGCATTTTTCTTATCATTTGTAGCAAATACAAAGTTTGCTTTTGAAGGCAAAACGCTAAAACCTAGTTTTTCAAGCTCTTTTATCGTCCACTCTCTTGTGTCCACTACCTTTTTAACTGTTTTCCTGAAATAGTCATCATCCTTTACAGCCGCAACACCACATACTATTGATGTCTGGTTCATTGTATAGGAATTTGTTGAAAACTTAACATCATTAAGATACTTGATAAGCTTTTTATTTCCGATAGCGAAGCCTATTCTCATGCCGGCAAATGCTCGTGACTTAGAAAATGTCTGTGTTACAATGAGATTATCGTATTTTCTGACAAGTGAGAGTGCGCTCGTACCACCAAAATCAACATATGCTTCATCTACAATTACAACAGAATCTTTATTATTTGCAATTATGTATTCCACTGCCTCAAGGTCAAGCTCTATTCCTGTCGGTGCATTAGGATTTGCAAAAATAACTCCTCCGTTTTCTACTAAATAGTCATCCTTAACAATTCTTAAGTTTTCATCAAGTGGAACCTTTTTATATGGGATTTTGTACAAATCAGCCCATACATCATAGAAAGAATATGTTATGTCCGGAAATAGTATTGGTTTTTCTGAATTGAAAAATGTAACAAAACAGTTTGCAAGTACATCATCAGAACCAACTCCTACAAACACCTCATCCTCATCGAATCCATAATATTCTGCCAATGCCTTAACTATTGGCTCAGCAGTTATATTAGGATACAGTCTTAAAACCTCTGGGTCTAACTTATCAAGTGCCACCTTTGCCTCCTTCGTAGGAGGATATGGGAACTCATTTGTATTAAGCTTTATTATTTCTCCCTGCACCTTTGGCTGTTCGCCCGGTGTATAAGGAACTACTTTTCTAATATTATCTTCGTATGACATTTTTTCTCCAATGTTTACATTTTATACTTTCATCATTTTTGAGCCGTCTGATGAGTTTTTAAAAAATAGCTCATTAAGCTTCATAAGGCATGCTTCGTATATTCCAAGACCAACACCTTCTGACCAAAGCGATGCTTTAGTTTTGCCTCCAAGCACATATTTACTCATGATTCCACCTATAATTTTAAGGTCTGTCTCAGTTGTTTTAGCTTTTTCAATAAACCTAAGCTCATCCTCATGTGTCTTTATGTGATTTCTTGAATATACATAATGATAGTTTCTATTACAGAATACTGACTTTTCATACTCTTTAACAAACTGTAAAAGAGTCGAATCGTATACTGGAATTGGGATTACCTTATGTTCGTCATTACCTGTATACATCGAACTGACGTCTTTTTCTGTTTTTCTGGCAAAATAAGGAAGATATCTAAGAAGTTTAACAACTTCAGGCTTGAATTCTTCTATTAACTGTTCGCGTTTTGTTTCATCTTGTCCATACATATAGAAACACCCCGTTCTTACATATTTTTATTGTATTTACATACTGTTTCAATTATAATCTATGAGTAATCTATAATCAAGTGTACATAACTTGGTGTAACATTTCATCTTTCTTAAACAAACAAATTCGACAACTTTTCAAAGGACAATATTATGAATTTAATAAAAAATAAAACTCTATTAGTAAGTCAAATAGTAAAGTATGTAACTCTCTTTCTTGTTTCGTTACTTTTTATGCTTCTATTTTCACTATGGACAACTCCTCTTTACAGAAACTGGTATGGTTGTGATGCATCTTTTTTTACAATGGCAGGAAGAGGAATTGTAAACGGCTGGGTTCCATACAGAGATTTCTTTGATTTGAAAGGACCTTATTTCTTCTTTGTTGAAGCAATCGGACAATTTATAGTACAGGGACGTAGCGGCGCTTTTGTAATACAGGTTATCGCTAACTTCTTTTCACTGATTTTAATAATGAAGCTGTCTAGACTATTTATCTCAAGAAAAAAAACAGTCTTTGTTATGCTTGTATTTTTACTCGGTCATATCGCAACTTTATGGGGTGGAAATACTCTGGAGGAATATGCTTTACCACTTAGCCTTCTCTGTCTTTACAGATTATGCAAGGATTATAAAACTAATGGCTCTTTTATTATTTCAAACCTAACTGCATTTCTATGTGGATTAAGCATTGGAATAATAACCTTTGCAAAGGTTACAGTATCTGCACCAATATGCGCAATTGTTTTCGCAACATGTGTTATTTATTTGTATAATAAACATTTCAAGAATCTCTTTATGTTCATTTTGTATGTTATACTTGGATTTTTAGCAGGAATAGCACCTGTATTTATTTATTTTGGTATCCAGGGTAATCTAAGCGACATGATATACAGTGTATTTATTTTTGCTTTCAAACGTGGTATTGACTCTGATAAATACGGCGACCCAACATGGGAACTGAAAATATCCGGCTGCTATTTTGCAATAATATTTGCTATTTGTCAGTTTATTCCAGCTAAAGAGACGATACGTTCAGCCATCAGAAATATAGCAATATTTATTGAAAACCATACAAATAATCAAGAACAAAGCAACGAAACAGAAAATATTGATGTTAACTTAGTCTCAGAAAAAATCAAAAAGAAATCTCCTGTGATATACGAGCTAATATTCGTACTTCTATGTATGGCTTTACTAACTTCTGTAACGCTTCATTTAGGAGACCCTTTTATTTACTATTTTACAACATCATATCCATCGCTACTTTTTGCTTTAATAATGATGCTTTATATTTACAAACCACTCACGCTTTTTGTAAACTGGCGACTCGACATACCTTTTACATGCTTTGTCATTTTCTGTGTAAGCTATTTTGCCTCATGTTCAGCATCTACTATTGATACAGTAATTTACGACAGAGACAACGTTTATTATCAGGAATATACCGACGCTGCACTTGAAATGGGTTCCTTTATTCCGCAGGCTGACAGAGATAAGGTTTTCAGTTTCAATATTGATATGCAGTGGTTCGAAATAAATAAAATACTTCCTTGTAACAGATATCAGGTTAATCTGCAGTATTTCTGTTCACTTGACCCTCGCATACGAGAAAGCCTTCTTGAATGGCTAGATACCACACCTCCAAAATGGCTTGTTGTTGGAGGCGATTTAAGTACATATATTCCAGAAATAAACGATTCTGTTATGGAGAAATACACAGAAATATATACAAATGGATATGGTGCTTTGTACTTGATTAATACAGAGACGCCAGGACATTCGGACAATTAAACTATGTGATTTGTTACACAATTTTGCAAAATGATAAATTATCATGCTAGGAGAAAGAAATGAAAATAGGATTAGTATTAGAGGGCGGTGGAATCCGTGGAATGTTTTCTTCCGGTGTTCTCGACGTTCTAATGGATAATAATATAAAATTTGATGCAATAACAGGTGTTTCTGCTGGAGTACTTTTTGGTGTGAACTATTTGTCAAAACAAAGAGGACGCGCGTTAAGATATAATATGAACTATGGCTCACGCAAGGAATACATGGGGCTCTATCCTCTTCTTACAGAAGGAAACATTGTTGGAACTGAGTTTGCATATAACAAAGTTCCTAGGGAATTGGATGTTTTTGATAATGAAACATATAAAAGCTCCAATGTTCCTTTTTACGCTGTTGCAACTAACGTACAAACGGGGCTTCCTGAATACATTAAAATAACAGATGTTTTTGAACAAATGGATATATTGAGGGCATCCGCTTCTATGCCAATCGTTTCAAAACCTGTGGCAATTAATGGTTCTCTGTATCTTGATGGTGGAATCAGCGACAGTATCCCTACTACTCTATTTGAGAAAGAAGGCTATGATAAAATTGTTATTGTACTTACGAGAGATATAAATTATCGAAAGAAGCCATCTTCTAAGCTCATTATGGACTTATTTTTGTCTAAATATCCGAAAATCAAAGAACAGATGTTACTGCGAGCTGATAATTATAATAAAAAGATTGAATACCTCATTAATGCAGAACGCGAAGGACGTGTTTTTATAATTCGACCTTCCAAACCACTAACAATAGGACGAACAGAAGCAAAAAAAGAGGCATTACAAGAAACATATGACCTAGGTACTAAGGCCTGCGTCGAAAGATTAGATGCACTTAAAGAATATTTAAACTTATAATGTTATGCAATATAATTGTACACAAACGATACTGACCTTATATCTGACCTTGTTATAATCTTTGTGTTTGAGTATACTAACAATGTCACATTAATGATATTATATCCAAATCAAGCTTGAACAATTTAGTACAAACATCATTTTATTACAAGTTAGGAGATATAGTATTATGGAAGATACATTAAAGAGCAATTCAGCAAAGCAGTCAACAGTCGATGTAAAACAGCTAACTATTTGTGCCATGAGTATTGCACTAACATTTGTAGCAACAGCATTTATTAATATTCGACTTCCAATTCAGGCAAATGGTGGACTGATACATTTAGGAAATGTTGTTCTTTTCACAGTTGCTGTATTATATGGCAAAAAAACGGGAGCTATAGCTGGTGGTGTCGGTATGGCACTTTTCGACCTTATGGGTGGATGGGTTTTATGGGCACCATTTACATTTGTCATAGTAGGTCTTATGGGATTTGCAATAGGCTTAATAATGGAAAATAAAAGAAAACCAGCATGGTATATTGTATGTGCTGTAGCTGCTCTTATTATTAAAATTGCCGGCTACTACATTGCAGAAGGTATAATATATGGCAACTGGATTGTACCAGTTACATCTATTCCAGGAAACATTGTACAGGTTTTAGTTGGAGCAATTATTGCTTTTCCTATTATAAGTGTTTTGAAAACAGTATTTCATGGCAAGATATAAAAACAGTCCCTTTTCGAAAAATGGCCCCCATGACCAATAAACTTTATCTACTGATAATTGACACAAATTTGCAATTTGCAGTTGTTTCGAGTTTTTTCACTTTTTAATTGACTTTAACGTAAGTATAAAGTATAATATTATAGTTGGTTTGTGAAACAACTGAATACATGATAGGGGATTGGTCAAATGGTATGATAGGGGTCTCCAAAACCTTTGGTGGGAGTTCGATTCTCTCATCCCCTGCTAAGAAGCTCGTATTTACGGGCTTTTTTTATTGCCAGGGAACGTAGGGAACGTTGTAGGGAACGTGACGTAAAAGTTTAGGAAAGGAAAAGCTGAATAGTGTTATATAAAAAACGGGAGGTCTAAAAGCAGGCCTCCCGTTTTATGTCCTAATCTGACCATGATATTAAATGTATCACAATACTAAATGTTGGTGTCCTATCCCAATGATATAAAAATATCATTGATTATGACTTATCATACATAAATAATTTAATATCCCAAAGATTGTGGTGTCTTATGATGAACGAGTACTACATGATTCTCATAAGCGTCTCCAATAAAGACTTTTCCACATATGCTACATTTCCTACTTTGTCCTGGTTTTGCTTTCCCTGTTGGTCTTGCATAACCGCCAGCAACATTATCGAGTTCATCATCAGTCAATTCCATACCTGCTTCAGCAATAATGTCCTTCTTTGCTTCCATTGTCTCTGCTTTATCAACTTTATCCTTTAAAATACCTGTTAACTTCATAGCGTAACCCTCCATCGGTTTATTTGTTTATCTATAAATTTATACGAACCATTTAACAAGATGGCTAATATTATTTTACAGAAAATTCAAGCTATTCTCAACGAAAATCCCAACAATATCAAAATATCGTTTAAAAAAATGGAGATACAACATCCGAATATTCATATTGAATCTCTAGTATATCCTATCAAAAAACTAATATCTATGCTTTGTATATAAATCATCGTCCATGATAACGTTGCTTGTATCATGAGGTTTAATTTCTGGAACCTGTCTTGCTGGTTTTGATTCAGGCTTCTTTCGAGGCTTACTGTCAAGTTTCGCAGGAACAGTCCTTCCAAGATTAATCCCATCTCTGAGCTCAGCTTCCTTTTTCTGCATCCTAGAGTACTCGATATTAACCTGTTTAAGATGTTCAGCATCTTTCTTGACATTACTAACAACTGTATCTTCTGATATATCAGGAACAGGTATGTCTATGATATTAAGAGACCTGTTAGTCTGATTCTTAAAGTCTTCAACATACTTTTTCAACTGGTCGCTGAAATCAGAATCCTGCTCCTCAAGATACTTAAGGAACGCTTCTTCAAAATCCATATCATCGATTTCATCCTGTATGCGTTTGGCGTTCATGAGAAGCTTTCTGAACTCACCCTGGTTGTTCTCAACCTCCTTCATATACTGCCAAGTAACAAGTAGTTTATTGTATGTGGACTTTGATTCATCATCGCGCTTTTTAGTATGTCGCTCCAGTTCCATAGACTGCTCATCTCTTTGCGTAATGACAGCTTCTCTAGCATCTAACTCCTGAGCTTTAGCCTTATTATGAGCCACACCATCTTTATAATAAGCTTGTATGCTCCGAGCATCTCCTATAACCTCAGCATACTCTTGTTCAAGAGCATGCTGTTCCTTTTCAAGTCCACCCTCACGGGAATTATCAGAAACAGGATGATAAAACTCTAAATCACCTTTCTCAGCATAAAAATCAGGATGCTGCTCACAATATTTCTCATATAATCCAAGAGTTATAGCTTCAAGTCGTTTCTGTTCCTTCTTAGCCCATCTATCATAGCAATCAGGAGTCTCAAATCCCATTTCCTTCATAGCCTTGTTCATGCTGTTCTGAACCGAAAGGCCTTGTTTAAATCCATGAGCTATAGGAACGAACTCTATATGAGGATGTATAACTGAGTATTCCCACACATTTTTCTTGTTATAAAATCCCTCATCAGCATGTATGTTCATATTGATAACACGGAAATTTGGGTTCTCAGCCTGGAATGTTTCACAGTAGACTTTTGCTATTTCATATTGTAACTCTCTAGGTAATTCTTCTTCGTGTATGTGATGTCCATCAGGAGTGTATATAGTCCGTCCTGTAGCATCTTTTTTTCTCAAAACGTTTCCGACTGCAGTTGTTATTTCATATGAGAGTTGCTTACCTTGACGTTCTGCATTTTCGTTCACCACACGCTTACCATTGACACGCTTCGTCTGCTTCTTACCTCTTGTGTCAAGCTCGACAGTCTGCATATAATCATTCACATCCATCTGCCTACTTTTACGTTTCTGTTGCGCATTGTATTCGGCTATCGCATCACCGAAAATTTCAAGATATGCATCTCTCAAATCTGAGCTCTGTAAAGTCTCATGAAACGATTGGCCATGTTCATTTTTCAAATCTATATGAGGCTCATTTTCACAAACTGATTCTTTCCTTGCGTTATGGTCTTCTGCAACATTTCCAGGGTTCCAATGTACTGTTGATGTAGTCTTCATTTTTGCTCACCTCGCTTTCTTAAATCACTCTTCTCAAAATCAAGAAATCCCTATATTTGATAAATCAATTGATAAACCGCGAAAATCGAAAATCGTGATTTTTAAAATTCAATTTGATTTATCAAATGCAATGTCAAATCCTGACATTATTAGCCCCCCTAATAAAGTTGGCTTTTTCGAAAATCGCAAAATCGCATTTTCGGCCAACTTTGGGGGCTCTCCGAGGGCTCCTGCGGAGGGCTAATTTTCAAAAAATCTAATCTGACATCGAGAAGGATGCGAGAGCAGATTTCAGTAATTCGTCTTCTTGATTTTGGCTCATCGGAATTTCAGATTTTTGAATTTCAGGAACAGGATTTTCCTTCTGTGAATTTTGGAATTTTTCAATTTCAGAAACAGGCGCCGCAGAAGTTGTTTGATAAATCATTTGATTTGTCGGCGATCCTTTTTCTGAAACAGTTGTTCCTGATTTTTTATTCTCTCGAACAGGTGGGTCAGGAACCGAAATTCCATAAAAAAAGTTTTCAAAATCCTCTATCGTTTCTAGCGTGTAAAATCGTTTTTTAGCAAATTTACCTATCGCCATAATCAGATTATGTTCCTCTGATTTTTTCTGCTTAGCAATCTGTTTCCTGAGTTCGGATTCTTTGTTTCGATTGCTCTCAGTCATAGCTTTAAGCTGTGCTTCTAAATCTTTAACTGTAGCCATAATAGGTCACACTCCTTGTTGCATATAGTCATTAAAAACAAATAAAAAACGGCAATGAAACACCATCACACTTAATCAATGTAACAGTATTCCAAAGCCGTCATAGAGCTTTTATTAGGAATATCGATATTCGATTTCTAGTTTCTCTAAACTGTCTCCTTATTGTCTAATGGTCTATAATAATGACCAGCTCCTAAGTTGCTTCCATCATCCTTCCAAGCTGTAGGGCATCCCATATCCTTCCAGGTTTCAAATGATGGAATAGATGCTAACGATATCTTTCCTGCAGTAAGGTCATCTGCATGAACCGATATCCAAAGCTCGTAAAACACGGAATAGTATTCATCTTTCAATGCCTGCTCATGTAATAACTTTTCGTACTCTTCAAGCTGTCTCTGAGCATCCATTTCGATAAACTCATCGAGTTTAATTTGAAAGAGTTCTTCAGCTGATATGGCGTCACCATAATGTTTGAACTCATCTGGTATATCATCAATGGATGTAATCTTATTTTTAAAACGCTCTTCAACATTTCTTGATTCTTCAACCAGGGAATCAAATGTCTTACTCTCTATTTGAAATCTTGCATCACCTGATAACCTTTCGGCAACTCTCTGGAAATTCACGCTCATAATCTTTATAGATTCATATCGCTCATATTCCCTCGTGTTCCGCATGACTCCACTATTGAAAAGCAATTCAACAATGTCATCTTCCAGGATTCTAACAATGCCAGTGATTCGTCTAGCGTACTGACCCCTGTCTTTATCAGATTCCACTCTAGTACCATCTTTACTAACATAACTACCATTGAGGCCATCAATGAAAGCTTCAAACGGCTGAATACCATTGATAATAATATATTTCGCCACTATTATAGCATCGCCGTATTTGATATCCACAGATTCCTTATCGGGATATGGTTCAAATAAATTCTTAACACCATCATGTCCATTGAATTCCATGAGCAAATCAACAGCTTCTCTGTCATCGATATAAACAATAGGTTGGCCATCATATCGTTGCCAGGCAACACCTTTGCCTCCAGCCTTATAGATGTATTCTTTAAGCTCACCCATATCCTTTGTGATATCAGCTCCATAGTCCTTCGCATATTGTTTGCATAACGCTTTGGTTGCTATGGACTTCCCTGCTCCAGATTGACCTAAACTATCGACATAGAAAACAAATCTATTAGCAGGCATTTCCATATGAGTGCTTATATAATGGTCTCTGGCATCTCTAAAAAGCTTTTTGTTTCTAAGAAAAACAGGTGTCGATACCATGCTCTCAACTTCTCTCAGGCTCAATCCATCGTTAGCAACCTTGTTGACAATATCGTTAATATCATCGACATGCATATGATATTTCTCATGTAATATATCAAGAACTGCTTGATTGCTAAGCCATTCCTGATAATCAAAATTAGCTCTTATATGACTGTCAATGACAGCCTCATAATTATGTTTCTCGGGTTGTTTCTTATGAACTAAATAGGTAGCACAATCCTCGAAAACATGATGTCCTGATTTAATATCAATCATAGTGACAGGAATTCCGAACCATCTTGCAATTTCATCGATGCATCGAGCATACTTTAATTTTATAACACAGTGGATATGTGGTTCTTTTTCATCATTCAATTGCTTAACTGGATAATAAAAATCAACATCTGCATCTGCATTCTTCTTGCAATCTTCATCGTAGACATATCCACTTTCACTAGCTTCGGACTTAGCAACACCTTTATCCTCAGCATAAGCTTGATATCGCTCCATATATAATTGCTTTCTATGGGATTCACGTTCTTTGATGGACTCAACATCATGTTCATCAGCATCATGCAATCCGATAGCGTATTTATCTATCAATTTTATTTTAGACTTGCATATCCGCTCACAATCATCTAAATCTAATATTTTATTTCCATTTAGTGCATAAACATTAGTGCAAAACCATAGTTGGCGAGCACGTGGCCACTTGGATTTTTTCGTAGCCATCAAATCACCTCCTTTATGCAAAATTCTCACAGTTGCTTTTGCAAAATGCGTTTCTATAAGTGTGAGTATATTCCATTCAAAGACAATTTTCAAGAGAAAATAGCATTTTTTAGCAAAATTCTCACACTTCTCACAGTTACTCACAGTCGCCAACACAAGCCCAAACTGGTTGGCGACGCGCTGGGAATACCGATGAATAAAGGATTTTTGAATCAATTCTCACAATTCTCACACTTCTCACAGTGAAATGTAAGGTTTTGAGGAATTTTTATATCAAAACAAATGTGAGAGAAGTGAGAGAAAGTGTAACATTTTCACTATTTTTATACAGTAATTCTTATACACTTAGTAATTTTACTGTATAAATTTTCAAGGCTATCATATGCCCCTCTCAATATCAATCCTTGTATTTCAAGAGTATTTTTCTACAAAGATACATAATTATACATTGTTACTTTTTAACGAAAATAAGGCGTCCTCTTGAAAAATTCCCCTAGAATGTGGATAGTGTAGTTGTATTGAGAGTAGAGAGGAAAGGACTCTCTATGAACTACACAACTGAATATGAAATCTTGAAGTATCTCCTTGATAGTAATACAATAGACATCAGCACTATCCAGCACGAAATAGAAATGAAGAAAAATGCTGAATACATGGCTATGCATCCATATAATGTATGGCAAGGCAAGAATGGCTATTGGTACACATTATTCGATGGAGAACCAAAAAGAAAAAGGTGTAAAGAAAAACAAGACTTAGAACAATTTATTATTAATTATTACAAGAATCAATCTACCTTTTTCAATATTAAAGATGCATTTGACGACTGGCTATCCGTAAAAGGACAGACTGGTCTCAAATGTCAAAGTGTTACACGATACTCTGATAGAATCAGACATTTTACACTTGAGAATAAGTTTGCTGAGCATATCCTCAAAAAGCAGTTTAAAGACATTACAGAGGATGATTTAGACGGCTTTATTTATGAAACTGCTATCAACGAAGTACAAAATGGAAAAGAGTTCAGAGAATTCGTATCACACCTAAGGAACATGCTAAAATATGCGAAACGAAAGAAATACATTTCTAATGCATATGCATCGTACTTTGCAGAACTAGATTTAGACACTATAAAGTTCTCAAAGAAAACGCATACAAAAGAAGAAATGACCTTCTCTGAAGACGAGGAAGTTCTTCTTGTGAGTGAAATGCTAAAACGCGGTGATATAAGAAGCCTGGGACTTATTATTCTATTCGATACAGGTATAAGAGTAAGTGAACTATCAGCACTAAAAAGAGAAGATGTTCACGAAGATTATATCCATATCTGTAAAACGGAAATAAACTACGATGATGAAGAAGGTCATAATGTAGTTGAAGTACAGGACATGCCTAAGACGGATAATGGCATCAGAGACATATATCTAACAGAACTAGGCATATACGCTACACAAAGGCTATTAGAGCTCACTAATGGCTCAGAATGGCTATTTACAGATAAAAATAATAGAATTAAGTCACATTCTTTTCGCAAGAAGCTATACGGCCTTTGTAAAGCTGTTGGAATAAAGGAACGTTCACCACATAAGATAAGACATGCTTATGCTACAAAACTAGCTTATGCAAATGTAGCTGATGAAGTCAGGAAAGTCCTCATGGGACATGCAGATATCAGGACTACACAAAGCTATGTAAGGGACGTTGTTCCGCCTTCTGTATTTAGAAATGAGATTGCTAAGTTATCCAGACATAAGGGAACGTATAAGGGAACCTTAGGGAATGTAGTTTAATAACAAAAATTCGAGCCTAAGATGCTGTAAAATAGGGACTTGAGAGATATCTCAGAATTTGATAATTCGATTTCGATTCTCTCATCCCCTGCTAAGAAACCGCGTAAATACGCGGTTTTTTAATCCTAAAGAACGTTACGTTCTCAAATGCGTTCTCAAAATTCTCAACAGGAGAATACTAAAGTCATAGACAGCTGCTCCATCAGTAGTCTATGGCTTTTTCTATTTTTGATTTCTTTTCTTCTAAACCACTACGACAGTAGTAATAATACCTCCTGGTTGTTTCAATATCACTATGGCCCATCTGCTCCTGAGCAAATCCTTCATCAATATCGCTATCAAGAAGTATTGACGCATATGTCCTTCTAATAGAGTGCGGAGACCTTCTTGGAATATTAAGATTTTTACAAATTCTGTATAAAGCTCTCCTTAACGCATTTTCCCGAATACGCTTTCCATTTTCTGATATCAGATATTCTGATTTAGGACTTAACAACATTATACGCTTAATTGTAGCTATTTTAATCCTTTTGTATTATTGATAACGGCATATATATCGCAAAATCCAAACCCAACCAACGAATCAAGATTACTATGCTGATAGAATTCGTTTACCATTCCCAATGTATAAAGCTGCTTTATAGTAAATGCTATACAGCTAATTTATATAATTCCACTATGCTTTTTATTACTTTGTCATAAGATATATCCACCGCATAAGAATATTTTGCTTTATATACTTTCCACCGCTCACTAAGCGTATTATCATCAGCTACTATTGTTGTAATGTTCTCTCCTTCATGCATGAGTCCTAAACTATCTCTCTTTTTACAAGTAGCCGCAAATGCATCTCTAAGAACTAATATATCAATAGAGTTTTTATAAATCCTTGTTAATGTATAAATGTCATAATAATCTCTCATTCTTGTATTTAACACACCTCGCGCAAGAACTGTTTGAAGCTTTTCAGCTAAAATTGTTTCCAAGTTATATGACCATAAATTTATACTTCTATCTTCAAGCATTAACTTGTACTCATAAGATATGGCTTTGGGTGTGATTACATCTCCGGTGGAGATATCTATCTTTAGCGGAGCAGACATTTGACCAATACTAGCATCTAAAGCTATTCGTATTCCAGGATACTCCATTTCATCCATAATATTTGATATATCTTTTATTATAAAGTCAACGTCATCACCCATATCCACAGCAATGACTTCTCCTATAACTTTTCGAGCATCCTCTTCAGTGAGATTCCAGTTTCTAATTGATGTATCTATATCCATTGTTGATCGCATAGATACCCCAACTAAAGATGTTACTAATATCCCGCCTTTTATAATAAAATCATCGGCATACTTAGAATTTGCAACGCGTTCTAAAAATCTCTCCATCATATATATTCTAAGTAAAATCCTGGCATCAGCATTATTCTGTTTTGCTACATTTTTAATTCTACCTTTAATTTGTTCTGGTGTTAGACTCATTACAGCATCACCTCCATATACGAGCGAATCTTGTTGTCTATTCGAAACTTTTTCGCGTATTCCATCAATAGGTTAAGATCCTTATCTTTTCTCAAAATATATGTTTTTAATGCTGTCTGAAAATCCTGCATTTCAAAACTACTTCTATTTCTTACTAAATCACATATAGTGCGTTCAAGATTATAAATGGGAATTTCATGTCCAAATGATGTTTTGCCATTTATTTTTCCTAATTCAAGTAATTCTTTTTTTACTGTGAATACTTTAACTCCTGTATCCACTAGTCTCTTAGTTCCATATCCGGAATATAGAGTTATAGTCTGTCGCATGGGCTCTCTATCAACCAGTCCATGATAATACAATGCCTCATCATGAGAAAACACTGCCTGTGGATATCTTACAGACAACGCATAATTTTCATCTACCCATGCCTCTGGTGACGCATATATTCCGTGTGCTATTTTTTCGTAATTATTCTCCTTAAGATATTTGTATAGAGCTGTCTTATTAATTCCTGCCTTAACCACGTTAACTGTAATAAGTACTCCTGTCTCATCAATATAATCTGTAATATTATTCATGTGTTATCACCAACTTTCGTACTAATATTATATTTTATATTAGTACAAAAGTAAATATCTGCTATAAAAAAAGACTGAAAAACCATTCTATTTTCAGTCTATTCATAAAACTTGCTTCGTAACTAAAATTTGTTATCTGCCGTACTAGAAGCTCTCCTCCTAGTAACTAAATTAAACTGTATTCAAACTGCATTCAAAGAAAAAGTCTCAGAACACGCATAAATACTGCATTCTCAGTTTTTACCATCGTGTTCGATTCTCTCATCCCCTGCTAATAAAAATCAGCATTCTCATATGAGTATGCTGATTTTTATTTTAGCTTATTGCTTTCGTATATTCATCCCAATAACTTAATATATAGGAATCTGAAACTTCATCATTTATATATCTCTTTATTTCTTCTATTTCATCATTAAGTTCTATAAATCGATACCCTTTAACTGTATTTTTAGGATCTAACATGGTCATTCTAATGAGCTTTATTATTTTTTCCAAATATTGTGTAGAATAATCTTCTGTACAATTTCCACTTTTATAATTTTCGTGTACCTGAACCAATCTTCTCACTTCTCCGTCAACATTTGACAATTGTTCAAAAAAACTTAATCTATTCCATATTTTTTGAGTCATAAGTTCACTCCTTTAGTACAACCACTTAATCAATATCTTTGTTAATTCATCAATGATTTTATAATCAACAAGTTCTCTTTTTCTATCAATACAAAATTTAACTCTATCTGGATGATACCTATTTCCTAGTTTAATTATATCATCTATTGATTTTCTTTCCCTCAATACCATATATTTTGTCACTTTTCTAGAGATATTATAACACTATTTCATAAAATTATCATTGCATGTTTATATGTAGATGTATTATTTTCGCAATTGTAGTAAAATACCTTTATTGTTTTTTTAAGGAAGGTTTGCTATGAACATTAATAAAAATAACATTCTTACTAAAACGCCCGTTGTTGTTATTGGTGCTTTTATCTGTTGCGCGCTATGGGGAAGCGCCTTTCCATGTATAAAGATCGGATATAGTCTTTTTAATATAGCTTCCGCAGACTCTTACACTCAGATTCTATTTGCTGGGATACGATTCATTCTGGCCGGATTATTAGCGTTAATAATTGGCAGCGTTTTATCTCGAAAATCGCTTATCCCTCATAATAATTCATGGTTGAAAATACTAAGATTATCATTGTTACAGACGGTCGCACAATATGTTTTTTTCTATATAGGACTTGCTCATACTACAGGCGTTAGATCATCCATAGTAGAAGGCACAAATGTATTTGTAGCTATTCTAGTAGCTAGTCTTTTATTTAGACAGGAAAGTTTAACTTTTAAGAAAATTATAGGATCTATAATTGGATTTCTAGGTGTTGTACTCGTTAGTACTTTTGGCGTGCAAATAACAAGTGGAAATTATTTTATGGGTGATTTATTTGTATTCATATCAACCTTTGCATATGCCTTTTCTTCAGTACTTCTAAAAAGATATTCTGTAGATGAGAATCCAATTGTATTAAGTAGTTATCAGTTTATAGTTGGTGGGCTAATTATGACAATAATTGGCTTTATATTTGGAGGTAGGCTCAATACTTTTACATTTTCTGGATTTTTAATGCTTTTATATCTTGCGTTTGTATCTGCAGTGGCTTATTCACTTTGGGGACTTCTTTTAAAACACAATCCTATTTCTAAAGTTGCTGTATTTGGGTTTATGAATCCGGTTTGCGGTGTTATTTTATCTGCAATAATGTTAAATGAAGGTTCAACAATTGGGATCACTAGTTTTGTGTCTCTTATACTCGTCTGCCTGGGCATATATATTGTAAATAAAGAATAAACTAAAATGTCAGAGGGACGCTCCTTGTGACAAAAGAAGCGTCCCTCCGACATGCCTCCGACATGATTATTTACACATACTCAATATACTTTCTATGTCATCTACTGACAATTTAACATATGCTCTTTTGAATTCGTTGTTTGTTCTATAGGCTTCTGCTGCCA
>JAZQOO010000008.1:0-8091 GCA_045627905.1 Lachnospiraceae bacterium | reverse complement strand
AGAATGAACAGACCATGGATATTTGGAATTGGGTTTGCAGGCGTACTTCTCTGTCATTCGCTAAGTCTTATTTTTAGTATATTTGTTTCAATAATATTTTTACTTATAAATTTCAAAAAAGTATTTTTAGATGCGAAAGTGTTGTTAAGATTGTTCGTAACAACAATACTGACATTTTTAGCTACATGCTTTTATACACTTCCTATGTTAGAACAAATGAAAAATGACGTATTCCGTGTTAGTAATACATGGATAGAGCCAGCACAGGAAGCAATGGATTTCAAGGAAGTTTTTGCTAATGAATTCCCATGTCTTGGTACAGCACTTTTACTTATAGTATTTATTAGAATTTTTGTTACAAGAAAAAAAGACAATAATATTATGAAATTTGCAGATTTGCTCATTTTGGCTGGAATGGCATTTGCAATTGCATCGACAAATTTACTCCCATGGGAAAGAATTGGAAGACATTTTTCATCGATTCAGTTCCCTTGGAGATTATTTATAATCAGCTCGGTTTTCTTAAGCTTTGCAGGTGGCATTGTTGTAGAGGAAATTGCAAAAAGCAGAAAGCTCACAAGATTTATTTCGTTTAGAGACGGCGGAGAAAATAATTTTATTGAGGTATTTGCAATAATCGTTGTCTTTATAGTAATGAGCTTTACAGCGTATATTAGCTTTACAAATAATAATCAGGGATATTATGACTATTCCAATGATTATTATTCGTACAAGCCTTTTACAGCAAATGTTATAGGTGGCGAATGGTTGCCTGAGTCCGTTGAGGATACGGATTATATTTTAAGTACAAGCGATGTTGCAACAACTGATAAGGGCGAAGCAATACCTGTTATGAGAAATAAAAACGAATTAAGTGTTTATGTAACAAATGATAACGATAGCGGACATGTCATTGATAATGAAAATATAGAATACATAGATGTTCCATTTATTTATTATAAGGGTTATCATGCAGAGGACGAAAATGGTAATGCTCTTTTAATTGATGGAAACGGAACTAATGGGCTTGCACGTGTGTATTTAAGTGAAGCTGATGAAAAAGTAAATCAGATTCATGTAAAATATGCAGGGACAATGCTTCAGAAAATATCGACAGCAATAAGCATTGCGGCATTTGTATCGTTAGCTATTTTGACTTACATTTATGTAAAAAGAAAGCATTTGAAAATATTTTTGATGAGAGGGAAAGCATGAAAATAGTAGTATTAGCAGGTGGAATAAGTACAGAAAGGGATGTTTCACTTGTATCTGGAACAGGGGTTTACAACGCGTTAAAAAAATTAGGTCATGACACTATTTTACTAGATGTGTTTATGGGCTATAACGGCAGTATCGATGGTATTTTTACAAGAGATTATGACTGGACAAAGGACATTAAAAAGGTATCAGAGTCAGCCCCTGATATTGCAAAAATAAAGGAGCTTAGAGGCACTAATCCTAATGTTTTATTTGGTGAAAATGTTCTGGAAATATGTAAGGAGGCAGATATTGTTTTCATGGCTCTTCATGGTGACTGTGGAGAGAATGGAAAAATTCAGGCAACCTTTGATTTGCTCAATATTAAATATACTGGAACGGATTATTTGAGCAGCGCTCTTGCAATGGATAAAGCTATTACAAAAAGTGTATTTATACAGCATGGTGTTACTACTCCGGACGGATATGTTGTTTACAAAAATGACGAAAAGGAAAAGCTCGAGCCAAGGTTTTTGCCATGTGTAATTAAGGTGTGCAACGGCGGTTCATCAGTTGGTGTATACATAGTAAACACAAGGGAAGAGTACGACAAGGCGTTAAACGAAGCATTTGGATTCGAGGATAAGATTTTAATAGAAAAGTATATTAAGGGACGCGAGGTTACTGACTGCGTAATTGATAAAGAGGCTCTTCCTATAGTGGAGATTGTCGCAAAAGATGGTGTTTATGATTACAAAAATAAATATCAGGCAGGAGGTGCTGTAGAAACATGCCCTGCGCCACTTAGTTATGAATTAATGCAAAAGGTAAAGACACTCGCATTAAGGGCTTATGATGCACTTGGTATTAAGGTGTATGCGAGAATGGATTTTATTATAGATGAAAATGATGAGGTTTACTGCCTGGAGGCAAATACACTTCCTGGAATGACACCTACGAGTCTTATTCCTTTGGAAGCGCGTACAGTAGGTAAATCGTATGAACAGTTGTGTGAATGGATTGTGGAGGTTTCGCTTGAAAAATATGACGCTTGAAAACATAGCTAAAGCATGTAATGGTAAGCTTGTTTTAGTTAATGGAGATGATGCAGAAAAAGAAGCTAAATCTATTGTTATCGACTCGAGAAAATGTGAAGAGGGCAGTGTCTTTATCGCAACAAGAGGAGAGAGAGTAGATGGTCATTCATTTATAAAGCAGGTGCTTGATAACGGTGCGTTAGCTGCTGTCTGCGAGGATGAGCCAGAAGAAAAATACGGAAACTATATTGTTGTAAAGGATTCCTTTCAGGCAATTAAGGATATTGCTAAATTTTACAGAATGCAGCTTTCAGTAAAAATAGTTGGTGTTGCTGGTTCCGTTGGAAAGACAAGTACAAAGCAGTTTGTGGCAGCAGTTTTAGCACAGAAATATAATGTTCAGAAAACTGCAGGAAATCTAAATAATGAAGTAGGTGTTCCGCTTACTATTTTTTCTATAGATGAAGCACATGAAGCGGCTGTCGTTGAAATGGGAATATCTGATTTTGGCGAGATGCGAAGACTTTCAGAAATAGTTAAGCCAGATGTATGTGTCATGACAAATATTGGACCATGCCATCTTGAAAATCTAAAGGACCTTGATGGGGTATTGAAGGCTAAAAGTGAAATCTTCGAATCAATGAATAAGAACGGGTATGTTGTTGTAAATGGAGATGACGAGAAGCTCTGTGAAATCAAAAGAGTCAACGAAAAGACACCAACCTATTTCGGACTTAAAGAAAAAAATGATGTGTATGCGAAAAATGTTGTCGCAGATGGAATGAGTGGAAGTACATGTACTATTTGTACTAAAGCAGGTAAGTTCGATGTTAAAGTACCGCTTCCGGGTAAGCATATGGTAATAAATGCACTGGCAGCAACAGCGGTAGGACAGTTATTTTCACTAACAATTGATGAAATAAAGGCCGGAATCGAAAATGTAGAGGGTGTTTCAGGAAGAAGCAATATAATCAGGCATGAAAAATATACAGTAATTGATGACTGCTATAATGCTAATCCTAAATCTGTAAAGGCGGCGATTGACCTTTTATGCGATAGTGGTTCTGCGAGAAAAATAGCTATTCTTGGCGATATGTTTGAGCTTGGAAGTGATGAGGAGAAGCTGCACGGCGAGGTTGGTGCATATGCTATGTCCAAAAATGTTGATACATTGATTTGTATAGGCAGTCTTTCGGCTAACACATACGAGCAGGCAGACAATATATCTGATAAATATTATTATGAGAAGCTAGAGGATTTCATAAGTAGTACAAAAATGAAGGAAGTTTCTGACAAACCAACAATTTTAATTAAGGCATCTCATGGAATGCATTTTGAAAAGATTGTTGAATATTTAACAAATTAATTGTATTTATCTATTTTTGATGGTAAAATTCATAATAGGCGGGTAAATTTTGTGGAATTTACCTATATGAAATGATTTAAAAGGTGGAGAGACCTAAAATAAATAAATTAAAGAAAGGATAGAATTATGGAGAATCTTGAGCTTAAGAAAACAGCCAATGAAGTGCGTAAGGGTATCGTAACAGGTGTTCATGCAGCCAAAGCCGGACATCCAGGCGGATCACTTTCATGTGCTGACATTATGACATTTCTTTATTTCGAAGAAATGAACATCGACCCAAAGAATCCTAAGAAGGAGGACAGAGACCGTTTTGTACTTTCAAAAGGACATTGTGCACCAGCACTTTATTCTGCCCTTGCAAACCGTGGATATTTCCCAGTGGAAGAAATGAAGACACTTCGTAAACTTGGTTCACACTTACAGGGACATCCATGTTTACAGCACACACCTGGTGTTGATATGTCAAGTGGTTCACTTGGACAGGGTATTTCAGTAGCAACAGGTATGGCTCTTTCAGCAAAGCTTTCTAATGACTCATACAGAGTTTATACTCTTTTAGGTGATGGAGAACTTGCTGAAGGTCAGGTATGGGAAGCTGCTATGTTTGCGGGACATAAGAAACTTGACAACCTTGTAATTATTGTTGATAACAATGGATTACAGATTGATGGTACAATCGAAGAGGTTTGTGATTCGAATCCTATTCCAGATAAATTTAAAGCATTTAATTGTGAAGTAATAGAGATTAATGCTCATGACTTTGATGAAATCAGAGCTGCATTCAAGAAGGCTCGTGAAACAAAGGGTAAGCCAACAGTAATTATTGCTCATTCTATCAAGGGTAAGGATGTATCATTCATGGAGAATTCATGTGAATGGCATGGAGTTGCTCCTAATGATGAGCAGTACGCAGTTGCAATGGCAGATCTTGAGAAAGTAGGTGAAGCATTATGTCAGAAGTAAAGAAAATCGCTACAAGAGTCAGCTACGCTAATGCTTTAGTTGAGCTTGGAAATGAACATAAAGATTTAATAGTACTTACAGCAGACCTTGCCGCTGCTACAAAGACTCAGAATTTTAAAAAGGCACATCCAGAACAGTTTGTTAACTGTGGTATCGCAGAAGCAAATATGACATGTATCGCAGCAGGTCTTGCACTTACAGGCAAAGTTCCTTTTGCATCAACATTCGCAATGTTTGCAGCAGGTCGTGCATTTGAACAGGTAAGAAATAGTATTGGTTATCCACATCTTAATGTTAAGATTGGTGCTACACATGCAGGTATCTCAGTTGGTGAAGATGGAGCATCTCATCAGTGTAATGAAGATATCGCATTAATGAGAACAATTCCTGGAATGGTTATCATTAACCCAGCAGATGATGTAGAAGCTAGAGCAGCTGTAAAGGCAGCTTATGAATACGAAGGACCTGTATATCTTCGTTTCGGACGTGCAAATGTTCCTGTATTCAATGATGAAGCTACATATAAATTCGAAATGGGTAAAGGTGTAGTTTTAAGAGAAGGTACAGACCTTACAATCGTTGCAACAGGTCTTACAGTTCCTGAATCATTAGAAGCAGCAAAGATGCTTGAGGCTGATGGAATCAGTGCTGAGGTTATCAACATCCATACAATCAAGCCACTTGATGAAGATTTAATTGTTGCATCAGCTAAGAAGACAGGAATGGTTGTTACAGCAGAAGAGCATTCAGTAATAGGCGGTCTTGGTTCTGCAGTATGTGATTGCCTCTCAGCTAAGCATCCAACAAAGGTTAAGAAGATTGGTATGCAGGATATTTTTGGTGAGTCAGGTTCAGCAGCAGCACTTATTGAGAAGTATGAGCTTGATGCTAAGGGTATTTACAAGCAGATTAAGGAATTTCTTAAATAGTTTGTGAAGCAATATAAAGGTATAAGTTATTTACTTTTATTATCTAATATGATAAAAATATATAGATATCGGGGTTAGACTCTGTCCGACCCCGGTGTTTTATTATTGCGGGCGATGAAATCGTTGGTAGCCCGTTGTGCCATTGTATCACACCTAAGGTGTGATACATCTGGAGACATCAAAGAAATGCCGGCAGGCATTTCTACATTATTGATTATTGCGGGCGATGAAATAATAAGGGTTTAAAAATGGCAGAAGAAGTAAACAGTTATTTTCTTGAAAAATATAAATCTGCAAAGCGTGAAGAAGCAGATTATCAGAAACAGATTAAAAGACATAGGATGCGCATGCTCACGATTGTATTATCGGCAGTAGTGTTCGTGGTTATGTTTATTTGTGTTGTCTATTCTTTATATAAGAGCAAAGTCTTTAGCGAATATCGAATTTTAAAAACAATCGAATATCAGGAGGTGCCATCTTCTAAATATGTTGGGTTCAATGGAAATGTACTACGATACAGCAGAGATGGTGTTTTTGCATTTAATACAAACAATGAGATGTTGTGGAACCAGACATATCAGATGCAAAATCCTATGGTGGACGCCTGTGGTGATTATGTAGCAATAGGTGACTACAGAGGAAATAAAATATATATACTTAACAGTCAGGGATTACAGGGACAGATAGACACAACAATTGCTGTTCAAAGATTTTGTGTCTCTGGAAACGGAAATGTGGCAGTTGTGCTTGATGATGAGGATGTAACATGGGTCAAGCTTTATAATAAAAATGGTGAAAATGTAGCAAGTGATAAAACTACGATGGGTAAAAGTGGATATCCTATCGCACTTGATATTTCCGATAATGGAATATTACTTAATATATCTTATTTATATGTAGATAGTGGCAAGCTTAAATCATCTGTGGCATTTTATAATTTTGGTGCTGTAGGTCAGAATGAAATAAATAATCTTGTCAGCGGCTTTGATTATAATGATGAAACTGTTACTTGCGTAGAGTTTATAAATGATGAGACAGCTTTTGCTCTCGGTAATAGACAGTTTTCTATTTATAAAGGAACTCAGAAGCCTGTTGAAGTGTACAGTAACCAGCTGGCCGAAAAGGTTGAAAGTGTATTTTACAGTAGTGAATATATTGGACTCGTTTTTAGAAACACTACACTTGAAGGTCTTCCATACAGAATAGATTTATACAATACATCAGGTAGTGTAGTGGCATCACAGGAATTTGACCTTGACTACACAGATATCGTGTTAAATAAGGACCTTATAATTATTTATAATGCTAATGAATGTAAAATATATAACACGATGGGAACAAAAAAGTTTGAGGGATATTTTAAGAACTCTGTTATAACAATATCACCTGAAAAGAAAAACGGAAGATATTTATTTGTTTCAGGAACAAAAACAGACGAAATAAAATTCCAGTAACTTATATATTGGGAGTAAAATTAATTTAGGGGAAAAATAATGCAGGTAAATTATTTGGCGATAGCTGTTGTTGTACTATTTGCCATATTAATATTCAGGGGATATAGAAAAGGATTTTTGCGAATCGTAGTATACCTTATAGGAATGTTTGGGATTTTGATTGCAGTGAGAGCCTGTATGCCAACTGCATACCAAATAATATTAAATAATACTAATATTTATTCATCTGTTCAAAACCGCATAGATGAATCTTTACTTGAAATAAATTCGAAGAATGATAATTCTATTAAAGAAAATCAGACAGAGACTATTAATTCATATGAAATGCCGAACTCAATTAAGAATTCTCTTATTGAAAATAATACAGAAGAAATGTACAAAAATCTTTTGGTTGAGCAGTTTGATGATTATGTATCGGCTTTCCTTGCAAGAAAGGCTGTAAGTGTTGTAGCTTTTTTTATTCTCTTTATTGTATTTTGGTTTATATTTAAAATAGTATTTATGATAGTCCATATAATAGAGAGAATACCTATCATAAAAGGGTTAAATAGAATGGCTGGAGCAGCTATAGGTGGAGTTGAAGCACTTATAATTGTGTGGATAGCATTTTCTGGAGTTATTTTCCTGCTTGGTTATGAAACAGGAAATGAAATGATGAGGATGATAAATGACAGTCCTTTTCTGACAATAATTTATAATAGTAATCCGTTGTCAAATTGGTTTTAAAGTAAAAAAACAAGAGAAATTAAAAAAATTTTCAGAAAAATTCTTGGGTTTTAGATATCAAATAAAATAGTATTTATACAAGATATTGTAGAAAATTCAATTTCGTGAAAAGTTGCCAAAAAAAATTAAAAAAAATTGTAAAAAATGTGTTGACAATAGTTCTACGGAGTGATAATATAATCAAGTCGCGCGGCTGACACGGTCGCAAAAGCGACACAGAACCTTGATAATTAAACATTATATCCAACCCCGAAAAACATTCCAAACAATGAGAATTTTTTCGGAAACGAAACCTAAAGTAAACAAACAAAGCCAGAAAATAAACTGGTTAGGAAATAAACTTTTATTGAGAGTTTGATCCTGGCTCAGGATGAACGCTGGCGGCGTGCCTAACACATGCAAGTCGAACGAGCCTTGTG
>JAZQOO010000007.1:0-59773 GCA_045627905.1 Lachnospiraceae bacterium | reverse complement strand
CGTCAGTTTCTCGACTTGACATTCGCTCCGCGGAAAACCTATACATCCTCTCGGCTGTATAGCAACCTCACACTTCATCGCTATCATGTCACAGCAATAATGAGTATACACGATATAATCCATGTTTGCAAGGATTATTTTAAATAATTAACAAAATTTATGTATTAAATTTAGTACACAATTCACAAAACTGTTTTTTAAATAATTTGTTTGATTTAATTGCAATTTAAGACCTTTTAAATACCTGCATCATTTCATGTGTAAGTGCAAGTCCTTCATCATATTCAGGGATATCTTCTTTTTTTACCCATTCTGCAGTAGATAATTCCTCTGCATCCATAGTAATAGTTTCATCACCATCAAGCTCACAGAAAAAACCAGCCAAAAGATTTCCATCAAAGCCCCATGGCTGTGATTTATAATACCGTATATTTTTAACCTTTACTCCTGCTTCTTCTAAAACCTCTCTCTCAACAGTCTCCTCAAGAGTTTCACCTATCTCTGTAAATCCAGCAATAAGCGCATATCTTGTGTAAGCTCTGTTTGCGTATTTTGTCAGCAGTATTTTATCTTTATTTGTAACCGCTACAATTACTGCAGGAGAAATACGCGGAAATATCATATTTTTACAATCACATATCAAGCATCTAAGCTTTTCGTCATGTCTAGTCTTCTTTCCGCATCTTCCACAATATGCATTATCTCTATACCATACATATAAATGCAAACCAGTAGCCGCCGCCATAATCTCTGGCTTTTTTAAAGTCTTTCTAAGTTCATTCAGCTTTTTATATTCTTTATAATCATCAAGACTTATATCAAGCGAAATCGGTGACATATAATAAGAAGTTTCATCTATTGAAAATAAATAAATCAGCTTTTCATCAGAATATTTCTTCCTATATATATGTACACTTGGAAAAACTCTCTCTAATCCTTCATTTATGAGAATACCGTTTTCATTAAATGCAAGCACGATATCATCATCCTTTTCATTTTTGTTCATATACTGGTTATTAAACCTATGTGGTGCAATATCTTGAATCATCATACTTCGTCTCCTCTGATTTCAGTAGCTTACCAGACTGAAATCGTATTTCTTTTCATCGTTGGTCTGTATATCGCCATTTCTCTTATGTCTCAAAGCCGACGGGCTACCAACGATTTCATCGTTGGTCTGCATTAAAATAAAACTCCCACAAAAACTGTGAGAGCTTTATCATTTATAAATTCCTATTTATTACCCGCTAAAGTCTTCTTTGTAACTATCAATGCTATAATTATCATAACAATACTAACTGGAAGACATACAAACGCATTTCTTACAAATCCTGCTATAATATATGCAATAAAACTTACAAATGCTGCAAATACTGCATATGGAAGCTGTGTTGAAACATGTGTCAAATGATCACATTCTGCACCTGCTGATGCCATAATTGTAGTATCAGATATTGGAGAGCAGTGGTCACCACAAACAGCTCCTGCCATACATGCTGAAATAGAAATAATCATAAGTTCGTTTGACAAATTCCCACCAAAAACATTTACTACGATAGGAATAAGTACACCAAATGTTCCCCAGCTTGTTCCTGTTGCAAAAGCGAGTCCAGCACCAATAAGAAATACTATTGCAGGTAAGAAACTCATAAGTACACTTTTATCAGCAAATCCAGCAACAAGTGATGCAACGTAAGTTTTTGCGCCTAATGAATCTGTCATAGCCTTAAGAGACCATGCAAAAGTCAGAATCAATATTGCAGGCACCATACTCTTAAAGCCTTCTGGAACTGATTCCATACACTCATTAAAATTGAGAACTTTTGTAGCAAGGTAGAATACCATTGTGATTATAAGAGCTATTGTTGAGCCTATAGATAATCCAACAGAAGCATCTGCGCCTGAAAATGCATCAATAAAATTATTTCCTTCCAGAATACCACCGCTTACTAACAATCCACAAATACAACAAACTATCAATGTTATTATTGGTACTACGAGATGCATTACTCTACCATTCTCATTTACAGGTGGCATTGGATTACCAGAGCCTGACTTAACACTTGACTTTTCCATAAGCTTGTCAAGTGTAGCCTCTTTATCTTGCCTCTCTATATGTGCCATTGGTCCAAAATCAAAATCAAGCTTTGCAAGAGTAATCATCATCGCAATCGTCACAAAGGCATAAAAGTTATATGGAATAGCTCTTACAAAAAGCTCTATACCATTTGCCCCTTCAACGAAGCCTGAGACTGCTGCCGCCCACGAAGATACAGGAGCAATAATACATATTGGAGCTGCTGTTGCATCAATTAAATACGCAAGCTTTGCTCTTGAAATATTATTTTTATCAGTTACAGGTCTCATAACAGAGCCTACTGTTAGGCAGTTAAAATAATCATCGATAAAAATAAGAATTCCAAGTGCTACTGTTGCCATCATTGCACCAAATCTTGTTTTTATATGAGATGATGCCCATCTTCCAAAGGCTGCAGAACCACCTGCTCTGTTCATAAGCATTACCATTGTACCAAGAACTACAAGAAATACTAAAATTCCTACATTATAAGAATCTGAAAGTGATGCTACAATACCATTTCCAAATACGTGTGATACAGTCGCTCCAACATTAAAGCCTGTATACAAAAGTCCACCACAAATTATACCAATAAATAAAGATGAATATACTTCCTTAGTAATAAGCGCTAGTCCTATCGCCACAATTGCAGGAAGTAACGAAAAAATTGTTTCCTGAAACATTCTATTTCCCTTTACCTTTCTAATTTTTTATCCATCTGCCAGTAGCACCACACGGCAATACAAGTCCTGTATCTGTTACTGGTAGACCTATTTCATCAGCTTCAACTCTGCCTCCATATTGTCTCACAATAATCGTATTTAACATATATGAAAGCACTGCTGGCTGAAGTCCTGTTGTATACGAATTTATAAGTAAAAATAAAGAATCATCCTTTAACAGCTTACTGCAAAGCTCTATAAACGGATATACCGATTCTTCTATTTTCCATATCTCACCTTTAGGGCCTCTTCCATATGATGGCGGATCCATAATGATTCCATCATACGTATTCCCTCGTCGTATTTCTCTCTCTACAAACTTTACACAATCATCGACAAGCCACCTAATAGGTGCATCCTTAAGACCTGATGACTGTGCATTCTCCTTAGCCCAGCCTACCATTCCTTTCGAAGCATCAACATGTGTTACGCTTGCTCCTGCCTTCGCAGCAGATACTGTAGCTCCACCAGTGTATGCAAAAAGGTTTAGAATCTTTATTTCTTTATCAGGCTTATGAGCCTTCTCATTCTTTATTATTTCTGCCACAAAATCCCAGTTGACAGCCTGTTCCGGAAATAACCCTGTATGTTTAAAGCTAAAAGGCTTCAGATTAAACGTTAAATCCTTATAATTAATGGACCATTCATTTGGCAGTCCAAAAAACTCCCATTCACCACCACCCTTTGCACTTCTGTGATAATGACCATTAAGTTTTTTGTACAATGGGTTAACTCGCTTTGTGTCCCATATTACCTGAGGGTCTGGGCGAAGCAAAATATATTTCCCCCAACGCTCGAGCTTTTCTCCGCGAGACGAATCGATAACCTCATAGTCCTTCCAACCATCCGCTACCCACATAACTACTCCTTTTTATATACATTTTTTTCATGTTTTTTGAGCATAAATAAAATCTTTAAAGCTTCCTTAACTGCCTTGAATTTAAGTGATGATTTTCCTGCTATATAATGTATCGGAACTTCCTTACACTTATAATCTCTGCAATAATATTTCATTTCTGTCTGATACATATGACCTGTTGAAAGAAATTTGTCAAAATCAAATTTCATAAGAACATCTCTCTGAAACGCTTCATATCCACTCGTCATATCCTTAAGCTTTGTGCCAAGGACAATATTGGATAAAAATGTTCCGCCACCTGACAATACCTTTCTATATAACGGGTCGTGTTCCATTCCGCCACCCTTCATAAACCTCGAACCCCATACGCAGTCATAACCTTCATCTAAAGCATCAATAAACTGCGGAAGTTCTTTTGGAAGATGACTTCCTCCACCATCCATTTCAATAACTCTCTCTGCACCATCAGCAAGTGCCTGTCTATATCCTTCAAGATAACAACTAATAACGCCTCTCGATTCCTTATAAAATATGCATTTAACCTTATCTGTTTTGCTTTCATAGGAACGAATAATCTCTTCCGTCCTGTCCTTTGAATAGCTATCTATAATTATATACAGATAAAGATTATCATAATTAAAACTTAGTATTTCTTCAATTGTTTTGCCTATTGACTCTTCTTCATTTGCTACAGGCATTACTATAATAGTTTTTTTCACTTTATTATCCTCATCAAACAACTATGATTCTACCATCTGAAATATTTTACACCATTTATACTAAAATCACTTAAAAATGACAACACACCACCGATAAATGCAACCGAAAATCCCATTACTAAACCAAGCGCACCACATGCAATTCCTGCATAGGCAAACCCTATATTATCTTCTTTATTTCTAACAGCAATTACGCCAAGAATAACAGCAACAACACCAAGTGAAATGCTAAGATTCATTGTACAACAGCATGTTATAGATATAACTCCCAGGATAAATGATATTAAAGCATATGTATTTTTTCCCTTTGCCACATTCCTGTTTATTCCCGATACAGTTTCTCTTATATTTTCTGCAGTAAAGCCCTGTTTTACATTACTGCTGTAATTTGACTGTGTTTGTGCTTTGTTGTCTCCATCATCCACAATTTCACCAGTAAACTTCTCAACCTCTGGCTCCACCTTTTTACCACAGTTAGGGCAAAAATTCATACCATCTGATATTTCGCTATTACAATACTTACAAATCATAATATACTCCTTTCGCTTGTATAATACGTATCATCAACTCAATAATTTTAACAGCTTAGTAGTTTAAAATCAGCAATCAGTTTCAAAAAAATATTTTCAGTGCTATCTTTACTATCCACTGGATAATCAGAATACCAACCCCAATATATATAAGTATACCTAAAATTTTTTCATTAAACGATACTGTTTTTAAAAATACATGTCCTGCCTGCACTACCATAAAAATAAAATAGCAAATAAAACCATATATAATAACCGCATTATATTTCAGACTTTCAACAACCTGAAATCTCGCTAACGCAATACTAGCCCTTGTCATTCCACAACCCGGACAATTATAACCTGTTATTGTATGAAAGGTACATTTTGGAATAAATCTTAAAAGCCCGACAAGACTCTCACTTCGAACAACTATACACAGAAAAATCATTAAAACCAGTAGGACTATTCCAATGTTAAATAAAAAATCCATTGGTTCTACTAATCGTTCAGAATTTCTTTTTTCATCAGTTCCTTTTTCATCCATAACATATATTCTCTTGCGACATTTATATCTGTATACTGATATAGCATTCGACTTCCAACAACATCCTCAATTTCATTCAAAACAGGCGTTTCTTTATTATATATAATATCAATACCGTAAAAGCCCTTGTTAAGCTCCTCTGACACGCGTGCAACGATTCTCATCTCCGCATCTGATAGCTCCTTATACGTTGCAGTCCCACCAAGAGAAATATTAGCCCTAAAATCCTCCTGTGACACACGAAGCATCGATGCCATGACATAATCCCCTAAAACATACACTCGTAAATCCTTTCCAGTATCTGTAGCGACCATTTGATATATCAAATCATCCTCTGAAAAGCCTTCGACTTTCAGCTTAAACATAGCCTTATCGTAGGAATTAGCATCCTTAATATAAAAAACCTCACTCCCACCATGACCAGACTTTGTTTTCATTACAAATGGAAATGGAAGTTTTGTTTTCTGTGTATACATCATTGGAACTTTATCTTTATAGTAACAGTAAGCTTCCCATTTATCATTTCCAAGTCTTGAAATTTCAGATGAATTAAATACTACAATACCATTTTCTTCAAGCGACTGTGATATCAAATAATTCCTATCTCTCATTATTGCAAACTGATAGCTTTTTGCTACCTCATCTACATCATAGACTATTAACTGTTCGCTATATATTAGTTCTATATCAAGTTCTAAACTCTTACCCTCTTCTATCAGTTCATTTATGAACCATTCATTTCTTTTAGCATCTGCTTCTGCATAAATCAGCAGTCCCTTTATCATTTTGCCTCCTGATTAGCTAATACCTTAAAACTTATATTTTTATTATTTTTCAAAATAATAAGTAAATAGACACAAATAGCTCCTACCACAATTGAAATTATAAAATATAACACCTTCATTGCAAATGATGTACTCTCAGGAACATATTTATCTATAAACAAGCCAAATATATTTACACCCATATGTAAAAATATACCGTAAAAGAAACTTCCTGTTATCTTTATCATTCCTCCAATTAATAATCCTAGCAAAAATGCATACGCACTTTGAACTATATTTCCATGTGAGTAGCCAAAGATTAACGCCTGAATAATATTTCCTACAAAAAACGGCAGAAAGAGATTGCACACTGTCATTATTAAACCTCTATATACTACCTCTTCCATAATCGGAGTAATAACACCGATAAAAATCACCATTATAAGTGTTACTCCATCTCCCATAAATCCCTGCATCAGCTCTGAATAATTCTCTGCTAGTGGTGCATTATGCTCCAAATAAATGGTCAGTAAAAATGATGAGATATACTGAAGTGCAACTCCAAATACAAACATTATCCCACATTTCTTCAACGCCTTATTAAGCATTTCCTGATTTATATAATATTTCCAGGCTTCATTACGCCCATATCTCTTATTCTCTTCCATTATTATCTCTGTCTCCTAAATTGCTTTGTAACGAGCCCTGCACCAATTTAACATAAGCAATGTTACAAACAATATCTATCGCGAGGAATTGGGAGTCTTATGTAATTCTTCAGATTTACATAAGGCGACGACCGCAGCGTGATATTGCTTTGTAACGAGCCCTGCACTAATTTAACATAAGCGATGTTACAAACAATATCTATCGCGAGGAATTGGGAGTCTTATGTAATTCTTCAGATTTACATAAGGCGACGACCGCAGCGTGATATTGCTTTGTAACGAGCCCTACTTGTTAACTTCCCGCAACTGCCGTTGCAAAATATCCATCAAATTCTCAATGTTGTACTCATTTGCAAAGAATCCAAATCCCTGTGCACGCAGTTCATCATCAACTCTGCCTCCAAAACATGTATCTATCATAATACGACCAATTTCAGGAGTAAAATGACTCGTTTCATAATAATTCAAATAATTATTATTTATGTCTGACAGACAGCTGAAATTATAAAATCCTGTCACATAGGCCAGTTTCTCAACATACTGTAAATAACCATTTTCCGATGACCTTTCAAATGTGAGATAATAAAGAGGATTCGTCATTACCGTAAGTCTAATATTATACTCATCACAGATAGCCTTAAGCTCTGTCATATCCTCTATTGCTTCCTCAAGCCTTAAAGAATAGTAATCTGCGAAATATCCTGTCTGGAACTGTGGAAGTGAAGGGTCAAAATAAGTCTCTATATCTAACCTTTCAGTTCCTGTTTCCCTGAATCTTTCCGCTGTATCATTATCTGAATCCTCATTTTCAGAAATAACCTTTAATGCCTCTGCTGTAGTAAACAAATCACAATACTTAATATAAAAATCAGCCTGTGACAAAAGTCCTCCCGTTGGATAAGGCACCCTGTAAAGCATATTTTTATGTGTATCAGGATCAACAAAACAAGAAATGTCGTCTACTAAAACTGCAACACTTTTTGGAATAATTCCATGCTTAATAAATATCTTCAATGTATTAACATGTTCCCTTGGTAACGCCTCTGAGCTTGCCATATTATACCAGCGTTCGTTTGTCAGCTCACCAAGATGTTTAACATCCATAAATCCAGCCCTTGATGATCCAAATAAAAAAGAATCAAATTTATCCGGATGTTCTAGAACATATTTTGTCTTTATAAAGTTTTTATTTGGTTCTACCCCATTATCTCTAACATTATCTGTATGAAAAATATTATATGGGTCTATTATTACATTAATAGGAATAAATATAATTCCTAATATAACTGCAAAAGCCACAAGCTTAATCAGAAATTTTTTCATTTCTCACCTTTAATACCTGTCTAAACCGTCATAATCACTTTAGTTTCGGCGCCCCGTGCTCGCTGAGGAAAATCAGACGCTTTGCGCTGATTTTCTCAGCTCGCACCTAGAACTGAAAATAAATAAATGAAGCATTACTTCCTTCATGCAAATGAACACAAATTGTCAACACAGCTACCACAGTATAAATTAGCCATCTTGCAATTATGTGTAGTTTATCAATCTCTTTTAGAAGATTTTTCTTTTCACTAAATATATCGTAAAGCATTATCAGCACAATGCACATTCCACATTTCACTATAGAAAGCTTCGTCATACCCATCTCCTGAAAAGCTCCTAATAATGAGCCAGATGGAAGCATATGTCCTATTACATAAAATGCCTCTGATAAAGAATTAATTCTAAAGAACATCCATGCAAAAGCCACAATACAAAATGTTATTATCTGCCTTACGATGCGCGGAAGCTTATAAGTACATCCTTCAATGCACTGGACAAATCCATGAATCATTCCCCACACTATGAATGTAAAGCTTGCTCCATGCCATAATCCACTCACAAAAAATGTTATTAAAATGTTAATATTCTTTCTAAGCTTTGAGCATCTGTTTCCACCAAGTGGAATATAAACATAATCTCTCAGCCATGACGATAAGGAGATGTGCCATCTACCCCAAAATTCCTTAATACTAGTAGCAAGATACGGTGCTTTAAAGTTTTCAAAAAGCTCAAATCCCAAAAGATATGCTATACCTCTTGCCATATCTGTATAACCAGAAAAATCAAAGTATATTTCAAATGTATACATAAATATAGCAATAATAAAAACTGTTCCCGAATGTGCAATAACATTATCAAAAACATTATTTATGTATTTGACCATTAGGTCAGCACATACAAGCTTTTTAAACAATCCTAGTAATAAAAGTCGCATTCCATATTTAGCTGTTTCATAGCTAAAATGCTTTTCCTCTGACAACTGCGTAATGAAATGGTCTGCTCTCTCTATTGGTCCAGATGTAACAGTCGGAAAAAATGAAAGATATATCCAATATTTCAGTGGGTTACGCTCTGCTTTTATTTTTCCCTTTTTCACATCACATATGTATGATAACGACTCAAATGTGTAAAATGATATACCTACAGGCATTATAAGCTTAATTGTTTCAGCATTTAATGAAAGCCCTGTTATCGCAGATATTTTAGTAATTGTATAAATAACAAAATTCAAATATTTGAATACTAAAAGCATTGACAATGTAACAAGTATGCACGTTGTAAATAAAAAAGTGGGAACTCTTCTCTTTTCGAATGCTATACCACACAAATATGTAAATAACGTAATAAAAAGAAGTACTAAAATAAATCTATAATCAAAACAGAGATAAAAGACTGCATTAACAATAGATAAAAATACCCATCTATATTTATGCGGCATTCCCCAATACATGAGAAATACCGCTGTCATAAATAAAATAAAAATTGTTGAATAAAACGACATTAATTCTAAACCTCGATGCCTCGCATTATTATTTTAGGACCACCTTTTCCCTCAATATAATCTCTTGTGATTATTACTTTTCCTATATTCTTATCTTTAGGGATTTCATACATTATATCGAGCATCAGTCCTTCTATAATAGAACGAAGTGCTCTTGCACCTGTTTCCTTTTTCATTGCACGCTCTGCAATTGGTGCTAGCGCATCATCCTCTATCTCAAGCTTAACCTCGTCGAGTGCTAAAAGCTTCTGATACTGTTTAATAAGCGCATTTTTAGGCTCCTTAAGTATCTGTACAAGCATTTCCTCTGTAAGTCCATGCATTGTGTATACTATTGGAAGGCGTCCTAAAAACTCAGGTATCATACCATATTTCTTCAAATCTTCGACTTCAACCTCTTTCAAAATATCCTTTCTCTTATCAAGGCTGTCTTTAAGCTCTGCATTAAAACCAATCGAAGTCTGTTTTCTAAGACGCTGCTTTATTATCTCGTCAAGATCTGGGAATGAACCACCACAGATAAATAAAATATTACCTGTATTTACCGTTTCAAGTGGTACCATAGCATTTTTGCTGTTAGAACCTACTGGAACCTCAACATCTGCACCCTCTAACAATTTTAACATTCCCTGCTGAACACTTTCACCATTTATATCTCGTGTATGTGTATCCTTTTTCTTTGCAAGCTTATCAATTTCATCAATATAGATGATTCCCATTTCAGCTTTCTCAACATCATTATCAGCAGCAGAAAGAAGCTTTGTAACTACACTTTCAATATCATCGCCAATATAACCTGCTTCAGTTAGCGATGTCGCATCCGCTATAGCAAGAGGTACATTCAAAAGCTTTGCCAATGTTCTTACAAGATATGTTTTTCCACATCCTGTAGGTCCTATCATAAGCATATTTGACTTTTCAATCTCTACATCCTGCAATTCTTTATCAAATTCGGATTTTTTCATTCCATCTGCAGCTACTCTTTTATAATGATTGTAAACACCTACAGATACTATTTTCTTCGCCTCTTCCTGACCTACAACATACTCATCAAGCATTTCCTTGATTTTATGAGGTGCCGGAATGTCCTTTATATCAATAAGAGGTACCTTTTCTTCCTCAGGTACATTTTTCTTTTTCTTAACCTTCGGCTTCATTCCCATCATGCTTTGAAAATCAGCCATATTCATAAAGCTTATATTTGACGGAAAGCCCGAAAATGGATTCATCGTTTCAAAGTTGTCGCCCTTGATTTCTTCATTATCCTGCTTACCTGACTCTGAAATAACCTTTTTATCAGCCTGCATAGCTGCTGTATCAGTGCTTTCCAAATTTGTTTTTGCAGCGTCGTTACTAGCTACAATGCTACTATCTGAAGTACTTTTTGTCTGTTCAGTTTTTTCCGCTTTATTTTTCTTTAACGAAAAAGGAAACGGAAATGGAAAGCCTTTCATTGATGTGATATCAACTTTACTTACATTGTTCAAAACATCCTGCATACAGTCAGAACATAACTGCATATTTTCGTTTAAACTGAGAAGTGTAACACCATCTCCCTCTGAACGTCTACAAATATCACAGTACTTTTTATCATTTATTATCATTATAGATATATCTCCATTTGACTTTTTATTCAACCGTAACTGATTTAGCAAGGTTACGTGGCTTATCAACATCAAGTCCCTTTGCAACGCTTAAATAATAACCCATGAGCTGAAGAGGTACTACAGCAAGGCTGGCTGCAAAATGTTCATCCGTTTTTGGAATATATGTAACAAAGTTTGCCGTATCTTCTACATTGTAGTTGCCATATGTAGTAATACCCATAAGGAACGCACCACGGCTCTTAACCTCTGCCATATTACTTAATGTTTTCTCAACAAGCTCTCCCTGAGTAAGAATACCAATAACAAGTGTTCCTTCTTCTATAAGAGCAATTGGACCATGCTTAAGTTCACCAGCTGCATAAGCCTCTGAATGAATATAGCTTATTTCCTTCATTTTTAGTGAACCCTCAAGACCAATTGCATAGTCAATTCCTCGACCTATAAAGAATGCATCATGTACATTTGCGAACTTTGTTGCAAACCACTGAATTCTTTCTTTATTCTCGATAATTTTATCTATTTTTTCAGGAATAGACTTAAGCTCAGAAATAAGGTATTTATATTTAGTATCATCTATTGTTTCCTTGACTCTTGCAAATTCAACTGCAATCGCATAAAGAGCAATAAGCTGGGCACTATAAGCCTTTGTTGTTGCAACAGATATTTCAGGTCCGGCAAGTGTATAGAATACATTATCAGCCTCTCTTGCAATTGATGAACCTACAACATTTACAATACCGATTGTGTTAGCTCCAAGCTCCTTTGCTTCACATACAGCCTTCTTTGTATCCTCTGTTTCTCCTGACTGTGAAATAGCTATTACTAAATCATCAGCTGTAAGCAGTGGTTTTCTGTATCTAAATTCTGATGCAAGCTCAACTCTTACAGGGACTCTTACCAAATCCTCAAATATATACTGCGCTGCAACACCTACATGATATGCTGAGCCACAGGCTACTATATAAATCTGCTTTGCTTTTTCAATTTCCGAATCCGTAAGACCAATTTCCGATAAATCAATCTTATCATTTTTGAGAACAGAATTAAGTGTATCTGCAACTACCTTTGGCTGTTCATGAATTTCTTTCATCATGAAGTGCTCATAACCACCCTTTTCTGCTGCTTCGGCATCCCACTTAATTTCAACTGTGTTCTTTGGAACAATATCACCATCTAGGTTATAAAAATCTATCTGTCCATCATGAACACGACCCATTTCAAGATTATCAATGTAGTAAACATCTCTTGTATATTTAAGAATTGCAGGTACATCTGATGCTATAAAGCACTCGCCCTCATTTACACCAAGAATCATTGGGCTGTCTTTTCTTGCAACATATATTTCACCTGGATAATCCTTGAACATAACAGCAAGTGCATATGTTCCTCTTACACGAACCATTGTTTTAGCGATAGCATCAATTGGTCCAACCTGATACTTTTTGTAATAATAATCGACAAGCTTTGTCATAACCTCAGTATCAGTCTGAGAATAGAACGTATATCCTTTACGTGTTAGCTTATCCTTTAATTCCTGATAGTTTTCAATGATACCATTATGAACAGCAACGACATTCATGTCATCTGAAGCATGTGGATGAGCATTCTTTTCTGATGGCTCACCATGAGTCGCCCATCTTGTATGTCCAATACCACATGTACCAATAACAGCTGCTCCGTTATTTGTTTTATCAGCAAGCTCTTTGAGTTTTCCCTTTGCCTTAACGATTTCAGCTTCATCTTCACCATTTCTAACAACAATACCTGCTGAGTCATAACCTCTGTACTCAAGCTTTGAAAGTCCGTCAAGAAGTATTGGCGCTGCCTGCGAATTACCTGTATATCCTACTATTCCACACATTATTGTTTCCTCCACATTTTTTCAAAAAACATTTTATTCGAAGTACATTTAAGTACTGTTTTTTTCGATAATTTCTCGTATTTTAATCCTTTTTTAAAGCCCAAAAGTCTATATACACAATTTATTCCAAATGGAATTATAAGGAATGGTCTTTTGTTTTTCATAAAATAAACAAATGCTTTTTTTACAAGCTTTACACCTTCCGATTCTGATGAAACATCATCAAAAACTTCCTTATACATCACATGCGAAACAGCATTATCAAAGTTTCTTCTATATTGCTGCATACATGTATATTCGTGTGTATGAATAACCTTTGCCTTTGCACTATAAGAAATCTTATATCCATTATCTATAAGCTTTCTTGCATAAATCATATCTTCATTAAATATCGTCTGATTAACAAAGCCTCCCAGCTTATCAAAAAGCTTTTTATCGTAGGCTGCACAGACATCTGAACAAAAGAATGTCTTTATGCCTAAGCTTTTTAAGTCTTCCTTTGACTTAAGCTGCTCCTTATCAGGATAGTTAAAGCCTCGTGTAAATCGCTCCGCTAATGAACTATTTTCATCTGGCATCTGTCTTGCATAAGAAGCGGCTGCTCTGCCATCAGCAATCGGCTTAACTATTTCCTCAATTAAATATTCATCCATAGGAACTGCATCCTGAGTCATGAACATAATGATATCTGCATCCGAATAAGCAGCTCCTTCATTTCTTGTTTTACCATGATCAAAATCATCTAAAGAAATATTGTGAATTTCTGTCACAATCTGCTGCTTTTCATTCTCAAATAATTTTGCAAATTTTTCAAAATACCTTTTTTCAGTATTTATGATTATAATTTTTTTCGGTTTAACTGTCTGTTTTCCAAGCATATCAATGATTTTTAAAAGCTTATTATCCGGCTTATATGTTGGAATAACTACATCAACACTAATATGCATTTGGGTTCACAAATCCTTTAAATATTGTCATGAACATGATTTTAAAATCAAAGCCCATTGTCCAGTTTTCTATATAATAAAGGTCGTATTCGATACGTTCCTTTATAGATGTATCTCCTCTCAAGCCATTGACCTGTGCCCAACCTGTAAGACCTGGTCTAACCTGATGCTTTATCATATATCTTGGTATCTCTTCTTTAAACTGTTCAACATACGCTGTCTGTTCTGGTCTTGGTCCAACTAATGACATCTGCCCCATTAAAATATTAAAGAACTGAGGAAATTCATCAATACTTGTACTTCTTAGTATTCTACCAACCTTAGTTACACGAGGATCATCCTTAGTTGTCCAGTCTCTATTTTGCATATTTTCATCAAAGTCCTCTTCTGTATACATCGTTCTGAATTTGTATACCTTAAAAGGCTTATTATGAAGTCCTATACGCTCCTGAGAAAAAATAACAGGACCCTTACTTGTAGCCTTAATAGTAATTACAGCTATAAGCATAATTGGTGAGAATATTATTATTCCAAACAATGAACCAAATATATCAACAGTTCTCTTTGCAAGTATGTTAAATGTATTTGTAAGTGGAACTGCTCTTATATTTATTACAGGAAGTCCCTGAATATCCTCAGTATATGGTTTATTAGGAATAAAGCCCGTATAATCTGGAATAAACTTTGTATGAACTCCAGATTTTTCACATAACGCAACTATCTTTTCAAGCTTACCATACGCTTCAAGTGGCAGCGTTATGGCAATTTCATCAATTTTATTTGCAGGCAATATAACACTCAGATTATCAATATTTCCAATAACCTTTATGCCCTTATACATTGTTCCAACTTCAGCAACATCATCAAGAATACCTAAAATCTGATAGCCCCACTGAGGATTAAGTCTTATACGGTTAATGTACATTTCTGCTGATTTTGAATAACCAACAAGTAAAACATGCTTAATGTTGTAACCTTTACTTCTGACAAATCGTAATATATACCTGATGATATTTCTTTCAAGTGTAATTCCTACAATATCAATTGCTGCAAAAATAAATATCATTTGTCTCGAAAAATGCGGCTGGTTAATCATATACAAAATAACCATAAAACCAATAATTCCGAGTATGTTAGCTTTTATAATGTTAAATAATTCTCTTTTTCTGCCACTTGCTCTCTTCGAATTATACAAATCAAACTGATAATAGAGAACTAAGTAGCATGGAATAATAAAATACAATGCCTGAAAATATGTGTCCATTGAAAGACCACTTCCAAAGTCCACTAATCCACTCATAAATTTTATCCACCACGCAGCCAAATAAGCCCCTGCTGTCACAAGAGCGTCAAGAACAACGTGTATTCGATTGAACATTCGCTGATTGTCCCTTATCATCTATCCTAAAAACCTCTTAATTATATTAATCCATAGCTCTAACTGAATTTTTACATAATTACGTGTAAATTCAGTAGAATGTGGAAATTTCTTTCCCTGTGTACACATAAGATATCCTCTCTTCATTCCAGAAAGATACTCTCTTCCATACCCTTTTAAAATAAAGAAAAGACATTTTACAAAAAAACCAATTAGTAATAATGGCAGATTAATTATTATTTGCACGGTAGGCATGTTTTTAAAAATAACATACCACGAATTACGTGCTGCAATTCTAACCTTAAATGCGTTATATCTACTACCTGTAGATGCTGAACCTGCATGGTATACTATGGCCTTTGGAGTATACATATTTTTATAGCCCATAATTCTGGCTCTATAGCCTATATCTACATCTTCAAGATATGCAAAATGAAACTCATCAAAGTAACCGATTACTTCAAATAAAGCTCTCCTGTATATAGCAGCTCCTGCACATGCCGAAAATACTTCACATTCCTTTTCGTATTTTCCAACCTTTAAATCCTTTCCTCTTGCATATGCCCATCCAAGTGCACAATACAAATCACCTGCGCCATCATACCTGTCAGGTCTGCTCATCTGAAGCATTTTAGATGCAACTGAAAAAATGTTTTTATCCTTTTCAATTGCGTTAACTAGTTCTTCAACAAACTCCTTCTCTACTGTCGTATCTGCGTTAAGCAATATTACATATTCCGAATCTCTTGAAAGAAGAAGTCCCTCATTTACAGCACGTGAAAAACCAAAATTCTGAGAAAGCTTTTTAAAAATAACATCATTATATTTCTGCAAAACTATCTCGTCACTGCCATCCAATGAAGCATTATCAATTACGATAATATTAAAATCACTATAAGTCTGCACTTTTAATGATTCAATACAGTTTTCTATATACTCTATTCCGTTGTAATTTGGTATTATAACCGATACCTTATTCATTAACGGGATCTCCCTTTTCTATGAAAAATCGCATATGGGGTATAAACTACTTTGTACTCTGACTTTAACTCTTTATTATCATTTAAAGCCGCTTTTTTTATCATCATACAGTCAGTACACGCACCGTCTGTTACTCTCTGTAGCTTTGCTCTGTGAATATATCCTGAAAAATATTTGTTTAATCCGTTAAAATCAGGCTTAAGAATACCAGCTTCATTAAATGTATATCCTGCACTCTCAATTTTACTGCCTTTAACGACTAATCCGCAAACACAGCCTACATCCTCTCTTAAAAGGTGTCCAAGCAGCTCCTCTACAAAATCATAATTATCAGGTCGAATATTATTATTTAAAATCATAATATATGATTCTTCGACATTACCAAGCTCAATCTCACTCAATTTTGAAAAATCATCAAATTCCATGATTTTAACATCTGTTAACTGCTCTGCTGTAACTTTATATCTTACTCTATAAAAGCCTACATGCTCTGTATCCAAAACATCAGCTTCTATTCCCTGTCTTTCTAAATGCTTTATAACAGCTCTTTTACCTGCTTCATACGCATATCTTTTACTCTCAGGATTTGCGGCCGTTGAGCTTTCATGACATCTCCAGTGATATAAAATTTTATCGATATGCTTTATTTCAGACTCTTTTACATTCTCTGAACATCTTAAAATAAAATCATAGTCCTGAGCACCGTCAAATTCGCTGTTAAAACCATTTACTGCTTTAACAACCTCATGTCTTACGACAAGCAAATGACATATATAGTTATTTGACCTAAGTAAGTCTATGTTAAAATCTGGCTTTTTATTTGGTTCAAAAAATCGCGATATATTTGAGTCGCACTTATCTTCATCTGAATATATCATCTTTACAGAATTAATATATGAATTCCCCTGACTAACAAGTCCTTTTTCAAGGATTTCCATTATCTCATATAACGCATTATCTGTAATTATATCGTCGTGATCAAGAAACGCAATGTACTCACCTGTTGCAAGCTTTAACGCTTCATTTGTATTTGCTGATATACCGTTATTTTCAGTTATTCTTTTGTATTTTAGCTTACTCTCTGATGCTTTTTCAGGATATTTTTTACGTAATGCTGAAACGGTTTCTTCTATTTCATCACTAACTGAAGCATCGGCAAGACAAATCTCATAGTTTTGATAGCTTTGAGCAAGCACTGATTCAACCATTTGTATAAAATAATCCTGTTTAGGCTCATACACTGGAACAACAATGCTTATTTTATAATTATGAGTGAACACTCTTGATGTTTCCTTCTCATATCTTTCCTTCTTCTCTATTTCATCAAATACAGAAGCAGAATTTTCTGTGCTGTCATTTTCTTTAGTAACACCTTCAAGCACTCTGTAAAATGAAGCCCTTACTCCATTTCGCTTTAAATAGCCAGCCGTTCTTCTTAAATTATCCTTGTTAATTGCCTTTAAATTCATTCGCAAACAACCTCAGCCGAATAATCATCAATTATTTTTTCTCTGTATTCACCTTTGATAAGGTCATTTTTATTTATATAATCCCACGCAAGCTTAAGCGTTTTTATACCTTGTGAGAATAACTTAACATTACTTACCTGGTCATCCTCTCTCCATGAGATAGGGAAAAATTTAATATCATGTTTATAATAATCAGACGCCAAAAGCATACAGCAGTCAAACATAAGATTGTCATAAAACTTTAGATAAAATCTGTCCTTCAGCATTTCAACTGAATACATCTTAAGACCAGACCCTAAATCGTAAATAATTCTATTTGTAGCAAAAGCATAAATAAAGTCGTATATGTAATTGCCAAAGGTTCTAAATAATGAATAGCCCTGCAGCTTTGAACCTGGCATAAATCTTGCTCCAAGTATGCAGTCATGCTTTGCATAATAACGCTTTTTAAGAACAGGTATAAAGTCCTCTATACTTCCCTGGTCATCGCCATGAAGCACAATCACATAATCAAATCCATTGTCTATTGCGTAATTAAACGCAACCTTATGAGAACCGCCAAGTCCATAGTTTTCATTGTTTAATAAAAGCTTCACATTCATATCTGAATGATTTTTTATAAACTTTTTAACAACCTCTTCCGTATTATCTGTACTCCTGTTATTTACAACTATAACCTCATCCACATAACACATAACAGACCAGTCAAGCTGTCCTAAAACTCTTATTATCTGTTTTTCACAATTATAAGCTGGAATAAATAATAATATTTTATCCTTCATTTCTTAAAACCTCATTTATATCTATAAACTCTGCAGTTTCCTCTCCAGTATAATCAAATAATTCTGGAATATATACTTCATTGTTTTTATAGTCAAATAAAACCTTTTCTTTTCTATTAATCGAATAATATGCAACACTGTCAGCTGTATCTTTGCCTATGTAATTCAAAACCTTTTGATTATAATGCCATTCATCAACCATAAATTCAGTGCTCACAGCACACAGTGCAGTTGTTGCCAGTGCATAATATCCACTTTTTTTACACATATCTATCTGACTTTTAACAATTGTATCAAAATAATTTTTAATAGTAATTGTTCGTCCCGGTGTAATAATAAAAACCTTGTTGAGACCATTTATAAAAAGACTTCTTATAATGTTGTCCATGTTTTCTATATATTTTGCACCTTCAACGTGATTTGCAGCATCAGACTCACCTTGCAGCCAAATAGCATATCTGTTTCTAATGAGATAGTCGTTACTCTCAAGCCATACTACCGCTCTTTTAAATCGCTCTGCCAAATCACTCTGGTACCCTGCAGACAGCCACTTTTCTGTTGTTGTCGCACCCTCTGATGCAGATACACATACAACAGGTACATTAGTCTGCTCATAATATTCATTAACAAAGGCTGAAACTAGAGAACCTCTTTTAGAACCTGGAAAATCACAAATTCCACCAATAAAGCTTTCATTTTTTCCAAAAGGTTCCTCAATATTGTAAAGTCGTGTCGGGTCAGAAATTGCTCTGAACTCATATCCTTTTCCTTCATCAACAACTGGAGCCAATTCAGGATTTCCTCCAACTCCAGACATATTTGACTGACCCATGAAAATTATTAAATCAATAACCTTTTTCCCATCCTGTGTAACAGTATTTCCATTCTCATCGCTTGTAATTAGAGCCTCTTCTTCATCTCTTTCATCTAAGCTTTCAGATGGCGCAATGTCAACAGCTTCTTCCTCTGTTTCAGAACTCTGTTCCTCACCTGCTTTATCTATATCAATAATTATACCTTCAGATTTTTCTGTCGATGATGGCTCCGCATCTTCTCTTTCGACCATCTCTAAAGGATAAATCGTTTTACTATTATTAAAACAGCCTGATAATATTGGAAGTATCAGAAAAAGAACTGTTACCGTTAAAACCTTTGATATATGAAATTTTATAATTTTCGTATTTTTCAAGTTTTTATCCTACTATTATTTCTTCTCGAGAATCATTTTTCTGCTTACAAAATTGTATACCATAACAAATGCTGTAGCAAAAACCTTGGCTAAAATCTTTATAAGCTCTTCAGTTGAAGTAAAGAATGTTACACCCATTCCTGTAAACACACCATACAACCAGTCATGAAGACTGTATATAGCATTGCCGTTTGCACAAATAACGGCTGCATAAAGCCATAAAAGGATATTATTTAAAATAAGTCCGAATATACTAAGTACAATAAAAATAATAAATTCCTTTGTTCTGCTTGCGTCTTCTTTTCTTTCAAATACATACGCCATACTGGCAATATAGTTAAATATAACAGAAACAATAAATCCAGCTGTTCCGGCAACAACAACATCTGCACCCGGAAGACTGTTTCCAAGTATTTTTATAACTATTGTATAAACAACAAAATCTATCACAAAAGATATTCCGCCAACAATACCAAATTTAAGAATCTGTTTAATAAGCTTGTTCATTTTATATTCGTTCCAATCCTTTTTTTATAACCTTTGCAGTTATTAGTATAGTATATAAATAGTAAATTATACCAACAATGATTTTTGAAGCAGTATTTTCGCTAAATGCTCTTAAAAGGAAAAATACTGACAGGAGCATAACGCCAAACATTATTTTTTCGTAGTTTTTATATTTTCCCTCTGAAAACATTCCGTAGCATGTTACTAAAACAAAAAAATCATATGTTCTATGATATGTAATAATGAGTGACCATAAAACAAGTATTGACATCAGCCGATTATCATATGAATCCTTAAGCATCAAAGCTGTCACAAATAACATGAGCATAACTAATAATGCTGCTAAATATGATATAAAAGAGCCTTGAAAAAGCACTCCAAAATCTATTCCACCTTCAGCAGAAAGAGCTGACGATACTTTTAATGGCTTTATAATCATCATAATAAATGATTCATTCAGCCATACTGCCGAAACAATTGTCAGTATCACATGCATAACAACTGATATTGCAATTTCTAAATAACGCTTTTTATATATAAAATAAATACATAACGGCACTGTCAGAGTGTATTTAAAATAGCATATAAAAAGACACAACGCAGTAGCAATTATCGTCTGTGGACTTCTTTCTTCTGTTTCCTTTTCTGACTTTTCTGAAATACAGACCGCTAATAAAAAGAAGAAAAATGCAAAAATTGTATGCTGTCCAACACCTATCTGGTTTCTATATGGCGTACCTGCAATCATCAGAAGCATTAAAACAGCATATTCACGAAAATCCGTTTTTTGAAGGAATGTCTTTCTAAGAAGAACGATAATTCCTGCCGTCATCAATAGATTCAGCACAATCCATACATATCTTGCCATAAGTGGCTCTATTACCGTAAATGGAAACAATATCATCAAAAGTGAAGGGAACTGGTTAGCCTCCATTTGAAGATAATATTTATCAAAACCATACTTATCTAGTATACCTGATGGATTCAAGGATTCATCATACGGATTTATTCGAAGAGCTAATACCTTTGCTGCATCCCACTGAAAATCCTGTGAAAAAACTGCTGCATTTCTAACGCCCTGAATAACAGACACTATAGCCATTAGTGTAAGAATACATATAACTACAATGTATAATTTTTTATTTTTAGTGTTATTTATCATTACTAACCTGTACTGTGTATAAAAGGAAACTACGCTTCAGCTGCCTTAATAACAGCAGCCTTAAGATTACTCATTCTGTTTCTTGAATCCTCGAGACTTGTTCCTTTAACTCCCATATAGAACTTGATTTTTGGTTCTGTTCCTGATGGTCTCATACAACACCAAGAATCATTTTCAAGCTCAAAATAAAGAACATTTGATTTTGGAAGTCCTGTTTCTCCTGTTTCACCAGTTAATATATCAGTAACTGTATTATTGCTGTAATCTCTGAACTTAATTACTTTAAGGTCATCAAACTGCTTTGGTGGATTCTTTCTAATTGATTCCATGATTTCTTTAATCTTTGCAGCACCTTCCATTCCCTTAAGAGTGATTGTGTGCATTCCCTCACAGAAATATCCATATTTCTCATATATGTTTATCATCTGATCCCACAGTGTAAGACCTTTACATTTATAAAAGGCTGCTGCCTCACAAAGACACATTACTGCTACAACTGCATCTTTATCTCTTGCATGAGTACCTGCAAGACATCCGTAGCTTTCCTCAAGTCCGAAAACATAATTATATGTATTATTTTCTTTAAACCACTTGATTTGTTCTCCGATGTATTTAAATCCAGTAAGAACCTCTATAAGTGTACAGTTATAATCCTTTGCAAGTAAATCAGCAAGATTAGTTGTAACTATCGTCTTTACAAGAGCCGGATTCTCTGGCATGTTTCCAGTTACAGTAAGCTCTCTTAATATATACTCAGCAATAATCATTCCTGACATATTACCTGTAAATGGAATGTATTCACCGCTCTTTGTATCCTTAGCATATATACCAAGACGATCCGCATCCGGGTCTGTTGCCAGAACTATGTCTGCATCCACTTCTTTTGCAAGCCTGAGTGCAAGTGTAAACGCCTCTGGGTCTTCTGGATTAGGATATTTAAGTGTTGTGAATTTAGGGTCTGGAAGCTCCTGTTCCTTAACAACATATACATTTTCAAAACCAAGCTCTGATAAAATACGTCTAACTGGAATATTTCCTGTTCCATTAAATGGAGAATAGACAATTTTAAGTTCTTTTGCCGCTTCCTTTATTGCCTCTTTATGAATAATAAGCTTTTTAAGCTCTGCCATATAAGCATCATCTATTTCTTCATCAATAACACTGTATAAATGGTTTGCAATAGCCTGTTCTTTGCTGGTTGTGATAACATCTGCATAATCATTTACCGCATTAACCATCGCTATTATGTCTTTATCTCTTGGCGCAGTAATCTGTGCACCATCCTCCCAGTAAACCTTATATCCATTATATTCTGGCGGATTGTGACTTGCAGTAATAACAATTCCAGCCGTACATCCTAAAAATCTAACTGCAAATGATAATTCAGGAGTTGGTCTGAGAGATGAAAAAACATATGTCTTAATATTATTTGCATTTAAACAAAGTGCTGTTTCGTCTGCAAATTCCTTTGACATAAATCTTGAGTCATACGCAATGGCAACACCCTTTTCTTCTGTTCCCTGAGCTTTAATATAATTAGCCAAGCCCTGAGTTGCACGTCTGACAGTATAAATATTCATTCTATTTGTGCCGGCTCCGATTACTCCTCTTAGCCCACCTGTTCCAAACTCAAGATCTCTGTAAAATCTATCCTTTATTTCCTCTTCATTATCACTTATTTTTTCTAGTTCAGCGTGTGTACTATCATCAAAATAGTAATCTGTTTTCCAATATTCGTAAGCTTCTCTATATTCCATCTTTGTCCTCTTTTTAAGAATAAATAATTATATCTGTGGAACCATTTCTTTAGGATTTCCCTTTAAAACGAAATTGCTGTAATCAAGAGAGAAATTCGGATTGTAATAAGGGTCTCCCTTTGCAAGCTCATCCGCCCATTTTGTTCTGAATAGCTCGCACTCTCTGTTATATCTTTCTGCATTTTCTCTTGTAGCCTTTTCAGATACATCTGTACCTCTTGAAATAGATTCATAATGGAAAAGCTCTGCAAAAGGTGTAAACACATTTAAGTATCCTGCTCTTCTAAGCTTCAAACAAAAATCTACATCATTTAACGCCACAGCAAATTCTTCATCAAGTCCACCGACTTCATCAAATAGTGCTTTTCTTGTCATAAGACAGGCACCTGTTACCGCTGAAACATTCTGTGCGTAACATAATCTTCCCATGTATCCAAGATTATCTTTTCCCATCTTGTAATGAGAATGACCTGCCGTTCTATGTGCTCCAAGCCCCAACACAATACCTGCATGCTGAATTGAATAATCCTCATAATAAAGCATACATCCAACTGCTCCAACGTCACTTCTCTGTGCATACATCAGAAGCTCTTCAATCCAGTTTCTTGTAACAACCTGCGTATCGTTATTTAAGAGAATCAAATACTCACCCTCAGCAAACTTAACACCAAAATTGTTTACTCTTGAATAATTGAATTTATCTTTGTATTCAACGACCTTTATGCTTGGATGCTTTTTAAGTGTTTCATAATAAGCGAAGGTCTCTTCATTTTGTGAATTATTTTCTACTACTATTATTTCAAAATTTTCGTAAGTACTCTTTGCCAAAATCGAGTCTATACATCTTCTCAAATCTGTAACATGGTCCTTATTTGGAATAATAATAGATACAAGTGGCTTATCTTCAATATGATATCTGATTCTGAATATCGTTTCGAAGGCTCTTGAGCTTTCAATCTTGAAATCCTTAAAACCATATGATTTAAGATGAGCTGCGACCGCATTTTTTGCCGCATCTATTGCATAACTCTTAGCATTAATATCTGATGCAACTGAACCAGCATGACTTCTCCAGTAGTAAAGAATCTGTGGAACATGTACTATTTTCTTTGCTGCAGTTGTAAGTCTTAATATTAAATCATGGTCCTGACTTCCATCAAACTCACTTCTGAATAAACCAGTCTCTTCAAGAAGCTCCGTTGAAAATACTGAAAAATGACATATATAGTTATTTGCTCTCAGATTATCTATAGCAAAATCCGGTTTAAAATGAAGGGTTATCATTTTATCTATCGAATTACCTTCAAACGTTGTTTCATCACAGTAAATATAGTCAGCATTCTGTTCACATATTACCTTCATATACTCGAATAAAACACAAGGATGAAGTATGTCATCATGATCAAACAGACCTATATAATTACCTGTTGCAAGCTCAAAACAGGCATTTGTATTTCCAGATATACCAAGATTCTTCTCAAGCTTTTTATATACAATTCTTGGATTCTTTATTCCATATTTAGCAGCTTCTTTTATATCTTTTTCGATATACTCTTCACAAATAACAGCAACATGCTTATTATTTTCGTCAGAGCCATCTGTAAGACACAGTTCCCAATTCACATATGTCTGATTAAGAACTGACTCTATCATTTCTCTCAGGAACTTTTCAGGAGTATTGTATAAAGGTACAAGAATTGAAAACTTAACTTCTTTGTCAAACTTTACATTTCTCTGTCTTTCTATTTCTTCTGCAGATGGCATACTCTGCGTTCCATATGACTTGTATGCTTTCTTCTCAATAAGCTTACTTTTTACCTTTTTCATGAGGTTTTTAAAGCTGCCATATCTTTTAATTCTGACAATACAATTCTTGAAATGGCTGAAGGCAAGTCTAAATGGATACATTATTCTCCATAGCTTGCTGTTATGAATGTTATCAAGATGGAACTTGTAATCATCCCTCTGCGTTTCTGCCGTTACAAGAGCCTCTGTAAGCTCTTCATTTTTCTTAAGCTCTTTCTCGTATAATTCTTTATAATATTCAAATGTCTGATTGTTATTGTCCTGCATAATATCTCTTCTTTGTTATTTTAGATGTAAAAACAACACCCATTTCGTATTCTTTATTTTTATCAATATGTTCTAAAGGTATTTTAACCTTAAAGCCAGAAAGCTCAGCATTTACAGCACTTTCAAAAACCTTTGAAACATCCTCTCTGTACACTGGCAACATTTCATAGGCTTTTATATGGGCTGTGCCACCATCCTTTTCCCATATTATAAGCGCTCTGTCATAGAGACAATTGTCACGTTTTTCTAGCACTGCCCAGCCGCTTACTATATAAAAATCACCTTCATCAAAAATAGCTCGCTCTATCAGTTTATTTTCGATATTCATGTGAGCTCTCTTGCTTTTTTTGCAAATAAGCTTTGACATTCGTCTTACATCAATACAAACTTCTTTGCTTGCTACATTCTTTTTAAAAGCGTCGGCTTCAACCTTCACTCTGTATTCAATAGAGTCTTCTGGAAGGTTTATATTGTAGAACGGGTCTCCTGTTTTCCGAAGATAAGGATGCCTTTCATACAGAAGCTCTCGTTCACTCTTAAGCCTTGAATATTTCTCATCACTTATCGTATCAGAACCACGTGTAACTGATTCATGGTGATACAATACCGTGTCATTTACCTGTATGTTTAAATAGCCACTCTCATACATACAAATGCACAAATCGACGTCATTATATCCAATCTCCATTTTATCACAAAAACCGTTATTTTTAAAGTATTTTGCCCTTGAAACCATAAGGCACGCACCGGTGACAGCAAGCATATTTCTGACCATTCTGTTAGCACCATAATACTGCACCTTATCGTCTGTAAAATGAGAAAGCATATGTGATGGTCCACATAGTTTTAAATCTACAAGACCAGCATGCTGAATGAGCTTTCCATCAGGATATAAAAGCTTAGGTCCAACACATCCTGCATAAGGTTTTCTCGCATGATACAAAAGCTTTAGCAAAAACAGCTTATCTATAACTTCTATGTCGTCATTTAAAAATAACAGATAATCACCTGTTGTTTTATTCGCTCCGTCGTTGCACATTCTCGAGAAATTAAAGTCCATCTTTTTATATATGTACATGGCATTAATATCATTATACGAAGCTATTATTTCTTCTATTTTGCTTTTGTTTTCATCGTTGCTTCCATTGTCAACAACTACTGTTTCAATAAGTCTTACATTACTTTCATTTTTAGAAATACGTAAGCTCTCAAGACATGTCTTAATTAAATCCACATTGTCTTTTGATGGAATAACAACAGACACGGTATCATTTAAAATCGATTCATCGTTCAAATAATCAGGTTCCTGGTAATTCCTTACTGTCTCTTCATATACACCTGTATATACACTCTCTGATACATTATTTGCAATATCTTCATCTGTCTCATAATTAGAAATATCAAAATATCCATGGTATAAAATCTTTTCAACATGATATATTTTTTTCATTTCCTCAATACTACATTCGGACATTTCTTCCTTCACTGCATAAAACTCATCTATGTAGTTGTACGAGTCAAATGAATCTCTATAATAATTCTGTTTAAAAAACGGAGCAAACCTAACTCCATCATTTGTGACCTTATCAGAATCAGAATAGGCAAGGCATGCATCATTTTCTTTGAGTGCTTCTATAAGCAGCAGCTTTTCAAAAGTACTTGAATATCCATCTATTTTCTCAAATATAAAACAACCGGCAAAAGAGTAAACCCTGTGGGTTTTCGTTTCTTTTACCGGATTTTCAAGCTTAGATATATCATTTTCTCCATATGAGCTTAACAAGAAATGCCTCTGACATTTCTCTGATGCCTGCTTATTCATTTCTATATTTTCCACATAGTACATATATGGATTAGTCTGCTTTAGAACTTCTTTTTTGTAGGCATCTTTATACTTTTTTGTGAAATCAAACATTGTAAGTATATCCTTCCGCCAAAGTTTCTGGACGTTTTTTAATTCCTGTTTTCATAAGTATTTTATCAATCAAAGCCGGTGCTTTATTATTTTCTTCTGTTCTGATTCTCGCCATTTCCTTCACATCCTCGTATACCTTTGGAAGGAACATTGAAACATCATAGCTTAACTTAAGAGCTTTAGTATTTGCAGGAATTTCATTAAAAATAATCTGTGCATCATCTGTATCAAAAACAATAGTTTCCCTGCTTACAGGATAACCATTTACCACAAATGTATCTATCTTTTCCTCATGCTTATCTAAACCTACAAATATAGCTTCATTAACTGTTACAATTGATTTATATTCTGTTGGATCAATTCTTAATCCTCTCATATTTGATGCAACAGGTATCGTCATTGTAACCTTCGAACCATCAACCTCTGGAACAATATATATTTGCTTATCATCTGTGTAGCCTTCGCCACAGCTATAGTAAATCTTAGGGTTATTAAGATTTTTTAGGCAATTACTTTCTCTAAGTATTGTATCAAAAAATACAGTATTACTAGGCATTCTTGAGTGCATAACCTCTAACGAAGCAACTCCGCCAATAATGTATGACTGGAATTTAGCTTCCATATCCGAAAACATAGCCACTTCTTCTTCAGAGATTGAAAACTTCTCATAAATATTTGTTCCATTTTCAGATAAATACTTTGCATAATCAGACTTTTCATCATTAAACTGATAGAAAAGTGCTCTGTAAATAATATATTTGTCTGGTATTGGAAAATCAAATACCCACTCATAATCCAAAACATTCCATGTACCATTTATATCATTCTCGTCAACAACAATGTTAGAGAATATCATATCAAAATTGGTATTGTCATGTGCTGTGTAAACACCAGCAATATTTCTGTCCCCGAAAATTTTACTAAAACGTTCTGTCTTTCTGAAAAGCTGTGAATTACTTAATGAAATAACTGTATCTGAGTACTTTTTAATAAGGTCAGTAATCTCATCGTAGCTCTTTTCCTTCTCAAGCTTATCAATATATGATTCAAGAGTTATTCCATTTAAAAAATCAACCTCTACACGATCTACAGCCTTTGCAAATACACCTGAAATCAAAGGAGTCGGTTCCTCTCCTCTTTCATATGTGCTCTTATTTGGAACAAGATTAGTTCCCTTAAACTGTTCCTTTAAAATCTCATAATTATCGGCGATTTTCTTTATATGCTCATTTGCAGAATTATTAAGCGCTGACTTAAATACCTTTTTATCAGTATTTGATTTCTTTTCAATCAATGTGGCAATTCTAAGATTTTTAAGCCTCTCATTTGCATATTTAGCAAATACTGGCCACGACTCACCATTGCACATTCTTCCGCTATATTCGTCATCATTCTCAACAACAACAAGGAATGAATTTGCAAAATACGGAAAAACCTTTTCATCTATTATTGAATCAAAAACCTTACTCTCATCAAATAATACAACTCTGTCATTATCATAATTTCTAAGATTAGTATTCAAATCACCTTTTGATGGAAGCACATCATCAGAATATATCGTATGTGGTAATTTGTAATCTGGATAAGGATAATAGAACTTATATTTCAAAGCTACACTATCAAAAATTCCTTCTAGAGCCGTTTTCGAAAACGTCTTTACTCCAAAAGAATTTGTATATCCTTCGATTCCTTCAAAATATGTTCCAGTATGGTCTTCCTTGCAGCCTGCAAAATATTTAAGGCCATATTTATTTTCAATTGCAATAATAATCTTACCAGATGGTGCAAGATGCTTCTTTATTCTTTTCAAAAAATCTCTGTACGGGTCGTCAGATGAAATATAAAGTTCCGAATATTCAAACACACCAATAAGAGTGATGTAATCGTACTTTTCCTCCATATCACTCTCTACATCCTCGAAATTTCCTACCATTATTTCGATGTTATCATATTCCTTATGTCGCGTTGCGTTTATGAGGCTTCTTTTTCTGGAAAGCTCTACACATGTAACCTTATCTGCCAGTCTCGCTAACGCTCCTGTCACGGCACCACAGCCTGATCCTATTTCAAGAACTTTATCACTCTTTTTAATCGGTAGCCAGCTTACAATATTTTCCCTGACGTATGAAAGGTGATACATTGCTGACCAAAATCTTGAGTTCTGAATAACATGCTCATATTCATTTTCAGAATATCTGCTCACATAGTCAAGAAGGATGTCCTCAGCGGCACCCTCAGAATATAAATCTTCGCCCTTATAATATTTGTAATTCAGCTTTACGCTGCCGACCATTTCAGATTCTAAATTATTCTTCATCTTCTTTTCTTACCGTAATAATTGTGTTCATATCATAAAATCCAGTTGTATTCTTAGATGAAATAACTGTCAAATTAAATACATCATAAAGGCGGTGATAAACTGTAAAATTACCATCCTTATATCCAACACAGCCTAATGATACAAGATACTCTCCACCCTGAAGACTCATATCCTGAGTAAAGGTGGCAATAAGACAATCGCCAGGTTCTGGTGTTTCGATAGTCATTTTTTCAAACATTGTATTTGTTCCTGTTATTTCAGTTCCCTGCATATTCTTGAAAGAAACTGCAAAAATCGGGTCCTGAATTTTTTCAAAGAAACGAATCTTTAACTTAACAGTAAATTCCTCGCCCTTTATAATCGTATTGGTGATATTGCCTTCATTATCATAAGCGCAATAATCTTCGAATTCGGCAAGACCGCTTCCATATTCATCCGCATTAGGATTTAAGTTCATCTGGTCTTTCCATTTTGCTCCATTTGAAGCCTTCTGACTTTTATTTGTATCTGCTTTCTTATCAAGCTGTCCTACCAGGACCTTTTTATAGATATCAATTATTTCCTTAGGATTTCCTTCAGCTAACTTATGACCCTTTTCTAATAAAACAACTCTGTCACAATATTTGCTTATAGAGCTTAAATCATGACTTACAAATAGAATAGTTTTTCCCTGCTTTTTAAATTCCTCAAATTTTCTGTAACACTTATTCTGGAAAAATACATCTCCAACGGAAAGCGCCTCATCTACAATAAGAATTTCAGGGTCAATATTAATAGCAACACCAAATGCAAGACGTACAAACATACCGCTTGAGTATGTCTTCACCTTCTGATGAACAAAATCACCTATATCTGCAAAATCCAGAATATCCTGAAGCTTTTCATCAATTTCAGCCTTTGAAAAACCAATCATCGTACCGTTCAGATAGATGTTCTCTATTCCAGTAAACTCCATATTAAAGCCAGCGCCAAGCTCAAGCAACGCAGATACACGTCCATTAATTGTGACGCTTCCTTTTGTTGGGTTTAATACACCTGTTATGATTTTCAGTATAGTTGATTTTCCAGAACCGTTTGTTCCAATGATTCCTACAGTTTCACCTGTATGCACTTCAAAATTGACATCATCAAGAGCGTAATGGTCATGAACATTAATCGTTTTGCCAATGTGAAGTGCTTCTTTAAGACGGTCTCTGTTTCTATCATAAAGCTTATAAATTTTTGTTAAATTTTCGACCTTTATTGCTATATTGTCTTCCATATCCTAGTAATTTTCTTTCTTTTAAATACCGTTTCAGTAATGTGTAATTACAGTACGTCTGCAAAATGTATCTTCAAACGTTTAAATACTAATGCTCCAATCGCAAATACACAAAGTGTTAAAATCCAAAAATAGGCTGTTGAGAAAAATGTCTCATAAAACCACACCTTATCTATAAGCGCATTTCTATAGCCTTCAACTATATACGCCATTGGATTAAGTTTAAAGACAACCTTCATCCACGCATACTTAGGATGTGCATCAACAACTGTATTAAGATTCCAGAGAATAGGAGTTGCCCATATTCCAACCTGTAAAATAATAGAAATAATCTGACCTAAGTCTCTGAAAAATACGACTATTGAACATGTTATATATGATAATCCGAGTACAAATATAAACATGCACAACGAATAATAAACAACCTGTATCGTATACAAATCTGGAAAATATCCAAAACATGCAAATAATACTAATGTAAACAAAACAAAAAATACATGTACAAAGCTTACTGATATTATTTTTATAATAGGCAAAATACTTATCTTAAATACAACCTTTTTAACTAGATAATTATATTCAAGTAACGCATTAGTTCCACTGTTTATCGCATCTGAAAAGAAAAACCACGGAACAATTCCGGCAATAAGCCATAATACATACGGAAAATTATTATCGCCATTCAAGGTCGATGCCTTTGACGGAATGGCAATAGTAAATACGAACCAGTACAAAACAACTGTAATTACAGGCTGAACAAACGCCCAGAAAATACCAAAATACGAACCTGCATATCTTGTCTTAAAATCATTTTTTGCAAGCTTCCATATTAAAGCTCTGTTCTGATAAAGCTCCGTTGGAAGAATAATTATCTTATCGTATCCAACTAAAAAAACTACATATATTCCATTTAAAATAATACATGAAATAGTTTTCTTAATTATTTCCATTGTAGCATCGTCTAATGGATTATGATGAAGCAATATATATAAATTTAGTGCAATAACACCTATAGTTACAACTAATAGAGTTATTTTTTTGTTATTACTCATTTCTACTTTTTGCCTTTCATAAGTTCTTCAAGAGTTGGCCATTTTGTGTCTTTCTCAGAAAAAATAAGCTCAAGTCCTTCAACTGGCCATTCAACGCCTATTCCCTCATCATTCCATATAAGACCACCCTCATCGTTTGGATGATAGAAATCTGAACATTTATAACAAAACTCTGCATAATCAGAAAGCACAACGAAACCATGTGCAAAGCCCTTTGGAATAAAGAAGCTCTTTTTATTTTCCTCTGAAAGATGTACTCCAAACCATTTACCGAAAGTTTTTGATCCTTCTCTCATATCAACAGCTACATCAAAAACCTCACCTCTTATACATCTGACAAGCTTATCCTGAGGATAATTAATCTGGAAATGAAGACCTCTTATTACACCCTTTTTTGAAGCTGACTGATTATCCTGGACAAATTCTACATCTATGCCTGCCTCTTTATAATCATTGTAATTATATACTTCCATGAAGTATCCTCTTGCATCTCCAAAAACAGAAGGTGTTATAACCTTAAGTCCTTCTATATCACATGTCTCAACTGTAATCTTTCCCATTTTCTTTTCCTGTCCTTTTAAAATAATATGTACTAATATCCAAGATATGACTGGTTCATATCAACATTACCTTTAATACCGTTTACACTACCTTTAGATGTATACTGCCACAAATCATATCTGCCCTTATAAGTTGGTCCTGCCGCATTGTACTGTGCTAACCATATCTTATAGCCTGACAATTCTGAAGTGTTCATTTTGCTTGACAGCCATGTTTTATTAGCATATACACCCGGTGTATATCCAGCACTTCTTATTGTATTACAGAAAGCCTTGATGACTGCTGTTCGTGCTGAGGCTGACATCGAATTATATCCTATTCTGTTACTATCCTCACAGTCCATAAACACTGGATAGTCAATTCCAAATCCAGAACACAGATATGCTACCATTGAAGCCTCTTCTACAGCTTCAGCCTCAGTAAGTGCAGTTGTAAAGAAATAAACACCTACCTTAAGACCTGCAGCTTTAGCACCTCTTACATGACTCTTAAAGTATGGGTCTTCTACAAGTACGCCTGTAGATGAACCTCTATAACCACATCTAATAATTACATAGCTTACACCAGATGCCTTCACGCTCTGCCAATTGATACTTGGCTGATACTTTGAAACATCAATACCAAGTGTACCCGACTGCTGAGAAAGGGCACCATCAGTTCCGAAATGATATGTAACTCCACCAATTACCTGATCTCCAGTAACTCTAGTATTATCAGCTTTGTAATAATATGTTTTTCCGTCAATAGTCTGCCATCCTGTATATTTATATGATTCAGACCTTCTAAAATATTTATCAAACATACCGCTTACGTAATCCGCATATTTAGCAAGACGGTATGAACTGTTTTCATAAACATATAATGCATTCTTACTAGCATCATATAACTGTGCATCATCTGCATATTTTGACTCTGTAGCATTTACAGTTACAGTAATAGTTACAGTCGCATTAGCGCTTGATGTTACTTCGATTTTAGTCTTTCCTGCTTTTGTTCCTTTAACTTTTATTTTGTTACTGTCTACTGCTATTGCAACAATTGAAGAGTCCTCTGCTTCTGCAAGATAAATATATGCATCTGATGGAGTGATTTTAGCTGTTATAGTTATTTCACTACCAACATCTACTGTTGTTTCTCCAGAAAGCGTAATCGTTGGCTCTGTTGTCTCAATTACAACCTCTGTCTCACTGCTAGACGAACTAGATGAGCTTGATGATGATGATGAACTGCTACTTGTCTGTGGTGTCTCTGGAGGATATTCTCCTTCAACAGCCTCAGAACCACCTGATGATGAACTGGATGAGCTTGAACTAGAATCATTTTCTGTATCCTGAGTATCTTCAGGCTTTTCTTCGCTTCCAGTTTCTGAGCTTGGCTCAGTGCCATCTATAGCTACCGCACCATCTGATTTATTTGCATTATCCGAGTTCTCTCCCGTAACGTCTGTAGATGTAAGAAATACTGGATACGCAATTACAGAATTTCTATTCAATACACTATTTGCCATCTCTGTAAATTTATCAAAGAAAGCAAACAGGTTTTTGCTATTGTCCTTTTTAGCTGTTTTAGTAAGATCTGGTGTTGCTTCAATATATTCTTCTCCATCACCAGTTCTCGTAGATTCAAGAAACTCTACAGTATCTGCTATCTTTGTACCGGTTTCAACATCGGCCGCCTTATTTCCGTTAGCATCTTCTACCGCAGCATTAATTTCCTTTTCAGATTTTATCTCTTCTTTTATGTTTTTGATTACTTTATATTCAATAGTTCCCTTTACAGAACAAACCTGTGCCTCGCCTGGGATAATGTAATCCGAAAGGTCATCATTTTCATTAATAATAACTGAATATTCACCTGCAGAAATATCCGTCAGATGAATTATTCCATCCATGTCATCGTCTTCTTCTTCTGTTTCATTACCTTTTTCATCAGTAACAGTTACTGACCATGGAATGTTTTTTACAAGAACATCATCCGAATCAACGAGTTTTATTTTTAAATCTTTATCAACAGATGAAAGTACAAGTGACAACCCCTTTAACTCTGCCTTTTCAGGCTCTGCTGCCACAATTGGCTCCTCTATATCTGCAATAACCTCGGCTATTTGTGTTGAACCTGATTCCTCATACTGCATAAGCTTTTCCATAGCTGTGGCACGGTTCTTAGCTATATTATGCTTCGCATATACAACAGATGTCATAACTCCCGTTGCAAATATTAATATAAAAGCACATGCTGCAACCCATTGAAGAGGTGTAGCATTTTTAATTGCCTCGATTACATTTTTAAAGCTGAATTCATCTTCATTAATCGCATCTGGATTAAATTTATAATCATCATCTTTCCAGTCAGCAGATTTTTTTCTGAATTCATCTGTTGATGCGTTTTCATTTACAAATAGTCTGTCGTCATATTTCTTTTTCTTTTTGTTATTGACCTTATGCTTGCCAAGCCCTGCAAATGGCGAAAAAACATCAACCTCTGAATCTAAATCAGACTCTTTATTATCCCCTGCACTAGCGACAGCATCTTTACTCTTTCTTCGTTTTTCCTTATCCCTAATAATAATCTTGTCGCCAGAGTTAATAAGAACCTTTTCTGTATTCAGAAGCTCATCAATATGTCCGACTTCCCAGTCAGATGTAAATGAATTATCTATTATTAATTTTTCATCTGTATTGTCTAAATCACTTACTGGAATAAAACTATCTTCTGAAACAATATCATCTTCCAAATCAACTATTTCAATATCAGAGGAATTTTCCTGTGCAAAAAATTCCTCTGAATAATTCTCATCATAGATTTCATCCCTGTTTGATTTCCCCTTACCAAACATAGAACTCCCCTTATATAATCTATTACTTAAATCCCTTTATAATCCATTAGCAACATCTACAAGATATCTGCCATATGCAGTCTTTAAAAGTGGTTCTGCTAATTCTAAAAGCTGTTCACGTGTAATAAATCCACGTCTGTATGCTATCTCTTCAATACATGAAATATACATTCCCTGTCTCTTCTGGAATGCAGCGACGAAATCTGCCGCATCAAGAAGCATGTCATGATTTCCAGTATCAAGCCATGCAAAGCCTCTTCCTAGAGTCTCTACATGCAAGTCACCTCTTTCAAGGTAAGCATTATTTACAGATGTAATTTCTATTTCTCCACGTGCTGATGGCTTAACATTTTTCGCTATTTCCACAACATCATTATCATAGAAATAAAGACCTGGTACAGCATAATTTGACTTTGGATTTTCTGGCTTTTCCTCTATTGAAACTGCCATTCCATTTTCGACAAATTCAACAACACCATATTCTCTTGGGTCTCTTACATAATAACCAAAAATTGTTGCTCCCCTGTCTCTTGAAGCTGCCTTTCTTAACACATTTGAAAAGCTCTGTCCATAAAAAATATTATCTCCAAGAATCAAGGCTACTGAATCATTACCGATAAATTCTTCACCAATAATAAATGCATCTGCAAGTCCTCTTGGTGATTCCTGAACAGCATAAGAAAACTTAAGTCCTAACTGCTCTCCTGTACCAAAAAGCTCCTTAAACATTGGCAAATCTCTTGGTGTTGAAATAATGAGAATCTCTCTTATGCCTGCAAGCATTAAAATTGAGAGCGGATAATAAATCATTGGCTTATCATATACAGGCATCATCTGCTTTGATACCGCTTTTGTTAATGGATACAGTCTCGTTCCTGATCCTCCGGCAAGAATAATTCCTTTCATTCAGTTACCTCTCCTTAATAATTTATGTCATCAGCTAGTCTGCTATGTGATTTCTTACTTCTTTGAATACATATCAGTATAATATTTCTGATAGTCTCCGCTAGTTACGCTTTCCATCCAGTCCATGTTTTCGAAATACCACTTTATAGTAAGCTTAATTCCTTCTGCAAACATTGTCTCTGGCTCCCAGCCAATCTCTGATCTGATTTTATCTGGTGCGATAGCATATCTTCTGTCATGACCTTTTCTGTCAGTTACATATGTAATAAGGTCTCTGTTAACATGAGCCTTTCTTTCATCTGAGTCTGGAAGCATGTCATGAATTGTATCGATAATAATGCCGATAATTTCGATATTCTGCTTCTCATTGTGTCCACCAACATTGTATTTCTCACCGATTCTGCCCTTTTCGCAAACCATATCTATTGCCTTTGCATGGTCCATTACATAGAGCCAGTCACGAACATTTTTTCCATCTCCGTAAACAGGAAGCTTCTTTCCATTAAGAATGTTATTGATAATAAGTGGAATAAGCTTCTCTGGGAACTGGTAAGGTCCGTAATTATTTGAGCAGTTAGTAATAAATGCTGGGAAATGATATGTATCCACATATGATTTCACAAGGAAGTCTGATGATGCCTTACTTGCTGAATATGGTGAATGTGGATCATATGGTGTTGTCTCGTAGAAGTAATCATTTCCATCTGGAAGTGAACCATATACTTCATCTGTAGAAACATGAAGGAATCTCTTACCTTCCTTAAATGTTCCATCTGGTAACTCCCATGCCTTCTTTGCACAGTTAAGCATCACAAGTGTTCCAAGAACATTTGTCTGTACAAATACTTCTGGATTTTCAATACTTCTATCAACGTGACTTTCAGCTGCAAAATGAACAACTCTGTCAATATCATTTTCTTCGAATAATTTTGAAATTGCATCCTTATCGCAAATGTCAGCCTTTACAAATGTATAGTTTTCCCTGTTTTCAATATCCTTTAAATTTTCAAGATTACCTGCATATGTGAGTAAATCAACATTAATAATTCTGATATCATTATCATATTTATTGAACATGTAATGAATATAATTAGAACCGATGAATCCGGCACCACCTGTAACAAGATATGTTTTCATTCTTTCCTCCTTATGATTCCAACAGCTCGTCTAATTGAAACCATCAATCAAGCTTGAGAATTTATTCTCAAAACTCATTTCCTTAAAAAATTTTATTCTTTGCCTATATTATCTAAACATAGATAAATCATTATAACACTAATGTAATTTAGTTTCAACAAACGCTTGTTTTATGTCATTTTATGTATTAGTACTCAAATCTATATAATAGATATTGTCCATACGCCCCCGCATACGAAAGATTATAGTAAGACAAATCCCAATATGGCTGATTATCGTCTTCTATTACAGTTATATTGTTAAAATCGTCAGGCTTTACATTTGATGTTCTGTCACCAACATAATTTGGATCTTTAGGATAATTATTAACGTTAACATTACCATCCTTACACAGCTTGTGATAGGTCACATCAAATACAATATAATCCACATGGTAATCTCTGCATCTTTCAAAAATAAAATCAAGGTCAGGAGTGTAGCGTTCCATTTCATCGCACATTGTATAAAAATCCTTGTCCTTAGGGAAAATGATTCTTCCATTAGTGGCATCCTCCCCATACAACAAATAGACATCCGAAGAAATCTGCCTAAATGGATGAGCTATTGTGTATGGAACACAAAGAAGCGGGTTCTCTCTTTCTGCCAAAACGGTTTCTACAATGTCGACACATGACTGTGGCAGTCTAAACTCATTCTCGGCCTTTTTAAACATAGCTTTTGAAAGCTGAAAGGAACCGCTCAAAAATACTATTATAAAAAGACACAACGTTACAATTACTCTTTTTTTATTTGTGTTCAACGAATACACAAAAATAGTAAGTCCAATTGCTGTTACAAACGGAGTAAACAGAATCCAAAAGAATCTTGTTGACACCGCCTCAATATTTCTAACAAAAACCTGTATAGCAGGAAGAACTGTATAAATAACAAGTAACGAGCTCAATGCTGTAAATATAATTACATATTTTCTTTTTTCATCCTTCATGTATAGAAAAATCATAATAAGAGCAATAAAGTAAAGTGTAAGCATCATACCACTTCCTTTATACACATCTCCTGCATGCATCATTTCTCTAATGTAATCTTTTATCATTTTCTGCTCCTACATTCCCATAAGAAAAAGTAACGAAATATAAACATATGCTGGTATTGTACAAATAAGCATAGCCACCGACTTTAAAATAGCGTTAATAACAGTATAGCCTTTATCCTTTATAAATAAATTTCTTACAATGGCTGAAACACAAAAAATGCCAGAAACTGCTGCTGCCATCATTGCTGCCATGCCACTTAAATTGGCACATGCAAACATCAGTACAAGTTCGCTAAAGCACATGCCTATATTTATTTTGTCATGTATACAAATGTTACTAAGAACATAAAACAGTGCTGGAAGCAAAATCAGACAGGCAATCGAACGTCCCTGCCATATAATAGTAAGAAGTGTATATCCCCATGAAAATCTTGATTCAAACGAAAATAGTACAATCACATTTAAAATAAGCATATAAAGAGCTACTCTGTTTGTACTGTCGCTAAAATAGAACCTTCCAAGCATATACATACACATATAAAAAAGTGGAATGAGAAACACCGGAAAGCATGTATGAGCCAGTGTTGCTGGATGAATATTTGTAAGCGATGAAATAGTCGCAATAAAAAACGGATATGGAGCAGCTACTTCTTTTCTAAGCTCGCCTATAAATGTATCATAATGTTCTCCCGTAATGCAGTTAAGCTGAAGCATTGTATCTTTTTCACAGGCCTCTAAGGCTTCTGCAATAAACCTTGCATCATCCGTATCCATATGCATATTGAGGGCAAGAAGCTGAGTCTCAAAAACTATAAGTAAAATAACTATTCCCCAAATAAACACATTCGTGTTCATTTTATTAATTTCATTTATTTTATTTATAACTCTTTTTTTTATTCCTTTAACAGAAAATAAAACTGATAGAATGGTTACTATAGCTAAGGCTATGACAAATGTATATTTCACATTATGAAACGCAGCTCTTTTGACAATAAAAGGCACTGCTACAAGCTGAAAAACAGCAATTTCCGCACAGAAGCCTAACACAAAACATCTTGAAATCATGAATTTCTCTGATATTTCACCACTTTCACTTTTAGAAAAAAAGCCATCAAGAAAAAAACCAAGTACAAACGGAATAATAACCATTAAAAATATTAACTTTATAATACTAATTGATGTAATCATATGAATCATCCTTTATAGCAAAATATACAACCTGTCTAATTCAGCCTGAATGGACGATATTTTCCTACTGAATTAATAGAGTCCTCAGTTTCAAAATTAATACGCTTATTATAATGTTCTTTAAAGAATTGTTCCTTATACTCTGTAAAATCACTATCCTCAAGATACACATTTCCTCTTGAACAAATGAGTGCATCATATGGATTTCTATAGCCATATTTTGAACATATTGCATTTGCAGTAGGCGAGTTCGTAAACCAGGAGCCAGTAGAAATCACATTATCAAGAGTATCCTTTTCTACAGTATTGAAAACCTCATATTTAAAGCTATTCTGGAATGTGAATGTATCGATAACATACAAATGTTCCTTGTCTTCTGACATTCTGTTGAATTCATTAATTTCACGCTCACATTTCTTTTTACTTGTATGATAATCACTTTTATTCACCAGATAATTAAGGGTATTAAAGCCTATAGCAACAACAATACCTGCCATCATTATCGAACCAGTCACATGAAGCACTTTATTTGCAAATGGTGGTCTTTCATTCTTTATGTAATCACTTGAGTCGTTTACAAATGTAAGTCCAAATAACAATGAAATCAAAAGCGAAGCTATAAGTCTATGACTAATACGTCCTGAATAGGCAAAATAAAAAATTGCCGACATTACTGAAATACCTATCACAGCCATTCCGAACACCATGTATTTTGCATCAGTACGCAGTTCATTTCCTTCCCAGTTCATCTTATAGACGAGTAGTATTACAACAAACAAAATCAATATTCCTGAGATTGGAACAACTACTGAAAGTCTCTTAAGCTCATCAACTATAGCATCATAGAAATTTTTGAAAAATGACTTGTTAATTTGCTTTGCAGAAAACTCGTTCATAATGCTATTCAAATATTCTGTACTGTATACATCCGTATCAGCAAACTGATATGTAAGTATCATAAATGCATCGTTTTCTGACACGCCCAGTTTACTGAGCTTTTCTCCATATCTTTCGTAGTATAAAACATCATATCTGTAGTCTGTCAGCATTGTACGCGCTTTATTGTACTCAGTAAATTTATTCCATTCATCATTTGTTTTATATGACACTTTATCAATAACACTAAGGGCTAAAACTATTAAAATTGCCCCCGCAAATGTCTTAACATAGAACTTGATTTCCTTCGACCTTAAATACTCTACTAACAATACTCCAAGCATTGGCACAAGGCCTATAAATAATGCCTCAAATCTTAACAAGCCTGCATATATCATAAAAACAAATGCCAGTATTATATAGCTTAATGTATTTTTCTTCTCTGAATAATATTTTCTTGCCGCTTGAAATATCAGAATACTTCCTATCGCAGACAAAAATGCCGCTGTCTTTGTGTATTGTAAAGACACGTACATTTCATAGAAGGTAGACAGTACGGCAACTGCTGTAAAACCGACTGTTACACGATTTTTGCACATGATATATACAAATGCCACATAAGCCAAATAAATCATCACATACTGAAGAACTATATGCCACCTGACTGTCCCAGCAATGGAATATAAGATTCCATAAAGCTTGCCCAAAATAATATTGACATAAATAAGATGTCCGTCATTAGCGCCATACGCCCCTTCAGCAAGCATCGCAATGTGAGTATCATCAATTTCCTCAAAAAATGGTTTATAAACGCACAACGCAATAAAAAGTATCACTGAATTGAAAATCACACTATATGCAATTTTTAAATATTTATTTTTTCTCAAAATATCCATAAAACAGCTCCACCGATAAGCGGGATAACATACATAAAACAAATAACTACAATATATCCTATAAGACAAATATATGTCATACAAAGATTAACAACACTTAATTTTTCATTAGAGAACATTGTATAATTATATTTAGTTCCAAATACATATATAAGAACTATTATAAGCGTAACTACAGAAATAATAATGCCTAGTCTCATACATGATGGAATGAATTTCATTTCTATTTTTTCACTGCCATTTACTGGAATAATTGTAAAAATATCACCAGCGGATTTTGACTTTATTTTTTTACCATTACTTGTTAAAGTGAAACCGGCATCATATGAAACAGGCAGGCACAAATAACTAGCAGCATCCTCTGAAGTCGTTATTTCATATCCATCCATATTAGCTTTAATAATTGTCTGATTTGTACGTTCATTAGCCTTACTACAAAGCCATTCAAGCTCGTTCATATCAATTGAGATAACTTTTGGTGAAAACGAAACATCATATTCCTCTGATAAATCATTATATTTATTAAAGGAAACATAGAAATCAACTGATTCATCTTCAAATAATCCAAGATAAATAGCATTATTGTTGTATTTTGCCGGATATAATGTATTGTCGGTCTGCTTTATACTTGGAATTTTCACGATATTACCATTTACTATAATGACAGTATTTTCATCCTGAGTATCTGTCTGGGATGCAATGTAATATAGAGCTTTTTTTCCTTTAATCGACAAAGTATTATCGACTATCTTTTTATCACCTTTATCTATAATACCTTTATCTGTCTCATAATTATAGACATATTCTGCAATATGCCCATCCTGCTCATTACATAAAAGCCTAAACAAGCCATTATATATTTCAACAGTGTCATTATATTCGAATACATCCTCATCGCTATTTATTTCCATCGCAAATGGAAGGGTGTATTTACACTTATAATGGTAATAAGTTGCAGTCTCTTTTGTAAGATGATCTATTTCTATATCTGCTTTTTCTAGAAGCTCATACAGACTTTCATCCTGTCTGACACATGTAATTATCTCTTTTATTCCTAACAATGCATCAGAAAAAACTGTACCACCAGAATCCAAAAGGCGCGTATACTCAATGCTGTAGCCAAGCTGCTTCGCACTATTTTGAAGTCTTGGTGAAATAATATGAGTCCAGTTTGAAAGTGCGGGCTTTCTAAGAACAAGTGGATAATTTGCATTTAATGATTCATCGGGATTTTTTACCCTGTCTAGTAAATACGCGCACTCTTTGTCAGGTTTAATAGAAAATGCATCTTCTAGCTGATTACATATTCTAATATATTCTCCCTCTTGTTCCGGATTTTCCGCATAGCCAGTAATAAATGTTGGCTTTCCTATTAACAAAAAACCATAAAAAATAATTTCCGTTGCAAGAAAGCATGGCATCAAAAATGTGAAGCGACCTTTCTTAACAATTAATAAAATAATATATAACGCAAAGCTCAGTGCTATAGCTATAGCTGTTATATGAAATACTTTTCTAAGCGGCATGCCTGCATTTAAAGAATACATTCTAATACAAATAAAAAGTACCGCTATACAGACAAATGTACTTATAACTACTGCTAATATTTTCCCGCTTTTAGACTCATATAGTTTATTACTCAAATATCCGTCTTCAATAAGCTTCTTTACAAACAATGCAGCAATACTTACAAATGTGAAATTGATTATAAAACCATTTCTTATTGGGTACTGAACATATGAACCAAAATGCCATATAAGATTAATATTTTCAAAAAAAAGCTCGGCAGTCATTAGAAAAATACAAGCTATAGCAGTAATGACTATTTTCCGTTCCTTATAATATCTAATTAGTCCTACTACAATAATCGCAGCGCATATCGATAATGATAGTAGTGTCCACCATCTTGTCGTATAAGCTGGTTTATAATTTTTAATTATTTCAATGTATACTGACAAAAGACCACTGCTTTCAGTTCCGTTTTTAAATCTTGCAGACGACAATGTCTGTTTTAGCTGTGGCATAACTATAAATAGCGAAAGTAAAATAGACACTACTGTCGACATTAAAAGGCCTGTCAGGTTATATTTTAACGATACAGCTTCTATATTGCCCTGCTTTTTTATGTCAGAAATAAAATCAGAAAGCATCAATAATCCTGTCACAATGATTATATATATTAGAATCATAAAGCTTAAATAATAGCTCGCAACAAGTGACATTGTAAGAAAAGCTATATATCCTATATACTGCCTTTTAAACAGCACTTTATTTAGAAAATACATTATAACCGGAAAAAAAACAGCAATATCAAGCCATTGAATTGTAACGTATAAAACAAATACAAATCCGCTAAAGGCATAAACTACACTGAATATAGTTTCATAAAAAAGAGGAAGTCTGTAAGTTTTTCTAAGATAGAAGCCCATCGCTATACTCATGCACATCAATTTAAGCATGAGAAAAAACGAAAGACTCTCAAGTAGCATATTCCTTTTTATAAACAGGAAAAACAGATTAAAAACACTTAAGTTAGAACAACCCGATGTGCTCATTGCCATATTAACACCAAGAGCAGTATAAGGGTCATAGAATAAGGCCTTCGTTCCATGAAGAACATCAAAGACATGATAATAAAACGCCGCAATCTGCTGCGCCATATCGTAGTAATCTATAGTAACATTTCCAAATGGATAAATCCCTTTTATAGCATATATAATTAATAATAACACCGCTGTAATAAATGGTGCTAAATATGCATTAAATTTATTATCTGACAGCTTCATAAAGAATTCGTTCCCTCTCTATGGGCATATTATCATCTATAACCTCTGAATCATTTGACAGTAACGGATGTACCATTATTTCAACATCATATTTATTTATAAAGCTTCTAATCTTCTCTACACCATTGTTATTTGCAAAATCAAAATAATTACACAAATCATCAAATGAGCCAAAGTAATTAGTTGTAAACGAACAGCTTTTTTTAAGTCGTGAATTGTAATAGAGCTTATAAAATCTGTTAAGTATACTTCCACCCCTATACAAATTTCTCGACTGCCTGATTGATGAAAAATCATATACCTTTGATAAATTTTCTATTGCTTTTAAGACAGGAAGATTTGTGTGTACATGGTGGTGTGAATCAATATGGTTTAGTGTAAACCCAAAATCTCTATACATACGTATCTGCGCTTCTATTTCTTCTTCCACATCATATACACAGCGTGCATTCATCGAAAGTCGAAGCTTTGTATTATGATAAAAAGCCTGATTGAACATTCCATTTTCATCACAAAAATATGGATTTTCCCTAATTGACTGCGTAAGTGGGAAACCTTCTGTAAGATTTATATGAAGACCTACTTTGTCAGAAAAACCATTTTTCTCAGCAATATCAATCCCCTTAACTGCTGATGGCATATTAACCATGATAGTAGTTCTATCGATAATGCGCCTGTTAAAGCAGGTACTTATTGCTTTATTCACTTCATCATTTATGCCGAAATCATCTGCGTTTACTATTAAAGCCATACTATAATCTCCAGTATGTATAACCCTTCTTTTCTATCTCATTTCTGTCAAGCATTGACTTTATATCTATAATAACTTTTTCATTTATATCTATATTTTTGAAATACTTATTCCATTCGTCGACAGATTTTGACTTATACTGCTCATGTGCAACACTTAAAACAATACAGTCTGCATCATAGGCTTCCTTCTCATCGGATAAAACCATTCCATAGCTTCTCTTAACATCATCTTTATCAGCTAGTGGATCGATAAGAATTGGCTTAATTCCAAAGCTTTCAAGATATGTAACGATTTCCATTACTTTTGAGTTTCTGACATCAGGACAATTTTCCTTAAATGTCGTTCCAAAAAAGACTACCTTCGATTGTTTAACCTGTTTGTTTGCAATTATGAGTTGCTTTATTATATTATCCCCAACAAATTTAGGCATGTCATCATTTATCTGTCTGCTAGCTGAAATAATTCTTGAATGGTATCCTAGCTTTTCTGCCTCATATATAAAATAATATGGGTCTACTCCTATACAATGGCCACCAACAAGTCCTGGTCTGAAGCCTAGTGCATTCCACTTTGTATTCATTGCTTCAATTACTTCTGCTGTATCGATACCCATTTTATCAAATGCCATAGCGAGTTCATTTATAAATGCAATATTAACATCTCTCTGAGAATTCTCTACTACCTTCGCTGCCTCGGCAACCTTTATTGTAGATGCTCTATGTACCCCTGCATCTATTACAAGCTCATAAACATTAGCTATCTCTTCAAGAGTTTCTGCATCCATTCCAGATACAATCTTTTTAATAGTCTCAAGTCTGTGAACCTTATCTCCCGGATTAATTCTTTCTGGAGAATATCCAACTTTAAAGTCAACACCACACTTAAGCCCTGATTCTCTTTCAAGAATAGGAACACATACATCCTCTGTAACACCCGGATATACAGTTGACTCATACACAACTATTGAACCTTTTGTAAGGTTTTTGCCAAGAAGCTCACTTGCAGATTCAACCGGGTATAAATCTGGTGTCTTATCAAGATTTACTGGTGTAGGCACAGCCACAATGTGGAACTTAGCCTCTCTAAGCTTTGCTGCATCTGATGTAAATTCCACCGTTGTCTTTTTTATCTCTTCGTCACCTACCTCACATGTTGGGTCAATCCCCGATTTGTAGGCTTCTATCTTTTTACTGTTTAAATCAAATCCAATAACATTAGTCTTTTTTGCAAATGCGACTGCTATTGGCATTCCAACATATCCAAGACCTATAAGTGCTATTTTTTCTTCTTTGTTTGCTATTTTTTCATAAAGTGACATATAGCCCCTCCAAATTTATGATGCTTTTGACCCTACCATTATGATATGGTATACTATTCTAATAATTTCACATAAATATACAGACTAAATAATAACATAAATTGAGTTATTTTAAAATACATGATAAAAGATAAAGTTCGTAAAGCATACTTTTCTTTTTCACTGTTTTATACAAGAATGAGTTGTTGATACATATTATACGATGGGAGATTATAATGACATCAAATAAAGGGAAAGTGCCTGTTCACATTTTTTTACTTGCAGCAGGCTTTATTATTTTAATAATCAGGGCAATGTTTGGATTTTGCTGGTCAGACGAAACATTTTATATTTCTACTACACATAGATTTTATATGGGAGACAGTATTTTTTATAACGAATGGTTTCCTACACAGCTTTCTTCACTGTGCCTTTTACCTTTCCATGCTTTATTTGTTAAAATAACAGGTGGAACAGACTATATCGTTCTATATTTTCGCATATTATATGTTTTTTTTGAAACAATCTGCGCCTATATTACTTTTTCAATAATTAAGAAGCATCACGGATTTGTAACAGGCACTGCAGCTATGCTTATAACATTGTTTTATTCACATTTAAACATTGCAACACTGTCCTATTACACAATGTCGGTGCTTTTTTATCTTCTAGCAATGCTATTTATTTATGATATTATCAATACAGATAAGCCGTATAACAATAAAGAACTTGTTTTGGCAGGCTTTTGCTTTGCCATATCAGTTTTAAATCTTCCAACACTTGTTATTGTTTACTTCATTCTCGTTATTTTACTGGCTGCTTGCTTTATACTAAGAAAGACATCAATATTTGATTCTTTTAATAAAGTATATGATAGGATTAAGCCCGTATATGTTTTTTTCTACACCTTTATAGGTATACTTATCCCTTCAGTTGCTTTTGCAGTTTACACGCTATTAACAGTTAATATCAGTAATTTCATAAATGCCATCCCATATGTATTATCGGATGATGAACATGAGTTAAGTGCTATATATCCACTTAAAAAAATGTATCTTTCACTCAACGAATCATATGGTCGATTTGCAAAATTGTGTTATTTATTAATAGCAATCTCTATATTTTTCTATATTGTTGATGTTTGTGTCAGAAACATAAAAAAATGTAGCAACAGATTTAGTTTATTATTCAAGCTTAAAGAGACAGTAGATAAAAGACAGGACTTGATAGAAAGCCTTGCGGACAAAGTCAGATTAGTTCTATTTTCGCTTGATTTATGTATGTTCATAGCACTGCTTTATAAGAGTTATTCACATACTGGCTATACACAGTCTGTGCTCATGCTGTTTGGGCTTATACTGTTTCTTATATCAAAGTCACGTAATTATGAAGCATTTATCATGTTTTACATATCAGGACTTACATTTTCATTAGTGTACAGCTATTCATCAAACGGAATGCTCTACGTACTTTCAATAGGACATTTTGTTGCGTCTATAGGCTGCCTCATATTAATATCAGATTTTATAAAAGCTCATAAATGGAATAAATTTATTAGCTTTTCTCTCTATTCAATTATTTGCGTAAGCGTCATTATAACTGTAATACTAAGAGTCACAAATATATATCGTGATGACAGCTTGGAAAACCTTAAGGTAAAAATAGATAGAGGCCCAGGAGCTATGATATACACAAATGCTGACCACTACGAAAAATACACAAATGTATACAATACAATAACTGAAAAATGCCAGAAAAACTCGTTTTCTGGCAATAATAAAACATTACTTGTATCTAACCTTTTACCATATGCATATTTATGTACTGACCTCTCAGTTGCTGCTCCAACTGTATGGAGAAATCCAATGGGAAGTGAACGTCTTAAGGAATACTACGAGATCATTCCTGAGCGCATCCCAGATATCATTTTTAAAGTAGACGAGGAGTATGGCACTTACGAAACATGCGGTGATGTAGAATATGACCCTACTCCAAATGCAAATGATTCTGAAGGTTATATATATGATTTAATCGAAGAATTAGGCTATGAATCCGAAAAAACTGCCTGTGGGGTTATATATCATAAAAGATAATGTAAAATAATCACCCCTATCAAATTTTTGGGGGGACTCACTCTATAATTTATAATAACAAATCAAACTGTTTTTTCAATTTTGCAATACGTTTCGCCTCAGGCATTGGCTTCAAATCCTCCCAGTTTTCATAGCAATCAAGATAACCGTATTCAGTCACTTTCGTCAGTATATCTGGATTTGCAAATCGTTTACCAGCTATTCCAGGTGCTGTCATATACTTGTATAGCATGGCTTTCTTTAATACATCTGGTTTTGAAATTATTTTATATAACTCATGTGTATTGATTACTTTAGACCCTACGCTCAAAGCCGCCAATTCTCTTAACACAACCATTACTTCATTGTAAAGGAACTCCGCACGAGCATTCACAACATCCCATTTCACTGCACTTTTAATATCCTTCTCATTTTCCTTAAATAAATGTACAGCATGTCGTAGTATTTTTGAACTCTCTATAATGTCATCTGCTGTAGCAACATGGTCCGCTTCACAATAACTAACTAAATGGAGAATGCTCGGATTAATGATCATCTGTAACAAAACACTCCTTGGGAGCTGAAACTTTGCCTTACAAAGATCAGTACTGAAATGTTCAATACCACTTCTGCATTCATAATATATATTCGCATCACTCCCTGTTGGTCTTAAATCTTCTATAACACGTTTTGCTGCCATAAACTTACCAAGATCCGCATAATCCCCAGTAGTAGCTGGTTTATTAAACTGACATTGTAAAACTATGTCTTTTGAACCAGCATTAAACATTATAGACGCAATCAGCGCATAACTGACAACAAATAACGTATCATGAACAAACCTCGAAGACCACTGATTAGGGTCATTCATTTCAACAGGAATGCCCTTTTTTACAAGATAATTCACCCCTTCAATATGAGCATCTATGGAATCCTCAAGATTCATGTCTCCTCTTCCATCCAATTCATTGAACCAAAAAAGCGGAATAGCCTGATGTGCTCCCTTTAACATTCCAACAGATAAGCAATCATCAATAAAACCTGTAATATCTCTCACATGACAGTAAGGCTTCAGTGATGGGAAATTTCCAGTTTTTGCTGCCAATGACAATAATTTTAAATCATTAATATCTTTATAAGGCACACCACCATCATTTTTTAATTCTTTGAATTTTAATGGATTACCATAATAACGTTGCGACAGATCTGACGATCCTATTGATATTTCATCAACCGCACCATTCTCAGCAATTTTTTTAATACCCTCAACTGTTGGAAATACGCTATCAGCAGGAACACCATAATGTGACCTGATAACAGGGATTGTACTTTCTGCCATTCTTTGTGGAAAATATTCTAAAGCCTTAAGTGATGGTTTTTTTAATGGTTCTTCTACGAGATACTCATCCCTATCAATTACTCTTTTAGCTATCTGATCAAGAAGAGCAATTCGTTCAGGTTCATTCTCCTTATGAATCTGTTCTACAATCGTCTCCATCTCACTTTCTGTTGTTACACCAAAGAATGCTGCCGTACGTCTGGTAGTATCATCAAGATTAGCAGATGACCCCATTAAACTTAAAGAATATCTGTCGTCTAGTCCGATTGAATGAACTGCATTCAATGACGGCATAAGACCTGCAAAGCATATCTTTCTTCCATCTTTAATTCCTAACAGATTATTGCGTTCTAGCAGTTCTAAGAATTTCTTAAGCTCACTAACTGCTTTTTCTGGACTAAGTCTATAACTCAAACCAAGGAATTGTGGATTTTCTTCCTTTATTATTCTAAGCTTTTCTTCATCTGTTGTGTCAGCAGGCACGAGTTTAAATCCTAGTCCGGCTTTCTTAGCTATTTTTCCTGCATTAAAAATACCTAGAGTATGGGGATCGTAGCCCAATGTCATCCCCAAAAATAAATTTTGCATAAGATTCCTTTCTAATTAATCACGAATAGCAAAAAAATCACCCAATAAGTATTTTTTTAAATAATCGTTTGTAAACTCATTCAACTTCCTATCATATTTCTTTTCTCTGTCTGGCACGAGTTCATCACACAAAGCTAATACATAATCTGCATGTTTTGTGTCTATTTTAAGCCGCTTCGCCACAGATGTAAGTGGAATTAATCCTGTTGCAATGTCTTCATCAACATATCTTTTTTGAGGAACAGAATTTTTTTGATATGTCGGTGTACGACTAATAGCACTACTTAAACTTTCGCCTTCTATACGGCTCACACCATATGTGTAGTCAAGCCAGTGCTGACAAGATGGAATGCTTTCATTAAGTTTTTTCAGTCCATCATGCCTTACCTTTCGTAATTCAGCAATAGTTTTCTTATCAGCTTCAGATTTACGAATATTGTTCATCAACAACTGCCATTCGTCATCTAATGGATTTTCTTTAAGTCCAAAAACTCCAAATCCCATTTTTGATGCAATTTGCAATCTCATCTGGTCTATACCCTCAAGCACTTCTCCCACATCTGGTCTTGCAGCTATCCCATCCATGTAAAATGAAAAAACCTCCCCATCCTTTTCCCTTCTTTTAATCTCCTCATAATTAAGTAGATACGAAGATGGATGAAATATAGCTCCTATATTACCAATAGATGTTGTAATTGGCTTGCGATTAAAAATTGCCTGTGGGAATAATTGCCCTAACTCTGCAATCTGTGACAATGTGAATTCGCCTTCTAAAGACGCAATCCAATTTCGTTTTCTTCTCTTTATATAAGCCGTATCTGGTCTTGGAGCTTTACATGAATATGGACACGTTGAAAAACTAACAACCGGATACATATCACTCAATTCTTTCCATATGTATGGTGTAGAAAAAGAACGTGACGGAGATAAAATAAGTGGTATTTTCTTCTCAAGTAACCCAAACCTTTTCATCTCTCGTACAGAATCAATAAAGTATATGCTTGGTTCAGCTAAAATAATATAATCTGCACTATTTACGAGCATTTCCAAATCATGATTAATAATATTCTTTCCTATGTTCAGAAAAGTCTTTTTTTCATTATTAGAATTTTGAGGTCTGTCTAAAAAAATACCTTCCAGCTCATTAACTGCATTAACAAAACTCTGTCCATTAGCAGATTCATGAGAAAAACCATGAATCGTATACCCTCGCTGCATCAAATCAGCACAGTATGCACGTCCTGACTGAGAACTCGCAGTATTCACACCTATTATCATACTGATACCTCCTTATTATTCAGGACAGCTTTAATAAATAACTTCTACCAACAAATCATGTCTCGCCATATCCTGTCCTAAATCGTTAAGTACTTTAAATGATTCATTTACCAGACTATGCTTCTTTTTCAATTCATCCGGTGTGTCTCCAACAATCGTAAAGCCCGCAACTCTATCCCCACTGTTAGAAATCGAATCAAAGACTGCACCTGATTTTTTGAAAATGTAGTAATCACTAATAATCCCAGATTCTTTTAACTCATTTAGCCCATCAATACGCTCAAACACCCCAGGATAGCAATAGATATATTCGTTTACCATTAAGGCATTTTTTCGTTCTTCATAATTGCAATCTATTCGTTTTCCTTCGGTCAGGTCGACTACCATCTTAATAACATCAATGCCTGTTAATTCTTTTATCGTTAAATGCTTAATGCCTCCGCCTGTTCTGGCACTGAACTCAATTACATACGCACAATTGTCATCTATAATCATCTGAACTAGCAACGGAGTATTTTTCAAATCAAATGAATCCGCAATTTGCTGTACAATTTTTGAAACATTTGCTTCCGTATCAGCACTGATTCGTGCTGGATTTAATGACCTAAATATTACAAATTTTTCATTATCTTTTATTTTTTCACTTTCAGAAATTGCCATCACATGCACGATACCATCACATACATATGCATCAATAGTTAATTCTTTTCCCTCAACAAATTCTTCGACAATTACTGTGTTTGTTCTACTTAATTCTCTTGCGTTTTCAAAAGCTACTACCAATTCCTTATAGTTATTTACTTTAATTACGCCCTTTGAACTATTACAATCCGCTGGTTTTGTGATTAATGGATACCGAAAACCTTTTAATTTCTCTTCACCGATATTATCATCAACGATATATTTTGTGCTTGGAATTTTGTTCTCCTTGAATATTTTCTTCATATACTGCTTATTAGTTACATTCAATCCTGTATTGTAATCTAAATAGCATGGAAGACCCAGCTCTTCTGACACTTTTGCTACCGTAAGCAACGCCTGATCGGTACATACAGTTATAAGAAAATCGACATTTTCACTAATTGCTATATCTTTTATTGCCTTCGTATCAAGAGTTGATGTTTTATAATACTTATTGCAATATTGCTTAGCAACAGGATCTTCACTCCAATCTGCTAGAATCACATAATAACCTCTTCTTTGTAACTCTTGAATCAAAGCAATCTGAGGGAAACCTCCCGCCAAAACCAGTGCTTTCATTTGACACCTCAATTATAAATAATCTATGAAAACTTTTTTACATTTAATCCTATCATTAAAAAATCTAAACGTCAAACTGCACGCTTTTCTAAATATTTTCTTCTTACTACTTAATCTTCTGAAAAGCCAGTCTTTCATCCCCGTCTTCCATAAAAACAACTCCACAGTAAGTAAATCCACAGCTATTTATTAACCCCTGCATCGGCTTATTGTTTCTATGCGTATCTACCCTTGCATTTCCTAACTGTTCAAATGCATAATTCATTATAAATCGACCAACGCCACGCTTATTTCTGTCAGTTGTAATTCTGTGAACGACAACATACGGCTTTTCATTATCTACCCAGTCTCCGTCAACTATTTTAGCATACATTGGGTCTGGACCTTCATCCATAAAAAATGTTCCTACTATCTCGCCGTTATCAATACATACATAATTTTTCTCAGCTTCAATATCTCCAATTATCACATCCTCTGGTGGCCAGTTATCTCCCCACTGGGTTGGATTTCCATTTTCTGCCATATATACTCTTGCATCGGCGTACAATTCCATTAATCTATTTAAATCTTCTTTTGTTCCTTTTCTTATTTCCATTCGATATTATCCCCCCGCTTAATCTATATATCCTGATAAATAAATTCCGTCTTCTTTATACTCTTCGTTTATTATTTCATATTTTTTCTTGAGCTCGTATACTTTTGAACTCTCATCAAAGGATAAATGTATTGTTTTATATTCTCTTGAGCCTCTTAATATATCTCTTAGCGCATCTTTAAAGCTATCAATACCAAACCCCGTTTTTGCAGATATTTTTATAACCTTATCAGCTTTGATATCATGCAAATACTCCTCATGAGGTGTTACGTCGCATTTATTAAATAGTGTTATAACCGGTTTATTTTCAACCTTTAAAGATGCAAGCGTTTCATACACAACATCCATTTTATACGCATATTCTGGGTCACTTGCGTCTACAACATGGATTATTATATCTGAATAAATCGCCTCCTCTAGTGTACTTCTAAATGCATCTATGAGATTATGTGGGAGCTTACTAATAAATCCTACTGTATCTGTCAGAAGAATCTCCTGATTATTTAATAAATCTAACACCCTTGTAGTTGGGTCAAGCGTTGCAAATAGCATATCTTCAGATAAGATATCTGCTCCTGTTGTGTAGTTAAGAAGTGTTGATTTACCTGCATTTGTATAGCCTACAATTGCAGCCACCTTCTTGTCGTTACGTTTTCTACTCTTCCTGGCAGTATCACGATGTTTTATTATTTCGTCAATTTCCTTTTTTAACACGCTGATTCTGTCATGAATCCTACGTCTGTCTATTTCGAGCTTCTTTTCACCTGGTCCTCTTGTACCTATTCCACCACCAGTTCTTGACATCTGCTTACCAAGACCTATTAGCTTTGCTGCTCTATATTGCATCTGAGCAAGCTCGACCTGTACTTTACCTTCTCTTGTATTTGCTCTCTCAGCAAAAATATCAAGAATTACCATCGTTCTGTCCATAACCTTAACGCCAAGAGCATCGTTTAGATTTCGCATTTGAACAGGTGTAAGCTCATCATCTGTACAAATAGCATCTGCATCTAGTAAATTAATAAGCTCTTTTATCTCTTCTATTTTTCCTGAACCAACATAAGTCTTATTATTGAAGCTTGGCAAATTCTGAATTACTTTAGCAACAGTCTTACCATGTGCTGTCTTTATAAGCTCTGACAGCTCTAAAAGACTCCTTTCCATGTCCGAATTATCTGTGCAAACACCAACAAGTATAACCTTTTCTTCTGTCTGTATATTATCTATCATATATAATCACGTAACTCCATGCTGACTTCGAAACTCTTTTGTAAGAGCGTTGACTTCATCCCTAAATTCTAATGACGAGGCAACTGTAGTATTCTCACCTCTCACAATAATCTGTTCAACATAGTCAGATGTAACAACCCTTATCCTAAATTTATTTCTATTTTCCTTTGTAAATCGTTCTATGTAATGGTCTGCTGTCTGTGCAGTTTTTGTATACACTACATTTATATTATTGTAGCTACAATATTCTTCTGGATGATTTTTGAGTCTGTACGCATCAAAAACTGCAATAAGGTTTATGCCTCTCATAGCCTGATAATCACATAAAATATCAAGAAGCTGTCCTCTCGCTGCATCTAAATTATCCCTGGCAACTTTTTTAAGCTCATCCCATGCAAATATTACGTTATATCCATCTATCAACAAATATTCTGGTTTTATTTCCTTTTTAGGCTGTCTGTATTCACCCTCTACTGCTTCAGGTCTTGCCGTAACAACCTTTCTTTTTATACCCTTGTGAGGAATGAATTCTTTCTTTTTATTTGCATTTGATGCATTTTTTATTATAAAATCCACTTCTTCCGTAGAAATAAAGTCAGATATTTCTGTACTAACCTTGCTTTTTGCTCTCATTCGAATCTGCTCATCCGTAAGCTCCTTAGTAGGTGTTAAGCATGATGGCATATGCATGTGTAGCTTAACCTCATTCCACGGAACAATAACTCCACTGCCATGAGAACAAAATACTGAATCTGCGGAATTTCTCGTATCTCTCTCAGGATCATAACCTCTGTTTTCAATTACTTCTAAAGCATTATGACATTCACTATAGCCACTTACATTAAGTGTAAGCTTTCCAAGCCCTTTAGTATACGAAATAACTTCGCTTCCATAACCTGTAAGAGTAGAAACAGGAGCTATTCCTCTCAGAATTGCATTATCACCATCTATTTCAGGCGTAAAATCCTTTGCTTTTCTTATTTCTAAGTCACTCATTGCTCTTCCAACGTAAGTATTTGGAATTTCAAGCAAAAAGCTGTAATATGGTTCTAAGAGCTTACATTCGGCCTGCATAAGACCATTTCTAACAGCCCTGTACGTTGCCTGTCTAAAGTCTCCACCTTCTGTATGCTTTAAATGGGCTCTTCCTGTAACAAGAGTTATTTTCATATCTGTTATGGCTGAACCAGTGAGTACACCTCTGTGTGTTCTCTCTTTAAGATGCGTAAGAACAAGCCTTTGCCAGTTTCTGTCAAGAACATCCTCGCTGCAGTCTGCTTCAAATATCAGACCGCTACCTTCAGGCAATGGCTCCATTAACAAATGTACTTCCGCATAGTGTCTTAATGGCTCAAAGTGACCTACACCTTCAACTGTATTTGTAATTGTTTCTTTGTAAATTATGTGCTTCTCACCAAATTCTACATCAAATCCAAATCTCTCATTTATACGTCTTTTAAGTATCTCAGTCTGCACTTCACCCATAAGACTTATGCTTATAACATGTGAATCACTATCGTAATCTATTGATAAATCTGGCTGCTCTTCAGAAAGATTATTTAGCTTATTTATTGCTTCTGATTTATTAATGTCATCTGGAAGCAATAATGTATATGAGAGCACTGGTGTTAATAACGAAGAATTCTCATATGAACAGCTTCCTATACCACTACCGGGCTTTGTTTCATCAAGTCCTATTAACGCAGCTATTTGTCCTTTACAAGCTTTTTGAACTGTCACATATTTCTTTCCATCATAAATTCGTATTCCTGAAACCTTTTCCTGTGCAACTAAATCCCTTACAGAAATACTACCACTCGTAACCTTTACATGAGATATTCTTTCTTCTTTTTCATCTCTTGTAATTTTAAACACTTTAGCACCAAACTCTTCAGAGTCTAACACTTCATAAGATGAATCCAAATCATAATCTTCGCTGCATCCATATGGTGTAACTACTGTATTTAACACTCTTAAAAACGAGTCGACGCCTTCATCCTTTAGAGCTGAACCAAACAATACTGGAAAACATTTTCTCTGTTTAAATAGCTTTCTTACATCACTAAGTGACATACTGAAGCTTTCAAGATACTTCTCTATAAGCGTTTCATCACAGGCTGCTATTTGCTCTAAAAACTCTTCTGTACAATAGTTCGACAGTTCTGTACCTGCTTCTAATTTTATGCCAGTTTGCACTTCTGAGCTGTCAGTTGTATTGTTGTTATCATTCTCAATATTGCCGTAAACGCCCGTAAACTCTGTAAAATCTACACATTCCTTTGACAATCCTTTTAGTAATTCAGAAAGAACCTCCTGTTTATTTGCGCCAGCCTGATCCATTTTATTTACAAAAATAAAGACAGGAACATTATATGTCTTTAGTAGCTGCCAAAGTGTCCTTGTATGACTTTGAATTTTATCTGGACCGCTGATTACTAAAATTGCGGCATCTAGTACTGACAGTGTTCTTTCTGTTTCCGCGGAAAAGTCGACATGACCAGGAGTATCTAGCAATGTTAGTGTCTTATCTTCAAATTCAAGTATTGCCTGTTTACTAAAAATTGTAATTCCACGCTCTTTTTCCAAAGGATCTGTATCAAGAAAAGCGTTTCCTTTATCAACACGACCTAAGCTATTTAATTTTCCCGTATTGTATAAAAGGCACTCTGACAATGTGGTTTTTCCCGCATCAACATGTGCCAATATTCCAACCGTTGCGTATTTCATTTCATCTCCGATATTAGTTTTTATTTGCAATACATCTGAAGCACTTCATAGAGTCTGTTTAAATCAATCGGCTTTGCAATATGGTCATTCATTCCAGCATCCCTGCATGCCTTTACATCATCGGCAAACGCATTTGCAGTCATTGCAATAATAGGTATTTCCTTTGCATATTGTCTGTCTAGCTTTCTTATCTCTGATGCTGCCTCAAGACCAGTTCTTTTTGGCATCTGCATATCCATAAATATCAATGAATAATAGCTATCTTCAGACTCACTAAACTTATTTACAACATCTTCGCCATCAACAGCCCTTGTTACATTTAATCCTGTCATTGTAAGAATTTCTGTAGCAATCTCTGCATTTATGTCATTATCCTCTGCCAAAAGAATATTTTTTCCGCTGAAGTCAAGCTCTATAACATCTTCCAAATCCTTTTTGCCAACTACATCCTTTTCATTTTCTGTTATGAACCCAACAAGTACTATAAATTCGGTTCCTTTGCCTAATTCACTTTCTACTGAGATTGTGGCACCAAGTAAATCAACAAAGTTCTTAGTAATTGCCATTCCGAGGCCAGTACCTTGAGACTTATAGACATTTTCATCCTTTGCTCTTGTAAATGGATCAAATAAAATAGGCAAATAATCCTCACTCATTCCTATTCCATTATCTCTTACAGATATTTTATAGGTAGCGCTATCCTCATCATGTCCTAACTCAATAATGCTAAGTGATATATTCCCTCCAGGATTTGTATATTTAACAGAATTGCTCAACAGATTCATTATTATCTGTGAAAGTCTGCTTCTGTCACCTCTTAAACAGCTATGCTCAACCTCTTCTGTATTAATATTGAAAGTATGATTCTTACTCTCCATAAGAGGCTTACTCATTATTTCTATCTGATTAACAAGCTCTAGTATATTAAATGATTCTTCATTCAACTCTAATTTTCCTGATTCTATCTTATTCATATCAAGTACTTCATTGATAAGCTCCAACAGATGATTACCAGATATGTCAATTTTTGATAGGCACTCTGATATTCTGTCTTTGTCATCTAAATGAAGCTTTGCTATATTGGACATACCAAGAATTGCATTCATTGGAGTTCTTATATCATGACTCATGCTTGCAAGAAACTCTGTTTTTGCCTGACTTGCCTCATCTGCACGGCGTTTCTCATCCTCGAGACGTTTCTCATAGTAATAATTACTTGTTTCATTGTCTATATAATAGGCATATCCGTAGTTAACACCTTTGTTTTCTATTTGAAATTTATCAACCCTGTATACTTTGTCTTCGAAAAAGAAGTATTCTCCTGACGCATACAGCTTTTCAACCTTATCGATTATTTTCATGTTTCGCGCATGATTATTGATATGTATTAAATCTCCCTTTGTATCATACACAATAAGTCCGGCATTCAAATATCTTACAACATTGTGAAATGCAATATTTACTGTTTCAAAAATATCACTATTTCTAAATATAATAACAAAACCACAGTTCGAAATAACATATCCAAGAACTGTAGCATCATATCCCCCTGCACCCTTTGTTGCATAAATTGCGAATCCAATGTATGGCAGCATTACTATTCCGATAAGTATTTTTAGTACTTTTTTTCTATGTATATTGTTTGTTTTTCTGTAATGATGTATACATATTGCCATCATTGCTATGGCATAAATCATTAAAACAACTGTATATATATTATAAATAATTCCATGTCCTTTAATAAGGTGTGGAAACAGTCCATCCTTTGTAAGCTCTACTGTCGTATAAAACAGATGATGACTCTCATTTGTAAGTACAAACGCTAAAATTACAAGCTGAAACGAAGTAAGAAATGTTTTAATCTCTCGTTTTATTTCTATCTCACAATAATCGATTATTGCAAATAACATATTAATTACGACTAATACTTTACCAATATATCCGAATTTGGCAGCAAGCATCATTTCTCTCGTCATTCTTGCCTGCATTTCAAATGTGTACGCAGCAACAATAATAAGCATCGAAACCTGTATCAGCATTAAATCCTTCTGTTTTTCAGACGGTCTCTGTCTCCTGACGTACACTATATTCATCATTATTACTGCTATACCAATATAATGAATTGTTAAAAGTGCATTATATAATCCAGCCATTATAAATCAACTCCAAATTAAATGTATTTAGTTTTATTTTATCATAAATAATATATAATATACAGATAAGGCAGGACATTCATTTTGTACCGACCCCCAAAAGTTAGACCAAGAAATCTAACGATTGGGAGGTCGGTATTTTTATGGCAAAATATTCGTATGAATTTAAGAAACAAATAGTTATGGAGTATAGTGAAGGGCATGGTGGCTATGATTTTCTTACTGCAAAATATAAGCTTGGCACGAATAGTCAACTTCGAAGGTGGGTTGCTGCCTACAATCAATTCGGAGATGATGGTCTTAAGCGTTCA
>JAZQOO010000006.1:0-78584 GCA_045627905.1 Lachnospiraceae bacterium | reverse complement strand
TAATATATTTGAAATTTTTTTTAAATAGTTTTTTTATATTGATGGTGATAAAATCGTTGGTCACCACCATAGCGATAAAACACGCTTTGCGAGTTTTATCAGCTAATTAGCGGTCGTCAGATGTTGTTGCATGCAAGCATGCACTCCATCTTCCTCGTCGCTATAATAAAAACAAAAACAAGGACATATCCTTTTTGATACGCCCCTGTTTTTACACTATTATACTAATTTGAACACCGCAGTATTTGCATATGTAAGCGGATCAGTATGCATAAAAAATACCTTTGAATCCCCTGGCGCATATAACGTCTCCATTATAGTTCCCTCGTATGGATGAATTATATTAGCAAGTGGAGTTCCCTCGCTCACCTCTTCTCCCACTTTAACAAGTGGTTCAAATATGCCTGATTTAGCTGTTCGAACACTTATCATTTCTGTGTCAGCTACAACCTTTGATTCTTTTTTAGCACTTCCAGACTGATACTTTACAATTCCAAGTGAAGACAAAAACTTCATCACACTAAGAACAGCCTGCCCTGCCGATTTACGGTCAATTGTAGTAGTTGTCGTTGTATAAAAGCTAAAGGCTTCAGTTTCCCATACCTGCCAGTTATAGTTCAGTGTTGCGGTATCATATGGTCTTACATTTCTCACAACTACATATGGCATTTCGAATTTCAATGCTGTTTCAATCTTGCTGTATCCCTCATCCATCATTCTGACATGTGGCATAAATTCACCCGGCATATAAAATGATGTAAACTGAATACCGTACTGATAATCCATTATTTCCTTAAATACACCATCAGCTATTCTTTGTGTAGTTTCACCAAGGTCATATCCTGGAAACATTCTGTTAACATCTGTATTATCAATTGGCCAGAATCGTTTCTGAATGTTCATCGAATATGGATTACAGCTTGGAATAATCAGAATCCTATGACCTGCTGCAATTCTGCCTTCCTCTTCTAGCTGCTTAAATTTCTTAACAAGCTGTGAACAGCAGTATAGCTGTTGAACTTCATTTCCACGCATCGTTCCAACTATACATACACTTTTCTTACCTTTACCGAACTCATAACCTGTCACACGAAAATTATCGCGATATAAGCCCTTTAACTCATATATTACTTTCTTTTTCATTTCTTATATGCCTCCTTTCTCAGAAGTCTTCCAACAAGTGAACCCTCGTCCACAATTGGATATTCTCTGATAGTGAATAATATTCCATCCACCGGAGACTTTACTTCATCTAACACCTTTCCACTTAGAGGGTCAATGATATCACCAATAATATCGCCTTCCTTAAGCTCTACCCAGTGATTAACCTTTGGCACAAATAAACCACCTACAGTTGCGTTCAGATAACTTACATCATCTGGGTCTTTGGAAATAATCGGCACACGAGGTTTGTCTGTTTTACCTGTCCATATACCAAGCTTTTCCATCAAATGAAAAATACCGTCTGTAAGCTGTTTTCCGTACTCTTTTGTTATACGCATTCCAACACCCATCTCAACAACGAGACAAGGTGTTCCTGTACTATTTAAGCTATACGCAAATGTTGATTCTAAAACTGTACTTGCACCATGTATCCATACAAAATCGACATTTGACTCCTTTGCAAATGGCACAAGTTCATCCTCATGTAATTCGTTTATTCTAATCTGTGGAATTTCTGTAAGATAAATATTACTTGCATGTATATCAATAACCAAATCAGAACCCGATACATCCTTTATTATTTCCGCCGCTAAATATTCTGTCATATTTCCTTCAATGTTTCCCGGAAATAAACGGTTCATATCTAAATCAAATGCCGGAATTCCTCTCGTTATTGAATCTATTCCTAACGGATTCATTGCTGGATAAATATCAACAATACCATTAAGATTTTCAAAGGCCTCTTCTATTCTTCTCGCTACCTCAAAACAAACATATTGTCCCTCTAATTCATCTCCATGAATTCCTGTAACAATACTTATTCGTTTCATTCCCTTTGTTTTTTCTTTTGGCTGTATTCTTCTTTTTTTAACAACCAGTGTCTCATCAACAGGAAGTCCTACTGATGCTACTGTTTTTATCATGTCAGTCTACCTTTCTACACTTCAAGTACACTGACACTCACGGTTTGTGTATGATATCCTCCACCATGCATAATTCCTCTGTTTATCGTACAATCCTTTGCATCGCGACCATGACCTATTTTTATATAATCGTCATTAACCACTCTGTCATGGGTCGGGTCAATGCCATACCATTTGTCGTCACAGACAAACTCAACCCAAGCATGGCTTTCACCTTCACCAATAATAAAACCAGTAACATATCTGGCTGGTATTTTTGCCTCATGTAATAACGAAATCAGAATATGTGCATAATCCTGACATACTCCGTATCCTTGTATAAAGGCCTCCTCTGCCGATGTATCAACATTTGTAGAGCCGGATTTATATTTATATGTCTGAAATAATAAATGCATTATTTCTGTTACTTTGTCATATGTACCTGTGTCTATATTTTTTATTTTCTCTTCGTAAAACTTTTTTATTGAATCTCCTGCTACATTCAAACCATATGGATGTGCAAAAATCATTGCCTGACTTTCATCAACATTTTCTTCATAGGCTGATAAACCTGTCACAGCATCGCCTTCTATCTGGAATCTAAAATGCTTGTGTGGAGTATCGTTTTTACCCCATATCTGCTTATTCAAAAATCCGTCCGTTCCCCACTGATATGAATTTTTTGGAGAAATAGTAATATTACAATTGTCAACGGTCTGTCGTAATGTTCTTACGGGGATACACTTTATTGTGTAATTACAACTAACGACCTCTTCCTCATATTCAATCTGCATATCATAAGTAAAATGAAGCTTCTTCATAAATAGCGCCTCCTTCCACTATTAATATATCAGAAAATAGTCTCAACCTCACTAACTATTTTATAATAGTCAATATTCTCCTCCTCAATAAGCTCGCGTATTTTCTTAAGCTTTTCCTTGTTATACTCAAGTCCGCTACGCTCAACTCTTGGAATCATTCTGTGAATTTCTCTTTTAAGCTCAGACCTTCCAACTCCAAGCCTTGCATACATGTCAATGCGTTCAATTCGCTTTCCAGCTTTTATAATGTTTCTGACATTTTCACTGTCAATCTGGTCATCAACAATACCATAAAAAGCTAACACATTATCATTTACCTTCTGCAATTCAATAAGAGGTGATTTACTCTTTGCTGCCTTATTCATTTCATATATTGCAAGCTGAATATATGCAAGACATTCAGAGCCTATTGATTCCCTTAATACTATTGCATTGTCATATGCCCTGTTCATATTGCTTATTATTGAGTCTGGCAGTTGTTCATCGAAAGGATACCTATTCACAAAATCTGCTCTGTCTGCATAAACATTTGGAATATCGATACTTTTACAGAAATCAACATAAATATCTGTAATACCATCAATCAAACTGTCAAAGCTTTTTGAAAACATCTTTAAGGTTGTGTATACACGTTCTGTGTATCTGCCTAGCCAATAAAGGCGGTCTGCCTGTTCTACCGAGATAATACCCATGTGTCTTTAAATCCTCCTCCCTGTGATGAGTTAACTATAAACGAATCCGGATTACGCGAAAAACGTGTAAGACCACTTTTCCATACTAATGGTTCATCTGCCATTAGCACAAATGCACGTAAATCAGCTTTTCTAGGAACTGATTTTCCCTCATCTAATATATCCAGGTCCTGAAAATCAATGACCTCCTGAGCTATAAATCTTCTAGGTTCTGATTTTAATAGAGAAATAAAATTCTCCTTTTGCTCCTTAGTCATTTTATTTCCGAATACAACGCCGTAACCACCGGCCTCTGCGACATCCTTAAGCACTAAATCATCAAAATGCTCTAACACATATTTCATATCCTCTTCGTAGAATGGCAGATATGTTGGTGCATTAGATAAAACAGGCTCTTCATTCAGGTAATATTTAATCATCTTAGGAACAAAGTAATAGATACCCTTGTCGTCAGCAACGCCATTACCCGGTGCATTAAGAAGTGCTACATTTCCCTTTCTGAAAACATCATATATATGAGGAATACCAATAAGTGACTCTGGATTAAAATTCATAGGGTCAAGGTATTCATCAGAAATTCTTCGGTAAACTGCACCTACCTGCTCTAGCTTTCCACTAGCAGTAATAAAATAAAGCTTGTCATCCTTAACTGTAAGCTCTGAACCATTTACAAGATGTGCTCCGGTCTGCTCCGCAAGATAACTATGCTCAAAATATGCTGCGTTATACCTTCCCGGTGTAAGGATAACTGTATGTCCACCAGTATTCACATTATCGAAGGTTCTTTTTAGAAGCTTTGCGTAATTTCTGTTATCCTCTATTTTCAAATCTGCAAAAGTCTCTGGTGATGAGCGTCTGCACAGTTCTCTTGCTATCATTGGATAGGATGCCCCTGATGGCACTCTTAAATTATCTTCAAGAATGTACCAGACATCATCCTTTCCTTTTACTAAATCGATTCCTGATATATGAGAGTAAATATCCTTTTGTGGCACTACCCCTTCACATTCAGCCATATAGCCACTTGAAGCAAAAATAAAATCTTCAGGAATTACACCATCCTTAACAATCTGCTTTTTTGAATATATATCCTTTAGGAACAGATTAAGTGCCATAACTCTCTGTTTTAATCCCTTTTCTAAGTATGCATATTCATCGGCTTCAATTATTCTTGGAATAGCATCAAACGGGAAAAGCTGCTCCTTAAAGGTGTTATTTTTATAAATACCAAATTTTACACCATAACGCGCTAACAATTCATTTACTGTATCAGTGTGTTCTAATAGTTCAAGATGTTTCATAAATTACTTTTTTCCTCCTCTTTATGCTTCTAATTTTTCTCGTATTGCTTTTATGAAATCAAGACTGTTTAAAACTGTCACATTTTCAAGTGATGTAATCAAAGCTAAATCCTTTGTCATTTTGCCTTCTTCGATTGTAGAAAGTGTAGCTTTTTCAATCTTGTCTGCAAATTCCTGAAGCTCGGCATTTCCATCTAGTTCTCCTCGTTTTCTAAGTGCTCCAGACCATGCAAAAATCGTTGCAACAGAGTTCGTCGATGTTTCCTCACCCTCTAAGTGCTTATAATAATGACGCTGAACTGTTCCATGTGCTGCTTCATATTCATAATCCCCATCAGGTGAGACTAGTACGGATGTCATCATTGCGAGTGAGCCAAACGCACTTGATACCATATCTGACATCACATCACCATCATAATTTTTACATGCCCATATAAATCCGCCCTTTGACTTCATTACTCGTGCTACAGCATCATCAATTAATGTGTAAAAATACTCAATTCCTGCTGCTTCAAATTTATCTTTATATTCCTTATCAAATATTTCCTGCATTATATCTTTAAATGTATGGTCATATTTTTTTGAAATAGTATCCTTTGTTGCAAACCATATATCCTGCTTTGTATCAAGAGCGTAATTAAAGCATGCCTTTGCAAAGCTTTTAATTGATTTCTCAGTATTATGAATTCCCTGTATTATTCCAGGTCCATCAAACTCGTGTATCGTTTCACTTATAACAGTTCCATCCTTTGCCTTAAACACAAGCTCTGCTGTTCCTTCACATGGAATTTTTATTTCAGAGTTTTTATAAACATCTCCATACGCATGACGAGCAAGTGTGATTGGCTCTTTCCAGTTTTTTACACACGGTTCAATTCCTTTTACTACAATAGGTGTTCTAAATACTGTTCCATCTAGCATAGCCCTGATTGTACCGTTAGGACTTTTCCACATCTCTTTTAAATTATATTCTGTCATTCTTGCCGCATTTGGTGTAATCGTTGCGCATTTAACAGCTACACCATATTTTTTTGTTGCAAGAGCTGAATCTACAGTTACCTGGTCATTAGTTTCATTACGATATTCAAGTCCCAAATCGTAATACTCTGTTTTCAAATCAATAAATGGAAGTAGAAGCTCATCCTTTATATACTTCCATAGAATTCTTGTCATCTCATCTCCATCCATTTCAACTAATGGTGTTGTCATATTAATTTTGCTCATAATATCCTCCGTTTCTCCTCAAAAAAGGCTCATACCTCTTTCTAACCTCTCTCACAACTCTGTTTACATCATTTGTATCAATAAAAACATCATACTGATCCTTTATAGTTCCAAATGTGACTACATCATTGTCTGAAATCAACTCACTAAGATACTCAATCATGTTTTCCTTTATTGCATTTTTGTTATAATTTTTTATATATGAATATCCCTTAAAATCTGAGGATTCATACTTAATTACCCTAAGCTTATCTGTTAGCTCTTCACCCTGAAGCTGTTCATAAAAGCTATTAATCTTTTCAGTTTTATCAAGAAGCATAAAATAAACAACCAGCTCATCATCTGGTAACGGTCGATTTATGTAATTTCTATAAGGTGAAGTTCTTAATTTACGTACAAGCTCACTATTTATCTCATCATCTGTTTCCTTATAATAAATAACGAGCATATCATCTATAATCACATTTGAATAATAATTAATCCCTGAATCATTTATCAGCTTCACAAGTTTTTGTGAAGTTTCCTTTGAAATAACATATACTTTTATATACGAATTATCCTTCGGGTCATAAAGAGCAGCTCCATTCATAACAATAATTGGGAGCTTAAGTCTCACATCCTGCATAGATTCCATAATTGATGCCGGTGTACGCATTGTCGATAATGTAAATTGCATTCCATCGTCAATCAGTCTGTTAAGTTCCACCTTACTAAATGAACTAAGATTATTTCTATCATCAAGTAACAGCCCATCAACGCCCGAAATAAACAGTGTATTCCTGTTTCTATGAAAGCTTATTTTGATGTCATTAACAGCAATTCCTATTATTATTCCAAGCATAGTGTCTAAAAATCTGTTAAACACAAATAAATATGGATTAGCATCCCCTATATGATTTACAACGATGCTTAAGAAAACAACACACGAAAAATATGATGCCTGCTTACGGTTTAATAAAACTGTTGTATATAGAACTAAAACAATCATTGCAGAAATAATAAGCTCAAATATATACTTATTACTCACAGCATTTTGATAACAAAACTGTTTTATCAATAAAAGTATTAGTCCATATATTGCTCCGATAACAGTACCTGTGATACGCTGAATAGCATTCTTCTTAGTATTTACCCTGTACATCTGGATACACCATAATGCAGCTAACTGTGAGTAAAATACCATCCCATGTCCGTCTCGAAATGCATCAATCAAATAGCATATTGCAACTGCGACAGCGGACTTTACGATTCTCATTCCTATTCCGGGAATCTCTATTTTCTTATTAATGTTCATCTTTAACTTTTATACCTAATTTTTTATGTATCAAAGAAGAAATACCTGACGGCATTTCTCTGATGCCTCAAAGCCAGCGGGCTACCAACTATGCAATCGTTGGTCAGTTATAACGAAATGTCACGCTCTGCGAGCCATTTGCGTTATCATGTATAACAAAAGGGTTCACGCAAATACGTGAACCCCTTTGTTCTGTATACACGATAAAAGACAAATTTCGCAAAGTATATTTATCTTTCATATATTTTTATAACGAAATGGCACGCTCTGCGAGCCATTTGCGTTATCATGTATTGCAAAAAAGGTGCCAGGCAATAATTGCCTAGCACCTTTGCTCTTTCTCATTTGCTACATAATTTATCATACAGACTATTAATTGTCAAGGTTATTTTGTAGTCAAAGCACTTGTAACAATTCATAAACTGAACTAGCTTTTCTTTATTTATACATTTCATCCAAAGCATCTGGCCCTTCTTTTTCGTAAGCTGCATGAATTTTAGCAAGACCACCATGAGCGGTTTCGCGATATTTTTCATTCATATCTATACCAGTCTGGTACATTGTTGCAATAACTTCATCTAAAGATATTTTTCTTGTTACAGATAGAAATCTCGAAATATTTACTGCATTAATTACTCGCATTGCCCCTACAGCATTTCTCTCAATACATGGAATCTGAACGAGACCACCGACTGGATCACATGTTAAGCCCAAGTGATGCTCCATTACATTTTCTGCTGCATACTCAATTTCATCAATCGAAAAACCATACATTGCTGCAAGACCGGCTGCAGCCATTGAACATGCACTGCCTATTTCAGCCTGACATCCACATTCGGCACCAGATACACTGGCATTAGTTCGGATAATATTGCCTATCAGTCCCGCAACCGCAAGTCCATTAATTATTTCGTCCTCTGTAAATCCCTTATCGTGTTTCATATAATAGAAAACTGCTGGTATTATTCCACAGCTTCCACATGTTGGTGCTGTTACAACAATATGCTCATCAGCATTTTCTTCACTTACCGCATAAGCATATGACGCAAGCTTTCTCTCAAATGTTATATCTGCTGATTCATTATGACATCTCATTGTATGGAGCTTCTTGGCTTTTCTTTCAACCTCTAATCCTCCTGGCAGTATTCCTTCTGCATTCAGACCCCTCTCTACAGCATCCTCCATTGTCGCCCATATTTCTCTTAAATAGTCTTTAAAATCATCAGGTTCTCTTGAGAATATGTACTGTTCTAATGTAATTCCGCCTCTTTCACACGTTTTCCTAAACTCGCGAAAGTCTTTTTCCATATATAATTCTATGTCTTCTTCGTGCTCTTCTCCAACTATACGGATTGAGCCTCCACCTACAGACAAAATTGTTTCTTCACCAACTTCATTTCCATTCTTTAGCGCAGTAAACTTCATTGTATTTGGATGTGGAAGGTCTGTTGTTTTTGTATCAAATAAAACCTTTGCCTCAGGTATCGCTGTCAATATAGCTTTACCAGTTCCATGTCCTACACCTGTGTACGCCAATGAGCCAAACAATACAACCTTATATTCATCTGCATCATTATATCTTTTTTTAAATATACATGCTGCATTATATGGACCAACAGTATGTGAGCTTGATGGACCGTTACCGATTTTGTATACACTTTTTATACTTTTCATGACATATAATTCCTTATTTTTCTATATCTTCTTACGATTATTTGCCCTAAAATCTGCTGCTGCCGTAAATAACACATCACTAGATGAATTAAGCGCTGTCTCAATTGAGTCCTGAATAAAGCTAATAATAAATCCAACAGCAACTACCTGCATTGCCAAATCATTCGAAATACCAAGCAATGAACAGCCCATTGGAATTAAAAGAAGTGAGCCCCCAGTAACGCCGCTCGTACCACACGCCGCAAGTGTTGCAACAATACTACAGCTTATCGCCATAGGAAGAGTAATAGGAATACCTAATGTGTGAGCCGCCGTAATACTCATTATCGTAATAGTAATTGCTGCACCATCCATATTTATAGTAGAACCTAGCGGAATTGACACAGAATATAATTCTTCATCTAAATTCAAATCTTTACAAAGCTGCATATTAACAGGAATATTAGCAGCAGAGCTTCTTGTAAAAAATGCTGTAATTGCACTACGTCTAAGACATGTAAATAACAGCGGATATGGATTTGCCTTTATCGTAAAAGCAACAATAATTGCATTTACAACAAGCATCTGAAATAGCATTGTTCCACAAAGTAATAATATAAGACCTGCATAATTTTCAAACACCTCCGCACCAAACTCAGCAACAGTCGAATACACAAGACCAAATATACCAAACGGAGCAAACTGGATAATCCATGTAATCAGCTTTGAAAACGTATCTGATAAATCCTGCACTATCCTTTTACTGGCATCATCTGCTATTGTCTTAAAAGCAATACCTATTAAAACAGCCCAAAATAATATACTAATGTAATTTCCTGTTGAAATAGCCTGAATCGGATTTGATACAATTCCTGTAAGTATACCGTCAAATATCTCCCCTACACTGCCAGGAGCTTCTGCTGATACTCCATTATGCGACAAAATCAGTGTGAGTGGAAACATAAAGCTCGCAAATACTGCAATTACAGAGGCAATTAACGTACTTAACAAATATAATAAAACAACAGAAGTCATCCGCTTCCCTATTTCACCTTTTGAATTCATTAATGAACTCATTACAAGTAAAAATACTAATATAGGAGCAAGAGCCTTTAATGCTCCAACAAATAAAGAGCCAAAAACACCTATAAAATATATGTCAGGTACAGTCAGTCCAAGTGTTGCACCAATTATAAGTGCGATAACGATTCGAATTACAAGATTTGTTTTAACATAACCTTCAATTATTTTTTTCATACTAATTGTACCTTTCCATCATTTTATCGTATTATTGTATGTCTTCTTTTCAAGACTTAAAGATAGTTTTGTAATAAATATACTAAATAATAGATAAATAACCCCTACCGTAAGATAGGCCTCTATATACCTATAGCCAACCTCTGCTTCTATTTTTGCCGCCGACATTATGTCAACCACTCCTATGCAAAATACAACCGAGCATGATTTAAATAACCCCTGAAAAAAATTCGTCAGGTTCGGCAATGCAACAATTGCCGCCTGTGGTATGTAGATGCCAAATAAAATCTGACTCTTACTCATTCCTAAAACATACCCTGCCTCGAGCTGTTTAACATCCACGCTTTTCATCGCACCACGAATAATCTCACATAAAAACGCTGTTGAATACAGCGTAAGTATTATAATAGCAGTCACATTGTTGTTAATATCCGCGCTTGAAATAATCTTAGTACCACTGAAATAATTAATAAATCGTGGAGTGCCGTAATATCCTAAAAAAAGTAATAAAATAAGCGGTACACTCCTAAAAAAAGAATTAAATACACGCACAACCCCAGACAGTACAAAAACCTTCTTTTGAAGAATTAGTGCAAATATAAGTCCTAAAAACCCGCCAAGAGCAAAAGGCATAACAGTAATTAAAAGAGTTAGTGGCAATGCATTTAATAATTTAATTATACATTTACTTATAAAATTAAAATCTAAAGACATTCCGATTTTCCACCCATTTAAAAATACAATCATTTATAAGTGCCATAATCCAGTAAATAATAGAGACCGTCAAATACATCTCAAATGTTTTAAGCGAGAAAGCATTACTGTCTATCTGTCTTGCCTTTCCAAGCAAATCAAATACACCAAGAGTATATACTAAAGCTGTCGACTGTATACAGGCAAGGACACAGTTTCCAAGATTTGGAAGAATAATCTTCAACCCCTGTGGGATATAAAGATAAAAAAATCTCTGAATTGTAGAATATCCAAGGCTTATCGCTGCATTAATCTGTCCTTTATCTATACCATTATATGCACTCTTAAATAATTCACTGCTCTGTATTCCAAATTCAATTGAAAGTGCAGCAACAACAAATATTTTCTTATCCCATTCACCTGCATTTATACTAAAATTTTTTAATATAACAGGCAGTCCAAAATAAATGAGAAATAAAATTAATATTGTCGGTATCCCCCTTACACAGGCAGTTATTACTGTAAGCAATTTTTTTACAAAGCTACTACCCGAAATCTTCAAAACAGCCATTAGCAAGCCTATCGTACACCCCCAAAAAAGCGTAAGAATCATTATTTCCATAGTAACTGGCAAGGCTTTGAGCAGATTAGGAAGCTTTTCAATAATAAATTTTATATCAATCAGATTTTCCAATACTTATTACTCCAGCTCAAAAATATCATATCCAAAATGCTTTTTGGCTAATTCACTTAAAGTTCCATTCTCCTTAAGTTCCTTAAGCGACTCATTAACTGAATCAGCAAGTTCCTTTTCATCCATATTTATTATAGGATATGTCGGAATTACGGCTACCGCATCTGATACCTTAAGTCCTCCTACCGCTTCTTCTGGCTGCAAATTATATACAGGTATAAGCTCTACTGCATAGTCATATGCACCTGTCTTAATTGAATCAAATAACTCAGCATAGTTACTTTCAGAACGAAGTGGATATTCTATTTTCATATCTGAATGCTCTTCATTCCATTTATCTACAATCAGTCGTATTCCACTAGTAGCCTGAACTGGATATATTTTCTTATTCATATTATATGCATCACTAAAGCTGTTTATATTATCATCCTCACGCTGTACAAACCCAATTGGAGAATTACCCATATTGTTGTCTGGCATAATATATATTTCACATCTCTCATCAGTTTTAAATAGTGAATTAATTCCCATCTGATATGTGGCAGTCTGTACACCAACGTTCATTGTTTCCTTATCTGTGATTTCATAAGTAAATGAATAATTATCGAGCATCTCATCAACTGCTTTCATTACATCTACATCATAACCACACGCATTTCCATCATCATCAGCATAAGTAATCGGATAAAAGCCTGCTGCCACGCTTATCTTTATTTCTCTTGAATCTAAACTATTAGCATCATTCTCTGATGACTTACTGGTGCAGCCAATTAATGTAGCTACAGCTAAAATGCTCAAAATTCCTGCCAAAATTTTCTGATTAATCTTCATTATAAATTTTCCTCCATTACTATTCCATTATCGAGCCTCAAAATTCTATTTGACACCTGCTTCGCAAATTCGTAATCATGAGTGACAATTATTATCATTCTGCCACCCTCAGAAACCTTTTTAATATATTTTGTAATTTCTTCTTTTAATGATGAATCAAGCGCTGATGTTGGCTCGTCAAACATAAGAAGCTCAGGGCTCATTGCCACCATTCTTGCTATCGCAACTCTTTGCTGCTGACCACCTGATAACTGCCTTGGATAATACTCACAGTATCCATCCATATCCATTAGCGAAAGATGACTGAGTGCAATTTCATTTGCCTTATTCTTCTCTATTTTTTTTACTTTTATTAAAGCATCTCTGACATTTTGAATTACAGTTCTATGCTTAAATAAATCAAATGTCTGAAATACAATACCCGTTTTTAGTCTTACCTCGTCAATCTGCTTTTTTGTACAGTTTCCAAACGACAGCTTTGAACCATCTATTTCTATTGTTCCTGCATCGGCTTTTTCAAGACAACATATACACCTTAGCATTGTTGTTTTTCCAATTCCGCTGTTTCCAACAATAGATACGATTTCTCCATCATTTATGCTGAGATTTACGTCTTTAAGTATCTCCCTGTCCATAAAGCTTTTAGACATATGCTCAATTTTCAGCATTTAGTTTTACCTCAAATAAATTTACCATTTTCTGAATATATTCCTCATCCCATATATCTGTATCAATATGGAAAGTAATGTGCATACCGGCGTCATCCTCCCACAAGAAGTTACCACGTGGTATATTTAAAAATGATGGCTCTCTAAAATATGACCATTTCGTTCTAATTACATTTCCTGGAAAAATCTCAGACATAATACTTGGAACTAAATTTAGCTTTTCCCTGTCCTCATCATCCTCGAAAATGTCCGTATCTTTAATAAAACCATATTTATCAGCAATCAGATATGATTTCATAAAATCATTGATGCTGTCTGTTTTTTTGCAACGCACGGGAATCTGATTAACGAGACAGCCAACCATGCAGTTCATGCTGTCTAAATCCAGACATCTTCCTGAACATCCCATCGGAATAATAATATCGTCAAAACCAGATAACTCCATATGAGTTCTTGCATACTGATACATAATGTATGCAAATGCAGAGACATTCTCCTTTTTCCAAACCTCCTCAAGTCTTCCGATAGTATTCTTTTCTATTGTAATTCCAAAGCTTTTAATATTTGGCTTTCCTGTATGTTCTTTATTTAATGTTACAGGTACTATCCTTGAACCAGAAACATATTCTCTGTAAAAGCTTCGTGCAGCCTCTACATTTATATCACTGTTGATATAGTCAAGATATTCAATATATTTATCATTTTCTTCATTTTCAAATCCAGATGTCAGCTCGTCAAATAATACCTTTTCACTCATTCCATCAACAACCCTGTGGTCACACGCCATAATAAGACATGTCAGGTCATCCTTTAGCCTTACTACACATAGATGAAACATTGCATCCTCACTTAAACCACTAAACAGCTCCATTGTTTTCATGTTTATAAGTGCTGACTGCCTAGGAGATATCTCGCCATCTTTTAGCAGGCGTCTTGCATCATAATAGTCGTAATTAACCGCTTTATCTTTCACTACTTTTGTTTTATATATATTTTCATTATTATAAAACTCGCTTCGCAAAGCCTGATGTTTTCGTGATAACATTGCAACTCTATTAGCAATTATTTCTTCATCAATGCCTATGTATGCCAGGAAATTAGATACTACAACAAATCGCTCTTTAACCCATAGACTCTGCATCTGAGTACATTCATATACATCCGACTCTTCCTTTGAAGCTTTATGTAAGTCTTTGTCTTTTTTCTTAAGTGACTTTGCAATTTCGCTGACATTCGACGCTGATACATAATCTTCAATAGTTAATACATATCCAGCTTCCCTTAACGCACTTATCAAAAGCACTACCATTAGCGAATCCATACCTAGCATTTTTAAATTGCTTGTAACAGATATCGCATCCTCTGACATTTTTAAAATATTAGCACTCTCACTTATAATAAGCTTTTCTTGCGTTGTCTCTTTTGCTTTTTCTTCATCAGACTTATGTATATTTTCTACAGTAAACGTATCTTCAATCTCTATTGCTGATAACTGCTTATAGTCTATTTTACCATTTGCATTGAGCGGTATAATAGGAAGCTTAATATACATCGATGGAATCATATATGGTGGCAAATAGTCCTTAATATACTGTGTCAGACTTTTTTCATCAATTTCCTGCTCACTTACACCCTCGTAATAGGCAACAAGAAGTTTCTTCCCTGATTTTCCTTTTCCTAAAATTGCACAGCAATTTCTTATTCCTTCAAAGCGCTTAATTACATTCTCTATTTCAGGAAGTTCCACCCTCTGCCCATGGAATTTAACCATTCTGTCGTTTCTGCCACACAGTGTAATTCTTCCAGATTCATCACGTATTCCCATATCTCCTGTTCTTACGTAACGCTTACTGTCAATATATAAATTCTTTGCATCAAACGACCTATTACATAAGTCACTGTCAGTCATATAATATTCGCTAAAAATAGTTGGCGACTTTACTACTATTTCGCCCATGCAATCAACTAAAGTATCTTTTCCTTCATCATCTAAAAGCTTAAAATCGACATGATTAGATACAATCATCCCTCGCTTACTATCTCTAAAATCCTGCCATGCAACGCCAAAGGTTTCGGTTGTTCCATATACTGACACAACACTTCCCTCAAAGCCATCTACTTCTAAAATGCTATTTATAACATATTCTGCTACAGGTTCTGCAAAAAAACATAAGCACTTAATATGTCGCATTGCCTTTTTAAAACTGTCATTTTCCATATATACAGCTAGCTGAGAAGGTAATATAGCCACCAAACAACGTTCATTTTCTTCTAACACTCTGCATGTATCGACAATAGAATTCTGCTCGTCGTCATTTAATAGGACAAGCTTTTTCCCATTAAGTAGCGCAACTGGATACTCATAATGATATGCAACAATAAATGCATAATTCAGTCTTGCAATACATGTATCAAAATCCTCTACAGCTATTCCATTCGTATTTATATTATACGGAAACTGTTCAAATAAAAGCTTTACAGCTGCCTGATTCTGACATACACCCTTTGGCTCGCCTGTAGAACCTGATGTATAAAGCACAATCGCAGGATCATCTTCGCTTGCCATAATCGGCTCAAACTGCACATTACATCTATCACTTTTTGAAGCTATTTGCTCATAATAATTCATATCAAAGACAAGCTTAGCACCACTTGTCTTCATTATTGAATTTAATCTTTCTGCTGGAGTATCTTTAGCGATAGGTACAAAAGCAGCTCCCGTCTTTAAAATACCAAACATTGCCAATACCATCTCGATACTTCGTCCAAGGTTTATTATTACCTTATCTCCGGGTCTAATTCCATTGTCAGAAAGACCTGTCGCTATTTTATCTGTCAGTAAATCGAATTCGCTATAGCTTATTTTTTTACTACCACACTCAATAGCAGTACCTGTATACTTATTTCGTTTTGAAAGTACTACGCTCTGTATTGTATTCAAATTAATGCTCCTATTATTTTCTCAAATACATCTATATCCATTATGTTAGTATTGCAGCCCATTTTAAGCTTCATTCTTTCATTTTCAATGTAGAAAAAGCTGCTTAACCCCATAGTATCTGGAGTGACTGGATTTAACACCTTTGTGCATCTTCCATCTGTAAGGTCTCTAAAATATTCAGACGTTATAATAGGCAGATTTATGAGATTTACATCCTTCCCATAGCGTTTTACCCATATTTCTTCTGGCCTTACACACATATGCTTTTCTGCTTCATATACCCCACTCATAAACGTTTCTATAGTATCATCCTCAGATATTACAACAAGCATTCTATACGAAATACCAGACACTAAGCTGTCCATATCCCGCACATTAACACTTCTTCCTGAGGAAGTCATATAAAACATCATTTTTTTTAAGCCAAGCACCTCTAACGCTGCTTTTCCATATCTATAAAGAACACTCATAAACGGCGTAACTGTATTTAAGCTATTAACATCACCTAAATCAATGTCATACTCTTTGACATTTTGCGCTTCAAATGGATTTCCAAAGCTAATTATCGGGAGTCTTGCAAACGCCGCTCCTTTTATATAATTTAGATAAAAATTAAATGCCTTTTCTCTTTCCGCCTCATCAGTGTACCATTCTCTATATTCAAAATATGAATCTTCTGACTCTTCTATTTCCTCGTTTAAAAAATCCGCTCTGAGTATTGATACACTAACACCATCTGCACATACGTGTGAAATTCTCATCGTTATTACGCAATGTTCATTATCTATCTGGTGACAGAATACATAGAATGGCTTACCTTGTAATGTTTCATCAGCATATAATTTGTTAAAGTTTTTTTCTATGTATTCCTTCTGCTTACTAGAAATAGTACCAATAGTTCCTTCTGCCATTGTAGTTATGTCGATATATTCACCATAATTTTTTATATTTGTGATATTCTTATCTATTTCCTGAAAATACTCTTTTGCTTCAACATAAAACCTGCTTCTAAGAGCTGGATGTCTCATTAAAACCGCTCTAAGTCGTTCATAAAATGTCTCTTCTGTAAATGACCTTTTACCAATGAATTTGTCTTCAACCCACATAGCCAGCATGTGATTATTGCTTAACTGTGCAGACAACACCATTTTATGAAAATCTGTTATAATTTTGAATTTGTATTCCTTATCATTCTTTGTATCATTAATGATATTATTGTCAGGTGTTTTTATTTCATTTATGTATTTATATAGTTCACTGATAACTGGATGGATAAATATATCACTTAAAGAAATATTCAGACTTTTCTTTCTCAACTCATTTTGCAATGTAATTGCCTTAAGTGAATCAATTGAAAGCTCTATAATAGAATCTGACGGATTTATTTCTACATCTCCTATTACTGCCTTTAATGCCTCTTTAAGCGCAAAATATCTATCGTCATTGATATATTCAAATTTTCCTTCGATGTTTCTGTCAGCTTTGCTGATTTCTGCTAGCTCAAGTTCCTTTGCCTTCTGCTGCAATAAATAGTAATCTGTCTTTTGATGGCTGTTATATGGCAAGCTTTCAAGCTCTACAAAATAGGCAGGTATCATATAATACGGCAAAACATCTGATAGCTTAGCTCGTATATCAGACTGAAAGTTTATGCCATAATCTAACGTATTATTTGCTATAATAAATGCAACAATTCTTTCTTTTTCCCTGTCAAAAACAACAGCACATTCGCCAATATACGATATATGACGGATGTGTTCTTCAATGTCGTCAAGCTCCACTCTTAAACCATGAAGCTTTATCATTCTATCTATTCTTCCTCTTAATTTAGGTATGTTCCCTTCTATCTCAACAAAATCTCCAGTTCCATAATAATCTATATTATCGAGATTATATATTTTCAGGCTTCGCTCACCCGTATATCCCACTAAACAATATTCTGCATTTACATACACCTGACCAGATTTTTCGCTGACCTTTCCATTATCATCAACAATAATATATGGATTAAAAGTATAAACTGTATTGTTTTTTACATCATATGAAAAAATAAGCCCACATTCAGAACTTCCATAGAAATTCGCAACATAACTGTTATCATTAAATACTTTAATAAAACTATTTTTATCCTCATCTGATAGAGCCTCTCCAGCAAAGCAGAACATTGAAACCTGCTTTAATGTTTCTCTAAAATCTATGTCACTAAAAAAAGCTCTAAATTTCGAAGGTGTCATAAACATAATAAGGTCATTTTGTCCCTTAACATCTTCGTTTATTTTTGATACAACATTTCTACTTTTTTTATCAGATATTATTATTTTTTTTGTATGAAATAATGTCACTCCTATTTCAAAAAGGAATGATGAAATATAGGAAAACTCAGTTATTGAATATACATTATTAACTTGAATTTTATTTTTTACAATAAAATCTGTGACACATTTAATAATATACAAAAGACTTTTCTGCGTATGTTTAATGCCTTCAGGTACACCGGTTGTACCTGATGTAAATAAAATAAGTGCATTGTCATTTTCATCTGCATAGTCAATATCTACTGATTCATTTGGAATGCCTGCATATTTATCAAAATTATCATCGCTTATAATGCATTCCGCATTTATCATTTTAGTGATGCTTTGTAATCTTGTACTAGGGATATCGGCACTCACTGGAACCACACATGCTCCTGAGCGAATTATTCCACACAGCGCTATATACTCATTTTTTGCATCACACATTTTTAGTATTATAGGCTGCCCAGTATTAATACCTGACAGCCTTATATTTTTAGCAATATTATCAACCTTTTCTACAAATGAATCTCTAGAGGTAACTGCACCATTATATAATATTTCTATTCCTTCTGTTTTTAATAATAGCTGCTGAGCAGTTTTGTACATTTATTATGACCTCGCGATTTTACCTGTTGATGTCTTTTTCAGTGGCTCTTTCGTAAAATTAATAGTTCTTACACATTTGTAATTAGAGTTAATCTTATTTATTTTAAATATTTCATTTCTTATGTACTCTTCGTCACTTTCAGTATATATATCTACGGCAATCACGTCATCTTTGCTGTACACAAGACATTCTTTCACACCATCGATTGAATATATCTGCTCTTCAATTTCTTCAGGAACAACATTTTCTCCCGTTGAGACAATGATTACATTTTTCTTTCTTCCAGTTAAGAATAAGAAACCATCCTCGTCAAAATAGCCTATATCTCCAGTATGAACAAAACCATCAACAAGCATTTCCCTTGTAGCTTCTTCGTTATTCAAATAACCATTGAAAATATAAGGTCCTCCGATTATTATTTCTCCACGTCCCTCACTATCCTTTTCAAATATGTCTACAAGATACGGATTTACAATATGTCCTACAGAGCCTCTCTTAGTCCATACAACACCATCCCTAACAACTGCGCTTGTACACGCTGTCGCACTTTCCGTCATTCCGTATTCACTAGTAACAGTAATATCAAACTTTTCAAAGCCTGCCACAAGAGAGTCCATCAGCATTGCACCACATGTTCTTAGAAGCTTAAGTCTTCCACCTAATACTTCCCTTCCCTCTTCGACGCTCTTGTCTTTGATGATTTCCAAGAAAAACTGTGCCTGACCTGGAACCGTTATAAATGTTCCTGGCTTAACATATGCAAATTCCTTTAATAGAAACTGCATACCCTGACTCATATATACTTTACCCTCTGCCATAAGAGTTCCTGTCAAGTCAGCAATTCCACCTATATGGAACATTGGCATAACATGAAGCACATCTACCGGCTTCATATATATTGTCTGCTTTGAAATTCTAGATGCAGTAACAGATCTATGACTTAATACAGCAGCCTTTATTGTACCACCTGTGCCTGATGTAAAAACAAGCATTCCAGGGTCAGTTTCCTTAATAGTAGCCGTAATATAATCTTCGTATCCTTCTTCTAATAGCTTGTTTCCCTGTTCAAATAACTCATTGAGCTTATTTTCGTCAACACTCTCAACTTTTCCATTTTTAAGTTCATTCAACAATTCTTCATCTACATCACTGAATGTAAAAACAATCTCTGGTTTTACTATTTCAATACGCTTTAAAATATCCTCTTTACTCATCTTTGCGTCGATTGGTGACATAACCATATCACTGCATAATGCAGTTAAAATAAAGTAAATAAAAGGAAGTTCCCTAGCGCCAAGAAGTGCTATACGTTTTTTAGAAAGTCCTGTACTGTACAAATAGCTTCCAAGAGAAACTATGTTATCTGCGAGTTCCTTATATGTATACTGAACCTTTCCGAATCTGTATTCCAACGCTATTTTATCTGGATTATTATTAGCTGCGGAAAAAAACAGATTTCTAAATGTTTCACTTTCACAATTCATGCATATATTTTCGTAGTTCATTCAATCCTCTTTCTTTAAATACCTATGTTACAATGCGTACAGTACAATCTCTGATGGTGCATACTGCCAGCCGCTGCTTCTTAAATAAAATTTGTAGTCACTCCTCATTTCCTTGATAAGCTTTGGAATTTCAAATATATCTGTATTTCCGTGATAAACACAAATCAAAAGCTTTGGCTTTTCATTTTTTATGTGATTTACACAACCTTTTAAAGCATCTTTTTCAGCACCCTCTATATCCATTTTGATAAGAGTAAGTTTATCCTTTATATCCTCATCAAGAGTAACTATTTCTGTTTTTAAATCACCCTTACTTGTAATATCATTTGAATACGCATCATCTTTTATATCGAGGTTAGTCTCTGAGTATTTGCTTCCTACTCCCTTTCTACATAAGATAATATTTTCGTATCCCTTTAGATTATCGCTAAGCTTTTCAAACGAAGATGGCGTTATTTCGTAGCAATACATTTTTTTATAGCTTCCATATGAATAAATATATCCTAGTGCCGAATCGCCGTTATATGCACCAATGTCCGCGATAATCTCATTGCTGTCACATTTGCATATATCAAAATCAGCATAATCAAAGAATATTCGTTCACCCATGTCAAAAATATCATCCTCTGACATAGTCAGCCAGTTATGCAAATATCCTGTAAGAACGGCCTTTGACCTGTTATCTGCTAACTCTTCATAAACCGAAATAAAATCTTCTATATTAGCCTTAAGAATTTCCATTCTTTTAGTTATTACTTCAAAATTCTCAGCTTTAACATCTAGCTTTCCCCAAAAATGCTCAAATTTATCAAAAAACTTTTTATAATTAGAAAGCATGTTTTCGTCTTTTTTTAGTAATCTCTCTTTTACAAGCTTAACTAAATTATCATATGAGACATATTTTGACTGATCGCATATTTTTTTAAAGTTTCTGTCAATTGACAGGGGTAATTCTTTTCTTTCTAAATAAATATTTTTTATAAAATTGTAATAATCTTCACATCTTGATAAAACCTCATTATTGGTTCGTTTTTCATTTAGCGAAGAATCAAATAAATCATCATAGTCATCGATATTTGCAACATCAAATAAGAGCGTATTACACATTACCATTATACCTTGGTAGCGTCTTAGTTTTGCACTAAATGATTTGTCATCTACCGAACCTTTAAGCATATCAAGAACTGTTTCTAACGTATTCAGTTTTTCACGCACTTCAAGAAAGTTTGTATCGTCGTATCTCATATTAATCCTTAATAGCGTTTATTTATTTCTTAAGAAATGGTAAATCTGCACCCGGCATACCATTTGAGAATAACTGTTCTCTCATTTCTTTTGATGCAACATCCATTGTAAGGAGTGCTTCTGGAACATATACAGGTGTTGTCTCTGTAAGATGTTCACTTAATTCACCTACAGTTGAATAGATAAAAATATCTCCAAGATCAAGCTTAACACCCTTTTGAACTAACCAGGCAGTTAACTGTACTGCATTTATTGAATCTCCACCAGCCTCAAAGAAATCTGCATCGTCTGATACTTCCTCTACCTGAAATACTTCCTTCCATGCCTCAACTAAAAATTCCTTCATTTCTTCTTTACTCATTGTCCAACTCCTTTAAATATTCTTCAACATTACATATCATTTCTTCCATATATCCTGCGATTTCATTATATATAACATCTGTCAGCTCATCCGTGTAATTTGAAATCTCAATTACAAAGCTTCCGTCCTCAATATATGCCCTGTTTCCTCTGAGCTCTGACCAAACAATTTGTTTTGCATCATATACCCCATCTCTTTCAAGCACCGAATCTATCAGATTAGAATTTATTCCATCTGCACAACCAAGTAAATGGAACGGTTTTCTCAAAATTGCACCTAGCTCATCAATTGTGAGATAATATAGCTCAGATAGCTTAATTAAGTTCTCCTGAAATTTGTAAATGTTCATATCATCTCTGATACATATTGGTAACATGTTGAAATAATTGTCAACTGTATTTACGTTATTTTTATTTCTTCCTGCAAACATACTTAAAAATATCAGCGCACGCTCATTCATTGCCTTTAAAAGGCTTTTACCAAATATGTACTGAACATAATTACTAAATATTATTCCTCTACACTTACAAGCATCTAAAAGTTCACAATACTTTTCATAGGATATCTTTATTTTACGATTAACTATCTCTCTGCTGCTTCTCAATATTTCTGAACCTTTATAAACCCTTGAGAGCTTGGCATCCTTAAGATAATCATCAAAAAAGCTTTTTATTGCTTCGACATCCTGTTTTTCATTAAACATTGTATTTCGGCACGTAATAAATCTATCCTCGCAAGTATCTATTAACTGCTCGTCTGATACAAGCTCATTTAACAAAATATTACTGCTTAGTGCGTCCGCAACAACATGATTAATTCGCACAAGTACTGTATAATGGTCTTCTGATATTTTAAGCGAAGCAACTGTAAAAAATTCATTTAATGTATCCAGCTTTTCCCATAGACTTGTTCGATGCTTTTCACCTTCATCTATATTTAAATCAGATAAATCCTCGTAGAACACTGGAATACTCTTTTTATTTAATATAAGCTGAATGAACTCGGGTCTCTTTACTCCATCTATATACGTAAAATAAGAATTTAACACAGGATGTTTCTTTTGTAAAAGTCTGACCCGTTTCGTAATATATTCTTCATCTATTTTCTTTGTTGTTTCAAACTGAATTCTAATAGTATATCTGAACGCCTCTCTGAATTCAGTCTGCATGTCAAAATAGTTCTTTATTGTTCCATGAACAGCATATGCGTCACGCACATCCTCTAGCCTTATTTCCTCATTGTGTCCGCCTCTGTTTGCAGTAATAGTTCCATTTACAGCTATTTTTTCAAGTCCTTCCATTATTCGCTTTTTTTCAGCTATCGAATAGTCAAAGGTATCCTTACTGTTATCTGTACTTGCTTCATTACTGTCTACAAACTGCATAAGTAAGCTCGGTGTAGGAAAAGCAAATATATCTTTTACTTTTATTTTAATATTATGCTGTTCTAATAAAACAACAAGCTTTATAGCAAGAAGTGAATCTCCACCTAATGCAAAGAAATTAGAGTCCACATTTACATTTTCAATATTTAGGAGTTCCTTAAAGCATTTGCTTATTATTGTCTCATTGCCACAGTTTTTAGTACTCTCAACCTGATTTTCTAAATACTCCGCTGGATTTAGGCTGTTATAATCAAGCTTACCTCTATTTGTGAGGGGCATTTTATTAATACGAATAAACCCATCAGGAATCATGTAATATGGTATCTTTTTTGATAAAAAGCTTCTGATTTCATACTCATTTAACTGTCGTTCTGAGCAGTAAAACATATATATACTGTTTTTACCTGATTTTTCAATGATTTTTGCTGCTGCTTCATTTACCCCACTGTATTCAAGGAATGCATTTTCAACCTCTGCAGGTTCGATACGAACTCCATGTACCTTTTGCATTCTGTCAAGTCTACCAGTAATACAAAGCCTTCCTTCTTCGTTAATAAAACCTTCATCCTTTGAAATAAATGTGTTTACATTATCTCTTGCTGGCAGAAAATCATCTGAATCAATATTTAAATATCCTTTAGAAACTCTGTAACCAGTAATACATACTCTGCCTTTTTCGCCTAATGGAACTGGATTAATATCTTCATCAACAATAGATACAATAACATCCGCCTGAGGTACTCCCGCCGTTATCACATCACCCGTATACTGCTCATAACATGCAGGACCCGTTTCTGTAGTTGCGTATCCCTGAAAAATAGCGGCATCTTTAAGTGCGTTTTTAGCGCTATCCATCAGTTCCCTTTTGACACCCTCACCACCAAATGCAACAATACTTACATTTTTTAGTAGCTTACTTATATTACCGTCTGTAAACCAAAATGCACTTGCAGAAGGAACACAGGATATGTTTATTTTATTACTATCATCTAATAAAACTTTTTTGGCAAATTCACTATTTATATCTGATACATCTTTTAACACATATAATGTTTTTCCAAAAAACATTGCTTCTAATGAAACGAGGAACCCGAATAAAAAATCAATATCCATAGCCATAAGATACGTATTGCAATTTGAATACTGATATATTGCTTTTTCATTCCCCTTAAGTAAAAGATTCATATTTGTAACATTTATATTGGATAATCTGACACCTTTTGGCTTTCCCTCAGAACCAGACGTATAAATAATTACAAAGTCATCAGTCCCCTTTACTTTAATAGGTTCATATTCACTATAGATATGTTCACATTCAGTAAGCACATTATTAAAGCACTCATCATCTATGAAATAGTCGATATTTGCGTCTTTTTTTATAAAATCATTTCGTTCACTACTGTTAGAGCCAGAAATAACAACAAGCGTAGCACCTGTTTTAATAATTCCATACAATGCAATATATGCATCAATGCTCTTTCTCATACAAAGTCCGATTCTTTTTCCCCTTTTGTATCCCTTTTCCAGAAGGAATACTGCAACCTTGTCGGACTTAGCATGAAGCTCTTCAAAGCTTATTTCACCATTTTCCATACAAACAGCTTTACCACTTAAATTTCTTGTGTTTTCTATCATATCAATGACAGTAATTGCTTGATTTGTATGCTCATAGGCATTATTGCGCATAAATATATTTGCAAACAAACGCATACTCTCTGCATTCTTTGCGCCGTTTTCTCCTAGATATGGTATCTTTTTAAGCTTCTCCTTATATGGCGACATTCCTATTATGAGCGCCTCTTTTTCTTCGTTTGACAATGTACCCTTTAGAACCATCGTTCCAAACATTTCAAACATACTCCAAAGGAAAATATTGTAATCAATATCTTCTTTTTCACAGGTTTCAGCTATTTCCTTAAGTGGCTCTAAGTACAGTTCTTTAGTGAAACCACCTTTTTCTGATAGTGACTGAATCTGTGAACCCTCACGCTGATAATACGTATATGCCTGAACATCCGTTAATACGACAAGCTTTTTAGCACGAGCTATAGTTAAAACGTTAAATAGAACATCCTCAATAACTCGATATTTTTTATCAAAGAAGATATTATTATCAATTAACAACTCTCTTTTTATAAGTTTAGTTGCCAGATAATTTGGAGCACCATACAAAAATCTTCCTAATATCTCTCTATTTTTTCTAATAACCTTCTTAGCACCACTTACATCTTTTGTTAATTTATACCGTTCATTATCTATCACAAGCTTTCCATCGCTACCATAAAATAATAACGGAACGGGAAGTTTAACAAGATTCTCATTTAATGACACAGAAACAGATTTTGCAAATACGATGTCAGCCAAATCTGTTTCTGCTATTTCAATCGCTTTTAACAGAAAATCCTTATCAACCAAATCGTCAGAATCGAGAAAATATAAATATTTTCCTTCCGCATTTCTTATTCCAACATTTCTAGGTTCTGAAGGACTTTTTGTGTCATCTTTAAGGTAATAAAGCTTAGTACATAAATCCTTGCAGTCTCTATCAATAATAGCCTTTGCATCATCAATATAGTTATCAGCACAATTATGAAAAATAATAACCCACTCAAAGCTGTCTTTATTAAGTGACTGAGCTACAACAGAGGACACTGTTTTTTCAAAAAAACTCATCTCTGTATTATGAAATGGTGTTACAATCGATATATCCTTTTTCAATAACTGTTCCTCCTACTGTATTATGTATCCTTCACTTCTATTCTGCATTAAGCCACAATTTTACATATTTAACATATTTGTCTAACACTTCTTTAGTAGCAGCAATAGAGACCTCTTTATAAGTACTCATAATTTCTATCATCTCATCATATGATATTGACAGGATTTTTGTATTGTCTGACATCGAGACAAATCCAAATTCTGAAGCTCCATCCTTATCTAGTCCATTAATGAGGATTTTTCCATTTTTTACAACCTCAACGACATTATCCCACGCATTATTTTTACATTTCGTTGTAACTACCATTCCATCTAAAACAAACATGAAACGATCATTTTGGGAATGTTCTTCAACAATAACCTGGCTGTCATGATAATAATCAACTCTGAATTTTGATGCCAAATCAAGTAGTTCCTTATAATCAAAGTTTGAAAAAATGTCAGTTTCTTTAAGGAATTCAGCAATCTGAATATTGTTCATTACATACATTCCTGCTATTTTTTCAAACACGCTATCATCCGGTCTAGGAATTTCAGATATTTTAATATCAACACCCTTCTTAGCAATTGTTTCTATCACTCTATTGAAATATTTTACATATTCAACAACAGCTTTTTCAGGATAAACATTCTGGTTATAATCCATGTAACACATCATCTGTCCACCCTCGGTTCTAAATACAACGTTTAGGTCCTCCGTTGGACTAACATATACCTGACCGCCTATTATATTAAAATTGCCAAAACATCCTTTTGTCATATTATCTTCAGGTGCTATTGCAAAATTATGATAATTAATCAGATGGTCAAACAATGGTGTACTTCTATTAAGTGAACTACATATTTCCTTTGGTGTACAATATGCATGCTTATTATTTTCGTTAAATAAAGCTTGTAATTTACTTACACTCTCTTTAAAGGTTTCATCATCATCAAGCTTCACTCTCATAGGCACTACATTAGCAAATTCTCCTGAAAGCATCATGCTTCCCTGAACACTCGTATCACGCCCTGATGTAATAGTTCCAAAGCATACCTCATCAGATTTTTGTAACTTATTAAGACTTATTGCCCATGCTGTCTGTAATATATTAAAAAATGTAGCCTTTGTACTGGACTGAAGCTTCTTAAGACCGTCTATTGAAGACTTTTTCAGTTCTGCTTTATAGCTTCCAAGATGATATATTCTGCTTGAAACTCTTCTTCCCGGCAACTGTTTAAGCTCTGGCATATCCGAATATAACGATTTCCAATAGTCCATTTCTTTTTTTATATCTACTTTTTCTAGAAATTCAGCATACTTTGTGTATGAGTTATCACAGACTGGAATATCGATACCTTCAAATTTCAATGCGTAGTCAATAAACAAATCATTCATTAAAACTCCAACGCTTGTACCATCAGAATTGATATGAGGCTGAGATATAATAAATATATATTTATCTGTATCATGTATCCTGAGCACTTTAACTCGTATCAAAGGTTCTCCTTCAATATCAAAGCCTCGCTCTCTGTCGGCCGCTAAGAATTTATCTATTAACTTCTTTTTTTCTTCATCAGTTGCATCTGCACTTATACTGTCTATTACACCAAAGTACATCTGCTGTTCCCTGTTTTTAAGCAGAACTCTGTATGGCTTTGAAAGATTTGTATAGCAAATAGCATTTCTAAGGTTTTCAAGTCTATTGCATACACTGTCATACTGATGTCTAAAAGCAACTGGGTCAAGCTTTAACTCTGCCTCAATTACAAGCTGGAGCATCTGTGTGTTATGGACTTCATGACCATTTTCAAACATCCATTTCTGTCCCGGTGATAGCTCATATATATCCTCAATATTATTTCCATATTGCGTAAAGATTTCGTATAAATCATCATCCGATATATTTTTAACAGTATATTTATTCTCTATCTCAACAGTTCTTTTCTTTTTTTCGGTGTCTGCTGTAGGCTTTACAGGCTGAACAGGCTGAACAGACTGAACAGACTTTGCAGGCTGAACAGGCTGCATTTGACGTGCAGGACTTTGCTGCGAATTATTCGTCTGTTTAGGTTGTGAAGCCTGTTTTACAACCTGTGCTGACACACTCCTGACGTTTGGTGTAACGTTTGTATTTTGCCACTGTGGAAACTGCATTTGCATCCAATTTGGAAGCATATTTTGATTAATATTTCCACCCTGAGTATTATTAGGAAATCCCGGGAATCCCCAATTCATATTCATCATTTGAAAAAAATTATTATTAAAATTATTGTTCATATTATATTTCCCATCGTTGGTCTGTTAATAATGAAGAAATGCCTTACGTCATTTCTCTGATGCCTCCAAATGTATCACATCTTCGATGCGATACTATGGCACGGCGGGCTACCAACGATTTCATCGTTGGTCTATATAACGAAATGGCACGCTCTGCGAACCATTTGCGTTATCATGTATAACAAATCTACCCCCTACATATCGGCTTTCGAAATGAAGGGGGCAGATGAAAATTACCTATTATTCTTCTCCAGGTACCATACAATCAACAATTGCATCAAATGTACGTTCCTTGTATATATCCTTAAGTGAAAGACTGTAACCGTTTTCTCCACATCTTGTTACCATTTTCACTGTATCTAAAGATGTAAGACCCTGCTCAAATAAATCCTTTTCCTTATCATAAGAATTCATTAATGTATTCATAACAATTTCAAGTGCCTGTGGTGCTGGAACTGTAGGCTTTGAAACCTTTGCCTTTTCTATTTTAATAATATTTGGATTTTCTATAGGAGCGTCCACTTCCTTTGAAACATACTTCTGCAACTGTGGTGGCAATCCGTTATCTTTATCTAAAAAAAAATTGCCATTTCCTCCCATTGGCATGCACATCTGTTGATTTCCCATTGGCATACACATCTGCTGATTTCCCATTGGCATACACATCTGCTGGTTTCCCATTGGCATGCATACCTGCTGATTATTCATTGGCATACATACCTGCTGACTTCCCATTGGCATGCATACCTGCTGATTATTCATTGGCATACATACCTGCTGACTTCCCATTGGCATGCACATCTGCTGGTTTCCCATTGGCATGCATACCTGCTGTGGCATACATACCTGCTGACTTCCCATTGGCATACATACCTGCTGACTATTCATTGGCATACATATCTGCTGTGGCATGCATACCTGCTGACTTCCCATTGGCATACACATCTGCTGTGGCATACATACCTGCTGGCTGCTCATTGGCATACACATCTGCTGTGATGAGCATATCTGCTGATTGCATATTTCCTGATTGTTCATTGATGAACATGCCTGCTGACTATTATCTGGTGTACATACCTGCTGTGATGCAGCCTGACCATCCATCTGCTGATTTCCTGTAAATGGTGTACTGCAAACCTGCTGTTCTGGAAGCTTACTAGCATCTGCCTGTTCCTGTTCATTAGTAGGTGCATTATTTGGCATCATACCTCCAAACATGCCTCCAAACATTCCCTGCATTTCATTAGCTGCAATTTCTTTTGTAAGAAGTGCATTTGGTACATAAAATGGTGTTGTTTCTGTAAGCTTTTCAACCATATCTCCAAGCTTTGATGTAGCAAATACATCCTGAAGTTCAAGCTTAACACCTTTCTGAAGAAGCCATGCAGAAAGCTGTACTGCCATTATCGAATCTCCGCCTGCTTCAAAAAAGTCTGCATCATCCTCTGCTTCTTCTGTCTTGAAAACATCTTTCCAAGCCAACTTTAACAATTCTTTCATTTCTTCTTTAACCATTTTACTTTTCTCCTTTTCTAACGAGTAAACACTATAACATACTTAATTATTTATAATCTAAACACTACTAAAATAGTACTACAAATCTCATTTTTTTACAACAACTTTCATCCTCTACAACGCTAAAATCATCAACTTAATTAATACTACAGTATTATCCCTATAACTGCTGACACAGCTATAAGAATAACTGGATGTATCTTTTTTACAAGTCCAATAGACACTACAGCAAATACAATAGCCATACATAGCATTTTTTTAATATCTAATGTTTTTACAGCATTCCCGAAAACAACAAGACCAGTAGACATTATTGATGAACCTATAAGACCTACAACGACACCCTTTAGCCCTATCATCGCGCCTTTAACAAACCTGCTCTTCTGAAAGCTTTCAAATATACCTGCAACAATCAGTATAATAATAAATGATGGCAAAATAACTCCTAATGTTGCACAAAAAGCCCCCATGATACCTGCCATCTTCATTCCTACAAAGGTAGATATATTAACTGCTAGTGGCCCTGGCGTACTTTCGCTTATTGCTATAAAATCAATAAGCTCCTCTGTACTTATCCATCCATTGTTTAACACTTCCTGTTCAATAAGCGGAATCATTGCATATCCACCGCCAAAGGTAAATAGCCCTATATTAAAAAATGTTAGAAACAGCTTAACATATATCATTCTATAGCGCCCTTTTTATTTGTTTATAAATAATACCTATAAATATTGCTGCGACAATAATCAACAAAACATTTGTATGAAATAAAAAAGTCAAAACTAATGCTAAAATTGCTATACAATATGAAACAACATTCCTAGGACACTGCTTTAACATTGTAATAAATGCTTTGCACATAAGCACAATAACAGCTACACGCACACCAAAAAAGGCTTTTGTTACAAGCTTTACGCTCATATATTTATAAAAACCCGCTGATATAAGTACAATAATCACAAACGATGGCAACACAACACCTATAGTAGACGCGATTGCTCCTTTAATTCCATTTGTCTTATATCCTACAAAGGTTGCAGCATTTATCGCAATCGGTCCAGGTGTTGTCTCTGCTATCGCAATGACATCAGATATGTCTTTATTCGTAAGCCATTTTTTATTCTCCACAATCTCTCTTTGGATAAGTGGTATCATCGCATAGCCACCGCCGAATGTAAAAGCTCCAATCTTAAGAAATGTGAGAAATAAATCTATAAGTATTGCCATAAGTATTTAAACTATTTTGCTTTAGTAAAGCTTATTTCCTCTGCATTGTTATAATCATCAAATAGCTGCTTATAAGTGTCAGCATCGTTACTTTCAATCGTCTTTGAATCATCATCAACAACAGAATTCTTTGTTCTAATAAATCCACCTACTGTCTTAGGATTTCCATTATCATCAAGCTCATCAGCATATACTGTTGCAAGAACTATAATTGCAACATCATCTGTGCCGTTTGTACCATAACAGTTCTTTTCAACAGAAACATGTGTTGCAGTACAAAGCACTCCATCCTTATCAATTTTAATAGGTGTTGCAGTTCCTCCTGAAACAATAGCGCTATCTGCGCTACATACACCACTCGACTTTACAGTATATGGTGTACATTCTGTTGTTGCTATGTGACCTAATAAATCATCGTATGTATAGTTTGTTACTAAAAGAACCTCTCCGTCATAGCCCTTAACATTTACTAATGCATAAGCTTCGTCACCTTCAAGTAAGCCTATTATTTCATCATATGATTCAAAAGAAGTTTTTCCAACCCTTTCCTCAAAGCTATTTGATGGGTAATCACCGAGTTCTTCATCTGGTGTAAATTCTGCCTCACCCTTAAAGAAATTGATTACAATAGCCTTCTCGTATGTTTTATACATCTCTGTTAAAATACTGTTATCTTCAACTTCTCTTATATCGTCGATATTGCCTTCATTGTAGCTGTACGTTGCATTTCCCTGCTCATCGAAAACTTCATCAGCCTCTTTTTCTATTATTACTGAGCCATCTCTTACACAAGCCATTGACATATGATGATTTCCACCAAACATAATAGAATTTTCATATACAGCAAGAGGATATGCTGTTCCATCACTCCACACAGAACCTGCCTCATAAATCACACCATTACTACCAAATCCATAGACCTTGGCATCAATAGCAGCCATATTACCGTCACCATTATCATAAACACCATCTGTGACAAGCAATGCATCATAATCCTCTCCTATAGGTGCAAATGCATAATACTGCTCAGTTGTAAGAGTAGAAATAATACTGTCATACTTTTCAAGGTCATCTAAAAATGGCGTTGTAACCGTTTCCTCCGCTGACTCTACTACAGTAGTTTCCTCTTGTTTTCCTGTGTTTTCTGTTTCAACGTTTTCTGTACTAATTTCCTGTTCTTCTGTAACAGTCTCTTCCTTTTTGCCACAGCCTGTTAGCATTCCTAATGCTAAAACTGCTGTTAAAAATGCTACTGCTACCTTCTTTGTTAATTTTTCATTTGCTTTTTTCATAACTTGCCTCCTATGATTTCAACAGCTTGTTTAATTGAAATATCAATCAAGTTTGAAAATTTATTTTCAAACTTTACCTCCAAGATTTCAAACTGCTTTCAAATTTGAAATAATTAATACACGATACTATTTACTGTTTAAAAATGCAAGAGCATCAGCCAGATATCTGTCATTTGCAACATCAATGATTGCATCGCAAAATTCCTCTGGCATACTAATCATACAGCAGTGATCAGTATCTAAATAATATTGCTTAATAACTGGTTCTTCATGAACCATCTTTCTCTGCATCCAGTACGATAGACAATTGTCCTTAAGCGTATGAATGTAGTATTTTGGAACATTGTGGTATTTTTCTGTAAGATGAACAGGTTCCGACCACATTGTTGTATTTTCATTCTGCATACACTTAAGACATTCCATAAACTTCTCATCATCACTAAATCTGAAGCCTAGATTTCTAGCGTACAACGGATTCATTGTGACAGTTCCATCTGGTAGCTCTATGAGACTATTTTTACCTACTCCAGTCCATATATCTCCTTCAATAAACTCAATCATTCTCTGCCCATCTGTACTTGGCATGAACGCAGCTGCATACACGAGCTTTTCAACCTTGTCTGGCATATCCTCAGCAACCTGAGCTATTACCATCCCTGTCATTGAATGTGCAACTAGTATTACTGAGCCCTCTATTTTACTAAGTTCTTTCTCAATGTAATCAACATAACACTTTAAATTAACACTAGTAATTAATTCTCTATTATTATCACCATGACCAGGCAAATCCAAACATATAACTTTATTTCCTGCAGCTTCTATAGCCCCAACGTTATGTTGATAGCACCATTTTCCACTCCAACCACCATGAATCAAAACTATTGTAGCCATTCTTTCCTCCTCTTAAGTTCACATACCTTCAGCATAATTTTATCTATTCTGACTGATTATTATCAGTTTCTCCGGTATCATCTGCTCTTGTATCAGTCACAGATGAATCACCCTCATTAACTATAGTAACAATTTTTCCTTTCAGATGCTTGAGCATTGCATATAACAAATAGTTTTTATTTTCTCTGAGTATTCTGCATCCAATAATATTGTGACCATATTCTTTTTGTGTCCTTGAAACAGAACAATCTAACTGAATATCAAATTCTTTCTTGTCAATCTTATCAGTAAAACTAATAAATAGCTTCTGAGATGCAGGTGAAAAAGAATCTTTAGCATAAAATGAAATTCCATTGTCGCTAATATCATGAATGATAATTTTGTGTTCATCTCCACGATTTTCGTCTGTAACCTTTCCTACTACCTGCACTAAAGTTCTTTCATGCTGGCGTCTTTCATCAACATTTGAAATATTGTTAAACATATGAGTTTTAACGCAGTAAACAGTATTATTATTTCTGCTTACTGTTAAAAGTTCAACGCCTTTCCATGAAATACGTCTATTTGACATTGAATCATCTGTATAAAGATTACATACAACACCTTTATCACCATTGATATTCAGCTCTAGCGGAGCAGCATTGTGAATATATGGAGTAATAAACACATCTGTCCCTTCCTTATCAACAACATCAGAATAGAACTCTATTTTTTGCTCTCCAAATACAATCTGTACTGTTAGCATCTGATTAATTAATAGTTCGTTTAATTTCATTTAAGTAATTCCTTATTTAATATGTATCATCAACTCACTTTCTTCGAAAGCTCATTGATATGTCATCGGCACCCTATTTGAGCACGTAGTGCGTTCCTTCTACGCATTCCATTTTCCCCTTAGAATAATCAAGTCCGCTAGTATGATAATCAAATGTAACCTTAGTCTTGAATTTTTCTATTACAGGATTAGTTGTCGGTATAGTTGCAACAAGGCTCCTCGTATACGGATGCATTGGATTTTTAAAAATCTCTTCTGTTGTTCCAATTTCCACTAAATGTCCAAGATGTAATACACCAATACGGTCTGAAATATATTTAACCATTGACAAATCATGTGCAATAAAAAGCATCGCCGTATTAAGCTCCTGTCTAAGCTCCTTTAAAAGATTAACTACCTGAGCCTGAACAGAAACATCAAGAGCTGAAATACATTCATCTGCAATTATAAGCTCTGGCTCCATAAGAAGAACTCTGGCTATTCCTGCTCTCTGTCTCTGACCACCCGAAAACTGAGCTGGATATCTGTCGTAATATGCTGGATTTAACCCAACCTTTAGCATCATATTTTCTATTTTTGTTCTTCTTTCCTGTCTAGATGTATAAAGCTTTCTTATATCGAGTCCTTCACCAATAATCTCTCCTATTGTAAGTCGTGGATTAAGTGATGCCATAGGGTCCTGATATATCATCTGTATTCCTGAACGTAAAATTTTAGTATTCTCTTTATCCAGATTACCACCAATTTCGTGTCCTTTAAATACAATGCTTCCCTCTGTAGGATTTTCAAGTCTGATAATGCATTTTCCGATAGTTGACTTACCAGAGCCCGACTCACCTACTAGTCCAAATATTTCGCCTTTATTAATTGAAAAACTGATATCATCAACTGCTTTTACAGCACCAAAATATTTTTTAAGGCCTTCCACTTTAATCAGCTCGTCTTGATTCATTAGCAAAGTCCTCCTTCATCTTATTAATCTTATGCTTTACCTCTTCAGGGACTTCTACCTTAGGTGCTCTTTCATCTAAAAGCCATGTTGCAGCATAATGTGTCTCTGATATTTTAAACATCGGTGGTTCTTCTTTAAAATCAATTTCAAGAGCATACCTGTTTCTTGGCGCAAAAGCATCTCCTACAATTTTCTCCGCTCTATTAGGCGGTGCACCAGGTATTGTATACAATCTGCTATCCGTAGTATCGAGGCTTGGCATAGCTGAAAGTAGTCCCCACGTGTATGGGTGTCTAGGATCAAAGAATATATCAATCTCAGTTCCCTTTTCAACAACTTTTCCAGCATATAACACATAAATATAATCTGCTACTTTTGATACAACACCAAGATTATGAGTAATAAATATAACAGAAAGTCCTCTTTTTACCTGAAGACCCGTTATTAAATCAAGTATTTTATCTTGCATTGTTACATCAAGTGCTGTAGTTGGTTCATCACAAATCAATATTTCAGGGTCGCAGGAAAGAGCAATTGCAATAACAACTCGCTGTCTCATTCCACCTGATAATTCGTGTGGATATGATTTCAGTACTTTATCTACATTATTTATTCCTACCTCTAACAAAAGCTCTCTTGCCTGCTTTTTGGCAGTAGTCTTATCTGCCTTCTTATGAATAAGCATACCCTCTATCAGCTGGTTCTCTATCGTCATAAGCGGGTCAAGACTTGTCATAGGATCCTGAAATACATAGGCTATTCTTTCTCCATTAATGTTCTTTCTAATCCACTTTATATCTTTTTTCAATATATCAACAGTTACTTCTTTGCCTGAATCATCTGTGTAATGGTATAACACTTCACCATCACCAAATTTTGCGTTATCGTCCGAAAGCCCTACAGCAGTTTTAACTGAAACAGACTTTCCTGAACCTGATTCACCAACTATTGCTATACACTGACCCTTTTTTAGTTCTATATCAACGCCTCTTAAAATATGCGATTCTCCATCTGCAGCATTAAAATATAAATTCAGGTTTTTAAATTCAAGCATCACTTTATCTTCCATTTATAAACCATCCTTTCCTGAGGCGAGCGCATATCCGATTCCTTCCCCAATGTAATTAAAGCTAATCATAAGCAACGCAAGCACCATAACAGGTGCAACTATCTGGTATGGATGAGACAACACATGAGTAAAGCCATCCTGAATAAGTGAACCAAGTGAGCAGTCTGGTGGAACGATTCCTACACCTACAAAGCTCAAAAATGCCTCTACAAAAATTGCTTCTGGCACAGAAATGATAATCTGAGTAACTATTGGTTCAAAAATATTTGGAAGAATTGTTTTGAAAATAATTCTTGCATCACTAGCACCCATAGTTCTGCTCGCCATCACGTACTCGAGATTTTTCACTCGCATAGTTCCAGTTCTTGCGATTCGGCTTACATCTATCCATCCAATCAATATAAGCATTATTAATACAAGACCTACACCCTTTGGTACAAAAATAGCAAGAACAGCAACCATAACAAGACTTGGGACACTATTTATTATCTCAATAAATCTCTGCATAACGCTGTCCGTCATACCACCTGCATATCCAGATATCATTCCATATCCTGTTCCAATAATAACATTGATTAATATACTGATTATAGCAATAATCAAGGATATTCTCGTTCCCATCCACACTCTTGTAAACAGGTCTCGTCCTAAATCGTCTGTTCCAAATAAAAATGTAACATTACCAAATGTCTCTGTACTACCTGCATTACCTATCTGTGGTGGAATATTTGTTGCCACAACCTCATTACCATCTTCTGAAACTCTTACACTCTGAGTATATTTATGATTTGATAACATTGGTGCAAATATAGCACACAACACTAATACTACAATTAAAATAAGTGCCGCTGCGTATTTCTTTTTACTGAAATATCTGCGTATTACCTTTTTATAGTAAGACTCTTCCTTTTCAATATTTCTTTTTTCTTCTTCAACAAAAGGATGAAAGGTAAAATCCTGATTCGTCATATTCATTCTCCTTTCAAACGTATTCTAGGGTCAACAATTCCATATAATATATCTAAAATATACATAATAACAATATACATTGTCGCATATAGCATACCAAGAATAAGTACATAATTATAATCAACAGCAGACCCGGAAATTGCGTCTGACATTAGCTTTCCAATACCGTTGATTCCATATATTTTCTCTGTAACAAGCGCTCCTGTCAGTAACCCAACAACTATAGGTCCTATTACAGTAATAATCGGTATCAGGGCATTTCTTAAAACATGTTTAAACATTAGCTCCATTCCGTCCATACCTTTTGATTTTGCAAGTGCAACAAAATCGCTACCTAATACGGCTCTCATTTCATTTCTTGTAAATCTTGCAATAGTTGCAGACGAAACAAATGCCAGCGAAATAGATGGTAACAAGGTTGATTTAAAGAAATCACTCTGGTCAAACAAAATAGGGAAAACAGGTATTCTAAAGCAGAACACATTCTGGAGTATAATCATAAATACATATGATGGAACACAAATACCAGCTATACTAACAAAAGAACATAAGCCGTCAAAAAAGCTACCCTTATATAATGCTGCAAGAACCCCTAGCAATATTCCAAACGTCACTCCTAAAAGAATCGCCTCACCACCAACTAGCAATGAATTTTTAATACATGTACCTAGTACCGCCTTAATTGGCGCTCCGTTATAAAGAGCCGTTCCTGTCCCTAAATCACCCTTAAGTATGTTCTTAATGTACCTCACATACTGTACAATTATCGGGTCATCCAGCCCTAAAGCCTGTCTTTTTATTTCTATCTGCTTCTCCGTCAGCTTCTCAGTTGGAAATGGATTTCCAGGAATAATTCTTACTAAACTAAATAATGCAAATGAAATAATAATTAACGTCACTAACGACATAACTGTTCTTTTCACAAAATAATTATTCATTACGGCTCCTCCCTATATGCATCCTGATATATAACCGGTCCACCAACTAAATAATCCACTCCTTTAAGATTATCATAAGAAAGAACGGATCTGTTGAGTACATAAAGCGGTATGACCGCCTGTTCCTTTGCTGGAAACTCAAGCGCTGTCTGCATTGCCTCCCAACGTTTTGCATAATCGGAAGAATACTCACCAATATCACATTTATTATATATTTCCATAAATTCATCACTATGGAATGATGCAGAATTTAGCTCGTTATCATCTACGTATAAAAGTAATAACGCCATTGGATCGATAAAATCTGGAAGATAACTGGTTATAGTAATTTCAAAATCGTGACTATCTCTTCGTGTAAGCATCTCTCCAAACTGAACAACATCAAGATTTACAGTAAGTCCTTTAAGATTACGTTCAAGTTGTTCCTTAATGACCTGCCCTATCTTTGTGCTAGTGGACGGAATCATAAGTGAAAGTGTGATTTTATCCATTCCGAGTTCTTTTTTTGCTTCCTCGAAGCATTCCTGCGCACGTTTAACATTAAAATCACAGTATTCACTATAAGCTTTTATGTCTGTTATGAAATCCTCTTCTGTATCCTTATTAAAAAAAGTACCCTGTGGCAGTGGCGTATAACAAGGCTGTGCGCTACCATTCAAAATATTCTTACACATTGAGTCTCTATCAAGCGCATTCGATATTGCAAGCCTTAGATTTCTATTCTGACATGTTTTTATGTTTGAAGCTTCATCCAAATTAACTATTAAATATGTGAATGCTCCCAATGTATAATCCTGCAAATATTTTCCAAGCTCTTCATCATTTAAGCAATCATTACGATTAGCAGTACTTATTCTCGTAGAATCTAATGCCTTAATCTTAAATGCCGCAACAGCAGTATCTGCGTCATCTATAGTCATAAATTTAATTCCCGGCAATTTCACATTATCAGCATCCCAGTAATATGAATTTTTCTTAACTAAAACTGTTGTTGTACCCGGAATATAATCTTCTATTGTAAACGCGCCAGAACAAATAATTGTATTAGGTCCTGTTGCATACATCCCCTCTTCCTGACTTTTATAAAACTGTTCATTTATTGGTGCAAAATTTCTAAGAGATAATAAGGATAAGAAATAGCTTACTGGTCTCTCCAAAGTTATCTCTAGCGTTTTATCGTCTATAGCTCTTATGCCTAGTTCCTCTACTGGTAAATGATTACCGTTATCATCTCCATAATAAATCTCTGCAGCATTTTTTATATGTGCCATCTCAATAAATACACCTGGCATTCCACCACCAAGACGCAAATATTCACGCATACCGAACACAAAGTCACTCGCAGTTACCTGTTCACCATTTGACCACTTTGTATCTCTTAAATGGAATGTATACACAGTTCCATCATCAGATACATCATAGCTTTCTGCCAAATCAGGAGTCATGCTTCCATCTCCGCGTCGTCTAAATAGTGCAGACTGTGTGTTACTGATTATTTCATCCGAGCCCGAATCCGAAGACCAAATCGAATCAATAGTCAGCGGAGAGCCATCAGCATATGTGCACAAATACCCTTCCGTACTTTTATTTGCACCACATCCACACAGAAATGTTACTGCCATTATTAACATAATAAATAATGTGCTCTGTTTTGTCTTCATACTGTAATCCTCGTTTATCATTATTTTCAAACTATGTCTATAAAATAAAATCCTTAAGTAGATTCTTACATACGCTGATTCGATACTCCGCGCTCGATCTTTGATCGTCAATAGGATGTATTCTACTCATTATCTCACTGATATATTCAGTTTCATTATCTCTGACCTCACTTAAAGAAAGAGTAGTAAACTTCTTCTCTATATCTTTAAATCTTTGAACAGTGATTCCTACAGAACCAAATGCGAACCTCATATCGCTTATTTTGTCATTGTCAAGCCTGTATATACCAACAAATGAAAGCTTAGAAATCGCTTCTGACCTTCTTGCCCCTACTTTTTCATAATATACTTTAGTGGCATTTTCATAGCCAGCCTTTGGTATTCTTATTTCTGTGACTATTTCGTCTGGCTGCAAATCAATCTTTCTTATTCCAAGAATAAATTCTTCTATAGGCACTATACGTGTTACTATTTCATCAGACCTTAACGACTTGAGTATAACACTTGCATCAAGAGCATACAATATTGGAAGTGTATCACCTGCTGGAGAAGCATTGCATATATTACCCGCAACAGTTCCTGCACTTCTTATTGCTGGAGAAGCAATTTTTCTCATTGCCATCTTAAGTATTTCTGGAACAATAGCATTATTAATAAGGTCTGTATATACAGCTCCTGCTCCAATACAAATATCTACACCATTATCTTCTACGTGCTTAAGCTCCTCAATATTGTTCAGAAAAATAATATGCTCTGCGCTCTTTTTTACAACCATTACATCTGTACCACCAGTAATTAAAAGCGCGTCTTTATGGTCTTTCCTATATTCTAACGCTTCCTGTAAAGTGTTAGGATAATGTCCTGTTACCATAGTCCATCCCCCTTTTCTGAGGCTGTTTTTACAGCATCAACTATCATATTATAGCCTGTACACCTGCACAAATTTCCAGATAGTCCCTCTCTGATTTCTTCATCTGTAGGATGTGGGTTATGCATTAAAAGTACCTGACTTGCCATAATCATTCCCGGAGTACAGAAACCACACTGAACAGCTCCACACTTTGCATATGCATCCTCTAAAACCTTATACTGCTTTGTTTCTCTGAAGCCATCAAGTGTAATAACACTTCTTGATTTAACTGAACCAATTGCTGTAACACATGAATTCATGAGGCATCCATTTACAATAACGGCACATGCACCACATTCACCTTCACCGCAGCCTTCTTTAGGGCCTCTCATACCAAATTCATTCCTTAATACATCTAACAGCCTTTCATTTGGCTTCGCATCTGTACTTACATTTTTTCCGTTTAAAATAAAATCTATCATAATCTTTACCTTTGTTATTCCCTGCTAACTGCTTTTATTATTTTCTCTGGTGTAACAGGAATACTAAACATATCTACTTTTGTTGCCTGTTCAATAGCTGCCTCATATGCTGGTGCTGCACCTACTAAAGTAAGCTCTCCCGCACCCTTTGCACCAGACGGGCCACCTTCGTAAGGGTTATCTATAAAGGCGATTTTAAAAGGAACTGTATCCATAGCTGTTGGAATCATATAGTCAGTAAAGCTTGACTGTTTTATAACCCCGTTAACACTCTCCATTTTCTCCATCGAACCATATCCAATGCCCTGCAACATTCCACCTTCAGCCTGTCCGCGCATTATAGTTTCATCAACACATTTTCCAACATCAAACACACCAGTAACATCAATAAGTCTTGTATTTCCTGTAACAGTATCGAGTTCTGTTTCTATCACGTTTACACCATATGCATATGTTGGATACGCATCTCCACTAAATGCGTATATATCCCATGGAATCATAAAGTCCGGATGCTCATAATTCTCTATTATTATTTGATGTTCTGAATCCTTCCATTCATGCTTTAGCTTTCTGGCGGCTCTTTCAATAAGTTTTCCTGTAATTAATAGTGAACGCGAAGCTGCCGTAGGTCCAGAATTAGGAACTCTGAATGTATCTGGATTTTTTACTATTACTTTGTCTAACGGAATATCAAGCTCTTTTGCAGCCACTTTACTAAATGTAGTTTTGAGACCCTGCCCAATGTCTGTATTACTTGCAAGTATTTCTACTGTACCATCTTCATATTTCTCTAGCTTTAGCTTAGCTTTTATGAAATCCTTTTCAGCCGCGCCGGTAAATCCACACCCATGAAGGAATATAGACATTCCTATACCTCTTCTATACCTTCCAGACTGCTCCATTGAATATTCTTTATGCTTACTTCTGTATTCTGAAAGCTCGCAGGCCTTTTCGACAAGCTCATTAAGTGATACATGATGATGAAATTTTCCACCAGTAGATGTTGAATCACCCTGCTTTACAAAATGACGCATCTTGAAATCCAGCTCATCTACTGAAAGCTGTCTAGCAATATGGTTCATAAGTGTTTCCACTGCAAAAACACTCTGAGGAGCTCCAAAACCTCTAAAAGCACCATTATTAACAGTATTAGTACGCATTGCAGCACCATACACTTCTACATTTGGAATATTGTATACACCACATGCCACAATGATACTTCTTTGGAGCACCACTCTGGATAATCCTTCATATGCACCGGCATTAAGTCTTATGTCTGCCTTAATAGCAACAACCTTATTATTTTCATCAATCGCCGCTTTATATGTAAGCTTAGCCGGATGTCGCTTTGTCGTCGTTGACATATCATCTCTTCTATCTAAAATCATTTTCACAGGCTTACCTGTTTTATATGATGCGATTGCAACCTGACAGCCTAACAAAGATGCATAATCCTCTTTTCCACCGAATCCACCACCTGTTGTAGTCTGTATTACCTGTGCATGTTCTTCATCAAGTGAAAGTGCCTGCATGAGTGCATCTCTCACATAAAACGGACATTGCATAGAGCCATAAACTGTAATTATTCCATCATGCCAGTGACCAATCGCTCCCTGTGGTTCTATGTATGCCTGCTCCTGATATCCTGTTTCAAATGTCTCTTCTACTATCTTTGAAGCTCTTGAAAATACATCATCAACTGCTTCTCCTGCCTTATATGAATATTCAACAATTGTTTCCGTTGCCTCATCTATTGTATATACGGCTTTTAACTCTTCATATTCTATTTCAACACTATCTGCAAGTTCTCTAACCTTTTTAATATCTGGTCCGACTATCATAAGTATAGATTCTGCCATATGCCTTATTTCATCATTATTGAATATAGGCAAATCACTTGTAATAATCTTTACACCCTGCTCTCCAGGAATATCTGATGCATCTACTGAAAAATAGCCCTCTGGAAGTTTTGGAAGCTTTATTTCTTTAATTCTTCCATGTGCCACCTTAGAGCGCACTACCTTACCATATATCATCCCATCAAGTGAGAAATCTGGGGCATATACAGCTTTTCCGCTCATTTTTTCTTTATGATCTTTTTTTACAACTGACTTACTAATATCATCCATTACCTGTCTCCCATGTTCTCAAGCCTGTATGGCTATTTTCACTAAATGATTGAATAATCTCCATCACGTTCTGATGTAATTTTACTGCTATAAAATGTTTTACTTGCATCTACAAGGTAGCATGTATCATTTACACCACATGTTTCGTAACTAGAATGCATCGATAACTGCGGAAGTCCTACATCCAGCGCATTCACAGAAACATGCGTCATTGCAAGATTACCTAACGTTGATCCGCCTGCCATATCCGAGCGATTAGCAAAATACTGGAATGGTACGCCTGACTTTTTACATATTGACTTAAATATCGCAATACTGACACCATCACTCGTATACTTTTGTCCTGCGTGGGATTTAATAACAATTCCTCCATTCAGATATGCGCAGTTATTTTGGTCTGTTTTATCTGGATAATTAGGATGAACTGCATGAGCGTTATCACAGCTTATCATAAAGCTTTCTGCCATCGCCCTAAAATAATCCTCATCATTTTTTGCAAGTGAAGAATTAATACGCCATAAAACATCACTCATGAATGTTGATACAGCTCCCTGCTTAGTCGTACTGCCTACTTCTTCATTATCAAAGCATACAAAAACATTTACTCCACATACTGGCGTGGACTTTATAAAACCTTTTAATGTGGCATATGCACACTGCAAATCATCTAGCTTTGGCGCAGAAAAATATTCGTTTTGTGCACCCCATACTGTAGCTTCCATTCGATTATACAAATATAAATCTGCACTTACAATACTTCCAAAATCAATACCGCACTCTTCTGCAATAAGCTTATATAATGACCCATCTGTAAACTGTTCACTGCCAATAAGCGGTAGCATATCTACCTGCTTGTTGAAGCTATGTCCTTCGTTAACATTTCTGTCCATGTGAATTGCAAGGCTTGGAATCATACATAAATCACGATTAAGCCTTATCAGCTTCGTTTCTATGTTATCACCATTCTGAACCATAACCCTGCCAGCTACTGATAGAGGTCTGTCAAACCATGTAGAACAAATCATACCACCATAGCCCTCAGTATTTAGCTTTGAATAATGGTCTTTTACAACTAATTCCGACTTTTCTTTTATTTTAAATGTTGGAGAATCTGAATGCGATGCCATGATTCTAAATGAATAATCCTCAACATTTTCACTTATATTAAATGCAATAATTGACGAACGATTTCTAGTTATGTAATACTTTCCACCTGGAACTATTTTAAATTTATCAGCTTCTGAAAGACATGTATAGCCTTCTTTATTTAATATATTTGATATTGTCTCAACTGCGTGAAAAGCTGTCGGCGAATTCTTTAGAAAGTCGCTTAATTCTTTTATTATTTGTTCGTTCATCTAATCCCTCTCTTTATTTGCTTTTATCTGCATCTACCCTTATTATCTGAATATCTATTTCAAAATCCTCAAAATGTTTGTGATTTTTACAGTAAAATTCAGTCTTCGCTCTTACATGATTACATTCATCAACAATACATCTTGGCTTCTGGCTATAATCACACATTACCTGCAATATAATGTTGAATATAATCAAACTAACTAATACAGCACCTTTTATAATATTCTGTCCTCTCATAATATATACCCTCCATTTATAATTCACTTAACTTATTTTCTAACATGAATTATAAATGTTTGGCTGTCCATAATTATGTGCTCGTATGTTAGTATTTTAAAATATTTTAAACAATATTTTATTCGCCTGATTTTTACGACAATTTCTCTTCTCTTTTAGAAAAAAGACTGACTACTAATCTAGAAATTTTCTTATACAAAAGCTTATATATCAATGATGATATCCATGCTAAAATAAATGATGCAGGAACTGTAACAAAGAACCACCAGAAAAATCCCTGAGCATTGAAAATATATCTCTTAAGATAGTAGAAAATAATCATATCATATGCTCCGGAAAATAAGTAAATTTCAAACGTACATCCAGCGATAGATTTGAATACAGAAGCTACAAGTTTATTATTTATTTGCACATCATAAAATAGCATAAACATACAAATTGCCGTTATGGCAACCGTTATTGTAGAATAACCATTATCTGTAGGTCCAAGTATAGTCCAATCAAAATTGCCACCTTTTGCAAAATGCCATGACACACATGATTCAAATAGTACCATCACAAGCATTGTGGCGATAAGAAACAGCTTATTAGCCTTTGGTCTGTACACATATAAATACGTACCCAAAAAATAATATACAATAGGATAAAGCATTTGCCAATATGATGGAACTATATATAAGAATATTGGATAAAGCATTGAAACAAATGCAAATGAACCAATGAGAATCCTATGCTGTGATTTATCCTTACACCCTTTCCACATCATATTCAAAAAAGGAATTATAAGTACAAGTGAAAGATACATTCCCATATACCATGCAATCTGGTAATTAGCCAAATTTCTAATAGCAAAATCCATAGTATAAAGATTTCCAAAAACATGATTGACAACTAGCATCTTGTAAATATTTATCACAAAATACGCAATAAATAATGGTATCAACGACATATAATGCTTTTTGCAAATAGTCTTGTTAGATTTAAGATACCCCGTCACCATAATATACAATGGCACACAAATCATAAACAGCCATCTGGCATTAGTCATAACAAATAGTTTTTTAGTAATAAGTGGCTCGGAATAATAACCACAGTTCAAATAAAAGTGAACACCTATTACAAAAAATGCTGCAATACTTTTTACAATATCAAGACCTGTTTCTCGCTGTTTATTTACCTCTGTATTTTCCATAGCTTTCTTAACTCCTTCTTATTTAGAATATATTATATCACAAGCATTTTTAGGTGAATAATTTCCTGCTGTTGTTAAATTTCCACAGATTCACCCAAATAAATCCCACTATCTCCACAATAAAATTCATTTTTATATTTTGCGTGTCAACAAACTATATAATGCATCATAATAACTATTAAGAATTATATGTTCTACTATTATAATCCACAGATTCATGAACATTACTGCTAAACAAATCATAATTGATAAAATATATAAATGTTTGTACATACTCAGGATTACGGAAACGATTCCCATACCATATAATAGCCCAATAAATATATATTTCCAATAATTACAATATATACTCACTTTCAGTTCATTGCTATCATCAATAAAACACCCCTCTATCCTAACAAAAAAAGCCTGTTTAAAATACAAATCAAAGCTGCAATTATTATTAATTTTTCCATAGCAACTTTCAATACCACTTATGTGATATTCTGATATTTTTATATCGCCTTCAATCAACGCAGATATACGTTCAATTATTTTCTTTCTACTTAGTTCGCATTCTATTATCTTTTCCATTAATCACTCACCTCTATTTCAAAATAACGGTATATTTTTCCAAATTAACAATCTCATCAAATCCCAAACCACCACAGACTGCTGAACCACCCCATATTATAGACTACCCTCTCACAGAAAGTATATCATCCAGTTTCTTCCTAAGCACCAATCGATCATTTCTATCATATAAAACAAATGGTATTCCATAGATTAAACTATTACCACATTTCAATTTAATGGATGTTCCACCATTTGTCGTTGTCATTTTCCACTATCATCTTTCCATATTCTAATCTCAGGTAAATCAGATGCTTTCAAAGAACCATTCTCTAGGGATTCTGCGTTTCCTAAAACTGTGAATTCTCCCGTTTGATTTTTTATTGACACATCTCCTGTATCACTGTCTACTGCGTATACCTTATCACCTGCTTTTATGTTTTCTGTCTGTTTATATCCTGATACTGTTACGACAGCCGTTCCTGCTACAAAGCAATGATTACTTGTTATTCCTCCTGTTATGGCTCCAGTTATGAAGCCATCGACTTCTAAGAGAAAAATCATCAACTATAACGGATAATTACAATCTATTTTATCCCATTCGTATTCTATATTTGCTATCTCAAGCTTTAAATATCCCCATTTATTAACATTTTTTTCATGTACCATTATTTCATAAAAACAACTATCTAATGCATAATACTCATATATGAATTCAATATCAATTTTTCCGGCATCAAGTTTTCTTTTCAGTTTCTCTATAGATATATCTTCAACCATTGTAAAAACAAATCCAAATAAACAGATATCCTTTTTTAGTTGAATTTCATAAGATTCATCTTCTTTTAAATCAAATATTATCTTAGATTTATTACACCCATAATACTTATCCTTTGACTTTACATAATAACCATATGGTTCAAATTCAAATACAATTTTCCTTTTATCATAATATATTTTATTTACATAAGAATCATGCAATATAACTTGAGGATATAAATTATTTCCACTATTCATAATTAACTAATGCTCCTTTAATTATTTGGTAAATTCCACCCATTACTAACAATCCAATCTTTTATACTATTAGTTAATTTAGGATTTTTCTTTCCAATCTCAGACCAGGTTCCGTCATTATTCAATGCTCTGTAGTTTTTACCACGGATTCTTCTTAAGCATTCCATATGTGTCGCTGTAGTCCTGATTATGATTTATTCCTATTAAGGCTCCATACAGGTCATATAATGCTACTACATCTCCCATTGCGTTTTTGATTACACTATAAGCTCTGTCACATCATTACTACTGTATGAATACTCTTCTTTATGTTCTATACCATCTACTACGTAACTGCTTGAGTTTAAGACTCTCCTTTTATTTGGAATTTATTTTATCATAAATGACTTTAAAACACACTAAGCTGAGCCTTTTTGTAATAAATAGTCGTCTTTATAAGTAGAATAAGATTAGTTATGTTTTGTCACATAGCAGATATTTTGAGTGTTTTATGTGTTTTTGTTGCATTTGCACTACACATGTGACATAATTACTGTAAGAGAAAGTCGAGTTTATGTAATTTATGAAAGGAGGGACACATGAAGAAGAAATCTAAGATTTTCGGCGTTGCATTAGCGCTTCTCATGGTTCCTGTTTGTGCCTGCATCATCTATATGAACGGGGGTAAGAGCGGTGTAGACGATGGCGCAACACTTCGTACAGCAGAAGAAATCGCAGAAGATACAGTAGTGTACTTCGATGATGAATTGATAGCTCTTGCTGATACATCCGATGGTAGTTCAACACTTCGAAGTGAAGCGTTAAGAGCGTTCAATCTTGTTAATTCAGAACGTTCTGCCAATGGTTTAGCCCCACTTGTTTGGTCTAACAACCTAGAATCAACATCAGCAGTAAGAGCAGAGGAATGTTCAAGATCATTCTCTCACACAAGACCTGATGGAAGAGCTTGGTACACAGTTAACAGCCGTATAATGAGTGGTGAAAATCTTGCTTACGGTTACTACGATGCAAGTTCAGCAGTGAACGCTTGGATGAACAGTCCAGCACACAGAGAAAATATCTTATGGCCTGATTTCACATCTGTTGCAATTTCAATCTATGTTGCTAATGATGGTCAGTATTATTGGGCACAGGAATTTGGATATTAATCACGTTTTGAATGAAATAAAAAAGCATCCGCAAGGATGCTTTTTTATTTATTATTTTTTAATTAAAACATAAATCATTATAATTACTTATCTTATTCAGTATATCATACTAACTCTAACGCATATGCTGCAGCAAATCCACCTGGACCAATATGAGTTCCTATGCTTAATGAAAGCTTTCTGCTATCTACTTCCCCATATTCAGAAAATGCATCACTCACATACTTATGCCATTCTGCTTCTTCCTCTTCAGTCATTAACGTATCTGCTGTAAATATACGAATCTTCTCCTTTGGAACATTTGGAAATCTTTCTTCTATTTCCTTTTTAACCGCCTCAACAATTTTTGCCTTTGCCTTCGCTGTTCCTCTTACCTTCGCATATGCATCAAGCTTACCACCAGAAAGTGATAAGATTGGTTTTATTCCTAACAACGCACCAAGTGCAGCACCAGCAGGTGTTACCCTTCCACCCTTTTTTAGATACTCAAGTGTATCAACGGCAATATATATTCCAGAATCATAGGCCGCCTTTTCAAGCGCTTCCTTGATTTGCTCTGCATTATAGCCGTTCTCAGCCATACGCTTTGCATCAATAGCAGAACTTGACTGTGTGACAGCTATTCTGTGATTATCAACTACCTGAACCTTTCCATCATAGTCATCTGCAAGCATCCTCGCTGTATCACACGCTGTCGATAAACCGCTTGACATCGGAATATGTACTATTTCATCATATCCATCTTTTAAAATAGCATCCCAGAAATCTAATATATCTCCAGGAGCCGGCTGTGATGTTGTGACATTTTTTCCCGAAGCAAGTGCCTCATAAAAAGCATCATTAGTCAGATTAACTCCCTGGATATAATTCTCACCGTCTATTATGACTGGCATATCCATGAAAAAAAATCCTTCTTTTTCCGCTGTCTCTCTTGTATAACCACTGTTTGCATCAACACAAATAGCAATCTTCATGTTTATTCCTCTATTTCCCCACTAAAATATTAGCAATAGTATCATAGTCCGCATTTTCAGGTATTATATGCTCACCTGTTGTAATGTTTCTGTCATAACCTTTAGCGCATATATATTTATCAAACTCAGATGCACTCTTTATAACTCCACCCTTTTCTAATAGCTCGCACACTGCATAAGAAGAAACACCACCTGAAATATTTAATTTGAACTGACCCTTTTTATTTATTTTTTCATCAGGTTTGTTATCTTGTTTTTTATCTTTTTCAGACTTTACTTTATCATCTGTTTTATTTTCTTTTTCAGACTTTGTTTTATCATCTGTTTTATTTCCTTTTTCAGATTCTATAGCTTCATCTGTTTTTTTTTCATTTTGAACCTTACCTGATGCTTCATCTTTTGAATTATTAATTTCCGACTTTACTTCTTCTTTTTCAGATTTTATTTCTTCATCAGATTTTTTTTGTTCTTCTTTCTGAGGTTCTTCTTTTTTTATTTCTTCAGTAGCCTTACTGTTTTCCTCAGACCTAATATCTTCTTTATCCTTGCCTGCTTCTTCAGGCTTAGCTTCTTCTTTATCCTTGCTTGCTTCCTCAGGCTTAGCCTCTTCTTTATCCTCACTTACCTCTTCAGGCTTAGCCTCTTCTTTATCCTCACTTACCTCTTCAGGCTTAGCTTCTTCTTTATCCTTGCTTATTTCTTCAGGCTTAACCTCTTCTTTGCCAGATTCCTTCTCATCTTGTTTTGGTTCTTCTTCTGACAGTCCACTTTTTAGTGTTGTGTCCTCCATAACCATTCCAAGCTCCTTTGCTCTTGACATTATCTCAGCATCAGATAATTTATTATTATTTTTTGAACCGACTGTAAATGACATAACAACCGCTGTAACCGCAATTCCTATGCCCAGTCCACGCAAATACATTCTGAGTTTCATACTTAGTTCCAACAAATTACTAATCTATAATCACTATCTATATAAATCTAAAACGAGCTTTACCTCTCCTACTCCTAGATTTAATTCTCGTGCTATCTCTACTACATCCATACCCTGCTTACTGAGTGCAAGTATTCTTGCATTGTTCGTAGCAGCTTCCTCAAGTGTTTTAGGTTCTGCTTTAACAGCCTCAGCAGGCTTATTAATCGGAGGTCTTTCCATTTTTTCGAATATGCTCTGATCTATTTTACCACTGAAAAATACTGGTTCAGGCTTTTTAACAGGCTGCACCTGTATTTCTGTAGCTTCAGGCTTCTTTATAACAGTTTCAGGACTAACAAGCTCTACAGACGGACTGATAATTCTTGGCTGCATATTAGTAACCTCTGCAAGCTGCCTATTAAGTGCTTCCTCTCTTTTCTGACTTTCAGAAAGCTGTACTTCCACAGCTTCTCTTTGCTGAATCGCACTATTTGTTACGTCATTCACTTCTCTTACTGTAGCTTCTGCATTTCTTACAGTATTTTTTACATCTACCTGCTTGCTGTCAAGCATGTCATAAAGAAACATTACTTCCTTATGGTTTTTTTCAATCTCATCAAGGACAGATGTTGCAAACTCATTTACAGCAGCTATCTTTTCATTTGAAAGCTTTTCAAGGGAACGCTCACATTTTTCCATACCAAACTCAACAGTTTCATTTGTCGCTTCATTGACACGAAGCTTCATGGAGTCTAGCTCCTTTTCCATAAGCTTTCTTATTTCTTCCCTGTCCTTTTCGGTATTCTTCGAACCCTTACCATCATTTTTGTCTGGAATAATAAAACTTACTCCAAAAATAAGCACTCCTGCAACGAGGAGTGTTATTCCTATAGGTGTCATGTGTCCCTCCTAAATATGTGTTACTACACTCTAAAATCAAATCCACCACTTACACCATTATTTTTCTTTATTACTACAGTGTCTGGCTGTTTTTTCTTTTTATTTTTATCTCGCATGTCAAAATACTTATTTTTACTTTCATCTCTGGCATCATGCTTTGTATCTGCACCATCTGAGTTATCTTTACTGACAACCTCCTGCGACTTTTCCTGTTCTCTTGCCTCTAAAGTATTCTGTACATTATGATAATTAGTCTGAGGTCTGTCTTCTTCACCCTGCCTCATCAGATTAATATTTGGTGTCTGGGAAATAATCCCACTTGACTGTATTGGTGTTATCATTATAATGCCTTTATTCTAATATCTGCTCCATCTCTAACAAATCTTGAATGCTGAGCTGGTCTCTGAATTACCTGAGATACTTCATTAATTGTAAGCTTTGTACCGCCATATAGTACTCCAGAAACAAGTACTGCTGAGTTCGTAGGCTGTGAAGCTATCTGTTCAGATAAAGTTTCATGCTGTTTAACAGCATTTGCATAGTTAACCTTCTCAACCTTATATTGTTCAGATAACTGTTTGAAGTATCTAATCTGATCAACCGAAAGCTGCGCGCCCTCTTTTATTTTCTTAGCAAATGTTGCAATAACTGGTTCTAGCTTTTCAATCTTATTCTTTGTATCGTCTATAAGTTCCTGGAGATTATTTACCTGCAGCTTAAGCATTGGATCTGTTCCAACCTCAATCTCTGTATCTCCACCCATTTCAGAACCAATAGTTTTTGCTTCAACTGTTCCAAGTGCTCTTATTTTACTACCAATAATAAAGCCCTTCTTACCTGTAACTGTAACGCTGTCTTTAGCCTGAACAGTACTATTCATAATAGCTTCTGCATGGACATATCCACCTGCTGTTATATGAGCATTCTCAACGAATCTGGCAACAACATTTCCACCAGCTTCAATAACACCCTTGCCCATTCCATTAACACCACGCGCAATACTAATATTTCCCGTTGCTTTGACGATAGCGCCCTCAACAACACCTTTAACTTCTATGCTACCCTGAACATTTAATTCAAATCCAGCCTTAACATTACCTGTAACTCTTACATCACCAACATAATTAATATTTCCCGTTGATGTATCTACATCTACAACTTCATAAACATCAGATACAAACACTTTATCATCAACTAACGATACATGCCCGTTTACAAGAGATGTAATAGTCAGTTCATCATCTGATAGCTTAATATTGTTACCATATTTAAGTCGTTTTACTTTGATTTCTCTTGGTAAAACCTTCTCACCAACAACCGAAATTCCTGGCTCACCCTTCACTTCCTTTGTAAGACGCGCCAAAGTATCTCCTGCTGCACATTTTGAAATAATGTTTAGATTAAAGAAATCAACTGTACCATCTTCATTAAGTGTAGGCTTTAAGCTATTGTCTGTATTAAATAAATAATCAATCTTTGCATCCTGTCCCTGAACTGGTGGCGTACCTTTAGCGAGCACATAATTCGTACAGTAATGCTTATCCTTGACATACTGAGCTATAGCTGTCGCGTCGACACCTGCCTTAATACCTTTATGCTGTAAATCATTAGCTATTTCAGCCGATGCAAGTGCAGCACCTTTAACATCCCCATCTGATGCAGGATAAAACCTCACAATTGCCTGCATTCTGTCAGCTGAAATCTCCATCGCAAAACATTCATTTATAGGATAACCCGCAACACTTGCAAGAAGTATTTCTTTAGGCTCTGCTAATTCAAATAATTCCTTACTAAGTATAGTCGGGTCTACTTCAAATCTATTTCGTGCTAAATATTCTCTTAATTCATTTAGTAAAATAGGCTCTCCTCCGTCAACCGGTGGTACGAGCCTTACATACGTTTTGCCGCCTTTTATAATGACTTGAAAGTAACCATTTCTTGAAGCCATACTTCCTCCTTAATTCGCGGACAACACAATATCCATATATCTTCCAAGCTTAACTCTCATTTTACCAAGAGCTTTTGTATGAAGCTGTGAAACACGCGATTCCGAAACCTCCATAATATTACTTATTTCCTTAAGTGTTAAATCTTCGTAATAATATAAGAGTACTACCTTCTGTTCTTTTTCTGTAAGTTCCTTCAAAGCTTCTGCGAGCTTCTGCTTTAATTCCTGCTGTTCAATGGCTTCTTCAGGAGTTGCTTCTCTTGATGATAACCCTCTTCCATCAGAAACATCACTTCCCTGCTCTACAAATTCATCTAGTGACACAACATTTGTCACCTTCATCTGTGACTGCCATTCATCATACTCTTCTATAGAAATACCTATCGCTAAGGCGACCTCTTCATCAGTGGCATTTCTACCAGTATTAGCCTCTATTTCCTTTATTGCTTCTGTAATTTTTTTCTGACGCTGTCTAACAGTTCTTGGAATCCAGTCCATTTTACGAATCTGGTCAAGTATAGCACCACGAATTCTTAACGAAGCATATGTTTCAAACTTAACCTCTTTATTAGGATCAAACTTATCAATTGCATCAATAAGTCCAAATATTCCATAACCTACAAGATCATCATACTCAACATTATAGCCAAGATACATCGACAATCTGCCTGCTACAAGCTTAACAAGTGGAGCATATTCAAGTATTATTTTTTCTCTAATATCCGCAGTTGGCTTACTGGCATAGCTCTGCCAAAGCTTCACTCTAGCGTTATCATCCATACTCTTCTCCTGGTAGGCTGTAACCTATCCCTCTACCAATTCATTTACTCTTCATTATCTTCTGATGCAGATGCCTGTACTACAGAACCATCCTCATCAACATCTAAAAGACCCTCTTCATCTTCATCTTCATCCTCAGACTGCTTTTCTATTACTTCACCGTCCTCAGATATCTCTTCCTCTTCCGGAAGTGGTATATGTTTATCTATTACCTTTTTAATAACTAAACCCATAATAAGAAAAATGATAAGAACTAATAGCAAAACTCTTAACATTTTCCCAAACTCATATCCATTTATGTACATTACAACACTGGCAACTGAGCAGCCAAGAAGCATAACAATAGCTGGTACCGTTTTAGTCTTCATTAAATCGTCTTGACTTCCTTTCCAACTGCCTTTATCACATAGTCACCTGTTGCAGGGTCAAATATAACTGTTCTTCCGAAATTGAGTCCTGTATCCTCTGCTAAAATAGGAATATTAAGCTCTTTTAACACCTGCTTTACAGCAGCTACATTTCTGTCTCCAACTGAAGTGAGCTCTGATTTATTCTGAAATGCGAACATCTGCGCACCGCCTGCTATTTTAGCAACCAGTCTTGTTTTATTTGCACCGGCCTCGACCATAATTCGCACAAGTTCCTTAACTCCAGTGTCAGCAAACTTTGCAATATTAACGGTATTCTGCATAATCTTACTATCCGGAAGCATAACATGCGCAAGTCCGCCTATTTTAGTATTAGGATCTCTTATAGCAACTCCTACACAAGATCCCAAACCTAATGTTGTAACTGTATCAGGAGCTTTACAAAGCTTAAGATCTGCCATTCCGACTTTAATTAATTCTCCCATAACCTTACTACCACCAATTTACATTCCTATTGAAGTCAAAATCTTATCATATGAATCCAAATCAGGTACTAATACAAAATACCCTTCTAATTTGACATCATCGGTAAATTCTGTTTTTATTAATAACATTTTATCACCTAGCTCACCAAATTCGATAGCTGGCACTGATAAAATAGCTTCGCACATATCAATACTGATTGCAGGAACTGAAGCATTTATAAATAAATTTGTAAGTGTCGACAACGACGACAGATAAGAGCCTGTAATGATATTTCCAATCTCCTTAAGAGCTGATATTTCCATTTCTGTAAATTCACCCTCTATAGGATTTTCCATTCCCATAAGCTTTGCAACTAAAAGCTTTGCTGTCTTCTCTTCTAACAGGAACATAATACTTCCTGTAATGTCGCCTTCAATAACCTGATAAATTCCTGCCATGAGTGTTTCTTCACCACCCATTTCCGCGCCTACTTCCTTAAACTCAAGAAGCTCGACCTTAGGAACATGCATATCTACCTTCGTATTAAGTAAAGTAGCAAGCGCAGTTGTCGCATTTCCGGCACCTATATTTCCTATTTCGCTTAATACATCGAAATAGATTTTATCCATATTATTTAAATCAATTTTTGCCATATCTTCCTCATACGCGACGCCGAACAATTAAAGTCCATTCGGCGTCAGCGTAGCTTTCATTTTGTTTACAATTACTATACTGTTTCCTTCTCGTTAATGATTGTAGTTAAATCAAGAAGTGAAATAAGATTTTCATCAACCTTACCAACACCTGTAATAAATGTTGGCTCCTGTGCTCCACCATTCTTTGAAACCTTATCTATGCTTCTTTCATCAAGTGTAACAACTTCTTTAACTTCATCAACAACTATTCCAATTGGAGCATTATTTTCAAATTTAATAATGATAATACGTGATTTATTTGTAATAACATCATCTGAAAGATTCATCTTAAGTCTGATGCTCATTACAGGAACTACTTCACCACGAAGATTAATAACGCCTTTGAAATAATGCTGTACATGAGGAACTCTTGTTATTTTCTGCATACGGAGAATATTATCAACATATCTGATATCTATTCCGTACTGTTCCTCTCCAATCTTTATAACAATAAACTGCTGAGTTTCATACTCTCTTGCAATATTTAACGCATCCATTCTTCGACCCTCCTATTATATAAGAACATTGGAATCAAGAATAAGAGCAACTTCACCATCACCAAGGATAGTAGCACCACTGATAATTCTTGATGTGCAATTGATATATTTACCAAGTGACTTAATAACGATTTCCTGCTGTCCGATAAGTTCATCAACAACAAGACCTGCGAGCTGGTCACCCTTCTTAACAATAACAACGATTAAGCTGTCATCATCCTTCTTAGCACATTCAACTCCAAGTATAGAATCAAGTCTTACAATTGGAATAACTACGCCACGTAAGTTAATAACTTCTTTATTTTCAACATACTTAATATCTTTTTCAGTAACAGCTTCGATTGTATCGATAGAACCTAATGAAATAGCATACTTTTCTGTTCCGATAACAACCATGAGAGCCTGAATGATAGCAAGTGTGAGTGGAAGTCTTACAGAGAATGTTGAACCTTCACCAAGCTTTGTCTTAACAGTTACATCACCGCCAAGAGCTTCGATTTTTGATTTAACAACATCAAGACCAACGCCTCGTCCAGATACATCTGAAACAACCTTTGCTGTAGAGAAGCCTGCTCCAAAGAGAAGGTCGATAGCTTCCTTATCATTCATTGAATCAGCCTGCTCACGAGTAATCTGTCCTTTTTCTACTGCTTTATTCTTAACTGCCTCAACATCAATACCATTACCATCATCACCTACATCGATAATAACGTTATTACCTTCCTGGTAAGCATTTAAGAATACCTGACCAACAGGATTCTTTCCTCTTGAACGTCTAACATCTTCCTTTTCAAGACCATGGTCAGCAGAATTACGAAGGAGATGCATCAGTGGGTCACCGATTTCATCTACAACAGTTCTGTCAAGCTCTGTCTCTTCACCAGTCATTGTAAGCTCCATTGGCTTATCAAGCTTCTTTGAAAGGTCTCTAATCATTCTTGGGAATTTAGCAAGAACACTTTCAATAGGAACCATTCGAACCTTCATAACTGATTCATGAAGATTTGTTGTAACACTTTCAAGGTATTCAATCTGTTCATTGAATTCTGAGCTATTTCCACTAACTCCACCTGAACCAAATGAAACAAGAGAGTTTTTGGCAATGATAAGCTCACTTACAAGATTCATAAGAACGTCGAGCTTTTCAATATCTACTCTAACTGTTCTGTTAACAACTGGCTTATTTGCAGCTGCCTTCTTAGCAGGTGCTGCTTTATTTTCCTGAGGTGATTCTGCAGGTGCTGCTGCCTTTGCTTCCTCAACCTTTTCTTCAACAACTGCAGGTGCTGCTGCCTGTTCTTCAACCTCTTCTTCTGAAATCTCAAGCATTTCACTTTCAATGCTAAGTTCTTCACCTTCTGTGCTTTCGATTTCTGAAACGCTTAATATAGCTTTCTTAACATCATCAAATGATGCATCTACTATTACAAAAATACTGAAATCAAATTCGAACTTTTCATCTTCAATATCCTGAATTGAAGGATTTGATACAACAATTTCACCGCCGAGCTCTTCGATTGCCTTGAATACAAGGAATGCTCTTGCAGCCTTAAGAATACATGACTCCTGAACATTTACTGTAAATGCATACGCATGAAGTCCCTTTGTAATAGCCTCACCAATAGTGTGCTGGTTCTCTTCCTGAAGCTTAACCTCTCTCCACTTTCCTGCAGCAACCTTTGTCTCTTCCTTTTTAGCCTTTTCCTTTGTAGCCTTCTTTGGTGCATCTGCCTTTGTTTCAGCACTACCACCATTTAATATTTCCTGAAGTGCCTGAATAATAGGCTCATTATCATTTGTTCCTTCATCCTGAGTATTCTGGATATTATCCTTATACTCTTCTAAAGCATCAAGTGCTTTGAAAAGGATATCTACAAGGTGGCTATTAACCTTAATCTTACCATTACGAACTTCTGAAAATACATTTTCCATGTCGTGTGTAAGATTCTGCATTCTCTTATAGCCCATTGTACCAGCCATACCCTTGAGAGAGTGAGCTGCACGGAAAATCTCGTTAATTGTATCAGCATTCTCCGGCTCGTTTTCAAGAATCATAAGCTGATCACTTAATGTCTGCAGGTGTTCACCTGTCTCATCCAAAAAAATTTCTAAATACTGGCTTACATCCATCGTTAGCGTACCCCCACGTTCTTTACTATCTGTTCCGCAACATTTTCAAGCGAAACGACGCTGTTTACTAATCCTGTTGCTGCGATAGCTTTTGGCATACCATATACAGTTGAACTTTCTTCATCCTGTGCAACAACATATGTCTTCTTTTTTTCGCTGAGTGCCTTTATTCCTGCTGTTCCATCGGCACCCATACCTGTTAGAACTGCACATGTTACTTCATCAAAATCCGAATCGATTAAAGATTCATACATATAATTGGCACATGGCTTAACCCCTTCTCTTGAAGGCTCATCCGAAAGAGTAATTGAATAACTCGATCCATGCTTTGCAAGCTTAAGGTGCTTTCCACCTGGTGCAATATATACATGACCTTTTTCGATCATGTCACCATCCTTTGCTTCTGTAACCTTGATTTTGCTTAAATCATTAAGCCTTTCAGCTAACGAAGCAGTAAAACCTTTTGGCATATGCTGAACAAGTAATACTGTAGCATCAAGATTTGCAGGCAGTTTAGGGATTACCTGCTGAAGGGCTTTAGGGCCGCCCGTTGATGAAGCCATGGCAACAATTTTCTTTCCTGAAACCTGTGTATGGTTCCTTGTTTTAACAACAGTTAACGGTTTACGAGGAGTAAACTGACTGTATGTATCTGCTGTAATATTATTTTCACCTTTTGTATGAAAATTAACATCATATCTGGCAGAAAACGTCGGTGCCTTTTCTCCCGAACCTCTAACAGGAGTCCTGTGTCTTTGAACACCGCCTGACTCACAGACTATTTCAAGTAACTCAAGAAATCTGTTTTTAAATTCGTCGTGTCTGGCATCAGCCACATTTTCAGGTTTTTTAATGAAGTCGATGGCACCAAGTTCCAATGCATCAAGTGTTTCTCTAGCGCCCTCTCCAGTAGTAGTACTAGCCATAAGCACGTTTGCCTGAACATTTGCTTTCTGCATTTCCTTGAGCATTTCAAGTCCAGTCATTCGTGGCATATACACATCAAGAACTACCGCATCATAAGAGCCTTTACATATGTGATTAAAACCATCGATACCATCTGTAGCCATATCGGCTACCTCAAATCTTTCATCAGAGTTTATTATATCGCAAAGTACTCTTCTCATGAGTGCAGAGTCATCTATGATAAGAATTTTTTTCTTCATTACAGTCCCTTCTCTCTTTTTCTTATGCGTCTTTCTTCTTCAAAAATATATTTTATAATACTTTCTCTATCATCATTCATTATATTTACAAACTGAATTCTATGCTCGTACTTACCTTCCTGATTTTTAACTTCTTCAGACAAAAGAACCTTTCCAAGAAGCTTATACTCAGTTAACGAGCCATCGACAAATAACGAAAATACAAATAAAATATTACTTCCCTTAGGATATTTTGCCTGTGAAATGAACCTTGCTCCACCTCCGCTAATATCGACCATAGTTCCGTTATCAAATGTAATATCTGTATCAAGAAATCTTACCTGTTCTGTATACTCGACTATGTCATTTTCATTTATCATAGTGCTTTTCATATCAAGAACACAGTTAAGTCTGTAGTATTCTCTTCTCTGATATCTTTTTAAATCTGTGACTAACTCTATATCAAGTAAGAAAATATTATTTTCCTTTAATCTGTCTACTACTCTTCCTATACACTGGAACAGTCCATTTTTAGTGTAAAAGCATACATTTAGTTCAGCATCTACAGAAAATAAAATTATTTTACCCTGTTCAATAGGCATTGTTATTTTTATTCTGTCTTCAGAAATAATATCGTAGATTGAGCTTCTAAATGTTCGTCTTTCATTTTCTTCATTATATTTTACTCTTTCGATATGCTCGATATCTACCTTATCACCGGGATTTACATATTTTGAAATCATTTATAACCTCCCACATGTTTTGTAATGAATGAACTGAAGAAACCAGCCATACCTCTTTTCGTCTGAACTGGCTCAGTGCTATTTGTTGTCAGTGTCTTTGCTAAATCTTCAAACGCAAGTGCTGATTTAGACGATGGTGCCTGTAGTGATACAGGACTCTGCTGCATAACAGCCTTTACAAGCGCCTGGTCACTAGGTATTACACCTACAAATTCAAGTGGAAGCTTTAAGTATTTCGCAACAACTGCGCTCAACTTTGAATATAGAAGCTTTCCATCCTCAAATCCTTCTGTTTTATTTGCAACAACTTTTATTTTTGTCATTGACGAATCAAATTTCTGATGTCTGTTTAATGCTTTTAATAACGAATATGAATCCGTGATTGACGCAGGCTCTGGTGTAGTAACAAGTAGTATTTCTTTACTGGCCACTAGGAATTCCAATACTGAATCAGATATTCCTGCACCTGTATCAATTATTATTACATCAGCAAGAGTATCAAGCTCTGCAAGATTTAATATAAGATAATTAATATATTCCTTGCCAAGATTTGTAAGTGATGCAATACCAGAACCACCTGAAATAAAGCCTATATCCATTGGTCCTGTCGTTATTATTTCTTTAATGTTTTTTCCATGATAAATCAAATCCGAAAGGTTATGCTTTGGAACTGCCCCAAACATTACCTCTACATTTGCGAGACCAAAATCCGCGTCAAAAATAATAACCTTCTTTCCCATCTTTCTAAACTGAATCGCCAGATTGACAGAAACGTTGGATTTACCTACACCACCTTTACCACTTGTCACAGTTATAACTCTTGCAGTCGGTAACGGTGCTTTTACTTCGTTTGCCTTTATTATGTTTCTAAGCTGCTGAGCCTGATCCATTATTTGCCTCCCCTGATTTCAACAGCCTGCTGGTTTGAAAATTTATTTTCAAACTTTACCTCCCAACAACTGTTTTACTGTACTTTGTGGACTGAATTCTTCTATGTCATCAGGTACATCCTGTCCAAATGTAACATATGACATATCAGCTCCCGTATAGAGCTTCAGATTGTACAAATTACCAAGTGAAGATGTTTCATCAAGCTTAGTAAAAATAAGACTGTACTTTGTATATTCAGAATAAGAGTCACAAACTGACTTTAAATCCCTGTATTTCGTTGTAGCAGAAAGAACAAGATAAATAAGCTTCTCATTCTCATCTGAAACACTGTCAAGAAACTGCTTCGTTCCCGATTTCTGTGCCTCATTATTGTGAGCATGACCTGCAGTATCAACAACAATATAGTCATAGCTTTCAAATGTCTTTATATTATCCTTTAATTCATCAGTAGTATAAATAACCTTAAACGGAGCCTTAAGAATTTCTGCGTATTTTGCAAGCTGGTCTGTTGCAGCAATTCTATATGTATCCGTTGTTAAAAGAGCTACCTTTTTCTTATCTAAAATAAGCTTCGAAGCAATTTTGGCAATAGTAGTAGTTTTGCCAACACCTGTAGGTCCGATAAAAAATATAACCTTTGCATTTTTGCTGCTTTCAGAAATAAGTTTATTTTTTCCAAACTTAAGTATCATTTTCTGATACATATTTGCAAGTATTTTCTCAATAGAAGCGCTATCCTTATTTACCTTTTCAGCATCTTCAACAAGCTCATTGACATACTTTTCATTCACTTCGTTATCAATAAGAGTGTTATAAATAAGCTTAAAGAACTCTGAGTTTTTACCCTCTTCCTTTGTCCCCTCTTCCTTTGTTTCTTTAACTAACTGCTGTTCAATAAGTGAGTGAAGGCTTTCAAGCTTTTCTTCTATATTAGAAGAAGACTCTGTGTTCTTTTTTACTGTGTCGTAAAGAGGCTTTGATACAGGCTTTTCATATGTAATCTTATCGCCATTTCTACTATATGATGATACTGCTGATGATGCAGCACCTGATGTAACACCTTTGCTATAAGAAGATTTCTCGTAAGCCACACCTTCGTACGCATTTTCCTTTGGCTCTAAACTGCTAGGTCTCTGTCTTGTTTCCGGCTTGAAGGTTGGAGCCATTTCATCCTTTAACACAACATCCCTTATTGCACTGACAGCTTCATTCATCTTTGCATAGGCAGTATCCTGCTCTTCCTCTAATCCAACTGTCACCTCAACAATCTTTTTTCTTAAAAATCCAAAGAGTCCTTTTCTCTTTACTTGTTTAACATTCATCTTAACGATGTCTTCACCAAGCTCAAGTCTTGCCTCAAGCATAGCCTCTTCTTCAGTTTTTCCAGTAAACTTCTTTATTATCATTATTACTACCGCTTATTTGTTTTTATTTTATTTGATTGTTACCATTCCAACTGACTGTAACTCAACATTTGACTCTATTTCATTATATGAAACTACTACTAAGTCTCTAAAATAGTCCTCTGTCAGTTTCTTGAAGTACATTCTTACAATTGGAGATGTAATAATCATTGGAATCTTTCCAAGATTTTCAAGCTTCTGAATCTCTGTTTCGACAGACTTCATAATTGCCTTTGTCTTTTCAGGGTCCAATGTAAGATAAGCTCCCTGTTCAGTCTGCTTAACTGAGGCCATTATATCCTGTTCTATCTGAGGGTCTAGTGTAACAACACTTGTCGGCTCATTCATTGCAAAATATTTAGCTGAAATAGCACGCTTCAGGCTCTGTCTCACATATTCCGTAAGTACATCTGTATCCCTTGTAACAACCGCATGGTCTGCTAATGTTTCAAATATTGTAAGTAAGTCTCTTATAGAAATACCTTCCTTAAGCAGGTTTTGTAAAACCTTCTGTATCTCACCGATACCGAGAAGCTTAGGTGTAAGCTCGTCCACAAGAGTAGAATTTGATTCCTTAATGTTATTAATAAGATTCTGAACATCCTGACGCGTAAGAAGCTCAGAAATATGTGTTCTAATAATTTCAGTAAGGTGTGTTGCAATAATAGATGGTGGGTCAACAACTGTATAACCAAGCATCTCTGCACGTTCTCTCTGCGATTCAGTAATCCATATTGCTGGAAGATGGAAGGATGGCTCAAATGTCGGAATACCTGTTATTTCTTCCTCGACAAATCCCGGATTCATTGCCATATAATGGTCAAATAAAATTTCACCTTCACTTACCTGTATACCTTTTATTTTAATAATATACTGATTAGGATTAAGCTGAATATTATCTCTAAGTCGAATAATTGGTACAACCGTACCAAGCTCAATTGCCACCTGTCTACGTATCATTACGACTCTATCAAGCAAGTCACCACCCTGATTTACATCGGCAAGTGGAATAATTCCGTAACCAAACTCAAGTTCAATCGGGTCAACCTGTAAAAGCGATACAACATTTTCCGGCTTTCTCACTTCATCAGCCTCAACCTCTTCTGTATCAACAGCCTCTTCAACCTTTGCCTCCTCGATTGAGCTTGCCATCATTCTACCCGTTACGATAAATATCATACCAAAGCTGACAAAAAGTATTGTATTAAGAGGTGTCACAAGTCCAAGAAACGCTAACGTTGCACCTACAAAATAAAGTGGCTTTGGAAGTCCAAATAACTGTTTTACGAGAATTGAACCAGTATCCGCTTCCTTTGCACCCTTAGTTACAAGAATACCAGTTGAGAGTGATATTAACAGAGATGGAATCTGTGAGCATAATCCATCACCAATGGTAAGAATAGCATACATATTGAGAGCATCGTTTACGCTCATTCCGCCTCTTGTCACACCCATGACAATTCCACCGACAAGGTTAACGGCTGTAATAATAAGACCCGCTGTTGCATCTCCCTTTACGTACTTAACAGCACCGTCCATGTTACCGAAAAAGCTCGATTCTTCCTGAATCTTAGCTCTTCTTTGCTTTGCTTCTTCATCAGTAATCGCACCAGTATTTAAGTCGGCGTCAATAGCCATCTGCTTACCTGGCATAGCATCAAGAGTAAATCTGGCAGTTACTTCGGCAACTCGCTCAGAACCTTTGTTGATAACCATGAACTGAATAAGAATAAGAATTATAAATACAATTCCACCAATAACTAAATCACCGCCACCAACGAACTGCCCGAATGTCTCAACGACGTTTCCCGGAGAACCTGTAGACAAAATAAGTCTTGTTGATGAAACGTTAAGTGAAATTCTAAAAATAGTTGTAAAAAGAAGTAATGTCGGGAAAAATGACATATCAAGTACTTCTTTTGCAAACATAGTGTTAAATAATATTACAAACGCTATCGATATATTAAGAGCAAGACATACATCAAGTAATACTGAAGGAATAGGAATAATAAAGAATACAAAGGCTGCAAGAATATATATTGCAACACCAATGTCTGCAATTGACATTTTTTTCAAAAAAGCCATCTTTACTTCCCTCCCCTCTCATTATTTTAAGATATTCTTCTTCGTGCCTGTGCATCCTTACCCATTCCATATACATAGGCAAGAATTGTGGCAACTTCCTGATATAATTCTGGCGGTATAGCCTGCCCTAGCTCAACATTTGCATATAACTGTCTTGCAAGTGGTTTATTTTCTACTATTTCAACCCCATTCTCCTTTGCTACTTCCTTGATTTTTGCTGCCACAAAATCCTGTCCCTTTGCAACAACAAATGGCGCCGTATCCCCTGCATCCTGATCATATCTAAGCGCTACAGCAAAGTGTGTTGGGTTTGTAATAACTACATCAGCCTCTGGAACGGACTGCATCATTCGTCTTCTAGATGCTTCCTGCATTCGACGACGCTGCTGTCCTTTAATCTGAGGATCTCCTTCAGAGTTCTTCATTTCATCCTTGACTTCCTGCTTCGTCATCTTCATATCTTCGTTGAACTTCCATTTCTGGTAGCCGTAATCAACAATAGCAAGCACCAGATAAAAGAAGCTCATTCGCATTCCCATGTCGATTACTATTTCTCCAATGCTTTGAATCGCAGCTATTATCTCTAAATCAAATAGTCTGAATATTACAGTATACTCATCCATAAGAGTAACGTAGCCCATATATCCTAACAGACCAATTTTTATAACTGATTTAAGAAGTTCAACAAGCTTATCCTTTGAAAATAACCTTTTCACTCCACTTATCGGATTTAATTTACTAAGCTTTGGCTGAAGTGTTTTCGCTGTTGGCTGCCATTTAACCTGAATCAAATCTGCTATAAAGCACATTACAAATGAAATTATCAAAAATGGAGCCATTATTTTGAGTGCCAGAAGCAAAATGTCGATAAACAGAACGTAAAAGTCCCTTGATGAAATATTACCATCAATAAGCTTTGTCATTTCAGGGATTTTAGAATAAATAAATGAAAAAGTCTCAAGAAAGTTTATTCCAACAGTCCCTGCATATGCTCTTAATGATACAAATAAAGCAAAAAGTAACGCAGCACTTCCAAGCTCCTTACTTTTTGCAACCTGACCTTCTTCTCTTGCATCCTTTAACTTTTTATCAGTCGCCTGTTCAGTCTTTTCTCCACCAGGCCCCTCTTTCGCAAAGAACTGAAGGTCTAATTCTATGTATGATTTACTATTTGCTAAAAATAATAATTCCTGCTTCGTCATAACGCTTATACTCACATAAGAGCTTCAATCATTGCATTCATCATGAATCGCATTTCTTTAAATATGTATTCTGACAATGTTGGCATTAGCGATACTGTCAAAAACATTACCGAAAGTCCAAGTAAAAGCTTTAACTGAATACCAACCGCAAACATATTTATCTGCGGAGTTGTTTTTGCCATAATTCCAAGCAGTGCATTTAAAATCATAAGCGCAGCAACTACAGGAAGGCAAAACCTGAATGCTATCGATATATAATCTCCTAAAAATCTGATTACTACGTCCGTTATTTTCCCCGAATTATACACAACACTTCCAATTGGGATAAGCGTATATGTATCTATAAAGGTTTTTAAAATAATATGATGCATATTCGTTACCATAAGTATTAATGTAACAGCATATGTATATATATTCCCTGTAAAACCTGTCATTTCCCTTGTCGTAGGGTCAAATAGCTGAACCATAGAAAGTCCAGCTTCCATGTCCGAAATCTTTCCTGCAAAGGAAAGAATCGACATACATATATTGGCACCAAGACCAATAATAATTCCTGCAAATGCTTCCTTCATTACAATAAGTGAAAAGGAAACAATCGAACTGTATTCAATTACTTCATGAGGTGCTATTGCATAGTAAACAAGGGCACTTACCCAAAATGCAAATCCTGCCTTAAACTGTCTTGGCACATTGCTCATAGAAAAAAAGGGAGCCGTTGAAACAAAGCAGCTTATACGCACAAAAACCAAAAGAAAATATTCTAAATCAGAATACGAAAAACCATAATCAATCATTTAAAAATACATTCCTTTGCTATTATTAGTGTATATATATTGCAAAACTGTTCCAAAGACCCTCCGTATAATCATTCATGTTAGTCATAATCCAGTGCCCCACAAGCATTATTGTGGCAAAAATTGATAATATTTTAGGAACAAATGTAAGCGTCTGTTCCTGGATTGACGTAACCGTCTGAAAAATACTTACTGCAAGTCCTACTATCAAAGATACGACTAGCATCGGTGCCGAATTAATAATTACCTCATACAGAGCTGCTCTAATAATTGCTGTAACGTCATCTACTGTCATCACATATCCTCATTTAATAAAACGTTTTTACCAGATTACCAATAACAAGTCCCCATCCATCAACTAACACAAACAAAAGTATTTTAAATGGTGTAGAAATAGTTGTCGGTGGCAACATCATCATACCCATTGACATAAGCGTAGATGCCACTACCATATCAATTATGATAAACGGAATGTACAAAAGGAACCCAATAATGAATGCTGTTCTTAACTCACTTATCATAAATGCTGGCACTAAAACCTGTGTTGGAATATCATCAATAGTTTCAACGCTTTCTATTTTCTGAATATCCATAAAGAGTCTTACATCCTTTTTCTGAGTCTGACCATACATAAACTCTCGCAGTGGAACAAGGGCTTTTTCAAAAAATTCATCCTGATCTATTTCCTGAGCCTCAAATGGCTTTAAGGCTGTATCATTAATTTCAGTAAGAACAGGATTCATAATGAATAGCGTTAAAAATAATGATAGCCCAATTATCACCTGATTAGGTGGTGCCGTTTGCGTTCCTATAGCAGTCCTCAAAAAATGAAAAACAATGAGTATTCTTGTAAAAGAAGTCATCATCAGGAGAATCGTAGGAATTAACGCTACTAAAGTAAGCGTAATTAATATCCTGAGTGCACCTGCCAAAGACCCTTCATTATTATCATATGTGATAGTTAAAGAATTTGAAACATTTAAGTCTCTTAAATCTTCCCTACTCTCTGCTGTACCAGGTCTGTCAATAACAGTTGGGGACGAATAGCTTGATTCTCCCGGCATACCTATGGCATCCCTGTCTACTGTACGCTCAGCCGCATGTACATTTATTCCGAAGAATACTGGTAGCCCCGATAAACACGCAATAAAGCAAAAGAGTATTAGTCTTTTGCTTATCGTCTGAAAAAATCTATTCATTGTCTTCGCCTTTATTTAAAAGACGGTCTTTAGCCTTCATAAACAGCTGTGAAAACTTTTCACCTGCATTGTCATTGTTATCACGAATTTTAATAAACTCATCTTCGTTAAGTTCAGCTATAACATTCGCCTGTTCCTTAGAAACTGCAATTACGAAGTATCTTTTCCCTGTTCTCACAAGCTGCAGGCAAACAGAATTAGAGAGTCTAAAAACCTCTATTAACTCAAAATTTCTGTTTTTTCCCTGTACGTTTTGAATGCTGCCTACAAATCGTGTAGTAAAATAGGTCACACAAAGAACAAAGGCAAACAAAACCAGAACAGTACATAACTGAACGAAACTGTCGGCTGAAGACGCCTTTAAAAGTATTATTCTCATTTGAAATTAGCCAACTACCTTCTTGACTGCTTCAATAACTCTATCAGCCTGGAATGGCTTAACTATGAAGTCCTTTGCACCAGCCTGGATAGACTCAATAACCATTGCCTGCTGTCCCATAGCAGAACACATAATAACAAGCGCAGAACTGTCCTGCTCTTTAATCTTCTTAAGAGCCTGGATACCATCCATTTCAGGCATTGTAATATCCATGAGAACTAAATCAGGCTTAAGTTCGTTATACTTTTCTACAGCCTTTGCTCCATTTTCTGCCTCACCTGCAACGTTGTAGCCGTTCTTTGTAAGGATATCCTTAATCATCATACGCATGAAAGCTGCATCATCACAAATTAAAATGTTTTTTGCCATTTTTTCTTTCTCCTTATTTATACCTTAATTAATATTAATTGGGTTTCTAATTTATTTTTTCGGCTAGTTTACGATTTCCGTAACTCTTATACCGAAATTTTCTTCAATAACAACTACTTCACCTTTTGCTACAAGCTTACCATTTACTAAAACATCTACAGGTTCACCTGCAATCTTATCAAGCTCAATAATTGTACCTGGGGCAAAATCAAGAATATCTGAAATTGCCTTATGTGTTCTTCCTAACTCAACAGTAACCTCGAGCGGAACATCTTTAATAAGCGAAATGTTCTCGGTTGACTGCATCGCACCTATATCATTTGAGAATGGTGAGAATGACGCTGCCTGAACATTTACATTTGGCATTCCCATTCCCATCGCTGGCTGCTGCATTGGCATTCCCATGCCCATTCCCATTGGTGGCTGCTGCATTGGCATTCCCATGCCCATTCCCATGTTCATACCCATTCCCATATTAGGATCAGGCATTCCCATTGCTGGCGCTCCCATAGGTGCCGCTGCTGGCATTGGTGGTGGCGCTGGGGCTGCTGGTTCTGGTTCTGGCTCCTTTGAATCCATAAAGAAGTCATACAGTGATTTAGCAAAATCAATAGGATAAAGCTGCATAATCTTTGAATCTACCAAATCGCCAATCTGCATTCTGAATGTGATTCGTACAAACGTACCTCCAAGGAATGGAGAGATGTCTTCACCTTTTCCAAACGAATCAATATTTACAAGACTTGCTTCAGGAGGTGAGATATCAATCATTCTTCCAAGCATGGATGAAAGGCTCGTTGCAGATGAACCCATCATCTGGTTCATTGCTTCACAAATAGCACTCAGGTGTAATTCTCCTAACTCGCCATCGGTATTTGTACCATCTCCACCCATCATAAGGTCTGTAATTATTTTAACATCAGATTCCTTAAGAATAAGAATGTTTGTACCTTCAAGACCAACTGTGTATTTAATTTTAATAAATACGCAAGGTTTTTCGTAATCTTCTACGATCTCATCCCATATTGCTAGCGAAACAACAGGAGTCGTAATATTAACCTTACGGTTAACCAAGGAATATAGTGTTGTTGCTGATGATCCCATGCTGATATTTGCAACTTCACCAATGGCATCTTTCTCAACATCTGTTAAAAGTGTCTGGTCTGCACTTGATGTTGATTCTGTACTTCCGGAATCTGACGAACCCGCATCTGCTGCTGGTGCATCATCTGCCCCGGCAGACATACCATTTAGTAAGGCGTTTATCTCTTCCTGGGATAACATACCTTCCATAACGCTAATCCTCCTCTCTTATTACTGAAGTAACTCTCACCGCATAAGCATCCTTCGATGTACCTGGCAGAGCTTTGAATTTCTTAAGATTACCAACATAGATGTCCATTTCATTCTCAACCTTCGAATTGAGCTTAATAATGTCACCTCTTTGCAGGTTGGCAAAATCGCTGACTGTAATACTTGACTTACCAAGTATAGCCTTAATAGGCATGCTGACCTTTCTGACAATAGTCTCAATGTAGTCTTCATAATTGTCTTCGTTATTTTCCTTCATGGATGCGAACCAGTACTTTGTATTCAGCTTATCCATTACACTTTCCAATGTGAAATATGGAAGACATATATTCATAAGACCTTCAACATCACCTATCTTAATACTGAGTGTAACAATCGCAATCATTTCACTCGGTGCGATAATCTGCGCGAACTGTGGATTAGTCTCAACTCGTTCAAGATATGGATCAATCTCTATAACGTTTTTCCATGGCTCTCTTAGAAGCTGAACACACACCACTATAATTTTATCAATAATCGATCTTTCAATTTCAGAAAAATCTCTGTTTTTATCTAACGGATTACCTGGACCTCCAAGCATTCTGTCAATCATCGCAAATCCAAGATTCGCTGCAAGTTCCATAATAACACTGCCGTTTAACGGAGAAAAATTAACTACCGACAGAAGAACCGGATTCGCAAGCGCCGTCGAAAACTCTGAGAATGTACAGGCTTCGGAGTTTACGACTGTTACCTGTATATTTTTTCTTAAATATACTGGAAGATTCGTAGATAAAAGTCGTCCGTAATGCTCGAAAATAATTTCAAGTGTTCTTAAGTGTTCCTTTGAGAACTTAGCCGGTCTTCTAAAGTCATAGTTTTTCGCCGGTTTTTCATCAATGTTGCTGATATCATCAGCATCAAGTTCTCCAGTACTCAGTGCCTGCAACAGACTGTCTATTTCATTTTGTGATAGTACCTCACCCATTGCTAACCTCTGTTAAATAATTTTACTGGAACTTAATATCTCTAAAATATGCTTCAAATATAAATCTTGACTTAAACATCGACTGAACCTCTGATAATATACTTGCTTCAATCGCTGCCTGATCAGCCATAGCTTCTTCCTTTGTGTACTGACTGATTACACTAATGATAATGCTTCTGATTTTACTTTCCTGCTGTGCCATCATTTCAGCATATTTAGCATAATCCTCATCCTTTGTATTCATAGAGAAGGAAACCTGACACATTGCATAATGTTCTTTTCCATCTCCACTTGGCTTAAGAGCTACTGTAAGTGAATCTTCAATGTTATAAACTGCTGTATCAGCGATTGCAACAGCACCACCTGGATTGCTTCCAGCTATCTGTGGCTGATAATTAAGTTCTAAATCAAGAACTGATGCAATATCACTTACAAGAGCTGCTGTTTTATTATTTGTACTTATTGTCGAAAACATTATTACGCCAGTCAGCGCTGTATTGACAATCAATAATGCAAGAATAACTATTGATAAAAGGTTCTTCTTCATTGTAATTCCTCGTTTTTCTAACTTATATTTTATTCATATGTACTGAGATTATGATATATTTTAATCTCAACACGTCTGTTTTTAGTTCGTCCCTCAGGTGTCGAATTGTCCGCTATCGGGATATACTCACCTCTGCCTGAATGTTTAATATTCGCAGGGTCAAGTGTTGTATGTTCCACAAAATAATCAAACACCGACAAAGCTCTGGCACTTGAAAGCTCATTATTATTTCTAAATCTTGCTGTATGAATAGGTACGTTATCAGTGTGGCCTTCAACCTCTATTACTGATTTTGCATACTTCTCAAGAATGAGTCCTATTTTATCGAGAATATCATACGATTCAGGCTTAAGTGAGTCTTTACCTGAGTCAAATAATATTCCACCATTTAATGTTAGCGAAACATACTGTGAAGTAAAGTCAATGTCGACTTCCTTTTCAAGATTTTGTTCGATAACCATTTCCTCTATGAGTTCAGCAAGCTCCTCTGAAGTCTCAAGCTGTTCTTCTTTAAGCTCTTCTAAAGGATCCTCTTCCTCTTCTGACTCCTCAACCTCTTTACCCATTGTATTCATATATTCATCAAGCTGATTAAGCTGCATCACACCATTACCGACAAGTAATCCCTCGCCAATAGATGTTGAACCAGCCTGAAAAATACTGAAGCTCTCTGAAAAAGATGCTGCTAACTGTTCAAACTTCTGCGCATCGATTGTTGACATAGAGAAAAGCAATACGAAGAAGCAAAGCAACAGATTCATCAGATCTGAGAAGGTACTCATCCACGCCGCTGCCGGTTTTGGTGGTTCTTCCTTTCTCTTTGCCATTATTCTCCTCCGTCATCGCTTGCTACGGCACTTCTCTCACCAGGTGCAAGGAAGGATTTAAGTTTTTCCTCGATAACTCGTGGGTTTTCACCCGCCTGAATTGATAAAAGTCCTTCTATAACGATTTCCTTAACCTGCATTTCTGCATTGTTAATAACTTTAAGCTTTGTAGCAACTGGAGTACATATCCAGTTGGCGATAAGAGAACCGTAGAATGTTGTAATAAGAGCTACGGCCATGGCAGGTCCGATTGTTGAAGCATCCTCCATGTGATATAGCATAAGAACAAGACCTACAAGTGTACCAATCATACCCCATGCAGGACCCATGCCCGCTAAATTATCCCAAAATCCTATATTTTTCTTATGTCTGTCATCAATACAAACCATTTCTGTTTCAAGAATACCTCTTACAAGGTCAGGATCAGTACCGTCTACTACAAGCATTATTCCCTTCTGTAAAAAAGCATCTCCAAGCTCTCCTGCCGCTTCTTCAAGTGACAAAAGACCTTCCTTTCGTGCAAGGTTTGATAAATCTATTATTTTCTTAATAATACCTGGCGCATCAAGTGCTGGCATTTTAAATGCTATTGAAATACTCTTAAGTCCTGCAATAAACTCTGCCATTGTACAGCCTGTTAAAACAGCTCCAAGAGCACCACCAATTGTAATCATAACTGACTGGGCGTCTATGAAATATTTAATACCTGCTACACCGTCTTTACCAAGTACAATTGAAAGAAAGACGAATATAATACATAGACCAACACCAAGTATTGTAGCTATATCCACGTTTTCCACCTACCTGCTAACTCATTAATTCCTTTTTATAAGATTTAACGAGGTTTTTTACTTCATGTCTATTTTCCCTGACTATTATTTTTTTACCATTAACTAATGTAATAACAGTATCAGGATTTTCCTCGACCGATTCAATCAAATCCGAATTAATAATTATCTGTTTTCCATTTAATCTAGTCAATTCTATCATTTCATTAATACTCGGTCGTAAAATTCACACAATTATAATAATTATAAATCCTTGTTAGTATATCATACTTTTTTACAATAAACAAACAATGAAATATAATTATGACAGAAAATTTTTATAAAATTGTAGTTCAAAAAATAAGGGGCACAATATATGCCCCTTATAATAAAAATCAGTTATTATTATCTCTTAAGATTAATAAGTTCTTCAAGCATTGTATCAGATACAGTGATGATACGTGAGTTAGCCTGGAAACCTCTCTGAGTTGTAATCATATCAGTAAATTCTGCTGATAAGTCAACGTTTGACATTTCAAGAACACCAGTACTCATCTTTCCTGAACCATCTGCTGTAATATCCTGTCCGATACCATCGAAATCACCTGAGTTCTGAGTTGGTGAGTAAAGGTTATCTCCTACCTTTTCAAGACCTGAAGGGTTAGCAAAGTTTGCAACTGCAATCTGTCCTAAAAGCTTTGTTGTACCGTTATCATATGTACCGTAAATCTTACCATCCTGCTGTACTGCTACACCAGATAATGCACCTTTTTTACGTCCTGCATTAGCGCCTGTAAGTGAACCAGCATGACCAGCAACTGTTGATGTACCATTATTATCAAACATTGTTGATGTTGAGAAATCAATCTTAACTTCGCCATTAAGAGCCTGTGGGGTTCCACCAAATGTAAGCACTACATCTTCTTTATCACCCTTATACTTACCTGTTTTAACATCATACTCAAGTCCAGTTTTTCCAAGTGTTGCTGTAACTGAACCTGCAACAGGATTTCCATCTTCATCATCATATCCATTTAAAATATCATGACCTTTTGAATCAAGAATCTTTGAAACCTCGAGAGCATACTGTCCATTGTCAGCACCACCGTTATCCTTAAGTGCAAGCTGAACTACGTAGCTGTATCCAAGACTATCATATACTGATACATTGATTGGTCTTCCAGAATCAGTTGCAAGCTGCTTATCATTTTTATCAATAACGCCGCCTACATAAGCCTGTTCTGTACGTTCTGGGTCTGATACCATATTTTCTGGTGACATTATCTTAAGGTCTGACACCATATCTACCTGAGCATCATCAGGATCTTCTTCTGTTGCTTCATTTGGCTGCCAGCCCTGTACTATGAAACCATTTGATGTCATAACAAGGTTTCCGGCACCATCAACTGTAAATGCACCTGCTCTTGTGAAGAAATTACTTGCTCCATCACTTACAACGAAAAATGATGAACCTGAAATCTGAATATCGAAGGCATTACCTGTTGACTGTGAAGCACCTGCTGTTTCTATATTTGTGTTAATAGCTGCAACAGAAGTACCAAGACCTATCTGCTTAGCATTTACACCACCTCGACCTGTTTCAGCGTTTGCACCTGAAGCATTTGAAGTTGTCTGATACATAAGTTCCTGGAATGTAGCATTCTGTGCTTTATAAGCTACTGTATTAACGTTTGCGATATTGTTACCAATAACGTCCATTCTTGTCTGGTGTGTTCTAAGACCTGCAACACCAGAGAAAAGTGATCTCATCATAATTAAGTGACCTCCTTAAAGTCGATTATTCATCCCATCTGTCAGTCAGGGATGATACAGCCTCCATTAGGTCCGGCTGTTATGCTATTACTGCCCCATCTATGTTTGTAAAAACATTTTCATCAGACGCTGTCTGATCCATAGCGGTTATTACTGTGTTATTTTTTGTGTTTACTATGAATGCCAGTTCGTCAATAAGAACAAGCGATTCATTTATTCCCTTCTTAGAAGCTTTTTCAATACCTTCATTCAGGCGATCCATCTGACCTTCCGACAATTCTATATTTCTGTCATTAAGTCTGTTTGTAGCATGCTTCGAAAATTTTAATTCCTTCTGCTGCGTAATACGTTCAAGTGAAAATCTTTCACCCTGCTTTACTTTTAAAACATCAGCGAAGCTCTGCGTATTATTACTTAATGGTGTAATACCTGCCTTACTGCCTGAATTTAAGTATGTGTCTGTTACTTGTTCAATAGAAGGAAATTGACTATTAATAATATTCATATGTTTCCTCCTGTAAACAACGTTTTAATTATTCCTTGTCTGTACCAAGTATTTCTGCAAGCTGTTTCTCATATGTTTCAAGAGTATGATAATCTGTATCAGTAATAAATGATTTCTGATAAGCATTAAGATTATCGTAAACATTTCTAAGTCCTTCAATTGCTGTTTTTTCACTTGATGTTAAAAGCTCAAGTGATGGAAGACCTTTGAGTGTTTTCTGGAAACCTGCTGCAATTGTACTTGCATCTAAATATTCAGCATCGATTGCTTCATAAAGATTAGCAAATGGATATGTCTTTCCTCCGATAGAAAGCTTTGCTTCCCCATCTTTGAATTCAACTGAGTCAACCTTACCTGTAAGATATGAACCCTGTCCATCTGTATCTACTGTTGCAAACTGTCCAACAAGAAGTGATGCTCTCTGCAAATCTGATGCTGCGCTCATGCTTTCAAGTGATGAGCTCATATTCTGCATCTGCTCAAGTGATGAAAAGCTTGCAAGCTGTGAAACATACTGTGTATTATCTGTTGGCTCTAATGGATCCTGATACTGCATCTGTGCAACTAGTAGCTGTAAGAAAGCATCCTTATCAAGATTTCCGCCAGCTTTTTTAGGTCCATTGTCAACGATCTTTTGAGATGTCTTATCGACCTCTGTAATACCTGATGATATTTTTCCATCAGTAATTGCTGCTGATAATGCCATGTTTTTCTCCTTTTGTTTAAAATATTACGCCTGATAATTGACACTGCTTCCGTTCATTTCCATCATCTCAGCCTCTATTCTGTCTTCTTCATCAAGCTCATCAAATGAACCGATTTCGTTAAGATTAAGGCTCTTTCTATGATTTTTTGAACTGCTGCCTTCTCTTTCATTCTGAGAATTATCTGCCATATCATTACTTGTACTTGCATCAAGATTAAAATTGCCTACGCTAACTTCAATAGCTTCAACCTTTGTACCCTGCTCAAGAAATGTTTTCTCAAGCTCTACAAGCTGGCTTTCAAGAACTGCCTTTACAAGCTCATCCTGAACTGTAAGATGTGCTGTTATAGCTCCGTTCTGTGCGCTAAGCTGCATATTTACCATTCCAAGACTTGCTGGGTGAAGCATCATCTCTACACTCGAAACATCCTGTGAAACATTTACTTTAATATAATCAGTAACCTGTCTCATAATGTTTTCTGTATCCGCACGACTTACATATGTTTCTACAGTTTCTATAGTCTGTGTTCCATCTGCATTTGTTATTTCAATCTGCTGAAAGCTCTGAAGCTGTCCTGCATTTTCGTTCTCTGATGCATTTGAATTACTGTTATTTTTCTCTGGTAGCTTTGTAACGTTTTTAAATGTTTCTGTTTTGCTGTTTAAAACTGTCACATTTTCATCAGTATTGATTTCTGATAAGTCTTCATCTGTTGCTTTAACAGATATCTCTTTATCCTCTGCTTCAGTTTTGTTAATCTCTACAGTTAAAGCTTCGTTTCCTGCTTTACTATCTGTATTATCAACAGCTTCGACATTATTATTTAAATTGTCTGAACTAACAGTTACCTCTGAATCAACCACTCCGCTTTCCTTCAAAATCTCTGCAAACTGGCTATCATCTATCAGTTCATTAAAAACCTCATCAGTAACATTGAGTTCTGTAAGTAAGTTACCTTTGATATCTTCTGCAAAATTTATAACCTCTTTAAATGAGTCATATAATTCCACATTTGTCAAAAACTCTACCGAATCAGTAACTCCTTCAAGCTGCCCTATCAGTTTCTGAATATCTGCTACGTTAAATAAGTCCTGAAGTTCAATTCCTAAAACCTCCATAGCCTCTTCAAGCTGTTCATCAGTAACACCAAACTGTTCTTTGATTTTATCAGCTACCTTTGAAGCACCTTCATCAACTGCTTTTACAGCTTCCGTCTTCTGTTCACCATTTAATGGCTTATTATTTTTAGGCTGATTAGTTTCGCTACTCTTAACTTCCCTGTTTGGCTTTGTAACTTCAACCGTCTTTTTCATTAAAAGTTCGTCTTTTACGTCATTTGATGGCTTTTCTGACTGCATCCATGCCGTATCATTCATTGCCTGTGTAAATGAGAACTCACTTTGTGCCTGTTCCACACCTTTTGCGTTTCCAAACTGTGGTATCAAGCTTCCTGTTGCATTTGCCCCTCCTAAAAGAGCATCTGCAAGCGTTGTCTTCTGCAATAGAATCCCTCCTCTCTTCAGTTTTCAAGGTACGTATTTACCGATATAACCTCGGTTACATATTTTATCGGCAAAATCACACCTTTTCTTAATAGTCAGGATCCATAATTTTTGTAATCTGAGATGCTATCTCAGAATCCATTACACCAAGAATTTTAGCTCTTGCAGTTGCTTCCATTTTCCCAAGAATTTTAGCGACTAAATCAAGGTTATCCGGCATCATTTCAAAAATAGCTGCTGCCTGCTTTGGCTTCATTTCGCTATATGCCTTAACATAATCATCAAGCTCACCATCAGTTTCTAACTGCTTAACTACCTGTCTATATATATATTCCGCATTATCTGGATCAAGCTCCTCATAATACTTCTTGTATTCTGCTATATTAGGTGCATTTTCTCCAAAAACAATTTCTTCATAAAACTCTGTTTTAAGCTTCTGGAACTCAACCTGACTTGCTTCAAAGGTTTGCAGACGTTTTATTTCCTCCTGCATCTTTTCAACCTCTTCATCAGATGTTGAACCTCCCTTTTCTTTCTCAAGTAGCTCAAGCTGTGTTTTAAGTCTTGTAATTTCAGCTAATGCATCATCTATTGTTTCGTATCCTTCTTCACCCTCAAGCTCCGCATCAATATTATCTGGTAATATTTTCTGAAGTACTGGCACATCCTTAAGTACTGGATATAAAACCTCTGAGCCAAATCCACCTACATCAAGCTTGACAAGAAGACACAAAATAGCAAGCCATATTACAACAATGAGTATCACAATAAGAGCAGCTAAAATTCCACCGCCCTCATCTTCTTCTGCATCTGCATACATAGCTCCGTTATCTCCGACAGAAACATCAAAGCCTCCGCCTTTATTTTGATCTTTTTCGTTTAATTCATCTGCCATCTATAATAAGCTCCTTAAGCTTCTCCAAACCTGTAGCTTACAAGTTCGTCTATTTCTTTACTTTCTTTTGCTGCTTCTGAAGCCTTGAAAGCCTCAAACTGCTTTTCCTTAAGTTTTTCGTGCGTTTTCACAT
>JAZQOO010000005.1:0-6909 GCA_045627905.1 Lachnospiraceae bacterium | reverse complement strand
AAAACAATATCATTAGTGATAATGATATTACTGATTAGTTGTTCATTTGCTGGATGTGACGCCTCATCGAAAAAAGATGGTGATGATGTTGAAATAGTTATTTTTGCAGCCAAAAGCTTAAATAATGTGCTTAACAATATTATTGAAGTGTATACACAAAGCCATGACGGAATATCAATCGTTGCAAATTACGACAGCTCAGGAACATTAATGGCTCAGATTGAAGAAGGAGCTACATGTAATATTTTTTTCCCTGCTGATATGAAGCAGATTGATGAGCTTAAACAAAAGGGTCTATTAATTGATAGTTCAATAAAAAATATTGTGAATAATCAGCTTTGTATTATTACTTATAAGGGAAGTAATACAAAGGTTACCTGTTTAAACGATATGTATATGGCAACAAGTCTTGCAATTGCTGATGGTTCTGTACCAGCTGGAAAATATACAAGACAGGCACTTGTGAAATGTGGGATTTTGCCTGAGGCAGAAAACGTGGGTAAAATAAAAACAAGTGAAATTTCTGCAGCACTGAATAGTGTAGAAATAAATGAATGTTCAAATGTAGGTGTTGTTGCTTCTTCAGTAGCAAGTGGCGCTAATGAGGTTGGAACAGTTTATTATTCGGATACATTTAGCTATGAGGATAAGCTTGAAATAATTGAAATTCTGCCATATGATTTGACTGGAAATATTATTTATCCTGCGGCACTTGTGGAAAATGAGAATGCAAAGGAATCGACAGTGAATGCGGCACAAGATTTTCTTGACTATTTAACATCTGATGCGGCACAAGAGATTTTTGAATTATATCATTTTGACGGAAATGTCAAATAGCGAAAGACTTATAAATAAAGGAATAAGTTTGAGGGTAAATTTTAAACTTGATGGATGATTTCGATTTAGCAAGCTGTTGAAATCATTGGAGGCAAAAATGGGAAATATAATTGGAGTTTGTATAAGTAAAGAAAAGGGAACGGCAAAAAAGAATGTTGGAAGCTGTGAATTTATAAAGGATTTTGGATTAAAGGATGATGCTCATGCTGGAAAGTGGCATAGGCAGGTAAGCTTACTATCTTATGAAAAGTTTACAGAGTTTAAGGAAAGAGGAGCACAAATAGAAATAGGTGCTTTCGGCGAGAATCTTTTGGTAAGTGGATTTGATTTTAAAGCTTTTCCTGTAGGTACAATTTTTGAATGCGGAGACGTTGTTCTTGAAATAACACAGATAGGAAAGAAATGTCATTCTGAATGTGAGATTTTTCATCAGGTTGGTGATTGCATAATGCCAAGAGAGGGTGTATTTGCAAAGGTACTTAAAGGTGGAATTATCAGTGTTGACGATACATTAAAACTTGTTACAACGAAAAAGTTCAGAGTAGGAGTAATAGTTGCAAGTGATAAGGGAAGTCAAGGACTTAGAGAAGATTTGAGTGGCCCTGCTATAAACGAAGCTGTGAGCGAATATGGGTATCTAGTGGAACGACAGATTATTTTGCCAGATGACGAAAATATGCTATATGAAGAAATAGTAAAAATGGCGGATGATGAAAAATATGATGTTATTTTTACAACTGGTGGAACGGGACTTTCAAAAAGAGATGTTACACCAGAAGCAACTATGAGAGCAGCAACAAGAAACGTTCCGGGAATAGCAGAGGGAATACGTGCATATAGTATTTCAATTACAAAAAGAGCAATGTATTCAAGAGCTGTAAGTGTTATGAGAAATGAAACTCTTATTATTAATCTTCCGGGAAGTCCTAAGGCGTGCAGGGAAAGCCTCCAGTATCTTTTACCATCGTTATCACATGCTGTTTTAATCATGCGTGGTGAAACAGGAGAATGTGGACAAATCATAAGGAGAAACTCATGAAGCTTATAAGAACAGAGGATGCTGTTGGACATGTTCTTTGTCATGATATTACACAAATAATACCGGGTGTAGTTAAGGATGCAGTATTTAGAAAAGGTCATATAGTTAAGGAAGAAGATATAGAGGTTTTGCTTTCTGTAGGGAAGGAACACCTATATGTATGGGAAAAAACAGAGGGAATGCTTCATGAAAATGAGGCGGCAGAGGTTTTAAGAGATATATGTATCGGCAAGGACGGACTATCAGACGAAATGGTTTGTAGCGAACCTAAAGAAGGTAAAATAGAGATTAGGGCAGATATAGATGGACTGCTTAAAATAAATAGGGAAAAGCTCAATGCTGTTAATTCTCTTGGTGAAATGATGATTGCGTCAGTTCATGGTGACTTTCCTGTTAAAAAAGGTGCAAAAGTATGTGCTACACGAATTATACCATTAATTATTGAAAAGGAAAAAATGGAAAAGGCGGTAGCGCTTGCAGGAGATGAGCCTTTATTTAAAATAATACCATTTAAGAATTGTAAGGCAGGAATTATTACTACTGGAAGCGAAGTTTTCAAGGGACGGATTAAGGATGCTTTTGGCCCTATTGTAAAGTCAAAGCTTGAAGAATATGATGTTGAAATATTAGGGCAAAAAATTGTATCTGATGAGCAGGATGATATAGTAGCTGCAATAAATGAATTTGTTGATGACGGGGCAGATGTAGTTTTGTGTACTGGTGGTATGAGCGTCGATCCGGATGATAAAACGCCAGGCGCCATAAAGCAGTCAGGGGCTTTTATTGTAAGCTATGGAGCACCAGTATTGCCGGGCGCCATGTTTCTTGTTTCGTATTTAAAAAAGGGTAATAAGAATATAGCTGTTCTTGGGCTTCCAGGCTGTGTCATGTACGCTAAAAGGACAATATTTGATTTGCTTCTTCCGAGGATTCTTGCAGGAGAAATTCTTACAAATGAAGATATAAGTGCATATGGCGAAGGTGGGCTATGCCTCTCATGTGAAGTATGCACCTTCCCTAACTGTGGATTTGGGAAATAGTCACAAGGAGGGACCCACGAAGTGGGAGGATGCCTTGTGACAGGTGAATTTTCGAAGAAAATTCGCCAGTGGTGGTAGAGAAAACGTTACAAGGAATAGTCACGCATGAAGGCACTGAACCTTATGTTTTTTTCGACACGCTTCCGCTACTTATTTTTAGCGCAGCAGTACTAAATTCAAACTTGCATATAATACAAGTTTTCATTAAGTACTGGCGAAAAATGAGTGTCTTCAAAAACATAGGTTAGTTGCCTTCAAGCTGTTGTAGGCTCATGTAATAAAAATTCGCCAGTGGTGGTAGAGAAAGTATAGAGAGAGAAGGATATGGGTGAATTTTCACATATTGATAAAGATGGAAATGCCGTAATGGTAGATGTTACTGATAAGGAGATAACAGAAAGAGTAGCAGTAGCATCAGGAAAAATATATGTATGTCAGGAAATAATTGATGCAATAAATGATGGAACAAATTCAAAGGGCAATGTTCTTGCGACAGCAAGAGTTGCAGGAATTATGGGAGCTAAGAAAACATCTGAACTTATACCGATGTGTCATCCGCTTATGCTCACAAAGGTAAACATTGACTTTGAAATAGTAGATGATGAAAAACCATTTATCAGATGTGTTTGTACTGCAAAGCTCAGAGGTCAGACAGGCGTTGAAATGGAAGCTCTGACAGGAGTTAATGTAGCATTACTTACAGTTTATGACATGTGCAAAGCAATTGATAAAGGCATGGTAATTACTGATATACATTTAATGGAAAAAACAGGTGGTAAAAGTGGACATTATAAAAATGATTGGACAGCTTGATTACAGTCCTATAATTATTTCACTTAAAACAGGCGTAGTGGCAACAGTAATGGCTTTTTTTCTTGGAACAGTTATAGCGTGGAGAGTCGGTCAGATGAAAGGGAAAATGAAGTCCGTCATAGACTGTATTTTGACACTGCCGTTAGTACTCCCTCCAACAGTTGCCGGATTTTTTTTACTACTATTATTTAGTACAAACAGACCATTTGGGGCTTTTTTATATGACAGCTTTCATATAAAGGTGATTCAGACATATATAGGGTGTGTTATTGCAGCGTTTGTTATTTCTTTTCCTTTAATGTACAGAAATGCCAGAGCAGCCTTTGATTTAGTAGATAAAAACACGATTTATGCAGCAAGAACTCTCGGTATGTCAGAGTTTACAATATTTAGAAGAGTAATAATGCCTGCAGCCAGACCGGGAATACTCTCGGGCTCTGTTCTTACATTTACAAGAAGTATAGGAGAATACGGAGCTACTAGTATGTTAGCAGGAAATATTCCGGGAAAGACATCTACGATTTCGCAGAAGATAGCTATGGTAATTATGGATAATGACTATGTTACTGCCGGATTTTATGTTGCGATAATTGTTATCATTTCGTTTTTTGCGATTTATTTTATAAATACAAGTGCAGCTGAGAAAAATAGCGAAATGTAACTGCATATATTAAATCAAAAATGATATAAAATCATATCGATTAAGAGAATGAAAGATGCTTGAAGTAAATATTACAAAAAAACTAAATCGATTCACATTAAAGTCTGATTTTTCAAATTCTAATGAGACAGTAGCTTTGTTTGGAAATTCTGGCAGTGGTAAGAGTATGACTCTTAAATGTATAGCTGGCGTAGAAACTCCAGATTCAGGCTACATTATATTAAATGACCGTATATTATTTGATAGCGAGAAAAAGATAAATCTTGTTCCACAGAAAAGAAAAGTGGGATATATGTTTCAGGATTATGCACTATTTAACAATATGACCGTAAGAGATAATGTTGCAGCAGGAATAAATAAATCAGGTAAAAATAAAAGCGAATATAATGATGAAATTGATTTTTATATAAATAAGTTTAAGCTTAATGATATTGAAAATGAATATCCGGGAATTATTTCATGTGGGCAGAAGCAGAGAACTGCGCTTGCTAGAATGCTTGCTGCAAGGCCAGAGGTTATTTTACTTGATGAACCATTTAGTTCTCTTGATTACGATTTGAAGGATGAAATGATTGAAAATATGCTGGATGTATTAAAGAGTGAAAATAAACCAGCCCTTTTTGTATCACATAATAAAGATGAGATTGCAAGCATGTGTAGCAAAATAATTAATATTAAAGAGGGCGTTACATATGTTGGTGAGCAAAGATAATAATTTAATGGTGGATGTATGAATTATATTTTAAATGCAGAGGCAATGAGAAATGCAGATAAAAGGACTATTTCAGAGCATGGAATACCAGCACTTGTACTGATGGAGCGTGCTGCACTTAGTGTTGTAAGTGTTATGAATGAAAACGGCTTAACAAATGGTTTTACAGTTATAGTATGTGGAACTGGTAACAATGCGGCAGATGGTGTTGCAATAGCTAGAATGCTTCATTTAAAAGGGGATAGGTGTGCGGTAATTTTAGTCGGAGATTCCAATAAACATACAGAAGAACTATCTAGCCAGATTAACAGTGCAGTAAGCTATGGTGTAGCTTTTTACGATTATGCAGGCACGAAAGCTGCAAGTGAAGAGTTATTAAGAAATGCGGATACGGTTGTCGATGCTATTTTTGGAATAGGTTTAAGTAAAGATGTAAAAGATGATTTTGCAGAAGTGATAGAGTTAATAAATAACTCAGATGCTTTCGTTGTAAGTGTTGATATACCATCAGGCTATAGTACTGATACTGGAGTTTGTCTTTCTCATGGCGTTAGGGCAGATATTACAGTATGCTTTTCGTATTTAAAGAAGGGACTGCTTCTTTCAGACTGTTACCTAAATGCAGGTACTGTTATAGTAAAGGATGTTGGAATTTATGTTGAGACATGTGAGACAGATAATTCAGAACAGGCCGAAATAAACAGTAATAGCTGTAGTCTTTGTGAGATTGTAGATAAAATATCTAGTAAAGACATAGCATATCAGATAACAGATGAGGATTTATCTGAGCTTCCTAAAAAGCATTTATCTGCAAATAAAGGTTCGGTTGCAAAAATACTTGTGATTGCCGGTTCGGAAGAAATATACGGAGCCTGCTATTTGTCAGCGTTTGCTGCAATGAAATCGGGTTCTGGATATGTTAAAATATTTACTCATAAAAATAATATAAAAACTCTTCAGAAGAAGCTCCCAGAGGCAGTATGTATATCTTATGATGATAGTCTGATTGATGAGTTAGCAAATCATGAGGCTACTCAAAAATGCATAAACATATCAAAATGTGATGCTGATAATAAATTACATCAGCTTGATAAAGCAATGGATTTTGCAGATGCGGTTCTCATTGGTCCAGGTCTTTCGATGAACAAAGTATCAGAAATGATACTTGAATATGTAGTAAAAAATATTACAAAACCACTTGTAATAGATGCTGACGGACTAAATATACTTGCAGGCAATAAAGAGCTTCTTATGTATATTGAAAATAATTCAAAAGCACCGGTAATTATTACTCCACATTTGCTTGAAATGAGCAGGCTGACAGGAATTTCTGTAAATGAAATAAATAATAAGGCAGAAGAGATTGCAACAGAATTTTCTAAAAAATATGGTGTAATTACAGTTCTTAAAAACTATACAACGGTTATTACTGATGGTAATAAGGTATTTATCAATAGTTCTGGTGATGAAGCACTGGCAACTGCCGGAAGTGGAGATGTTTTAGCTGGAATTATTGCAGCTTTCGCAGGCATGAAGAAAATGAGATGTAATAGTGTTAAGGCTGTAGCCATTTCTACATACATACATGGAAAGGCTGGAGCAAAAGCATCAGAAAAGCTTGGTACTAAAAATATTGTGGCAAGCGATATTATAAAATCACTTGGAGTAAGTTTGAAACAAAGAAGTAGAGGGTACCCAGGAAATTAGAGCATAACAAATAAACCATCCAATGGGTGGCTGAAAAATTAAATATAAACGCAACACCTAATCAGGAAGCTGTTAATGGTTCATCCTTGATGACGTAACC
>JAZQOO010000004.1:0-11962 GCA_045627905.1 Lachnospiraceae bacterium | reverse complement strand
TGCTTTCTTTAATAACAGTATTATTAGCATAGAAGAGATGGCTGATGGCAATGCATCTGAATACGAGTCAATTGTGTATTCAAAATTTTTAGATAAAGAGGCTCGATCTATTGCAGCATTAAGATATGAATTAACTGATGGAGCTACTCCTTATAATGAGCTTACTAAAGAATTTCAGGTTTATGAGAGCTATATTGTAACAATGCTTTCATCTTCAAATAAAGGTGTCATAATTTCGTCATTAGTTGATAAAGATGATAAAACATACATTTCATGGGCTGTTGATGAGGAAATATCGCTTCGAGAATATCTTGAGTATGCTTTGTCAAAAAACTGGATAGATATATCTAAAATAAATCTTGATGATAAATATTCTGATGTTGATTCTATTTATTTAAGACTTGTTGATTATATTTGTGAACAGCTTAATGAAGATAATGGATTTGCAAAAAGAATATTTAAGTATATGATTGCAGACTCTGTTATATCAGGTCGGGAAATATGTATGCTGTTATTTGAACAGCGTGTTGTATATGGTACTTCCTCAGAAAAGCTTGAGGTAGAAACTGGTGCAAGAACGGCGTATGATTTTATTATAAATAAAATAGCTAATATTGAAATAACGCCAGCCCAGTTAGCATTAGACCCATGCTCTGGTTCATGTGTTGTAACAAGTGTTAGCGGAGAGGTTTTAGCATGTGTGTCATATCCGGGATATGATAACAATAAGCTTGCTAATAAAATTGATGCAAAATATTATGCTTCGCTAATGTCGGACCAGTCAGCGCCAATGTACAATTACGCAACACAGCAGATGACAGCACCTGGTTCAACATTTAAAATGGTTTCTGCAGTTACAGCACTTGAAGAGGGCATTGTTGGTAGTACAGAGCATATTTACTGTAAAGGTACATATGAGGTTCTTGACTTAGAAAAGAAATGCTGGGTATATCCTAATGGTCATGGAATGATGGATGCTATCAATGCGATTGGTAACTCCTGTAACGTATTTTTCTATGACGTTGGTTACAGATTGGCGACTGATGGAAACAGCAAATCATATGATGAAAAGCATGGTCTTGAAAGATTACAAAAGTATGCGGATATGTTTGGATTAACCGAAAAAACTGGCGTTGAGACAGAAGAAAATCAGTCGCAGTTTTCTGATAAGCTTCCTGTCGATTCAGCGATTGGTCAGGGTAGTCATAACTATACAACAATTGCGCTTTCAAGATATGTTACTGCAATTGCAAATAGGGGAAACTGTTATAATCTGTCGCTTGTAGACTCTGTTAAATCAAAAGATAAAAAGATTATTAAAAAATACGGTCCAACATTAAAGGGCACTGTAGATATAAGCGAAGAAACATGGAATGATGTACACAGAGGAATGCGAATGGTTGTACAAAACGCCAGCGCATTTAAAGGAATGACTGTTAATACTGCAGGTAAAACAGGAACTGCACAGTCATCCAAATCAAGAACTAATCATGCGTTGTTTGTAGGCTTTGCACCTTTTGAAAATCCTGAGGTTACAGTCGCTGTAAGAATAGCGTATGGATATACATCAGGTAATGCAGCAGCACTTGCTTCAGATGTTTTGAATTATTACTTTAAGACAGAAGGCAGTGATAAGCTTATTACTGGTGTTGCAGATACAGAGGAAACAGAAATAATTGATGACTAGGGGTGTTTATGAGTAATTTAGTAGCAATTAAAAGCATGAAGGATGGTATAAGCATTGTCCTTGACAAGGAGGCTGAATTTATTGAGGTTTTTAACGAGATGTGTGATAAATTCAGAGAGTCTTCAAAGTTTTTTGGTCAGGCAAAGGTAATTATATCATTTGAAGGAAGAGAACTGACAAAGGAAGAAGAACAGGCATTAGTAGATGGAATAACTCTTAATTCTGATCTTACGGTACTGTGTGTTGTGGGAGACGATGAAAAGCAGAATGAGAGATTTATACATGCTACAAAGAATTTTGTTAATTCGGGCGAATCTACAGATGGCCAGTACTACAGAGGTTCCTTGAGAGCGCATGAGCATTTAGAGACAGATTCAAGCATTATTATTCTTGGAGATGTAAATCCTGGCGCATGTGTGACATCAAAAGGAAATATCGTTATTCTCGGTACACTTTATGGTACTGCAAAGGCTGGTAGTGATGGTAATGAAAAAAGCTTTGTTGTATCACTCGATATGAAGTCTGCAAGGGTAGAGATTGCAGATATATCATCAGAGGTTATAATTAGAAGCTCAGTATTTACTAAAAATAAAGTTATTCCACGAATTTCTTATGTCAAGGACGATACAATAATAACGGAAGAAATAACGAGAGAGTTTTTAAATAGCATTCCGTTCTAGAATTGAAATAGATAATGAAAAAAAAGATTATTAATATATTTGCAGATTACAATTTTAAAAGATTCAGCTTCTGGCTTGTATTACTCACGATAGCTATTTCTGTTATGGGGGTTATTTTTGTTTCAAGTGCAAATGCTGTATACATGTCAAGACAACGTGCCGGACTCATTTTAGGGGTTTGTGCAATGCTTGTAGTGGCTCTTATTAGCTACAGTTTTATTTTGAAGTTTTATTGGCTAATATACATTTTTTGCCTTGGAATGCTTGTACTTGTTAGACTTTTTGGAGACACCGGTGGTGGTGCTGCAAGATGGCTTGAGTATGGTGGATTTAGATTTCAGCCTTCAGAACTTGTAAAAATATTATTGATTTTATTTTATGCTCAGTTTATTATGAAACATGAGGAAACATTAAATTCAATCAAAATGATAGTTGCATGCGTCATACTGATTCTGCCTATTATATATTTAATTATTAAACAGCCAGATTTGTCGACGTCAATACTTATTTTATTTGTATTTATCTCTATAATGTTTATAGGTGGATTAAGCTACCGGTTGTGCCTTTTAGCTATCACGATTGGTGTGCCGGCGTTTATGTTTGCCGTAAGCTATGTAATAAGAGATAATGTAAATGTTCTTGATGAATACCAGAAGAAAAGAATCCTTGCGTGGCTTCATCCAGAACAGTATGCTGATACAGAGGCCTATCAGACTATGAATGCTATTACAGCTATCGGTTCTGGACAGCTTCATGGAAAAGGACTTAACAATAATGTTATAGCCTCAGTAAAAAATGGAAACTTTATATCAGAAGCACAGACAGACATGATTTTTGCCGTTGTTGGAGAAGAAATGGGATTTATTGGGTGCTGTATTGTTTTAGGACTGCTGTTTCTGATAGTTATAGAATGCCTGAGAATCGCACTTAGTGCCAGAGACCTTGCTGGAACTATTATTGCAGGTGGAATGGGTGCACTTGTTGGATTTCAGACATTTATAAATATAGGAGTTGTTACGGGCTTATTGCCTAACACAGGTATTCCTTTGCCGTTTGTGAGCTATGGTTCCACATCACTAGTATCACTTATGATAGGGATGGGTTTTGTTTTGAATGTTAGACTAAAGTCCTAATACTCTGAAGGAGGGTTACATGAATATTGGATTGATTGCGCATGACTCGAAAAAGAAGCTAATGCAGAATTTTTGCATTGCTTATATGGGGATTTTGTCAAAAAACGAGTTATATGCCACAGGTACAACAGGAAGACTTGTTGAAGAGGTTACTAATCTTAATGTCCACAAATATCTTGCAGGACATTTGGGCGGTGAACAACAGATAGGTGCTCAGATTGAGCATAATGAGATTGATCTTATGATATTCTTAAGAGATCCGTTAACTCCAAAGTCACATGAACCAGACGTCGCTTATATTGTGAGACTTTGTGATATGCATAATATTCCACTTGCTACAAACCTCGCAACAGCTGAGCTTCTGATAAAATCACTTGACAGAGGAGACATGGAGTGGCGTGAAATGTATAAATAATTGTTTTATAATTTTATCTGCTATTTGTATTATTTGTATGCTTTCGGGATGTGGAAATAAACTCGATGCTGCTTATGATGTGGATACTAGTCTTGTTGCGTTCAAATTTGACGACACCTCGAGTGAAAAGAAGCTTAACTCATACGCTGAAGATATATGTGTCGTAAAAGATAATATTAAAGAAAACAGCGTTGATATGAGTCAGGCTACTGCAGCGTGTTTGTTTGACATTACAGATAAAGAAACGAAGTATTCTAAAAATGCTAATGAGGTATTGCATCCGGCATCGACAACGAAGGTTATGACTGCGCTTGTTGCACTCAAATATGGAAAGCTTGATGATATTATTACAGCTACCTCAAATGCTGAAATAAAAGAATCAGGGGCGGTTCTTTGCGGATTTAAAAATGGAGACAGAGCAAGTCTTGAAGAAGTGCTATACGGTCTTTTACTTACATCAGGAAACGATGCTGCTGTGATGATTGCTGAACATATAGCAGGCTCTGAGAGTGCTTTTGTTGATATGATGAATGATGAAGCCAGAAAAATTGGAGCAACGCACACTCATTTTACTAATCCACATGGACTGACTGATGAAGCACATAAAACTACCGCTTATGATTTGTATCTGATGTTTAATGAGGCCTTAAAATATGAAAAGTTCAAGGATATTATTTTAGAGAAGGAACATGAACTGAAATATACAAAGGCAGATGGAACAAATAAAACATTAAAATGTATAAGTACAAATAAATATTTTCTGGGCGGGATAAAGACGCCGGAAGACGTTAGGGTTCTGGGTGGAAAAACTGGAACAACTGATGCGGCTAAGTCATGTCTCATAATTTATTCCCAAAAGAAGAATAAAGACGACTATATTTCAGTTGTTTTACATTCTGAAAATGCAGATTCATTGTATAATAATATGAATAGTCTTCTAGGACTTGAATAGATGATGTGTTTATTTACTTTTAACTACTATTTTTATATTGTTTTTTGAATGTAAATAAACTATAATTACATAAGTGAAATTAAATAAAATCATAGACATGGGGGTTTATGATGCATAAAGGAGGGTACTATAGTGATACAGTTAATCGTAGGTGAAAAAGGTAAAGGAAAAACAAAGCATCTTCTTGATAAGGTAAATGTAGCTGTATCTACAGCAACAGGTAATGTTGTATACCTTGATAAGAGTTCTAAGCACATGTATGAGCTTAAAAACAGTATCAGACTCATAGATGAATCTGAATATCCTGTTAATAACACTGATGAATTCGTTGGATTCGTTTGTGGTATCGTTTCACAGGATCATGATTTAGAGGAATTGTATTTTGATAGCTTCAAAAATGTTGCTTTCATTAATGATGATGCGAAGATAACAGAAGTGCTTACTAAGCTTAATAAGATAAGTGAACAGTTTAAGGTTAACTTTACAATCAGCATTTCTATTGACGGTTCAGCAGTTCCAGAGGAATTTAAGTCAAATGTTATTGTATCATTATAATTCATGTAAAACACCTGCCTATGTCGTGATTTTGGCATGATTTAGGACATGGAATGTGATATAAAAGCCTCGATTCTAATAGTCGGGGCTTTTTGATTGATGGTTTCAATTTTGCAAAATGTTGAAATCATGGGAGTAAATAATGGGAAATGAAAGAAAAAACAGAAGAACTCGAAATGAGCGAAACTCACGAAAACATGAAAATCCACGTAACGTGAGACGTACGGGGAGGCGAGTTCAGACAGATGAGAGAAAGACAGCACGTAAACGGCCAGCAAGGGAAAAATCAGCTCTTCATTATTCGAAATCATCAACGATGTCGATTTTGATAACTGGTTTTATTATCGTTACGTGTGTTTTTATGGCAAGTAAGATTTTTGATTTTTTCAAAACATCGCACATAACACCATATGAGGTTAAGGTTGGTTCGCTTGCGATAAATAATACATATAGAGGAATTACTATTAGGGATGAGCAAATAGTACAGGCTGAAAAATCAGGATACATTAATTTTTATACAAAAGAAGGCGAAAAAGTATCTAACGGCTCTATGGTTTATACAATAGATTCGACTGGTAAATTGGCAGACCTTGTCGGCGATAATGGAAAAGGTGAAAATAATTTAACGGATGAAGACCTTTTGGAACTTAAAAACACAATATCATCCTTTTCGAGTCATTTTGATATAAAGCGGTTTACGGATACATATGATTTTAAGGATAATATGGAGGGGGCAGTTTTAAAGCTTGCGAATTATAAAATACTAACTGGAATTGATTCGATTAAATCTGCAAATTATGCTGATGCCGTAAAGTTTGGTAATGCCCCTGTTTCAGGCGTACTAGTGTATGGCATTGATGGATATGAAGAGCTTAAAGCAACAGAAATAGATGAGACAAGGTTTGATGAATCACAATACATTTCTAATAAGTTTCACACTGGAGACTTAATTGGAGAGGGCGATAATGCTTACAAGCTTATTACGAGTGAGGACTGGTCAATTGTTATTGAAATAGATGAAGAGCGTGAAATGCAGCTCGAGAAAGAAAATTACGTAGAAGTAAGATTCCTTGAAAATGGATATAAGTCATGGGGTAAAATAACAATACTTCATCAGGCTGATAAAACATATCTTAAGCTTGATTTCAATAATTCAATGATTACTTTCGCTACTGAAAGGTTTATTGACATTGAGCTTTTGATTAATACACAGGAAGGGCTTAAGATTCCAAATTCTTCAATTGTTGAAAAGGCGCTGTATGTAATACCAGAAAGCTATTATGTGGAAGGCGGTTCACAGGGAAATCAAGGCTTTATGAGAGAATGCGTTTTAGAAGACGGAACAGATTCGGTAGAATTCATTGAAGTACCTATATATTACAAGGACAAGGATGGAAACTGTTACGTCGATGAAAACCTTCTTAATTTGGGCGATAAGCTTGTGAAAGAAAATAGCAAGGAAGAATACACAGTAAGAAATCAGGCAAAGATTAATGGTGTATATAATATAAATAAAGGCTATGCCGAGTTTAAGGGTATAACAATTCTTAATCAGAATGATGAATATGCTATTGTTAAGTCAAATACAGAATACGGCTTGTCTGTATATGACCATATTGCTTTAAATGGCGATTCTGTAAAAGAGGACGATTTTATTTATTAATTTCAATTCTGCAGGGTGATGAAAGTGTGTGACAAAGTTTGAAAATAATTTTCAAACATGTATGATAGTTTCAAGCTGGCAAGCTGATGAAATTATGGAGGCATAATATGATTAATGAAAATATAACAGATGTAAAAAAAGTGATTGAAGCGAGTGCAAATAAAGCGTCAAGAAATGTTACTGATGTTACGCTTATTGCTGTATCCAAGACAAAGCCTGTAGAAATGCTGAAAGAAGCCTATGACGCTGGCATGAGAGATTTTGGAGAAAATAAAGTACAGGAAATTGTCGATAAGTATGACAAGCTTCCACCAGATATACGTTGGCATATGATAGGCCATCTTCAGACAAATAAAGTAAAATATATTGTAGATAAGGTATTTATGATTCATAGTGTTGACTCGCTGAAGCTTGCTAAGGAGATAAGCAAAGAGGCTGTAAAGAAGTCAGTTACTGTCAGCGTGCTTATAGAAGTTAACATGGCGCTTGAAGAATCAAAGTTTGGCGTGAGTGCTGAAGAAACTGAAGCGTTAATTAGAGAGATATCAAAATTACCAGGTGTTTTAGTTAAAGGTTTGATGACTGTAGCACCATATGTAGACGATTCAGAGGAAAATCGTGAGATTTTTCGCAAAATGTCGCAATTATTTGTTGACATTAAGAACAAAAACATAGATAATGTATGTATGGATTTTATGTCTATGGGTATGTCAGGCGACTTTGATGTCGCAGTAGAAGAAGGGGCTACGCACGTACGTGTAGGCACAAAGATTTTTGGTGAGAGGAACTATAATATAAGTTAGGAGACAAGAATATGGGTTTAATGGATAAGTTTCTTGCTACAGTCAGATATGATGAAGATGATGATTATGAAGATGAATACTATGATGAAGATGTAGATGACGAACCACGTTCTTCACGTAATGCTGCTTCAAGAAAACAACCAATCAGAACTGCAACAATGGATGATGATTATGATGCTAAGCCACAGAAACCATCACGTACAAGTTCATATAACAGAAAAGGATCGAGTCGTACGATGTCAAATGGCATGGAGGTATGTGTTATTAAGCCTACTAATGTAGATGATTCGAGAGAGATTACAGACACATTACTTGATGGACATACAGTAGTTCTTAATGTTGAAGGCCTTGATACAGATATAGCACAGAGAATTATTGATTTCACATCAGGTTCGACATATGCTATAGGAGGAAATCTTCAGAAAATATCTCATTTCATTTTCATAGCTACACCTAAGAGCGTTGAGATATCAGGCGATTTTCAGGAAATACTTGCAAGCGGATTTGATATCCCTTCACTCAGAAATAAATTTTAAAGTGATATATGGGCTTCCTTAATTGGAGGTCCATTATTTTTACGGAGGAAAAGAAATTGAAGCAGATAGATGTTGCATTTAAAACAGATAGAAATAAACCATATAGTATTTATATTGAGTCCGATTATTCTGGATTAGCAGAAAAGATAAGCGATTTATACGAAAAGAAAAATAAAGCATGTATTATAACTGACAGTAATGTATCTAAGCTTTATCTCGAAAAGCTTAAGGAGGAATTAAAAGATACATTTTTAAGTATTACTGAATTTGTATTTGAAGCAGGCGAGGAAAATAAAAATCTTGATACTGTTCAGAATGCATATGAGGTACTTACAGAAAATAAATTTAATCGAAAAGATGTGTTAATCGCTTTAGGTGGCGGTGTAACTGGTGACCTTACTGGATTTGTTGCGGCAACATATATGAGAGGTATTGATTTTATTCAGGTACCTACAACATTATTGTCGCAGGTAGATTCAAGCATTGGTGGAAAAACAGGTGTTGATTTTAAGCAGTATAAAAATATGGTTGGTGCGTTTAAAATGCCAAGACTTGTGTATATAAATACTGCTGTGTTAAGTACACTTCCTGCAAACCAGTTTGCATCTGGAATGGCAGAGGTTTTAAAAGCAGGACTGCTTAAGGATGGTTCATTTTACGAATGGACAATTAATAATTTCATGGAAATTAATGAACATGAAGCAGATATTTTAGCTGAAATGATTGAGAGAAGCGTAAATATCAAGAGAATTGTTGTTGAGAAGGACCCATTCGAACAGGGTGACAGAGCTTTACTAAATCTTGGACATACAGCAGGACATGCAATAGAAAAATATATGGATTTCAAATTACTACATGGAGAATGTGTTGCACTTGGTACAATTGTTGCAGCATATATTTCATGGAAGCGCAATATGCTATCAATGGAAGATTTTTACGAAATAAGAGACATGTTTGTTCCATTTAATCTTCCTATATCTGTAGATGAAATCGATGTAGATGAAATTGTCAGACTTACAAAGTTTGATAAAAAATCTGAAAACGGATATGTGAAGTTTATTCTTCTTAAAAAGATTGGAAAAGCATGTATTGCAAACGATGTTACTGATGAAGAAATAAAAGAAGCGGTTGCAACACTTCATGTTGAATGGGACTGATTTTAGGTAAATAGATAGGTTTGTTTATGAATAGAAATAAAAGAATGGTTATATGTGCAGTTGTAACAATACTATTAGTTTTAATAGATCAGTTTACAAAAAAGCTGGCATACATGAACTTAAAGGATTCAGCACCATTTGTGATTTTAAATAATATATTAGAGTTTTATTATTTGCCAAATGGAAATACAGGCGCGGCATTTGGTATGTTACAGGGACACCAGCTACTATTTTCGATTATAGCAATTGTTGTATGCGCTGGATTGGTTTACATAATATATAGAATGCCATGTAATAAAAAATACAATCTACTTATTGCTTTATTTGTTATGATTATTGCAGGTGGAATAGGAAATATGATTGACAGGGTAAAGCAAAACTATGTTATAGATTTTATTTATTTTGAAATAATTGATTTTCCAATATTTAATGTTGCGGATATTTATGTATCAGTTGCGACGGTACTGCTTGTGATTTCTGTTTTATTTATTTATAAAGATAGCGATATTAAAGAAATAGAAGATTCTGTACTTGGTTTTAACAGAAATAAGAAAGATAAAAGTATATAGCATTTTAGGAGATGTGTGTTGTTGGAGTTTGAGTTTGAGGTGTTGCCTGAATTTGAAGGGCTGAGAATTGATAAATGTATAGCAGATAATTACAGTGAATTTTCAAGGTCTTTTATTCAAAAACAGATAAAAGAAGGTCTTGTAAGTTTAAATGACAAAAAAGCGAAGGCTAGTCTTAATGTTACGACAGGAGATAAAATAATATTTACAGTTAATGATCCTCGTGAGGTAGATATTAAGGCTGAAGATATACCGCTTGATATTTTGTATGAGGATGAGGATGTAATTGTCGTCAATAAGCCTAAGGGAATGGTGGTACATCCTGCACCTGGACATTTTAGCGGAACACTTGTGAATGCACTGATGTATCATCTTAAAGATAATCTTTCGGCAATAAATGGGGAATTACGACCAGGAATTGTTCATAGAATTGATATGAATACGACGGGTTCACTAATAGTATGTAAAAATGATGCGGCACATAACATGATTGCGGCACAGCTTAAGGACCATTCGCTCAATAGAAGGTATGTTGCGATATGTCATGGAGTTTTTAAAGAGCCTGAGGGACGGATTGTAACAACGATAGGAAGGCATCCTAAGGACAGGTTGAAAATGGCTGTCAACGTAAATGGCGGCAGAGAGGCTATTACAAATTATAAAGTATTAGAACAGTTCGATAATTGTGCATTAGTAGAGCTAAAGCTGGAAACAGGAAGAACACATCAGATACGTGTACATATGGCGCATCTTAATCATCCGGTTGCTGGTGATGATGTGTATAGTAACCAAAAGATAAAATATAAAACAAATGGTCAGGTTCTGCATGCGAAGGTGCTTGGATTTATAAGACCATCGGACAATCAATACGTTGAAACAGAGGCACAGCTGCCAGAATACTTTGAGAATATGCTTCAAAATCTTAGAAATGGAGCAAAATTATAGTTATTATTGACAATATTTACCAAGGCATCTTGGTTAGTTTTACTCGTTGACATCGGTTACATAATATGGTATTTTATGATATATAATCTTTCTAATTGGGGTCGGGGAGATAAGGGAGAAAATTATGAGTACGATTTTTTCGCGCGCACTCATGATAATGCGTAGCTTATCTTTAAAGACACATGCATTTTCACTGTGCGTGATTGCCGGCACCATCTTATTTAGTGTCAGCATGTTTTCCGAACCGAATACAGATGCACCAAAGCGTGCTAGAAGTGTTATTGTTAGAGAAATGACATCAAATGGTGCTTCAAATCTTGAAATTAATGTTTCTATCGAAACACTTTCCTTAGATGACAGTAAAGATATTGCAGATGAAGAGAAGAGCTGTAGAGCTGAAGTTTCAGATGAGGTGAAGTCAGCGTCTTCTTGTAAGGATGAGATTTGCAAGGAAGAATATGATACGTTATGTAAGCTTGTAGAAGCGGAAGCAGCTAGTGAAGATATAAAGGGCAAAGAATTAGTTGCAAGCGTTATAATTAATAGAATTAATAGTAATGATTTTGAAAACGACGTAATGAGCGTGATATATGAGGATGGACAGTTTGTTCCTGCTGCCAGAGGTATATTAGAAAGAGATATAAAGATTTCTAATGATACGAAGCAGGCTGTTTTGCGAACGCTTTGTGAGGGCGACTGCTCAGATGGTGCATTGTATTTCCAAAAGAGTGCATCAAGAGAGTGGGGCGACAAAACATATCTGTACAGACATGGTGCACATTCGTTTTACCAGTAGTTAAAAATAGGAAATGCTTAGTGGCATTTCCTATTTTTTATTATAGCGACGAGGAAGATGGAGTGCATGCT
>JAZQOO010000003.1:0-31492 GCA_045627905.1 Lachnospiraceae bacterium | reverse complement strand
CTTTTTTGTCGTCGCTGTCCATGGCGACCATTATTAATTATTTATTTATATAATCCCTTACGGGTTTATACCTTACATAATATGTATCGATTATATTTTACCACACTTTTACATATTTTTACAGATATTGTTAATTTTTCTGCAAATTAATTAAATTTATTTAACCTTTATATAATATAAGACTTTATTTTACAGAAAATGGCTCACTTAATATTTCCCTCAATCCATTTCAGATTTAATTCCAGCTATTTCCTCAAATTTCTTCTCAGCCGTCACTACATCCAAATCATAATTTTGCACCAGTCTATTTACCACCTCGTCCTTTGACATTCCTACACTTAATAAAGCTTCAATGGTCCCTAATATCTTTCCTTCTTTTATTCCTTCTTTTATTCCTTCTTCAATAGCACCTTCTCGTATAGCTTGACTCCAGTTACACATATTACGAGCCCTCCCTTCAAACTCAACTGACATTACCATTTTATGTTTCTCCACAAGTTTTTTCTTCTTCTTTTCAGCGTCTTTTTCCGCAAATAAATCTTCCAGCAAAGAAATAAGCTTGTTTTTTGATACCTCTAGTTCGATATTTTCCCTTATACTTATAACATACGCCTCAATCAAATCTGTGTCTAGAATTCCGGTCTCATTTCCATATAACCGCTCTGGTTTTAACACCAATCTTTCTATAGAGCCTTTTTCAGAAACACCATCTAGACACACCCATATGCTCACTACTTTCTTTATTTTATCATAATCACTTCCCAAAAATTCAACTTCTTTTTGAGCAGAAATCATCCTAGCTAAATAAAACACAATTCTATTCCCCAGATTATACTTAAGTTTGCTTTTCTTAGTACTTCGCTGGGCTTCAATATTAAGCAATATTTTTGTGACTTTATCATTCAAATATACTGAAAATCTCAAATCATAAAATATAATGCCTTCATTAGGAACATTATCCTCCGTAGAACTCTGAGATAACTTTCCATAGCTAGAATTTGTCAACCCAGGGTCTACAGGTATTTTGCCTATCTCGACCTCTCCGATACATTTTATTATATCATCTATTTCCATTGCTTTAAACTCTGACATAGTATATTTCAGTATCCTAGAGATTACCTGTTTATCAGCAAGTAACGCTTTTGCATTTTCATCATACAGTATTTCACAATTTTCAATTGAATCAATGGTTTTCGATATATAAGTTTTTTCTTCCAAATATAATACCCCCTATCGTGATTAATAATTTCATTTCATAAATTACTGTGAATTTGTTTTTGAATTTAATGATTTTAAATATGTGTTATAGAGTCAATCAGACTTGTTTGTTTTAGATTTGTAAATTATAATAAAATAACTATCACAATTCAATACTATTTCAGTATAAAAGGATATACTTATGCTTATACTTATTCCATTTATAATAATATTATTTCTTAATATATTCACTGTAGCATTATCTAATGAGCGTTTTGGGAAATGTTTACCAATAACACAGTTCCTAGTTGTTTTTTCATTGTACCTAAGTCAATTATTAACTTCGTCTTTTATTATGGGATATATCATAATTATAAGCTTTGCTTTCATTAGCATTTTTTCTGCACTTTCAAAATGGAATAACATAAAGACAAATATCTTATCTGGTGGTCTTATTATGTTTATAACAATTGTCGTATTCTTCGGAATCATAGACTATGGCAGAACATTCTCAGATATTGATGAGTTCTGGCATTGGGGTATGATGGTCAAAGAAATGTTAAGACTTGATTCATTCTACTGTGCTACCAACTCACATATGATTATCCACAAAGACTATCCGCCATTCCCGGCCCTATACGAGATGTTTTGGTGCGCTCTATCAGGCGGTTACTCAGAAAGTGTCTCCACCTTTGCCCTACATCTGTTATCATTCTCGTTTCTACTATGTCCATTTGTAGAGAATTTACCAATATTTAATCTTTCCTCTTCTGCTGCAAACAATAACAACAATTTATATCGCAAAACAGCTCATCTTTTCAATGTTACTATTATTGCTTTACTTACACTATTTCTATTTGGAATAATCATTGCACTGTGTGATGGTTCCCGTTCTTTCAATAAAATTTTGACTGATGTACCACTTGCAATTTTTTTCTCTTGCGGATTGTATAATATAGCCTTAGGAGGTACTACTAAAACTCGATTTGACTATATATCCCTTACCGCTACATTAATAATGCTTACAATGACAAAACAGATCGGACTTGAATTATCGTTAGTTGTAATACTATTATACACACTAGAATTGTTTCTATGTAATTCAGATACTAGAATAAATAGAAGAAATCTTACTAAATCCCTTTTACTTATAATTATTCCATATTCTTTCAAATTTTCATGGGATTCTTTAGTTAAATATCTTCATGTGACAGATATCAGATCTCTTGGAGATGGAGTTGGACAATTTGATTCAAATAAATTTAATGTAACAGAATATATTCAAGCGATAACAGGCTCAAATGATAATTTAATGACTCAAACGATGGAAAACCTTAAAATTGCTTTTTTCACAAAAAATATTTTTTCTTTACCAAATATTAGTATATCTTTTGTTCTAGCAGTTATCTTAATTCTTATTTCAATTATTGGATTTTTGTTTTACAAAAACTCTATATTTAAAACCAACTTAATAATAAGTTTACTTATCACTACGGTACTTGGAACACTTGGTTTTATGTTGCTTCTAACTATTGCTTTCTGCTTTGGATTCACAACAGATGAAATGGAAGAATTACGAGGCTACACACGATATGTTGACTCATATGTAATAGGACTTGTTATTATGATCGTTCAAGCCTATATTACTCAGTTTTTTAGTTATGATACTCGCATTAAAAGTCTCAAATTACAGCCAGTCAAAAAAATACTACTGGCAGTATTGGTATTATTGACATTTTATTTTTCTACCGAACGATATGATTTTGTTCCACAAATAAATTATAAAAGAGCAAATCAATGGTCGTTTTCAGAAAAAAACATAACTCCAAATGTGCATGAAAATTCAAATGTTGGTATAATTTTAGACGATAAAAGAAAAACAGCCCAATGGATTGATGAATGCATGTTTCAATATTATATCAATAAATCGTCTGTTACTGTTTTGGAATTTGACAACATTGATTTAAGCAACAATGAAACATCTTATAAAATTATCGAGCTTGCGAAGCAGTCTGATTACATCTATACAGCAGATGACTCAAACTCCATATATGACTATGTAAACTCACATATAGACAATCCACCTGTTGTGCTTACTAATTAATTTCAATGTTAATTAAACTTAATAACTGCAGGTTTAGGTACTGCCTTAAGTCCCAGTTCTTTTGCAATATCTTTGCGTACATACACGCCCAATGCAGTCTGGCTCACGCTATCTTTCCACACCATCCTGCCTTCATCAGAAAAAACATACACATATTCATCATTAAGCAGCGTCTCACCGTTTGGGAAAATAATCGACAATTCAGCATCTCCAACAATAACCGCTGGCATACCAATATTACGCCAGTTTTCATATATTATATTTTCTTCATCTTCGTTAAGTTGCACATGCAAGTCATACTTTCCATTGCAGCCATATTCCATATATGAATAGATATTTCTACCAATATATGGGATAACAGAATATGATGAAGTAATTCGTGGATAACTTTTCTCTATTTTACCATCATCATCCTTTATAACATGCCAGTCAGCCATGGCAACATACTTGTCAAGAGCATTACTTTTTATAAATTCAGCTGTAGCTTTTCCGTCCGAATATATATGCCCCATATCATATACGGACGCCCACACATTCCAGTATACAGGCACTAAAAGCACATATATAATCAATGCGTAGCATGCAATTTTCATCAGTCGTATTACTTTTACTTTTTCCTCACCGGATATTACTGTACTTTTAAACGTTCGTCCTAGAAAGTCAACACTTTTGCCACATACTCTATCTATTAATTCTACATCAATTTTCCTTTTTTCTAATGCAATCCACATTATAAATATCAAAAAAAGTGTTATTACGCCTATATGGTGTGACATCATATAAACAGCTGAACCAAATAACGAAAATAAAATATATGGAATAATAAAGAATGCTGTTAATTGTCTCTTATATAACAACACCAGAAGTATTAAAATCATCAAAATACCGATAACTGAAACTAAAATCTTCTGTACCCCACCTTGACCGTACACATCATAGCATGTATTATCAGGTATAATGCACAAAAAACTATATACTGCTCTATCAACAATCTCATTGATTCCTCTGTTTTTAACGAAAACATTTGTTGCGTGTGTATCGGAATTTGGCATTATTTCTGCGATTAACAAGAGAGCAACTCCTAAAATAACAAATAATGCCTTTATACGACTATCGCTTAAAAACCTGGCGAATAATCCTCTTTGTCTTTTATCACCTATATCATCATTGATATATTCATTATTGTAAACATAACCCTTCACAATCTCTATTACCCACGCAATACATATACCACCGGCAATAATTATTCCATAGGCGCTTGTAAGGCATAAGAATACCATCGAAAATACAAACCTAAACGGCTGCTCATTTCTCTCCTTGAAAGTTATAGCCATCAAAAAAAATGCGACCATCATCATACAGTATGGTCTGACAATAACTCCATATTGGTAAAACAAGAAATATGTGAACGGTAATATAAGTTTTATCCATCTTGGAAAAGGAGAGTACATCAAAAGAAGCCATATGGCAATGGCTGTAAATATTGTTGATGCAACAATCATTACGCTCTCGAAGCCAAGTCCCGCACAGTCAAGTGTTTTCAACACAAGATGCCAGAGTGGTGGATGACCTTCATAATGTGGTACAAACAGCAATATATCCTTAACTGATGTATACCTTGCAATCATGTATGCCACGTTTTCATCAAACCAGTGTTCATGCTTTAAACTCACTATAACGTGCAGCATACAATAAGCTACAAATACAACATATTCAAGCATATTATTCAATTTTATTTTAATATTATCCCTCATGATACTCTTTTTCTGTGTTGACATTCCAGATTTTTTTCTTCATGTCAGTAATCGATACATCTGAGCCACTCTCAATAGCATTTATGCAGCCTACGGTCTCAAATGCTGTCACCATTGAGTGATCCATGTTATTGTACCTATGCTGTCCATTTCTTCCAATGCAAAACAAATTATCAAGCTGATTTATCCACTCTTTCAGTTTTGACATTTCATCATATGAGTCAAAATATGCTGGATAAGCCTTGTCTACTCTTTCAACATGATATGACTTAATTACCTCTTTAGAAATGGTGTCTGCTACCATACCGATTTTCTTTAACTCTTCTAATGCCATACCCATAAATGCGTCATCTGTCATACTATATATTTCATCATTTTCGTTGCAGAAATATTCAAGTCCAATACACACATCACTATCATTTGAAACCATAAACGGTGACCAGTTATTAAAAATCTGAATTCTGCCAAGCTTCACACCTGCATCCTGAACATAAATCCAATCGTCCTGTATTATTTTTCCTGTCTTTTTATCACTTTTAAAATAGCACTTGTCAAATACAAGTCCAACTGTCCTAAAGTCTCTATATGGTAGGTTCTCAGCTATTTTGACTATTTCAGTCAATTTCTCGCAATCTATTTTTTCTACGAGGTCTTTAATAGGCATTGAGGAAATAACGTAGTCGCATTCTATTTCTTCTACATTTCCTTCCGCATTTTTGTATTTTACTGAAATAATTTTATTTTTTTCGAGTAGACTGTTATTATCTAATTTAGTGTCAACATTTTCGGACATCTTTTCACTAGCAAAGTGTCTGTTACGACTAACTTCAGTTGCAAGTTCTATAACTTTAGCATTTAAAATAACATTACCACCAAGTATTTCTACTTCTTTGGCAACCTTTTCCCACATCTGACCCGGCCCTAATTTAGGGTATTTGAAGTGCTCTATTAAAGAGGTTTCAACAACTTTCTTATTTCTACTAAAACTTTTCGGAATTAGCTTACTCAGCATATCCCTAATTACAGCAGTAATCGAAAGTCCTTTCACACGTTGTGCACCCCATTCCGCCGAAATATTTCGTGGATGTCTTCCCCAAAGCTTTTCAGTATATGATTCAAAGAACATTGAGTAAAGTCTTTTTCCAAATCTATTTATATAAAAGTTCTCCAGATTATTTTCTGGAAGCTTATGAACACATGAACTCAAATAACTACATCCAACAAGGCATGTATTAACTACTCCCATATTAAGTATTGTTGAAAGTTTCAGACTAACAGGATAATCAAAGAATCTGTTATTGTAATAAATTCTTGAAAGACGATTTCTTATTAACATGCAATCTTCATGTTTATCAGCGCTTTTATTATTGGTGTGAGATTCACTGCAACCATCATAATTTACACAACTATCAACGGGCAACATCATCTCCCACCACTTATTTACTCTATTGTCCTTTGAAAAGAATCTGTGACCTCCGAGATCCATTCTATTCCCATCAAAAACAACCGTTTTAGAAATTCCTCCTACCTCAGATTCCTTTTCTAAAACAGTGACATTATATCCATTTTTTGTTAATTCATATGCAGCTGTAAGTCCCGCAGGACCCGCTCCTATAATAACAATTTTACTCATAATAATCCTGAAAATAATTAGCTATTTCTTCTACTGTATATTCATCTTCTTTAATCCACTGCCACAATAGCTCATCTATGTTGTAAAGTGCCCTCTGTTTAAGAATCAGTCCTAAATTCTTACACTCAAGCAAAGTATTAGGTCTATACTTACCGTCAATTAGCTGTAACATATCAGACCACACAGCATCATCTAAAGCATACGTCTTGTCTGATTTATTTTCACATTCAAACCCAAACATTTCTGCCATATTATCGGCAAATGCCTGGCCACTCATAAACTCACAAAATTTGACACATTTAGCAAGCTTATTAGGATTATCTTTAATCTCAGAATTGATAACAAGTACAGTAGATATTTCTGTAGTTGTCATATACTTTATATGTTCATTATCAGTGATATTTTTATCATCACATTTCTCTATATTTACCGGAATAAACGAAAAACCAAGTTGTGCATATCGTTTAGGGTCTTCTTCCATCATTATTTCCCTAAGTTCATACATTTCATCCGTTGTGATAACTGCTGCCGAAACATCTCCAGATAAAAACATGTCAATTGAACGTTTTCTCTTTTCTAAATCACATTCACCAAGTGTCTTATCACACAAGTATTTTGTCATTTCAAGTGCTTTTATAAATGCACCGTCTATAAATGATGTCTCAGACGATTCATCATTTAATGAATCAACCCATTCGGCACCACAACACATATATGTATATGGCGTTAAGTATGCTCCTCTTATGTAGCCACCACTCATATCCCCTATAGAAATCTTCTCTTCTTTTACATTTATAATATCTTCCCAATTATCTGGAAACGGTTCAGCCCCTAGGTTTTTCCACTTATACTTATCGTAGACTATAATCGACCTATTTATATTTGATAATGGATATATGTACTCTTGTTCTGGACATATGGCACCCTTTACAATCCATTCATTTATAAGTGATGCAGGCAGAACAAAGACATCTGAAAGTCCTTTTTCCATAGTAGCATATGAGTTTATATTTTCGTAATAATCCTCATTTCTGATTGTTTTTCGCGCCATTTTTATTTCTGGGTATTTTATCTCAAACTGACTAATAGTTTTATTATATACATCTCCAGTTGCATTATAATAGCCATCTTGCTTCTCATATAAATCAAGTACAGTTATTGTGTCCTCATTCGAGTTATTGTCTAAACAGCCTACAACAAACAACAATGCGACTACTATTAGTAATAAAGCTATATATTTAGTTTTTCTAATTTTGTTTACCCTAAGCATGATTCTCTATTATCACTTTAATTAACTTTATCTGCTCAACCAAATAAAACGGTACATACATTTCTGCTGGCATTTTTGCATTCAGCACATTAATTGGAATACCATTTCTATGAGCAAGTTCCCAAATTCTTTTCTGCTGTGGCTTAAATGAACAGAACGCTTTTCGTTTAGGAAGATTATTTTCTTTTATAAGAATGATACTGTCTTTAATAGTATTTTCAATACTTGATGACTCAACCTCATATAATCTGCTATCGTTTATTTTAGAATTTACAAGTTGCTCACGCATATAACTAATTTCGTCTTCTGTACCGCTTAAAATACAAGCTGAGTTTTCCTTAAATTTCAAAAAATTTTTAACTGAATCAATTTTTCTATCAAGGAGTTTCTCTGACTTAAAACCATCTAGGCTATTTCCAGTTAAAATCACAGTTGATGTACTAGTCGGTTCATGCGCTCTGAAAGTACTAATTTCATATGATGCAAATAGTGAACACCCAATTGCTAGACATATAAAACCAACTACAATAATATATGCCAACCTAAATGGTTTTGATATTATTAACCGCGTATTCTTTATATTAAGTAGTATCGGTTCTATATTTTCTAAGTCCCTACTAGCAAGTGTTGCCCATGTCAGCAACGCAAACGTATTATATGAAAAATCTACTATGTGATGTTCCATTGCACAGTCTAACGCTACAATAGCCAGAATAAACATATTGTAATACATCTTTTCTTTGTACAATCTTATCTGTATATACGTCATAAGACCTACAATAACAGTAAAAACAATAAGTCCAGATTGTAAAATCATTCGTATATACGAGCTATCAAGAAAATAGTAGAACGGAATATAGCCTTCCGTTCCTCCTGCTCCTCTTTGTGGAATTCTATTTCCAAATAATTTTATTGGAAATTGTTCGAAACCCAAAATTCCAAGTCGTAGTCTCGCTCTTACTGACCCGCTTTTAGGTATAAAATCAAAAAGTTTAACCGGCACATATGCATACATCATTGTAAGGCCTATCATTACTATTGCCCAAATGATAAACGAATATTTGTTGATTACCCTAACTATACTCCTTATTCTTGTAACAGACGTATTACCTATCAATTTTATCATTTTGTCTGCTGCTACTATAGGCAAATAGATTATTTTAAATATCATTCTTATTATTTTATTTTCTTCTTGAAATGGTATTCTATTTATTCGTCTATAGTGACTTAAATAAGTAACAAATACTACTATAGCCATACATATGTAAGATGTCTTACCCTTTATAAACACAATATTAATCAATGTCATAGCAAAAATGCCAAGTTCTCCTTGCCATGACAAATATCCACTATAATAAAAACAGAATATTAAAAAAAGAAATAATAAATGACATGCATAATCTGTTCTATATATAAATCCAAAAGAGTTTCCTCTGTTGTTTTCTATAAGTCCAAGCATTGAAAGAATAAATGTGACTAAAACAATTATCACACCACATCTGTAAGCAGTCTTCAAAATAATACGATAATTATAATCAACACATAACGCAGCCATTACACATAGGATTAATATTGAATCTTCCTCTCTTTCACCGCCTCTGACAGAGTTAACAATAGTCATTATGAGAACTATTAACAATGGCACAACAATCTGTAACATTTTATTTGCTTTGTCTGTAATATTTAATTTACTAAGCTCTTGTATCTTAATTATACTTTTTACAAAAACAAGCATTTCAGCTATTAACAAAGCTCCCTGCATAAGGGCATCAAGTATACCATCGATTATTATATTTGCTCTGAGAAAAGTCGTAAATATCATCTGCAGCGAAAATAACACCACAAGAATTGTGATGGTCATGCTATTTACAACATTGTATTTTTTTAATGAACTTCCATATATTTTCATTGAATCAATCTTTTAATTATTAACTATCTCATATTTATTATCACTCATGATAAAATTCCTCTGAATTATCATTCGCTCTTTTTTGTTATTTATCATAATAATACTATATCCATTTAAATCAAACGGTTTCCAGTCGTCCACATAGATGTCATCACCTACACTAACTACTATGTCGTCACTTATAGTAATATTATATTCAGAACCAGGTTTTCCCGTAGCGTCAACTACATATACCCCTTTGTTATCTTTGTCAGAGGCTATTTTATTAATAGAGAGCTCAGCACTGTCAAATTTTTCTTCATAGCACTCCTCAAAATCTCCTGAGCCATCATAAATAACCATACTGTAAAACGGTGCATATTCTAGCCATTTAAACAGCTTTTCCAATTTATTTTCACCCATGACATTATCATCTAAGGCGTTTACGTTTTTATCAGAAAAATCATTGCTAAACTCTTCACTATATTTTCGTTTTATTTCTGTCGAGAATTTCATAGAACCGTGCGTATTCATATGCTGTCCGTCAGCAAAATTCCACGGATTGTATGTATTCCATCTGTCAACTGTAATCTGCGGAAACTCGCTTTGCAATTTATTGTAATACTCATCCCACTGATTATTATAGCTTTCCAAAAATACATTCGAATTAGGTAATGGCAGCTTCACTATATGAACTGTTATATCATTTGTGATACACAGCTTGATTAACTCTCTATAATAATAATCAAGCAGCGGCGAGACAGTAAAGCTCTCATAAACAACCTCCTCTGCAAACCACTCATCATTACATCTTTTTATATATCTTCCCTGATGATTATCGTTACTTTTATATGCTTTCTTATTCTCATCATATCTTGTAAAAAAGCACGCATTACTTAATGATGTTATATATTTATTAGGCAGATAGAGTTCATATTCTATGAAATCTCTTATAGCACTATCAGTATATATATATGCGTCATTGTATTCCTTCGCAGTCATAATCATCTCATAGCAGTCCGAAATACTATATCTGTGATTAAACAATATTCTCGTATAAAAGCATTCATCACCATATAAATGCTGGTCAGCAAAGCTTATATACACAGACTTAGGACTATCATTATTTTCAAGATACTCCTTCATAGTATAGTAGTTTTCCATCGGTGTCGTTCCACCAAGAGAGAGATTGACCGTTTTATCAGACATAAGCTCTGGAATATATGCCGCATTTGCACATGAGTCACCTAAAATAACAACCTCATATTTGTTATCCGGTTCCTTCGTACATATATTTTTATTCCAAATATAATTTGGTGCTTCTTCGTCTGCAAATGCCATGAAACAGAACCTTGTATACAGCATTACAAGTATAAATGGAAGTATAACCAATATGCATTTTAAAATAAATTTTAACCTTTTACTCATAATTTAGAACTGAAAATATATAAACTCCTGACCCATTATATCTAAGGACAGCATAATCATAATAATGGCACTCCAGTACATTGAAAATCTCAGAATTACATTCTTTTTAGATAACCACTGTAGCGCATTACCATGTTTTTCCTTAATGATAGACACAATAATTAACACAATAATTGCAATCGCTAAAATAAAAATATTTCTTTCATCAAGTCCATAGTCAAAAATGCCATCCTGGGCATGCTCTCCTATAGTATAATCGGCAAATGAATTTTTAATTATCATCAGTGCTTCGCTAATTGTCCTTGCCCTAAAGAAAATCCATGCTATATCAACCAAAATAAATGTCTTAACGATTCTGAAAAACTTAACAATATAAGAATCCGGATTCAATGTGTCTCTAAAAACAAATTTATCAACAACTGGCTTAAACATATCTTCAAAAACCTGATACACTCCGTGCAGAAGCCCCCATGCCACAAATGTAAGACTTGCACCATGCCATAGACCGCTTATCATAAATGTAATAATTAAATTTCTATATTTTTTTATTTTGGAGCATCTGCTTCCACCAAGTGGAATATATACATAATCCCTAAACCAGCTACTTAACGATATATGCCATCTTCTCCAAAATTCCTTAATACTAGTGGCAAAATAAGGCATTCTGAAGTTATCCATCAAGTCAATTCCAAGAACCTTTGCTGCACCTTTTGCAATAGTTGAATATCCCATAAAGTCACAGTAAATCTGCAGTGCAAATAAAATATTTGCAATCACTAGCTGGTCGCCCGAATATAATTCAGCCTCATTATAAATAGTATCTACAATAACTGCACACCTATCCGCTATGACAAGCTTAACGAAATATCCCCACAACATTGTAAGCAAACCATCTCTCGCAGACTGCTCATCAAATTCATGTGAAGCTGCAAGCTGCTTAAGTAAATTTTTAGACCTTTCAATTGGTCCTGCCACGAGCTGTGGAAAAAAGGATACAAATAATGCATAGTTCAAAAAGTTCTTTTCCGCATATATTTCATCCCTGTATACATCTATCAGATATCCAAGAGCCTGGAATATATAAAATGAAATACCTACAGGTAATATAATGTCAAACTGAGGTGTTACAACATTGATTCCTAGCTTTAACAAAATCCCAGTTACAACTTCAAGAGCAAAATCAATGTATTTATAATAGAAAAGTATTGCAAGATTGATACTTGTGGCAGTAATAAGCACTGCCTTTTTAATGACTCTTTGTTTATTAGCACTAAAAACTGAAGCCTTCGCCTTTTCGATTAAAATTCCACCTATGTAGGTAATTAATGTAGACGAAAGTAAAAGTATTGCATATTTTGCATTCCAGCTCATATAAAAATAATAACTGGACACTAGCAACCACACATTTTTAAGTTTTTTTGGTATTAAAAAATAACCCAAAATAACTAATGGGAAAAAAACAAGAAATTCCCCTGAATTAAATAACATATCTGCGTCCTTTTCTATACATTTTCTGATACCATTAAGAAGAAATGCCTGACGGCATTTCTCTGATGCCTCAAATCTGGCGGGCTACCAACAATTTCTTCGTTGGTAAGTCACCACATATATCAAATCATTGATTTGAATCTGCAACAGTCAGACTCTTCATTATTTATAATAGTTAGGCAAAAGAGCTTCACTTTAAAAGCGAAGCTCTATAATGCCCTATATATCTATTTTTACATTGAATCAACAGCATTGTAAAGTGTTAACATTGGCTGAAGAATTGCCATTATGATTACACCAACAATTACAGCTAAAACAAGAATTATCATTGGCTCCATAACAGTCATCATCTGCTCTGTTGCTGCTGCCACTTCTTCCTCATAATATTCTGCAACATTTTCAAGCATTCCTTCAAGATTACCAGTTTCCTCACCTATTGAAATCATATGTACAACCATTGGTGGGAAAAGTCCACATCCAAATATTGGCTTTGAAAGCGCTGTACCATTAGATACCTGGTCCCTAGCCCCTAAAATAGCACGCTGAAACAATATGTTGTCTTCAAGCGAATTGGATGTTATTTCAAGTGCCTGAATCATTGGAACACCAGACCTTAAAAGTGTAGACAGAGTTCTCGCAAACTTAGCTGCCGCACTTTTTACCTGAACATCTTTAATAACAGGTATCGTCATACTCAAACGCGCAAAAAATTCCTTACCGGATATTGTTTTCGAGTATTGCTTAATAAGAAATCCACCTACAACACCAACGATAATTATAAGCCACCAATACGCTACAAAGAAATCAGACATATTAATAACAAACTGTGTTATTGCAGGCATCTCAACATCCATATCTGCGAACATTCCCATAAATGAAGGAATAACAAATGTCATCATCGCAAAAATAACGCCAACCGCAACAAAACATACGATTATAGGATATGTAAGTGCCTTTTTAATAATTGATTCAAGCTGTGACTGCTTTTCAAACTGAAGGGCCATTCTTTCAAATGAAACCTCCATTGTACCTGTTGCTTCACCAGCCTCAACAAGATTTGCAAATAATGATGGAAAAACATCTGGCTGCTTACGCATTGCAACTGAAAGAGTTTCACCCTTTGTAACCTCATCTGAAAGCTTTGCAATTCCAAGCTTAAGCTTTTTATTTTCTGTCTGCTCAGCAAGCATATTAAGAGCATTTACAATACTAACACCTGCGCCTAATATGGCTAGCATCTGTCGACAGAATACACAGTAATCTCTTGCTGTTATTTTTCCGCCAAAGCTGAAACTAATATCTTTATTCAGAACATTCTCATTAGTAACATCAACAGGAACAAGTCCTTCAGCCTTTATTCGCTGAATTGCCTGTTCTGCCGTTGATGCAGTAATATTTCCCTTTATTTCTTTTCCATTGGCTCCTATTGCCTTATAAACAAATCCTGGCATGATTTTTCCTTCTCTTTTCGACTTTTATTACTTAATATTGCACTTCGTGCTCGCTCAACCTGAACACATTAGATAAGCTTTTCAAGCGATGTTCTATCCTGTGCAAATAAAAGTGCATCCGATCTTGTTATTGCACCTGTTCTATATAATTCTTTTAAGGCATCATCCATAAGCATCATTCCTGAAGCTCTTGCCATCTGAATTGTTGATGCTATCTGATGCGTTTTGTTTTCTCTAATCAGATTCTTTATAGCAGGAGTTGTATGCATTACTTCAAACGCCGCTACTCGACCTCTTCCATCAGACTTTGGAAGAAGCTGCTGAGAAATAACTGACTCTAGTACATTTGCGAGCTGTGTTCTTATCTGATCCTGCTGATGAGGTGGAAATACGTCAATAATTCGGTCAATTGTTGCAGCCGCACCTATTGTATGCAATGTTGAAAATACGAGATGTCCAGTTTCTGCTGCTGTTATTGCTGTTGAAATAGTCTCTAAATCTCGCATTTCTCCTACGAGTATAACGTCTGGGTCTTCTCGAAGCGCTGACCTTAACGCCATAGCATAGCTTTCTGTATCAAGTCCTACCTCACGCTGATTAACAATTGAACGTGCGTGTCTGTGCATATATTCGATAGGATCTTCCAATGTAATTATATTGTGTTCAAGCTCATTATTTATCTTTCCAACAATCGAAGCAAGTGTCGTTGATTTACCTGAACCTGTTGGTCCTGTAACTAATATAAGTCCTCTCTTTTTATCGTACAAATCAATTACTGACTGTGGCACACCAAGAGACTCCGGAGTCGGTATCTGACTTCCTACAAGACGCAAAACCATTGCCGCCGAACCACGTTGGCGGAATGCATTTACTCTGTAACGTCCAAGCGATGCAATTGAATATGAAAAGTCATTTTCACCTCTTTCATCAAACTGTGCCTTCTGCTTTTCATTCATCATGCTGTACGCAATTCTTTCGGTATCTGCAGGAAGAAGCATTGGAAACATTCCAAGTGAAACTAATTTTCCATCCACTCTAATCTTAGGTGGTATTCCTACTGTAATGTGTACGTCAGATGCTTTATAAGCAGTTGCCTGACGCATAATCATTTCTATTGTTACCTGACTTGCCTCCATATTTGTTCCTTTCCTGAATACAATTATTAGGTTGATTTATTTTTTGTCGAAAATCCCTTCGGAATTTTCTCCTGTCCTAAGGAATCCACCAGCTTCGTGGAGTATTTTATCTCCTGTCGAAAATCCCTTCGGAATTTTCTCCCATCCTAAGGAATCCACCAGCTTCGCTGGTCCCCCTTAGGATATGTCCTCATAAGCCACGCGTTGCATTTCTTCGATTGTAGTTACGCCCTGCATTACGTAGTCTGCTGCCGCCATTCTAAGCGTTGTCATTCCTTCTGCAACGGCCTGTTTTTCAAGCTCATCCGATGAAGCCTTTGCAGCAATCATATTACTAAGCTTGTGTGAAACTGTCATAATTTCATACACACCAACTCGACCTTTATATCCAAGATTACCACATTCCCTGCAGCCTACTGGTTCATAAACTGTTACTGGGCGCATATCAGTCACATTAAGCATTCTGCGCTCTTCTGGTGTTGCCATATGTGGCTTTTTACACTTAGGACATAATCTTCTAACGAGACGCTGTGCAATAATACCAACAACCGAATCTCCAATAAGATAATGTTCAATACCCATATCTACAAGTCGAGTAATGGAGCTCGCTGTTGAGTTAGTATGAAGTGTAGAAATAACAAGATGTCCTGTGATAGATGCCTGAACCGCAATCTGTGCAGTCTCACCATCTCGTATTTCTCCTATCATAATAATATCTGGATCCTGTCTCAAAATTGAACGAAGCGCTGAAGCAAATGTAAGGTCTGCCTTAACATTAACCTGTACCTGATTTATTCCATTGATATTTGCTTCTACAGGGTCCTCTACTGTAATAATATTTACACTTTCCTTATTTAATTCTGAAAGAACTGTATAACATGTAGTAGATTTACCTGAACCTGTTGGTCCTGTAACAAGTATTATTCCATGTGGATTTCCCATAATACTGTCAAATCTAGGAAGGTCCTTCTGAGAAAGACCAAGGAACTTCTTATCCTTTGTAAGACCATCCTTTGAAGTAAGTCGCATAACGACCTTTTCTCCATGTACTGTAGGAAGAATTGATACTCTGACATCATATTCCTTCGCATCAACATGAACAGTTAGACGTCCATCCTGAGGTTTTCTCTTTTCTGAAATATCAAGATTTGAAATAATTTTAATTCTGGCAACTAAGGCTGGAAGAATTGATTTGTCATAATCCATATTTTCTACAAGAACACCGTCAATTCTAAATCTTACTCTAACCTCGCGTTCAAGAGCCTCTATATGTATATCAGACGTTCCCTGTCTTACTGCTGTCTCAAGCATTGTATTTACAAGTCTGACAATTGGCGCATCATCCTGTGAATCATCACGCTGATTAGTCGTAACAGGAGTTATTGCCTGCATTTCACTCGCATGCTCCTGCTGGAACTGTTCAGCAGCCTTCTTTGCCTGTTCCTTACCGTATAATCTGTCAAGCTGAAGTGAAATCTGAACTGATGGACAGAAGAAAGGCACAACTTCCATATTTGTAACAATGGCAATATCGTCAATTGCAGCAAAGTTCATCGGGTCTGCCATGGCCACCTTCAAAACATTACGATTTTTTTCATCGTAGCCGAATGGTATTACCATATTTTTCTTAAGAATATCTTCTGGAACAAGCTTCACAGCCGAATCATCAACACCGACTTGTCTTAGATTGACTGTCTTAATTCCCATCTGAGTACTAAGAACATCTGCAAAAGCGTCCTGTGTAATGAAGCCTAACGCTATAAGAACTTCTCCAAGCTTTGCATTACGAATCTTCTGTTCTCTGAGGGCAACATTTAGCTGACCCTCCGAAATAAGTCCTTCACTAATTAATAAATCACCAATTCTGACTTTTTTTCTTATCATTTTTATTCCCCCGCTACAGGCTTGTCTTCTGATTTATTTTCTGAATCATTCTCTTCTGCCTTTTCCGGTTTTTTCTCATCTATAGAAATAGCCCCCGGCAACACATTTGTAACATCTTGCTGATTCAAAAGTCCTGCAACATCTATATTTTCCGGATCATACTCCGAAACTTCACCTTTTGATAATACTGCTTCTCTAAGTGCTGGCACAAACTCTGCGTAGTCAACCATACACACATTTAAATCCACCTCGCCTGAGACACCTGGGACATTTCCACTATCGCTGTACTGCCAAATCGTAAAATCATATAAGAAATCGTTCTCGCTTCTGTAATATGGTGCCCAAAAGTCATATTCCTGTAAATCCTCATAAACTAAATCTCTTCGAATCCAGTTCTCTGAGGCATAAATCATAGGATAATAACCTGCTGCCTTAATTCGCTCACAAAATGCGATACAAAATTTCGTTCTTTCTTCCTTATCTATACCTGCTTTGTTCGTTCTTGCCTGTGTATCCGACACATCCTCTGTATCAAAGCATACAGGATACGATATTTTATAATCTTTTATTTTATTTATAACATAATCCGCTTCTTCTATTGCTTCCTCTTCGGAAATAGCCTGAGAAAAGAAATAAACTCCGAGAGGAATATCGTTTTCGTTACACATACTTGCATACTCATCGAATTTTTCATCTTCCAGAAGTCCGCCCTCAGTGTAACCTCTATATCCAACCCTCGCCATAACAAACTCTACAGGGCTTAATTTAAGCTTTTCCCAGTCAATATTTTCCTGATGATAGCTAATATCAATTCCCATTTTCGATATTTTCTCATTATCGTCATTGTAATAGGACATATAGCCATCTCTCACTCCGAACCCTTCAGGATTATACGAGTTTCTAGGAACTTCGCCCTTAACAATTTCGCGTTTTGGGAAATAAACGTTTGTAACTTTTACATCCGGAGCTTTTTCTACTGGAATTGAAGATTCAAGACCAGCTATTTTTTCCGCATCTGCAGTTCTCATAACTGCAAGGCCTATCAAAAATCCAATAAATGAAGCTAGTAGAACAAGCACAAAAATCAAGCCGAAGCTATAACTAGTTCTTTTCAAATAAACCAACCGCCTTTTCTGCTATTTGCTCTGCACTCATATCATTATCAGGAACGAAAACCTTTGCACCTGAAAGCCCAAAATGCGACCGAAGATTTTCACCTGAGCCATCACATAAAATAACTAAATCCAGAGGATGGCTTCTCACGTACTCAATAGCTGTAAGTGTATTATTCATAAGCTGAACACTGCAGTAATCGTCCTCTAAATTATTTCTCAAATCAGATAATAAACTGATATTTTTACCAACAACAAGTATATCCTTCGTGTTATTAATTTGGTCATATTCTGCTAAAACCTTATCAATTTTTGCAGCAATATCTGATTTTGATGATGTCTTAACCATATATCCTGCTGCACCTTTTTCTATAGCCTCTCTTACTACCTCAGGCTCAGATACTCCTGTCAGGAAAATAACTGGTTTTTTCTTAACTGGCTTTGACATATATTTGTCAAATACATCAAGACCATTCATTACAGGCATTTCAACATCTAACAGCACTAAATCCGCGTCATATTCCTCTGGATTATCTGCAAATCTGTAGCCTGCATTTTCTATTATGATAGTATAATCATCTTCAAGCTGTCTTTTAAAAACCTTTAAAGCAACTAAATCATCATCAATAATCAAAATTTTACGTTTAGCCATTTTGAATGTCCTCTATCGTATTATGCTCTGAATAAGTGTTTCTAACTGGTTTCTCATAATCGGTTTACCAACTATACCCGATATATGTGGAGATGCTGCAACAGTCTGATAATACTGCATTTCATCCGTGCTAAGTGTCACAATAATCTTCACATGCTGACCGCCTGCCTGCATCTTAATACTCTGAATTACCTGAAGTGCTGTCATTGATTTGAGATTATATTCAATAACTACTAAATCTGCATAACCTGAAATAAAATAGTCTATTGCCTTCATCGGAGAATCAACGTTCTCTACAACACAAGTATCTCCAACTATCGACTTAACTGCACCGACAGTCTGTTCATCAGGATCGATAACAAGAATTTTCTTTGGACCATTTGAAGTAGCATTTCTGATAATATTCTGAGACATCTGATTATTCATCATCTGCATTCCCATGCCCTGTGCGCCATAAACACCACCCTGAGCCATAGGATTTACCTGCTGTTGCATATTATCAATATCTCTTGAAAGCTCTGCAACAAGGTTCACAATCCTTGTCTTATCATTAAATGCGTGAATGTCATTAAGTGTTGCCCTTATATAAAGCTCATCATCATCATCTGATTGTTTAATATATTCATTATCAGAAGCCACTCCTGCGTGAAGATACTTCTTTTTTCGCACCTCTAAAGGTTCCTCTGGTTCATTAAAGGTAATTACTTTTGGTGTACTTCTTTCTTCCTTTGTTTTTGGAGCCCAGCTTAACTCCTCTCCGTTCTCCTTTGCCTCTTCATATGTCTGTGTAAGGATTTCTCTTAATTCTATAGTTTCTTTCTTTCCAGTTTCGATAGATGACTGTATGCCTTTAATCATTTCGTCATCAGACAATACCATCGCTCTTTGTGGAACTAAAGAATCAGCAGGAAGCACATATGACATACCCATGATTTTTTCAGGATTCTTAACCTCTGCAATAAGAGAATCATCCTCTATAAGCTCGTCATCAAAGCTGTCTATCGCTTCCATTACTACTGAATAAAAATCGTCATCCTCTATTTCACCTTCATAGAAGAAACAGTCACCTATCTCAAGTATTTCAAGAGATCTGTCAGAAAATTCATCCTTAGTAATGACTACAACCGGTATGTATTCAATACCTGGAACTGCTCCAGAATTCTTTAACCAGTCAAACATGTAAACACTGTGACCTTTAATATCGTCACCATACATGATAACAACATTACATTTTTTGCCATCATTAGAACCAATTATTTCGGCCTTTGCCGCATCTCCATACGAAGCAACGCCAAAATCAATGTAATCTGGCAAAAAAGATTTTATTTGATTTATTCTATTTTCCTTTTCGTCAATAATGACGGCTTTTAAAGTATTTCCCATAATATTTTATACTCTAATTGTTTTCTTTTAAGTCTATCTCTTCAATATCTGCTATTTCTATTTCTGAATCTTTATTTTCTTCGACTGAAACAGCCTTTTCTACTTTTCTTCGATTTCTTGTAGTTCTCTGTTTGTTTGAATTCTTATTGCCAGCGCCTGTATTCCTTGAGGATGCTTCTGGCTTCTTTGTTTTCTCTTCTTTAGCTTTTTTCTGTTCCTCAATCATCTTTTCGAAATCAGAGAAGTCTAGTGGTTTATCTTTATTTGTATTGCATTTTCCGGCAAAGACAGCGTTTTCATCAATAACAAATCTATTAGTGTAAATATCTCCTGTAACCCTTCCAGAAGCTTCGATATTTACTTTATCCTTTATATAAATGTTACCCTTAACTTCACCTGCAATTATAATGCTTTCAGCCATCACATTTCCTTCAACGACAGCGTCCTTTGTGACAACTACAACACCGCCACACTTTACAGAAGCAGTAACCTTCCCGTCTATTCGTATAGATGCATTAGTCTCCAGATTTCCGCTAATTACAGCATCCTTTCCAATAAGCGTCGTTATAGTGTTTGTATCAAGCACGACAAGATCTTCATTTGTCTCACTTTTCTTCATAAAATCAAATAAACCCATAATACCCTCTTTTTATTGTATGTATTCTTTAGCATCTTCGGCAACATCATCAAGCAAAACTGCGTATGAAAAGCCCTGATCATCAGAAAGAACTGTTGCTAAAGTTTCACCTTTTACAACGTCATCTCCTGATTTAACATTTAACTCTCCAGTTGTCGTGTATTGGGTTTTGAAGCCGTTACCATGATCAACTGTGATAACATAACCCATTGTATCTTCACGAATATCCACTACCTTTCCAACTGCAGTAGATACTATTTTGGCTCCCTCAAGACAATTAAATGTTGTAGCCCCGTCTACTAAAATATCTGAAAGCATTATTCCAGAACCCTTGTATGGTCTAATGTTAGGAATATACTGCTGTGCATCAAGAAGCTCCCTTGCACTCAGATTATTCATGTATTTATCAGCACGTTCACCATTTTCTTTTGCCAAGCTCTCAAGCTCATTGTTTTTAATTGTGAGTATTTCGTTTTCAGCTTTGAGTGTCTCTATCTGACTAAGAAGGGATGAATCATTTCTAAGCTTATAATTTTTTAATGATAATGAAAAAATCACACTAGTTACAATTACAACAATCGCAACAAACGCAACTATTACACATGCTATTTTGTCAATTGTTAACTCAAATGATTTAGCACCATCTGTAGAGTTAGGAATGAGCATAAGCGTATACTTTGTCATCTTAAGCTTTGGTTTTTCCGGCTTTGGAATGTAAGTATCAACCTTTAAAGACTTATCCTTCTCTTTTTCAGACAATGGGTTATTGAAAACTTTATCATTTATTTTATTATCTGCAGCTTTTTTGACTTCCGTTTTCTTTTCACCGCTCGTAGTCAGTGATTTGACCTGCTCATCTATATTTGTCTTTTCTGCTATAATCTTCTTTTCGTTCTGTGTTTTCTTTTCAACAGCTGTTTTGTTTTCTAACTCTGCCTTCTTAACAGAAGTGTTTTTCTTTGAAGTATCTGTTCTTTCTTTTTTATTTGACATTCTAATTATCCAATTCTGTCTTTATTTCATGGTAACAGGTCAAAAAATCTTTTGAACCTAGTATCATCTTTGTAAATTTATACAGAGTATATTTTACTATAATAAGTGGTGTTTTGCAAACTATATGGGGAATAGCGATAAAACACGCTTTGCGAGTTTTATCAGCTAATTAGCGGTCGTCAGATGTTGTTGCATGCAAGCATGCACTCCATCTTCCTCGTCGCTATATAACGAAATGGCACGCTCTGCGAGCCATTTGCGTTATCATGTAATACAAAACAGCCCACAGTTGTTTGCTGTGGGCTGCATGTATTTAGAATATTCGTCTGATTGCAACAATCGGTCTATATGCTGCATTAGATACTTTAATACCTGTCTTTGCTGTAGAAGCGTGAACAATCTGTCCTCCACCAATGTAGATAGCAACGTGACCTGAGTAACAGATAATATCACCAGGCATAGCTTCTGAAAGAGAACCAACTGCATAACCACAGCTTCTCTGAGCACTTGAAGAGTGTGGAAGTGATACACCAAAGTTTCTGTATACTCCCATAGTAAATCCTGAACAGTCTGTACCATTTGTAAGCGATGTTCCACCAAATACGTATGGATTACCAACAAACTGAAGACCATAGTTTGCAACGCCTGCACCAGGACCTGTTCCAGCGGCCTTATATGAACCACCTGTAGGAACACCTTTGCCTCCATTTTTAGCTGCTGCTTTCTTAGCTGCGGCATTAGCTTTACTTCTTGCTGCTGCTTCTTTTGCAAGACGAGCTTTTTCTTCTGCCTTTGATTCGGCCTTAGGGAATTCTGTTGTAATAGATACGAATTCCTTTGAAATCCATCCATCACCTTCTTCGATAGATACCTTAACCCAGTCTCCTTCTTCAGCTAAAACTGTAAGCTGATCTTCATTTGGGATAAGACCCAGAATAGGTGAATCAAGGTTTGCCTCTTCTCTGACTCTAAGTGTCTCTGTATGAACAGTTGCTGTTCTTATACCAACTTCTGCTGCCAATTTAACAGCAGCCTGACCTGTAACAACATATTCACCTTTAACATAACCTACAACATTTCCAGATGAAATCTTGTACCAGTCACCTTCTTTTCCAAGCCATTCACCTGCTGAATGATTGTAAAGCTTACCAACTACTTCTGAATTTCCATCAGCACTCTCACGCACATTGACGTATCCATCTACCTGCGCAATTACTGTTCTTGATAAATCCTCTTCGCCTTCTCCTACCTCTACCTGTTCTGGAGCAATCTCTATATCAGGTGTAATAACGTCTGAGCTAACCTCTACTGTAGTCTTTTCTGGTGTTCCATTTTCTGCCATAGCTTCTGAAGCCTTCTGGCTTGCAGTTGTATTAACCTTAACAGCACCATCGTCAAGAACAGTTTCATTATTTGTAACTTCTATTGTAGCAGTTTTTTCTACTTCTTTTTCTGTTTCTTCATTTGCCTTAGACACAGCTATTGAGGCAGGTGTAGGAACCTTATTTTCAGGCTCTACAGATGCATCTATTACAGTTACATCAGACACAACTCCATCAGCAGATGATAATGCTATCTCCTGATTTACTGTAACCTTCTTATGACTCTTTGCAGATTCATTCTTTATCTGTGCTCTGGCTATATCAGCCTTTATATCCTTTATTGATGAGCCAATTCCTGTTGTCACTGCTATTCCTGCCGCTGGTAAAACAGACGATGCAAGTGCAGTCACAGATGGACAGCTCATGGCAATAAATGCAGTTAATGTAAGTGCGGCTGTAACTTTCGTTATAGCTTTCTTCATATAATCTCCATTCTTCAAAACATTTCCTACATAACGATAAAACCACTTTTAGAGCTTTATCTTTTATAAAAGAAAAACACGCTTCGCGAGTTTTATCTTTTATCGTGTATAACGAAATGGCACGCTCTGCGAGCCATTTGCGTTATCATGTATACAAACTAAGGGGAGTTCACAAACGCGAACTCCCCTTAATTTTACCATTTTAAGCCTTATAAGTCAAACTTCTGCCTTACAAGAGACTCTAGCATATCGACCACATTATCTTCACCCATTGTACTGATATTGATACTTAAATCATACTGTAGTGGATCTAACCAATTCTTACCAGTAAAGTATTTATAGTAGTCTTTTCTATACTTATCGTATGTTTCGATTCTTCTTTCAGCCTCAAATTCGTCAACCATAATTCTTTCTTTTATTGTTTCAATTGAGTAAGCAAAATTTGACTGAATATTGAGTCTTAATACATTTTTATTTTTTCTCAAAATATAATTTGCAGCTTTTCCAAGAATAATACAACTCTCAGTTTCTGCAAGCTTTTTAATTATTTCTGCCTGATTTCCAAAAAGATTTTCATCAGATAGATATTTCTTTGATTCAGGTGTATATGTAACACCCTTGTACACACCTTCTTTATCAGCAAACAGAGCCTTCCCAGCTTTTATTTTATCATTGAGCTGAAACATCAATGATTCGCTGATACCGCTTTCTTCTGAAGCCATCGTTAAAATTTCAGAATCATAAATCGGTATTCCACCAAGTCTCTCTGAAAGCTTTCTTGCAACATAAGTACCGCCGCTACCATATCCGCGCGCAATTGTAATAACAAAATTTCCCATATCAGCCTCCTAAATATGCTCTTTTTACTGAATCATCATTAAGAAGTTCTGCGCCTGTACCACTTGTAACTATATTACCAGTTTCAAGAACATACGCTCTGTCCGCTATTGATAATGCCATTCTGGCATTCTGTTCTACAAGAAGTATAGTTGTTCCAGCTTCATTTAGCTCTTTTATAATATCAAAAATCTGTTCAACAAGAATAGGAGCAAGGCCCATTGAAGGTTCATCAAGCATCATAAGCTCTGGCTTTGACATAAGAGCTCTACCCATAGCAAGCATCTGCTGTTCACCACCAGATAACGTTCCTGCAACCTGCTTAAATCTTTCCTTAAGTCTAGGGAATCTATTGTATACATCCTCTATAGATTCCTTAATTTCAGAATTAGGTCTTGAGAAAGCGCCCATTTCAAGATTTTCTTCAACTGTAAGCTGCAAGAAAATTCTTCTTCCCTCTGGACAAAGTGCCATTCCCTTACCTACCATTTTATGTGCAGGTACACCAACTAAAGACTCATCCTTAAATGTAATGATACCCTGCTTTGGTCTGATAAGACCTGAAACTGTATTAAGAGTTGTTGACTTACCAGCACCATTTGCACCGATAAGAGTAACTATTTCACCTTTATTTACTTCGAAAGAAACACCTTTAATAGCATGAATGCTTCCGTAATACACATTTAAATCTTCAACCTTTAAAAGACTCATTACTAATCCTCCTTTCCTTTTCCAAGATAAGCTTCAATAACCTGAGGATTTGACTGGATTTCTGCAGGTGTTCCTGATGCAATTACCTTACCAAAGTTGAGAACAGTAATCTTTTCACATATTCCCATTACAAGACTCATATCATGTTCAATAAGAAGTACTGAAATTCCGAATGTGTCTCTTATTTTTCTAATATTATCCATAAGCTCTGATGTTTCCGATGGATTCATTCCTGCCGCAGGCTCATCGAGAAGAAGAAGCTTTGGATTCGTAGCAAGAGCTCTTACTATTTCAAGCCTTCTCTGTGCACCATATGGAAGTGAAGATGCAAGTTCATTTGCATGGTCCTGCAAATCAAAAATAGAAAGTAACTCAAGAGCCTTCTCATGTATTCTTTTTTCTTCTTTCCAGTATCCTGGAAGTCTGAATATACCTTCAAACATATTATAGTTAATATGATTATGAAGTCCTATTTTAACATTATCTTCTACTGTAAGATTGTCAAAAAGCTTAATATTCTGGAATGTTCTTGCAACACCAGCCTTATTAATCTGAATTGTATCCATTCCGTTTGTATTTTTACCATCTATCTCAAAGGTTCCTCTAGTCTGCTGATATACCTTTGTAAGAAGATTAAATACAGTTGTTTTTCCAGCACCATTAGGTCCAATAAGACCAGCTATTTCGCCTTTTTCAATACACATTGAAAACTCGTCAACGGCTGTGAGTCCGCCAAAATCAATACCTAATTTCTGAACATTTAAAATTGGGGTGTTTTTTTCATTATTCATTAGCTGCACCCTCCTTTTTATTTTTCTTGAATATGCCGAACACTTTATTCTTAATCTCATTATTATTTGAAATAATCATAACAAGGATAAGAACAATTGCATATACGAGCATTCTATAATCCTGGAACTGACGAAGCACTTCTGGAAGTATTGTTAATAGAGTAGCTGCAATAATAGAACCTCTCATATTACCAATTCCACCAAGAACAACAAACACAAGAATAAGTATTGATGTATTGAAATCAAACTTTTTAGCTGCTACTGTAGAGAAATTAAGTGCATATAAAGCTCCGGCTGCACCCGCTAAAGCTGCTGAAATAACAAAAGCTGTAAGCTTATATTTCATAGCACTAATTCCTGATGCAGATGCTGCGATTCTACTGTCTCTGATTGCCTCTATTGCACGACCTGTTCTTGAATTAACAAGATTCTGAATAATAAATAACACAATCAGAACAAGGATTATACCTGCTAAAAATGATGAAAGCTTTGTTACACCAGATGCACCCTGTGGTCCTTTAAGAACCATTTTGATTCCTTCAATCTTTTTGATTGATTTGTCATCAAATAATGAAAAATGTATTCCACTAGGAGATACACCTGCAAAAAGGTTATTTACGATAGATTTAATTATTTCTCCAAAAGCAAGTGTAACGATTGCCAAATAGTCACCTTTAAGTCGTAATACAGGAATACCTATAAGTGCACCTGCAATAGCTGCAAGAATAACAGCAACAATAACTGAAATAATGAATGTTATAGGAGCTACCATTCCATTTCCTATAAGAGCTGCTACTAAAACAGCACTAAATGCGCCGACACTCATAAAGCCTGCATGACCAAGACTGAGCTCACCTGAAATACCAACAACCAGATTGAGCGAAAGAGCCATAATTACATATGAGCAAATTGGAACAAGCTGTCCTGCAAGTGAGTTTGTCATAACTCCTGTTACTGATAAAATCTGACACAAAATAAAGAATGCAATTACGATTCCATAATTTATAAATCCATCAAGAGATTTTTTAGATAATTTCTTCACTTCTCTCACCTACACTTTCTCAACAATCTTCTTACCAAGAAGACCAGTTGGTTTAATAACAAGTACAATAATAAGAACTGCAAAAACAATCGCATCACTGAGCTGAGTCGAAATATAAACCTTACCAAGAATTTCAATAAGTCCTAATAAAATTCCACCAACCATAGCTCCTGGGATTGAACCGATTCCTCCGAATACAGCAGCTGTGAATGCTTTAATACCTGGCATTGAGCCTGATGTTGGCATAAGTGTTGGATACGCTGTAAATAAAAGAACACCTGCTATAGCAGCAAGACCAGAACCAATTGCAAATGTAAGAGAAATTGTACCATTTACATTTATTCCCATAAGCTGTGCTGCGCCTTTATCTTCTGATACAGCTCTCATTGCCTTACCCATCTTTGTATTATTTGTAAAGTATGTAAGTGCTATCATAATAACTATACATGCAATAATTGTAACAATTGATGTAGCTGAAATCTGAACATTACCTATAACTACTGGTGGTAAATTAACCATGTCAGGAAATGCTTTTGTATTTGATGTCCAGATAAGAAGTGCAATATTCTGTAAGAAATACGATACACCAATTGCAGTAATAAGAACTGCAAGTGATGTAGCTCCTCTAAGTGGCTTGTACGCCAACTTTTCAATCACAATACCTAAAACCGTACACACGATTATTGCGAGGATTATTGAAACGGGTATTGGCAGACCCAAATAACTCGTTGTACAAAAGCAGACATAACCGCTTATCATAATAACATCACCATGAGCGAAATTCAGCATCTTCGCAATACCATATACCATGGTGTATCCTAACGCAATAATAGCATATACGCTTCCCAGACTTATTCCATTGATTAAATAAGTTAACATACTATACCTCTTCCTTAATTTATATTTTATCATGTTTTTAATGCTTAAAAGGGCCTCCATTATTCGTGGCGGCCCCTTTGCACATTATCCCGCTCAAAACGAACAAGATATATTATAAACCAACATAAGCACCATTTTCAATAACAACTGCTTTTGGCTCTTTATTTACTGCACCATCAGGTGTCCATGTCATTCCAAGACCTGTGATACCATCAACTGAGAATGATGAATCTGCAAATATTCCCTTTAATAAATCACACATATCTGAATATGACATACCTGTTACGTCAAGACCATCGCCTGCTGCCTTCTGAAGAGCTGCGTAAATAGCGTATACACAGTCATAACCATCAGCTGCGAACTGTGAAGGTGTTTCACCTGTTGCTGCATTGTACTTTGAAACAAAGCTCTTTGTAGCTTCATCTGTAGCATCTGCTGCGAATGGTGTAAGAAGTAATACACCTTCTGCAAGTGATGTGTCAAAACCTTCAAGTGTAAGAATACCATCCATACCATCTACACCGAAGAACTTAGGAGCATATCCCATTGTGCTAGCCTGCTGGAAAATAAGTGAAGCAGGTGTGTAGTAGATTGGAAGGAATACAAGATCAGCTTCAGCAGCCTGAGCTTCACCAAGCTGTACTGAGAAGTCGTTCTGTGTATCATCTGTAAATGTTGTTTCTGAAACAACTTCAAGACCGATTGCTTCAGCTTCTTCTACGAATGTGTTGTAGATACCTGTTGAGTAAGCATCTGAGTTATTGTAAATAATAGCAACCTTCTCACCAAGTCCATTGTCTTTAATGTACTTAGCTGAAGCTGAACCCTGGTTAGGGTCTGAGAAACAAAGCTGGAATACTGTATCACTTGACTCAGCAGCATCTGGTGATGAAGCTGATGGTGTAAGCATGAACATGTTATCTCCCTGAGCTTCTGCACCAACTGCGATACATGGTGTTGTTGTTACACAACCAACGATTGCCTGTGTATCAGCATCCTTAAGATTGTTGTAAGCGTTAACTGACTTTTCTGCGTCATGTTCGTCATCCTGATCATTGTATACAATCTGGAAATCTGGGCTGATTGCATTGATTTCTTCAACAGCAATCTTTGCACCATTGTCTGCTGCATTACCATAGATTGCAGCTGCACCTGTTAAAGGTCCGATAAATCCAAGCTTTAACTCACCTGTAAGTGCGCCTGTTGCTTCTGTTGTAGCTGTTTCAGCAGCTGCTTCTGTTGTAGCTTCTGCTACTGCTTCTTCTGCTGGAGCTTCTGTTGATGCTTCCTTAGAACCACATCCAACGAATGAAGCTACCATTGCTCCTGTTAAAAGGAGTGCCATAAACTTCTTCATAATAATTTCCTCCTAAATTTTGTATAGCTTTTACGCAATAAACGGTCCTCATATCGTATTATGAAGACCGCCTTTGGTAATTAAAAATACATAATTTATTTTAATGTAAGCGCTTACTTTTGTCAAAACTTTATTTGTAGAATATTGTTATAGGTATCACATATTTTTTGTGCATTTTGACAAATGATTACTCTTTTCTAAATCCAGCACGTTTTCTTAATGTTGGGTCAAGTATTTTTTTACGGATTCTTAAGTTTTCAGGAGTAACCTCTAAGAGCTCATCTGCATCTATAAAATCAAGAGCCTGTTCAAGCGAAAGAATCTTAGGTGGTGTTAATCTCAATGCCTCGTCTGATCCTGATGCACGTGTATTGGTAAGCTGTTTTTTCTTACATACATTTATTTCTACATCTTCAGGCTTTCCATTCTGACCAATAATCATTCCTGAATAAACCTTTTCGCCTGCACCTATAAATAATGTTCCTCTTTCCTGTGCATTGTAAAGACCATATGTTATTGACTCACCTGTTTCAAAGGCAATCAGTGAGCCTTGCTTACGATACTGAATATCACCCTTGTATGGTGCATACTCATCAAAAATAGTATTGATAATACCATTTCCCTTAGTATCTGTCATGAACTCGCCTCTATAACCGATAAGTCCTCTTGATGGAATCGAGAATTCAATACGTGTATATCCACCAGTGATAGGTGTCATATTCTGAAGCTCACCTTTTCTCTGACCAAGCTTTTCGATTACTACGCCAGTAAATTCATCAGGAACGTCAATATAAGCTATTTCCATAGGCTCTGTCTTTCTTCCCTTTGAATCTTCCTTATAAATAACCTCTGCCTTACTTACTGCGAATTCGTATCCTTCACGACGCATATTCTCGATAAGTACTGAAAGATGTAATTCTCCACGACCAGATACCTTAAATGCATCCATATTATCTGTTTCTTCAACCTTTAAAGAAACGTCTGTATTAAGCTCCTTGAAAAGTCTGTCTCTTAAATGACGGCTCGTAACAAACTTACCTTCCTGTCCAGCAAGAGGAGAATCATTTACCATAAACTGCATTGCAATTGTTGGTTCTGAAATCTTCTGGAATTCAATTGGTTCTGGATTATCAGTTGAACAAATAGTATCCCCGATATGAATATCTGAAATACCAGATACTGCAACTATTGCACCGATTCCTGCTTCTCTGACATTAACCTTATTTAGTCCATCGTATTCATAAAGTGCAGAAACCTTTACCTTCTTCATTTTGTCAGGTTCATGTGCATTAACAATTACTACTTCCTGATTTACCGAAATAGTACCGTTATCTACTTTACCAACTCCAATTCTTCCAACATATTCATTGTAATCGATTGTACTAATAAGTACCTGTGTTCCTGCATCTGGATCTCCTTCCGGAGCTGGAATGTAATCAATTATTGCTTCAAATAATGGAATAAGATTAGGCTGTAAATCGTTGTAATCTGTACCACTTATACCTTGCTTTGCTGATGCAAAAATAAATGGACAGTCAAGCTGTTCATCTGATGCATCAAGGTCCATGAAAAGTTCTAATACTTCATCTACAACCTCGTCACATCTTGCCTCTGGTCTATCAACCTTATTTACACACACGATAACCGGGAGCTTAAGTGCAAGTGCTTTTTTAAGTACAAATTTAGTCTGTGGCATAACACCTTCAAATGCATCAACTACTAAAACTGCACCATTTACCATTTTAAGAACTCGCTCTACTTCTCCACCAAAGTCAGCATGTCCTGGTGTATCAATAATATTAATCTTTGTGTCCTGATATGTAACTGCTGTATTCTTTGAAAGAATTGTTATACCACCTTCCCTTTCAATATCGTTAGAGTCCATGACTCTCTCAGCAACTTCCTGATTATCTCTGAACACACCACTCTGCTTTAAGAGTTCATCAACAAGTGTTGTTTTACCATGATCTACGTGTGCAATAATCGCTATATTTCTAATGTCGTCTCTTGTCTGAATCATTTTTTCATTCTCCTCTTAACTTACCCAAACTCACCTATAAT
>JAZQOO010000002.1:0-27947 GCA_045627905.1 Lachnospiraceae bacterium | reverse complement strand
GATTACAGTGCGCCGAAAAGAACGAATGGATTGAAGAGAATAGCTGGTTAACAAAGACAGATGTATGCTTTGATGTATACTTTGGAAAGAAAAAGGTAACATCGAGATTATATGATATTGATGTTGCAGGATATGATAACGGTGTAAACAAGCTTCGTCTTTTTGATATTGAATCTGTTGATGAGACAATAGTTAAATCTGGTATCGATTTTGATAAGGAAGATATTGAGAAGAATCTTACACTTTTCCTTTATCCAGATGATTCAGACGAGGCTGGTAATCTATTAAGAATTTTCCAGCAGTATTTCATGGTTTCGTGTGGTGCTCAGCTTATTTTAAAGGAGCTTAAAGAAAATAAAATTGATTTAAGAGAAATGGATAAGCATGCTGTAATCCAGATTAATGATACTCATCCTACAATGGTTATTCCTGAGCTTATCAGAATACTTACAGATGATGAAGCTATGTCAATGGATGATGCTATAGCGACTGTTTCTAAAACATGTGCTTACACAAATCATACAATTTTAGCAGAGGCTCTCGAAAAGTGGCCACTTAAGTATCTTGAAAAGGTTGTTCCTCAGTTAGTTCCTATTATAAAGGAACTTGATAAGAGAGTAAGAGCAAAATATGATGATGAAAAGGTTCAGATTATTGACAGTGATAATCGTGTACATATGGCTCACATAGATATTCATTATGGAATGTCAGTTAATGGTGTTGCTGCTCTTCATACAGAAATACTCAAAAATAGTGAGCTTAAGAGCTTCTACGATATTTACCCAGAGAAGTTCAACAATAAGACAAATGGTATTACATTCCGTCGTTGGCTTATGTCCTGTAATAAGGAGTTATCTGCATATATTTCAGAGCTTATTGGAGATGTATGGAAAAGAGATGCTGACAGATTACAGGATTTACTTAAGTATGTAGATGATGAAGCTGTTCTTAATAAATTATACGAGATAAAGAGAGCTAAGAAGCAGGCACTTATAAGATATATAAAGGATGCTGAAAATGTTTCGCTTGATGAAAACTCAATATTCGATATTCAGATTAAGAGATTACATGAGTATAAGCGTCAGCAGATGAATGCACTTTATATTATTCATAAGTATTTAGAAATAAAGGGTGGAAAGAAGCCATCAAGACCAATTACATTTATTTTTGGTGCAAAGGCTGCTCCTGCTTATGTAATAGCCCAGGATATTATTCATCTAATATTGTGTTTGCAGGAAATCGTAAATAGCGACCCAGAGGTTTCTCCATACATGAAGGTTGTTATGGTTGAAAACTATAATGTATCCTACGCAGAAAAGCTTATTCCAGCATGTGATATTTCAGAACAGATTTCTCTTGCTTCAAAGGAAGCTTCAGGTACTGGAAATATGAAATTCATGCTTAATGGTGCTGTAACACTTGGTACAATGGATGGAGCAAACGTAGAAATATGTGAGCTTGTTGGCAAAGATAATATTTATGTATTTGGTAAGGATTCAGATACAGTTATTGCTCATTACGAAAAAGCTGACTATGTTTCAAAAGATTACTATGAGAAGTCAGAAGTTATTAAGGAAGCAGTTGACTTTATCATTAGTGATAAGTGCTTAAAGGTTGGCCATAAGGAGAATCTTGAAAGACTTTATAAAGAGTTATTAAACAAAGACTGGTTTATGACACTTCTCGATTTAGAAGAATATATAAAGATTAAAGACCAGGCATTTGCTGACTATGAGAATAGAAAAGAATGGGAGAAGAAGATGCTTATTAATATTGCAAAAGCCGGATTCTTCTCATCTGACAGAACTATAAGTCAGTACAATAAGGATATTTGGAAGCTTTAAGCTTTAATAATAAATGTGTTAAAAGGGGTATTAGCATGGACAGAGATGATATTATTTTATTCATTAAGGAAGTAATCGAGGACGCAACTGGAGATTGCGTAGAGAATGATACTTTACTGTTCGAGGAAGAAGTTCTCGATTCGATGAGCATTCTTAATCTTATTGAAGAATTAGAGGAAAAATACGATATTTCACTTCCACTAGACGAAGTTCAGGAGTCAAATTATTCAACTGTTGAAGTAATTGCCGACTATGTGGAATCAAAATTGTCATAAATAGTACTTCGAGAGGATAATTGTGACTAAAACTGTTATTTCTTATTTAAAAAATAGTATATATAAGTATGGGGATAAGTGTGTCTGTATTGATGACAGCGAAAGAGTAACCTATAACGAACTGGATAAAATGTCTGATGTTATAGCAGTTTACTTAAGTAAGCGAATTGAGATGGCAGCTCCTGTTCCTGTAATAATGAAAAAGAGCTGTAAGGCTCTTTTCGTTATGTGGGGAATTATTAAGTCTGGCGGCTGTTATGTATTTATTGATTCTAATCAGCCAGTTAAGAGAATTGAAACAATACTGTCAGTATTAAAAAGCCCATTTGTAATTGCTGAAAAAGAGGCGCTTCGTAAGCTGAAGGAAATAGAAATAGAGACTGTTTCTCCAGAAGAGCTATTTGAACTGAAAGCTACAGAGGAAGATATAAACAGATTAAATGAGTACCAGAAGAGTTTTGTTGATACAAATCCTCTTTATATAATGTTTACATCTGGTTCGACAGGTGTTCCAAAGGGTGTACTAGTTAATCACAGGTCTGTTATTGATTTTATTGATTATTTTACAGAAATTTTTGGAATTGATGATACAGATGTTTTAGGAAATCAGGCTCCGTGGGATTTTGATGTTTCGGTTAAAGACATTTTTTCATGTATAAAATGTGGAGCAACACTGAGACTGATACCTAAAAAGTATTTTTCATTGCCAGTTGATTTAGTAAAGCTTCTAGATGAAGATAATGTTACAAATCTTACATGGGCAGCATCTGCGCTCTCAATTGTGTCTTCAAGAGGGGCGTTTGATGTTGTAGTACCTAAGTCGATTAAAAGAATAATGTACAGTGGAGAGGTATTACCTATAAAGCAATATAATATTTGGAGAAAAATGTATCCAAATGCGCTGATTGCAAATGTATACGGACCAACAGAAATTACATGTAACTGTACATATTTTATTACAGATGGAATATATGATGAGGCTACCTCAATACCTATAGGTAAAGCATTTCCGAATGAAAAGGTTTTCCTTTTGTCAGACAATGATGAACTTATTACTCCTGATATGACAGGCGTCGAAGGAGAGATTTGTGTATCAGGTACATGTGTAACAATGGGTTATTTTAGAAATAATGAGGAGACAAACAAACGCTTTGTAAATAATCCATTAAACGAGAGCTTTGAAGAAAGAATATACAGAACAGGCGATTTAGCTTATTACAATGAAAATGGAGACCTTGTATTTGCGTCAAGAAAAGATTTTCAGATTAAGCATATGGGCCATCGAATAGAGTTGTCAGAAGTTGAGAAATGTATTAATGCATGTGAAAATGTCAATTTAAGCTGCTGTATATATAAGGATGAGGTAATAACTGCTTTTGTTGAAACATCATCGACTGTTACGGAAAAGGAAATAGTTACTAATATGAGAAAAACTGTGCCACAGTTTATGATTCCAACGCAGTTTATTTTTGTTGAAAAAATGCCGTTCAATAATAATGGTAAGATTGATAGAAATGAGTTGATGATAGGAGGAACCATTATGAACGAAGTTCATAATTAGGAATGGTTCTGACGACATATCAATGAACTTTCGAAGAAAGTGAGTTGATGATACAGGAGGAACCATTATGAACGAAGTTCATAATTAGGAATGGTTCTGACGACATATCAATGAACTTTCGAAGAAAGTGAGTTGATGATACATATTAAAGTAGGGGTTTTTTATGAATCTAAATAATGATAAATTAAATATTATTAATAAGCTGGGGAATGAGTATGGTTCCCCTTTTTATTTATTTGATATTGATAATTTAAGAGAATGGACAAATAAAGTAAAAGAAGAACTTGAGGGTGTTCGTTTAATATATGCTATAAAAGCGAATCCATTCTTTATGAGATATCTTACAGATATTGTAGATGCTTTCGAGGTATGTTCCCCTGGGGAATTTAATATATGTAAAAAAGAAAATATTGATACTAAGCAGATAGTATTTTCGGGTGTAAATAAACGCGAGTGTGATTTAGAGGCAGTATTTAGCAGTACTTTTGAGGGTGTAATAACGATTGAATCAAAGAAACATTTAGATATTGTACTCTCTTTAATTTCAGAAAATGATGCTCTGAAAAATAAATGTATTAAGCTTCTTCCTAGACTTACGAATGGAAGTCAGTTTGGAATGAGTGAAGAAGATGTTTTGGATGTAATTAGCAGCATTAAAGAAAATATCGAAAATGGTGTACAGCTTAGGCTTGATGGAATCCAGTTTTTTTCAGGTACACAGAAAAAGAAGCTCTCACATATTGAAAAGGAGCTTATTTACATTGACGAATTTTGCGAGAAAATAAAAGAAAAAACAGGTGTCTTAATAAAACATATAGAATACGGAGCTGGTCTTTTCTATGATTATTTCGAAGAATGTGACCATATTTTGCCAGCTATCGAATTTGCACAGCTTATTAAAAACTATACTTCAAAATATGATTTTTCAATTGAGCTTGGCAGATATATTGCTGCATCGTCAGGCACTTTTATTTCAACAATTGATGATATTAAGTCAAATAATGATAAAAATTATATTATAGTTGATGGTGGAATCAATCATTTGAATTATTATGGTAGCATGTTGGGTAGTAATATTCCAGATGTTACCCATTTGAGAAAATGTAAGGATTATGTAGAAATTGTTACATTAGATGAAGAGACAACGGCAAGTAGTGTTGACAAATATAATGTTTGTGGTTCTTTATGTACATTTAACGATGTTTTATTAAGAAATTTTGAGATGAAAGAGCCACAAATTGGTGATTTAATTGTATTTTCGGACACTGGTGCATATTCATGCACAGAGGCGATGGCATTATTTTTGAGCCGTGATATGCCTAGGATTTTTTCGTATAGCAATGGAAATGCTGAAATGCTAAGAGATGTTGTGCACAGCTTTGAGCTAAATAGTTAATGGCATTTCTTGAGAATTGCTATAAGTGCCTCTGTATAATTATGAAGACCTGTAATTGACATATGAGTTAAATCTGAGTAATTTGAAGGGTCATTATAATCAAAGTCCAAAGCTTCTTTAGCATAGAACTCGGCATTTTGCTCAAGAAGAAAGGCTCTTAAAAGCTCATCCTTTTCTGCATAATTATTATCTAAATACATAGTTTTGTATTTAGGGCATTCAATGAATAGAAGTCGTGTATTGTTATTTTTACACATTGAAATAATATTTAAAAGAGCATTTCTTTCAAGCTCATTAAAGCCAGGGTCTTCCTTTATCGGCATTTCAGATAATTCATTGGCTGTTTTGCCATTTAATGCATCCTGTCCATTATTTCCACCCTTGTAATATCGTTTACTTATAAGTGGAAATGATACAGGGTATGTGAACATATAGTCAATGTTTGATGCAACCCAGTAATCATAAAACATGAAAAAGTCAGCATCCTCACGTTTTGCAAGGAGATTCCACAGCTTGACCTTGCTTTCAAAGTCAATATCCCATAACAGTCGCTTGTCAGATAAATCGGCACCGCGTTCTATCATACTAGGATCAAATTCTACGACAAGTGTTCCAATCTTTGTGCCAGCCTTATACATCTGTTCCAGTTCAAGCTCAATATTCATTGGTTCGTTACCATTATAAGTAACAACATAAGCGTTTTCAGAAAAATTATCTTCTAGTAAATGGGTATCAATACCTTTTCTATATGATGAAGCACCAATAAAAAGATAATCAACGCTACCTTTAGCGGTAATATTTCGTATTCCCATAGCGTTATTATCCAATTTATAAGAAAAGCAGTTTTTAGCCATAACAACAGCTAAAACAATTATAAATGCAGTTGTAATTGTAAGAATTGTTTTTTTCATTGATAATTTTTCTTTCTCCGGTCATAAGGAATCTTTCCACTTTGTGGGTCCCTCCTTATGACTAGTATTAGTATGCCATGTATAGGAAGCCTGATTCTCCAAATACACCAAATAAAAGAGTTACAACAATAAGTATTGCAGCATTAATGTATTTGTGCTTTTTAAATGTATTTTTTCCATTATATGCAAATAATTCAGTTATATATAGGCAACCAAAAGATATAAATGCAATTATTGCATACGAAACAGAGGTATTATCTTCAGTGAAAGGAAGTATAGCACCAGTAATTGCTGAAGCCGAAATGGAAAATTTAGTTGCAATTCTAGAAATAATGATTCCAGCATCCTTTAATGATTCTGCTCTAAATATTAATTCACCAAAAGTTACAATAAAAAGTGTACGAACAATTCTGAAAACATCAAACCATTTAGTTTTGAATATTTCAGGATGTTTTTTATTCATTTTTTTAAAATCATTGGCAAGAAACTGAACAACAATTAGAATTACGGCGTAGTACAAACCCCATACAAGATAATGCATTGCCGCACCATGCCATATTCCTGTGAGTGACCATACACAAAAAAGTGCAAAGGCAGCGGAAATAGTAGTCGCTTTCTTTTTGAGAGGTGTGTTTTTTAATGCTTCCTTTAGATTGTTACTGAATTTTGATCTGAAAACCGGGTAGTATATATAATCCTTAAACCAAGTTCCAAGTGTTATATGCCAACGTCTCCAAAACTCTGACACATCTTTTGAGAAAAGTGGTAAATTGAAGTTTTCGGACATTTTGATACCAAAAAGCTCACTAATTCCTATAACCATATCCATACAACCAGAAAAATCAGTATAGAGCTGTATTACATAGAATATTGTTGCAAGTAAAAGTGTTAGTCCGTCATACGATGAAGGAGATGCATATACCCTGTCTACATAGACAGAGAAGCGCCCTGCAATAACAACCTTTTTGAATAGACCCTGAAGTATTCTGTAGCCGCCCTCCTTGCATCTTGAAAGGTCAAAAAAGTGAGCACCAAACATCTCATCCTTTATAAGCTTATATCTGTTGATTGGTCCTTCAATAATCTGTGGAAACCATGAAACATACAGTAAAAATTTAAAGTAATTATTTTCTGGTTCCACCTCTTTTTTATATACATCTACAATATATGAAATAATCATAAATGTATAAAAAGAGATTCCGAGTGGAAGAATGAAGTTTGGAACAGGCAGATTAATATTTGTAATTGAAGTTATTATTTCAAATAAGAACCCGGTATATTTAAGAACAATTAAAATACCTGCGTTAAATAAGATGCAAAAAATCATTGCAATTTTTTTCTTATTTATCGAATACGTGTTATTACCAGCAACTAGCCCTAGTAAATATGTGGATGCTGATGAAGCTAAAATAAATAACAGTAAAAATGGGGAAGTACAAGAATAGAAGTAGATGCTTCCAATTAATAGAAGCATCCACTGATTTTTCTTTGGAATTATATAATATATAACAAATATAATGCATAAAAATGCAAAAAATTTACCTGTAATTAGAGACATATTAAACCTTATCTTAAATAAATGGTGTTAGCGTCAAAAAGTATCATATCTGCGATACAATCATGCACATTTTATCATTTTATGATAAGGGTGTCAAAAGTATAAATTTGATGATAACTAAAACTCAACCTTATATTTCTGAATTCGTTTAGGTATCATTTGCTGCTGGAGTCTGAGATTTTCGCGCTCTTTTATGGCAATTGTTTCTGTAAATACTTTGAATAACTCCGAAAAGAACTGTTCCTTGTCAGACTTTATATTAAATATTTCTTTATCTATATTGAGGTTTTTACCTTCTAGTACTACAAATTCAAATCCAGCTTTATGAATTAAATATTTATCACGTATTTCATCATAAATTATAAAGTTTTCGTTTGGTAACCTGTTAGAAAAATGTGGTCCTAAAAACTCTAATACATCACATACAGGACCTATACAGGAGTATAACGTTTTATTGTTTAATTCCGAAAACTGAAGAAATTCACGCATTCTGCCATATTCATTAGATGCTTTCTTATATAGCTTTAATAGATTCACGACAGTATCATCTGTCCATAAATTAAGAAGCTTAAAACCATCCTTCATTCTAAGACCAATTCTTATACACTGGTAAATAATATCTGCTTTACATGCATCGTCACAGGCGGCAGCATATACAAACGCTTCATATGCTTCATAACCAAATCTTTCGGTAACGGTTCTAGCCACCTTTTTTGCATTTTTGTAATCTGTATCAACATCAATATAATCAGTAAATAATTCATAGTTTTCTATGTTACCTGCAATGATTCCGCAATTATCATGAGCGATTTTTCCTTTGCATACATCAAGGTAAATATTGTAAATAGCAGAAAAAATACCATCTACTGAATCATCGCATACGTATATCTGCTTGTTCATATGTATACTCTCCTTATTAATATATATCATCAACTTCGAGTGTAAATTTAGTCAATAAATAAGAGAAATGTTGTTATGCATTTAGTCCAAAGTGTTCAAACAGTGACATTTGCTCATATATATGACCATCCTTAGAAAGCCCGGAGGGAAGACTTTCTTTCGCATTTAATAAATTATTAGTTATGTATTCTTCATTAATTAATGTTGAATACATCATTTTCCCAGAGCAAGTTATAAAATATAACGCTCTTTTTAGTACAACACCTATTTTTTTTAGGTCGTCGAATGATAGTGAAGCTAGTCGTCTTGCTCTTATAATACGTCTTGCAGAATTGACACCAATGCCAGGAACTCTGAGTAATTCGTGATAATCTGCACGATTGATTTCTACTGGAAAGAAATCAAGGTGCTTAATAGCCCAATTTGCTTTAGGGTCAAGCATTGTATTAAAGTTACAGTTTTTCTCATCAAGAAGCTCGCCTGCTGTAAATTCATAGTACCTCATGAGCCAGTCAGCCTGATAAAGTCGGTGTTCTCTTAAAAGTGATGTTCCACGAATAGGTGATGGCAGAGTGGAATCAGCATTAATATTTACAAATGCAGAGTAGAAAACACGTTTAAGAGAAAAATTGTTATATAGAGATTCTGCAACATTAATTATTTCGTAGTCAGACTCTCCAGTTGCTCCAATAACCATCTGTGTACTCTGTCCGCCAGGAACGAACTTTGGGGCGCTCTTAAATAGAGCAAGCTCGTTTTTGTTACTGACAATGCCATTTTGAATCATACGCATTGGTTTCAGTATTGTTTTTCTTGTTTTATTAGGACAAAGCTTTGTAAGACCTTCATTTGTAGGAAACTCAAGGTTTATGCTCATCCTGTCAGCCAGTAAGCCTAATTTGTAAACAAGCTCAGAAGAGGCTCCAGGTATAGCCTTAACATGTATATAGCCTTGGAAACGGTATTCTGTCCTTAGCTTATAAATAGCAGAAAGAATGAGTTCCATTGTATAATCTGGAGAATTAACTATTCCTGAACTTAAAAACAGGCCTTCTATGTAATTACGTTTATAAAATTCGATTGTCAGTTCACACAGCTCATCAGGTGTGAAAGTAGTTCGTTCGACATCATTGCTCTTACGATTGATGCAGTATTTACAATCATATATACACTCGTTAGTAAATAACACCTTCAGAAGAGAAATGCATCTGCCGTCAGAAGAGAAGCTGTGACATATCCCACATGAGAGAGTATTCCCAATTCCTGTTCCGTCATTATCTCTTGTGACGCCTGAGGATGTACAGGCCACGTCATATTTAGCGGCATCCGTAAGTATACGAAGCTTGTCATACATATCAAGCTTTTCTTTAGTGAGCAGTGAGTACATATATTAATCCCCTACAGTGTTTATATTCTAAAACAATAAAGTGTCTAAAATGTGTCCAACTATTGAAAAATAAGTGTGTTCTACATGTGAACTTACTTATGATTATCCGTTGACAGGATGGAATATTTCATGTATAAATAATACAGAACAAATGTTTGCTTGTCAAGAACAAATGTTCGATTAAATGGTGAGGCAGTGATTTTGGATAGGAATAAAGTACGTCTTTCAGTTAGAACCTTTGTAGAATTTTTGCTGAGAGAAGGAGATATAGATAATAGAATAAAGTCTCAGGCATCTGATGTGCTATCTATGCAGGAGGGAGCCAGAATCCATCGTATGATTCAGAAACGAATGGATGATTTTTATTACCCGGAAGTGTCGCTTAAGCATGCTAGAGCATTCAAAGATTACGATATTTTAATAGAGGGTCGTGCGGATGGTATCATTTATGATAAAAAGCTTACTGTAGATGAAATAAAAACGACTCATAAAGAATTAGTTAATATTCATAAAGCAAAGGAAGTACATATTGCACAGGCTAAGTGTTATGCCTATTTTTTGCTATATAACCTGAGATATATAAAAGCATCAATGACAAATGAACAGTCCGCGGTTTCTGATTCGGTTGCTGATTATTTGACGGATGATAGTGATATAGAGCGTTTTAGTTCAAATGGATTAATTAATGTTGATGATATAACAAATAATAATGTCAGCACTGATGAGATTTCTGTTCGCATAACATACTGTAATGTTGAGACACTTGCAACGAAATATTTTCATGAAAACTATACCTATGAAGAGCTAGAACTGTGGTTTAATGAATTACTTGAGGAATACAAAAAGTGGACGGATTATGAGCTGTCTTTTAAACAGTTAAGAAATGAATCCATTGCAGGACTTACATTTCCATATTCGTTTAGAGAAGGCCAGAAGGAATGTATTGCGCAGGTATACAATTCAATAAAGGAACAGTCGAGATTATTTATTGAAGCCCCAACTGGTACGGGAAAAACAATAAATACACTTTATCCTGCCATACGCGCAATGGGTGAGGGAAGAAGTAACAAAATATTTTATTTGACAGCCAAGACAATTACGAGAACGGCGGCAGTTAACTGCGTTGACCTTTTAAGAGAAAAGGCTCTTCGCCTTAAATCTGTAGTTATTACTGCAAGAGATAAAATTTGCCCATTTAAAAATGAATTTTTAAATGCTGATGAAGATAGAACCGCTGAAGCACTTGAAATGTTTCAGTCAGTAGAGCTTGATACATTCGAAATGGTAGAAAAGGTTTCGGATATAACGCTGCTTGATGAAAATGAAAATAGCAATAATGAAAAAGACTATTCAAAGGCTGATTGTAATCCGGATGGATGCCCATATGCTAAAGGCCATTTTGACAGAGTAAATGGGGCAATATATGATTTGATGACAAATGAGGATTCATTCACAAGAGATACTATTCTTACATATGCACACAGACACAAGGTGTGTCCGTTTGAGTTAAGTCTTGATATGTCTTTATTTGCAGATTGCATTATATGTGACTACAATTATGTATTTGACCCGAATGTATATTTAAGAAGATTTTTTGTTGATGGTGTAGCAGGAGATTATATATTTCTGATTGATGAAGCGCATAATCTGCCTGACAGAGCAATGGAAATGTTTAGTGCAAGCTTATATAAAGAGGACTTTCTTGAATGTACTAAGTTTGTAAAGCCTTACGATAAAAAGCTTGAAAAGGAGCTAAAAAAGTGCAACAAGCTTCTGCTCGAAATGAAAAACGAAAAAAGTGATGTCAGAGTTTATGAGGATATAACGAGCTTTGTTATTGCTCTTCTTAGATGCAATGGTCAGCTAGAACGCTTTTTAGATGAGGACGAAAGATGCCCTGACAGGGATAAGGTACTCGATTTATATTTTAAAGTTCGACATTTTCTTAATATGTATGAAAATATGCTGGATGAAGATTATATCGTCTATTCAAAGGTAAATGATGATACGAAATTCATGCTAAAGTTCTTATGCAGCAATCCTGCTCATAATCTTAAGCAAAACCTTGATAAAGGAATCGCAACTGTATTTTTTTCGGCAACATTACTTCCTATACAGTATTACAAGGATATGCTTACGGGTGAGGATGACAGGGCAATGTATGCTAAGTCTGTATTTGATACTAAAAAGAGAGCGCTTCTTATCGCAAAGGATGTCAGTAGTAAATATACAAGAAGGAATGACACGGAATACATAAATATTGCTGCCTATATAGACGCGTGTGTTAGTGCAAAGAAGGGCAATTATCTTGTGTTTTTTCCATCTTACTCCTTCCTCAAAAATGTTTTGTCAGCATATACGGACTATTTTTACACAGATGATGTCGAAATAATTGAGCAGAATGGCTATATGACTGAGGATATGAGAGAGGATTTCCTAAATAGCTTTTATGAAAGCAGAGAAAAGGCGCTTTTAGGCTTTTGCGTAATGGGAGGCATTTTTTCAGAGGGAATTGATTTAAGAAATGATGCGTTGATTGGAAGCATTGTTGTTGGTACAGGCTTTCCTATGGTAAATGATGAGAGAAATCTCCTGAAGGACAGATACGAGGAGTCAGGCGTTAATGGATTTGATTATGCTTACAGATTCCCGGGAATGAATAAAGTAATGCAGGCTGCAGGTCGAGTTATTAGAACTGAAGAGGATAAAGGCGTTATTATGCTTTTAGATGAGAGATTTTTGCAGACAAGCTATAAAAAGATTTTTCCAAGAGAGTGGAGTGATTTCAGAGAGGTCAGTAAAAATAGCGTCAAACGCGAACTAGAAAGATTTTGGGACAAGGTGTATAATGGATAGATATTTAAAATTTGGAGGCTTGAAATGAGTTATAAATATGATAAAGCATCTGCTATTGCAGAGGAGTTTATAAACCATGAAGAGATAGAAGATACTCTTGCCTATGCAGACGCTCATAAAAACGATGAAAAACTGATAGATGAAATCATCGAAAAAGCTAAATTAGAGAAAGGACTTTCACATAGAGAAGCATCTGTTTTATTAGCCTGTGAAATAGAAGAGAAAAACGAAGAAATTTACAAACTGGCAAAGAAAATTAAACAGGATTTCTATGGAAACCGTATTGTTTTATTTGCACCACTTTATTTGTCTAATTACTGTATAAACGGATGTACTTATTGTCCATATCATGCAAAAAATAAAAATATCTGCAGAAAGAAGCTTACGCAGGAGGAAATAAAAGAAGAAGTTATTGCTCTTCAGGATATGGGACATAAGAGACTTGCACTCGAGATGGGTGAGGACCCAAGGAATAATCCTATAGAGTATATGCTTGAATCAATTAATACTATTTATGGAATTCATCATAAAAACGGTGCAATAAGACGTGTAAATGTTAATATTGCGGCGACTACTGTTGAAGAATATAAGCTTTTAAAAGACGCAGGAATTGGTACATATATACTATTTCAGGAGACATACCATAAGGAAGCTTATGAAAAGCTACATCCTACAGGCCCTAAGTCAGATTATGCGTACCATACAACAGCTATGGACAGAGCACAGCTTGGTGGAATTGATGATGTTGGAATAGGTGTATTATTTGGACTTGATAAATACAGATATGAGTTTGCCGGACTTTTAATGCATGCAGAACATTTAGAGGCAGTGTTTGGAGTTGGACCTCATACTATTTCTGTACCACGTGTAAAGAATGCGGATGATATAGATGCATCACAGTTTACGAATGGACTTACAGATGAATTATTTGAAAAGCTTGTTGCGTGCATAAGAATAGCAGTTCCATATACTGGCATGATTATTTCAACGCGTGAAAGTCAGTCGACGAGAGAAAAGGTGTTAAATCTTGGAATAAGTCAGGTAAGTGGTGGCTCTAGAACAAGTGTAGGAGGCTATGCAGAGCCGGAGAACCCAGAAGAAAATTCGGCACAGTTTGATGTAAGTGATACAAGAACACTTGACGAAGTTGTTAAATGGCTTATGGAGCTTGGTTATATTCCGTCGTTTTGTACTGCCTGCTATAGAGCTGGCAGAACAGGTGACAGATTTATGTCATTATGTAAGAGTGGCGAAATACAGAACTGTTGTCATCCGAATGCACTTATGACACTTAAGGAATATCTTGAAGACTATGCATCAGACGAAACTAAAAAGGTTGGCGAGGCTCTTATAAAGAAAGAACTTCTAAATATTCCAAAAGAAAATGTTCGTCTTAAGGCTATGGAGTATATTAGTCAGATGGAAAATGGAGGAAGCAGAGACTTTAGATTTTAAACTGCTTTATAATGGCTACATTGGGAGATAATAAATGGGATTAAATGATGCACCAATGGGTGAGAGAATACATATTGGATTATATGGAAAAAGAAATGCAGGCAAGTCGAGTCTGATAAATGCTATTACAAATCAAAATGCTGCAATCGTATCAGATACTCTTGGAACAACCTCAGATCCAGTACTGAAGTCTATGGAACTGCTTCCGTTAGGTCCATGTGTGATTATTGACACACCAGGTCTTGATGATGATGGACCTTTACAGAATGAACGGATAAAAAAGGCATATGAGATGCTTAGAAAAACAGATATAGCATTGCTGGTTGTTGATGCTACGACAGGTTTTTCTAAAGAAGACAGTGATATAGAAAAAGAAATAATTATAAGAAGTATTCCTTATATTGTTGTTTTTAATAAATGCGAATTGGTTAACATAACTTCTAGCGACGAGGTGTCAATTCAATTACAAGATTGTTATGGTACGTACTTTGGGACTGACTTATCGCGAAAATCGATATTTGTAAGTGCAAATGAAAACATTAATATAGATGAATTAAAAAATATGATAGGCAGTCTTTTGCCTGATAAAAAAGAAAAATCACTAATTTCTGATTGCCTGAATATGGGAGATGTTGCTCTGTTAGTTGTTCCAATTGACAAGGCTGCGCCAAAAGGTCGGTTGATTCTTCCACAACAGCAGGTTATAAGAGATTTACTTGATGGAGGAATGATTCCTATTTTGTGTCGTGAGCATGAGCTTACAGAGACGTTAAATAAGCTTAAGAAAAAGCCAGATATAGTTATCGTAGACTCTCAGGTTTTTAAGTTTGTAAATGATACTATTTCTGAAGATATTCCATTGACATCATTTTCGGTAATAATGTCCAGATATAAAGGCAATCTTGAGTCTCAGGCAAAAGCGGCGGCTCATATTGATAAGCTTAAGGATGGAGATATTATACTTATTTCGGAGGGTTGTACACATCACAGGCAGTGCGGCGATATTGGAACAGAAAAGCTGCCAGCACTATTAAAAAAGTACACTGGTAAGGATATTTCATTTGAGTTTACAAGTGGCGGTGAGTTTAGCGAAAATCTTTCTAAATATAGTCTTATTATTCATTGTGGTGGCTGTATGCTTAGAGAAAGTGAAATGAAGTACAGGTTAAAATGTGCGGAAGCTTTAGGAATTAAAATGACAAATTACGGAACAGCTATTGCCTATATGAATGGAATTTTGAAAAGGTCATTAAGTGTTTTTGGTAGTAAGTGATTAATGCTTATGTAAAAGCTTTTATGAAGCTGTAGGAGTGGTATGTAATATGATTAAATTAGGATCACATGTTGGAATGTCAGGGAAAGACATGTTTTTAGGTTCAGCAAAGGAGGCTGCATCATATGGAGCAAATTGTTTCATGGTATATACAGGTGCGCCTCAGAATACAAAAAGAAGGCCTGTGGAAGAGTTAAATATTGAGGCTGGTAAATTATATATGAGTGAACATGGTATAGAAGAAATAATAGTTCATGCGCCATATATTATTAATCTGGCAAATACTGTAAAACCAGAAATTTATTCTCTTGCAGTAGATTTTTTGGCAACAGAGCTTGAAAGAAGTGCAAAAATGGGTTCAAAATCAATGGTTCTACATCCAGGTTCACATGTAGACGCAGGTGTAGATGCGGGAATTGACTCTATCATTAAAGGAATAAATGAAGTCCTGACAAAGGATACAGAATGTAATATTGCACTTGAAACTATGGCAGGAAAGGGTTCGGAGATAGGAAGAACCTTTGAGGAAATTGCCAGAATTTACGATGGAGTTGTATATAACGACAAGCTTCGTGTATGTTTTGATACATGTCATGTTAATGATGCAGGCTATGATATCAAAAATGATTTTGATGGTGTAATTGATGAATTTGATAAAATTATCGGCAAGAATCAGATTGTCTGCTTCCATATAAATGACAGTAAAAACGAGCTTGGTGCGCATAAAGACAGACATGCGAATATTGGCGAGGGTTTTGTCGGTTTTGAGGCACTAAAATATATTGTGCATCACAAAGATTTTCTCGATGTAATGAAGATTTTAGAAACACCATACAGAGAAAATCCTGATAATCCGAAAGAAAAATTCGCACCATATAAAGAAGAAATAGAAATGCTTCTTAAATAAACATTATAGAGAAACGAGGGTTGTAATAACATGTGGGCATATGAAAGTGTATTTTATCAGATTTATCCATTAGGAATGTGTGGAGCACCATTTGAAAATGATGGTGTTTTAGAACATAGAATAAGTAAAGTTAAAGCTTTTAGCGACCATATAAAAAAGCTTGGTGCAAATGCTGTATATTTTTCACCGGTTTTTGAATCGGATACTCATGGCTACAATACAAGAGATTATACAAAAATTGACACAAGACTTGGCACAAATGAGGACTTTAAGGAAGTATGTGATGACCTTCATTCGAAAGGAATTAAGGTTGTTTTAGATGGTGTATTTAACCACGTTGGAAGAGGTTTTTTTGCTTTTCAGGATGTTTTGAAAAATAGAGAAAATTCACCTTATGTTAGCTGGTTTTCAAGAATAGATTTTTCGGGTAATTCTGCTTACAATGATGGATTGTGGTATGAAGGCTGGGAAGGTAATTATGACCTTGTGAAGCTGAATTTGTACAATGACGATGTTGTTAATCATATCTTTTCTGCTATTGAAGGCTGGATTAATGAGTTTGATATAGATGGTATAAGACTTGATGTTGCATATTGTTTAAATAATGAATTCCTCAATAAGTTAAGAGCTTTCTGCGATTCTAAAAAGGACGACTTTTTCCTTGTGGGTGAGGTGCTGCATGGAGAATACGGAAGAATGCTTCGTGAAATGAATATACATTCAGTTACGAACTATCAGTGTTATAAAGGGATTCACAGTGCTTTTAACAGTATGAATATGTATGAAATAATTCATTCACTATTGCGTTTATTTGGACCTGAGGACTGGACAGTTGCCAGAGGTGCTCATTTACTTAGCTTTTGTGATAACCATGATGTATCAAGAATAGCAAGCATTCTAAACAATGAAAATCATTTAAAGCCTGTTTATGCAATGGTTTTTGGTATGCCTGGAATACCATGCGTATATTATGGAAGTGAGTGGGGCGTAAAGGCTGATAAATCAGAGGGCGACCCTGCCTTAAGACCAAGCTTTGATGTACCAGAATGGAATGGTCTTACAGATTTTATTTCTAAACTTGCACAAATAAAGGTTTCCTCAGAAGCTCTTAATTATGGCTCGTTTAAATCGTTGTATTTAACTAATAGACAGTGCATTTTTGAAAGAAGAAGCGAACATGAACGAGTACTTGTATGTATTAATGCTGATTCTGAAAAGCATGTAGCTCATTATGACGCTGGGTGTGGCATGGGTATTGATTTATTAACTGGTGAAAAGGTTGATTTTGGAGCTGGAACTGATATGGAGCCGTATGGAGTACAGATTATTAAATGCGAATGCTAGTGGGGTGTAATGCATTAAAGAATGGCAACATAAAATAACTTAAAATATTTTCGATAATTTGTTTGATTTATATCTTATATGAATATATAATGAAGGTTAAGGTATTTTTAGTTAAAATGTAAAGCTTTATATTGGGAGGAAGGAAAAATGTCAGAGAAACAGAATAACATTGAGGAAGAGACTAATGTTATGGAAACACCAGTAAAGAAAGGTAACAGCAGCGAAAAGGTATCACTAGTGCATTCGGTCGCATTCAAGATTATACTTTTAGTGGCGGCGGTGCTTGTTGTATCTATCGTAGTTGTTTCATCTATGCTTGTATCTAAATCAAAGAGCATCATTCAGAGTAGTGTTCATTCACATATGAAGTATGTTGCAGCAGCAGAAAGAGATCTTATAAATGTTGGTGGCGGAGGTAAAACAACTACTGACTATAATTTACTTGATGAATATTTAGGAGATGCAAAGATAGAAGGCCTTTCATCATCATATGCATATCTTGTAAGTTCTGATGGAACAATGCTTTACCATCCAAAGAAAGAAAAGGTTGGAGCGCCTGTAGAAAATGACGTTGTTAAAAAGCTTGTAGCAGAAATTGAAGCAGGAAATACGCCAGAAGATGATGTTGTTCGTTATTTATATAAGGGTGAATGGAAATATGCAGGTTATGCTATTACACCTGATAAATGTATTCTTGTAGTTACAGCGGACGAAAGTGATGCTATGTCTGAAATTACAGCAATTACTTTATTTGCTGTAATTGCTGCAATAATTATAGCAATTATATGTTTAGTTATTGCATATTTTGTTGCGAAAATGATAGTTGGTCCAATCGTTAAGATTACGGAAATTATTTCTGCAACTGCAAGATTTGATTTCAGAAGAAATCCGGCAAGCGAATCATTATGTAAAAGAAGTGATGAAACAGGTATGATGGCAAGAGCCGTTGCAGATATGAGAAGAAATTTAAGAAAGATGGTCGGAGATATCGATGATGCAGGTAATATTATTTCTTCTAATGTAAATCTTTTACAGGATGTTACGGGTGTAGTTAATACAATGTGTACTGACAATTCAGCAACAACAGAGGAATTGGCAGCAGGCATGCAGGAAACAGCGGCAACAGCAGAGAGTATATATGCTAATATTGGATATATGAAAACAGGTGCTAAAGACATCATTATGCTTTCAGAAAATGGTGATGCTTTATCAGATGAAATAAGCCAAAGAGCAGAGCAGATGAGAGTAAACACTAACAGAGCTGTACAGGAAACTCAGGAAACATATGATTCTGTAAGTGTCCGTTCTGCTGAAGCTATTAAAGATTCAAAGGCCGTTGATAAGATTAATGAGCTCACAGAAACAATTATGGCAATTTCTGAGCAGACATCACTCCTTGCGCTTAATGCATCAATTGAAGCTGCAAGAGCTGGGGAGGCAGGTAAAGGTTTCTCAGTAGTTGCTTCAGAAATCAGTAACCTTGCAAATCAGACATCAAGCTCAGTTGGAGATATCAATAACATAGTTCACGAAGTGAATATTGCTGTTGAAAAGATGACAGAATGCCTATCGGAGATGACAGATTTTCTTGAGAAGAAGGTTCTTGTTGATTATAGGAATTTTTCAGATGTGTCAGTTCAGTATAGTAAGGATGCAGGAATATTTAAAGAGAGCATGAATGATGTACATACATCAATCACAAATCTTGTTGAATCAATAACTCTTATTTCAGATGCACTTTCAGGTATTAATTCAACAGTAGGTGAATCAACACTTGGAGTTACAGATATTGCTGAAAAGACATCTGATATGGTTACTCGTACTAGTGAGACAACAGACCTTGTTGAGAAATCACTTACAAGCGTTAACGAGCTTAAGAATATTGTTTCAGAATTTACGCTTGAGTAAAAGAACTGTTTTTGGAGTTTGCATTTGAGAAGTTTAACTATAAATAAGTGTAGTTTGTATTTACTTGTATGTATATTGTTTATATTGTCTCTATGTGCATGTACAAATAGCACAGAGGATGTTTCAGAAACTGAAATAGAAGTAGTTACAAGTAATGATGATAATATTAATACTGAATTAACAGATAATTCAAATATTCGCGTAGTTTGCTATGGCGATTCAATGACAGAAGGTACAGGCGGTAATGGTATGACAATGCCGCTTGCACTTTCTGAAATCAGTGGAGCCAATGTAATAAATTATGGTGGCTTTGGAGAAACTACGAGCTGTATTGCAGCCAGACAGGGTGGTAATCCACAGTTTTCGAATTTCGATGTTACAATACCTGCAGAAAAAGAACCTGTGGAGGTTACGTTTTCAGGTAAATATGGCTATGAAATGCTCTTGGTCTTTGCAGACGCAGGGATAAATCCGTGTGAATTTGCAGGTGTTAAAGGTAACTATTTTATAGATGAGGATGGCAACAGATTCTTTGAACGACTAGAAAAGGGAGAGGAAGTTTTCGCTAAGGAAGGGACAGAGCTTATTACATATGCAATGCAGGATAAATCGCCTGATGATGTAATTGTTCTCTGGACTGGTAATAACGAACAGCCATCAAATGAAGAGGAAATTAATAAGACAATAAAACAACAGCATGAAATATTAGATTATTCAGGCAGTGATAAATATATTGTCATTTCGCTCACAAGCTATGATATGCTTCCAGAAATCGATTTGATTAATGAAATGTTTAAAAAAGAGTATGGAGAGCATTATCTGGATTTAAGAGCATATATGTTAAAGGATGCCTTGAAGGATGCAGGAATTACTGCGACAGATGAGGACAAGGCAGATATTATGAAGGGAAATGTTCCGGCATCACTAAGAACTGATGAGGTGCATGGAAATTCTTGTTTTTACAGACTTGCTGGGGAGCAGGTATACAAAAAGCTTAAAGAGCTTAATTATTTGAAGTAGTAAACTGTTTAATATACATGGGGATGTATATTGAATTTTCGATTATTAAGGGGAATAATATGATCTTTCAGTCATTAAATGGAAGCTGGATCATGAATGAAAAAGGCACAGAGTCTTATGTAGAGGCAAAGGTGCCAGGATCCGTTCTTTCTTCATTACTAGTACAGCACAGAATACAAGATCCGTATTTTGGTACAAATGAAGTCGATACTCAGGCACTGTTTCGCAGTGACTATTATTTCACAAGACAATTTGAGGTGTTGCCAGAGCTGATGGAGCAGGAAAAAATAGTGCTCTGTCTTAAAGGCGTTGACACAATGGCAAGAGTTTATATAAATAATGCTCTTGTAGGTATATGTGAAAATATGCACCGTACATATAATTTTCCTGTGAAAAATTATCTTATGTATGGCATAAACTCTATAACTATAGAGTTTGCCTCTCCAGTTAATTACATAGAAAATCATCATACTGCAGCTGGAAAGGATATATCGTATTATCCAATGGGTTGTACTCCGGGGAACGAGTTTATTAGAAAGTCACACAGTATGTTTGGCTGGGACTGGTCTGTATCTCTTCCAGATATTGGAATATGGAGAAGTGTTGATTTAATTGGTCACAGTCTTATAAGATTAGATGATGTTCTTATTATTCAGCACCATGAGAGAAAGCATGTTACACTTGAAATCAAAGTGAAGGCCGAGATTTTAAGAAATGGAATGTACATTATTCAGGGCGAAATAGAAACTCCAGAGGGAAGACTTAGTGCTATTACTGAGACAATGGAAGGAAACGAAGCTACTCTTATGATGGAAGTGGAAGACCCGAAATTATGGTGGCCTAATGGCTTAGGCGAACAGCCGCTGTATAAGGTATCGGTTTATGCCCTTGATATGAACGGAAATCAGTGGGATTCAAAATCTTACAAAATAGGACTTAGAACCCTCACTGTCAGCCAGGAGAGAGACGAATTTGGCCATGAGTTCTGTTTCAAGGTAAATGGTGTCAAATTCTTTGCAATGGGTGCTAATTATGTGCCAGAAGATGCTATTTATTCATTTGTTACAAAAGAAAAAATAGATTATTTATTAAGAGCAGCAATAAAATGTAACTTCAATACAATTCGTGTGTGGGGTGGAGGATATTATCCGTCAGATACATTTTATGAGCTGTGCGATGAATACGGAATTGTTATATGGCAGGATTTGATGTTCGCAGACAATGTATACGAATTTTCAGATAGCTTTAGAAATAATGTAAATGCGGAAGTCGAAGATAATATTAAGCGAATTAGAAATCATGCATGCTTAGGTCTTGTATGTGGTAATTCAAAGGGCGAGCAGAATTGGGTTGAAAATGACGAGGTAAGGGCTCATTCAGACTCACTTAGAGCAGATTACGTGCGAATGTTTGAAAATGAAATCAGAAGCATAGTTGAAACATGTGCGCCACAGGTGTTCTATTGGCCGTCTACACCGTCATCAGGCGGAATGTTCCAAAATCCAAATGCAGAGGATGTAGGAGATACACATTTCTGGGATGTATGGAGTGGTCAGTATCCAATAGATGAGTATAAATATCATCCGATGAGATTTTGCTCAGCGTTTGGATTCCAGTCATTTCCATCATACAAAACAGTAAAAACGTTTACGAGAGAAGAAGACAGAAATATTTTTTCTGAGGTCATGGAATCGCATCAGAAAAGCACAGATGCCAATAGCAAGATGTTTACATATATCTCCAGAAAATTCCTGTTTCCAAATGATTTTGAAAGTTTGCTTTATTTAACAGGAATATTACAGGGAATAGCAGTAAAAACCGCTGTTGAGTATATGAGACGTAACAGAGGACAATGTATGGGTGCTCTGTACTGGCAGTTAAACGATAACTGGCCTGTTGCGAGTTGGTCGAGTATAGACTATTTTGGCAGATGGAAGCCATTACAGTATATGGCAAAATCATTTTTTGCACCAGTTGCCGGTTCAATGGATTTACAGGACAACATTGTTACTATTTATATCCAAAATGAAACGCTTGATATTGAGCAAAGACGAGTAAAAATCAGCCTTCAGACGTTTGATTTCAGACTTCTTCACGAAGCAGAATATTCAGTAGAAATAATGGCTGGTCAGTGTGAAACGGTATGCAGCATTGACTATACGGAATATATTTATGGTATTGAAAATCAGGTCTTTGTAGAAGCTACATTTTATGATGAAGATGATAAGGTTACTTCTACAGAAATTAAAGTTTTTGTAGACTATAAACGATTAAAGCTCACTACATCTTCAATTTCATATTCTGTTATAGAATTGCCGGATGAATATGTAATACGTATGATGTCAGGTGGATTTGCGGCCTTTGTAGAGCTTGATTTAAGATATGCAGATGCGGTATTCTCGGAAAACTATTTCCATTTAACATCAAAGAGAGAAAAAGCTGTATCACTTAAAAAATCAGATATAAGATATCTTGATTCGGGAGCTCCTGAAATACAGAACGGATATGAACTAGAACAGCAGCTAGTAATAAAGACTTTGAGAGATACGTATTAGTGCAATACAAGGAGGCTTTTACATGAATATACCTAAGGACCCGGTTATGCTTTTAAGCTTTATTAATTTAAAGCTTCGTGATAATTATAAAAGTCTGGATATATTGTGCGAAGATTTAGATGTTAATAAGGAAGACATAGTGAATACTCTTAATTCTATTGATTATGAGTATGATGCAAATAGTAATCAGTTTACATAATATGGATTTATTTGAATACGCAAGACAAAACACAATAAAGGGAGAGTCGCCGCTAGCAGCGAGGCTTAGACCAACAACGCTTGATGAGGTTGTAGGTCAGCAACACATAATTGGAAAGGACAAGCTTTTGTATCGAGCCATCAAAGCTGACAAGCTGACCTCGGTTATTTTTTATGGACCGCCGGGAACTGGAAAAACAACGCTTGCAAAAGTGATTGCTAATACGACTAGTGCCGAATTTACACAGTTAAATGCAACTGTTGCTGGAAAGAAGGATATGGAGGATGTCGTTAATAAGGCGAAGGACACCCTTGGAATGTATGGCAAAAAAACTATTTTGTTTATAGACGAAATACATCGCTTTAATAAGGGACAGCAGGATTATCTTCTTCCTTTTGTAGAGGATGGTACAGTTATTCTTATTGGAGCGACAACCGAAAATCCTTTTTTTGAGGTAAATGGAGCTTTAATTTCAAGGTCAGTTATATTTGAATTGAAGCCTCTTAATAAGGAGGATATAAGGGAAATACTAAAGCGTGCAGTGTATGATACTGAAAAGGGAATGGGAACATATGACGCAGTTATCGAAGACGACGCTTTGGAATTTTTAAGTGATTTATCAAATGGAGATGCCAGGTCTGCTCTAAATGCTATAGAGTTAGGTGTTTTAACAACAGAACGTTCAGAAGATGGCAAAATACATATTACGCTGGATGTGGCATGTGAATGTATTCAGAAAAGAAGAACCTATTATGATAAAAATGGCGATAATCACTACGATACCATTTCTGCATTTATAAAAAGTATGAGAGGCTCGGACCCTGATGCTGCAATTTTCTATCTTGCTAAGATGCTGTACGCAGGGGAAAGTGTGACTTTTGTAGCAAGACGTATGATGATTTGTGCATCAGAGGACGTTGGTAATGCTGACCCACAGGCACTGCAGGTTGCTGTAGCTGCTGCACAGGCAGTCGAAAGAGTTGGAATGCCGGAAGCGATGATTATTCTTTCGCAGGCGGTTGCATATATTGCAACTGCGCCTAAAAGTAATGCTTCCTGTGTTGCAATTGAACAGGCAATGGAAGCGGTAAAAAATACAAAGAATGTTACAATTCCTGTTCACTTACAGGATGCACATTATAAAGGCGCGGCAAAATTAGGACATGGACTTGGATATAAATATGCGCATGATTATAAAAATAATTATGTAAACCAACAGTATATGCCAGATGAACTTGAGGGTTCGAGATTTTACAATCCTTCAAATAATGGTTATGAAAAGCAGATAAATGCACATATGGAAAGAATAAGAAAAGAGGCTTTAGAATGACAGACCCTTTAACACTTACAAAGTTAATAATTTTATATATGCTTGAGACTTCGAATGAACCATTGAAAAGAGGAAGCCTGTTTGGATTTATTCTTGAAAAGGAATATACAAATTTCTTTACGTTAACACAGGCTGCAGGAGAGTTAGTCGATTCTAAATATACTAAAGAAAGTGTTAACAAAACAGATATATATGTTGAGATAACTGAGGAAGGACGTCATGCTTTAATGATGTTTTCAGACAGAGTTTCTCAGGGCATTAAGAATGATATAATAGAGTATTTGAATGCAACAAAGATAGAGATAAATAATCCGGTTACAGTATATACAAATTATTATGCGGCTGGAAGAAGCGGATATATTTGCGAATTAAAGACAACAGAAACTGGAATGGAAATTCTTGATATAAAAATAAATGTACCTACAAAGGAGTCTGCAAAGGCAGCTTGTAGCAGCTTTGAAAAAAAATATAATGACATTTATGGACTTTTAGTTGACAATCTTGTATAAAAGTGCTAATTTTATTTCGTCTAGTACATTTTCAAATCATGATACTGCAAGGCTTCTTTGCAGATAAATCACCATTTATTGAAATACAAAAGATATAATTTTAAGACCTTAAGGTTAATATTAAAAAGAGGAATATATGAGAGAAAAATACGAGTCATTATCACTTGCTGTTTTAAAAGATTTAGCAAAGGCAAGAGGGTTGAAGCTAGCATCGGGTATGAAAAAAGCTGATGTTGTTAATGCTATGCTTGAACAGGATGAAAAAGAAAAACAGCAGGCATCAGAGGTTGAGGAAAAGGATGCAACTGCATCTAAGGAGAAGGCTTTAAACGAGAATGAAAAAAAGGATTCAAAGCCTAAAAAGAAGCCAGAGGGTAAAACAGAAGCTTTGGTAAAAGAGGACAATACTACACAAAAGTCCGAAGTACCAGGAACGGACGATACGATAAATAATGAGACTGAAATTACAGAGGATAAAAAGAGTCTCGACAGTGGAGTAGAGGCTTGCGGAATTTTAGAAGTATTATCAGACGGATATGGATTTATCAGAAGTGATAATTTTATGCCGGGAACAAATGATGTATATGTTGCACCAAGTCAGATAAGAAGATTTGGATTAAAAACAGGCGATGTCGTTGCTGGTAATATGAGAGTGAAGAACACTACAGATAAGTTTGGTGCTCTTTTATTTGTTAAGTCAGTTAATGGATTAACTCCAGAGGAAATTGCAAAAAGAAAAAATTTCGAAGATTTAACACCTATTTTCCCAGATAAAAGGCTTAAGCTTGAAACAGAGCGTGGTTCTGTTGCAATGAGAATAATGGATTTAATGTCACCTGTTGGTAAGGGACAGCGTGGTATGATTGTATCGCCACCAAAGGCAGGTAAGACAACACTTCTCAAGGATGTTGCAAGGTCAATTCTTACAAACAATCCAGAAATGCATTTAATTATACTTCTTATTGATGAACGTCCAGAAGAAGTAACAGATATAAAGGAAGCTATTCATGGTAATAATGTTGAAGTAATATATTCGACATTTGATGAGCTGCCAGAACATCATAAGAGAGTATCGGAGATGGTAATTGAGAGAGCAAAGAGATTGGTAGAGCAGGGAAGAGATGTTACTATTTTGCTTGATTCAATAACAAGGCTTACAAGAGCTTACAACCTTACAGTTCCACCAAGAGGACGTACATTATCAGGTGGTCTTGACCCGGCAGCACTTCATATGCCAAAGAGATTTTTCGGTGCAGCAAGAAATATGCGTGAGGGCGGTTCACTTACAATATTAGCGACAGCTCTTATAGAAACTGGTTCTAAGATGGATGATGTTGTATACGAGGAATTCAAAGGAACTGGTAATATGGAAATGGTGCTTGATAGAAAGCTTTCTGAAAAGAGAGTGTTCCCAGCTATAGATATTCCAAGGTCGGGCACACGAAGAGAAGATTTACTTCTTACAAGGGAAGAACAGGAAGCAATGGCAACAATCAGAAAGGCGCTAAATGGTCTTAAAGCGGATGAAGCTGTTGAAAAAATTCTTGATATGTTTGTAAGAACACCTTCGAATAAGGAATTTGTACAGTTAGTTAAGAAAATACATTTTGTATAGAAGAACATAAAGGTTTCTATGAGGAATATGTAAAAATAGCTTGAAAAAGTATAGTACTTGTGATATTATAATAAGGCTGTTTTTTACAAATTCGGCGAAAGCCTTACGAATACACGATAATGTATAATTATCGAGATATAAAGCAGTGTAGCCAGATTCCAGCGAGTGGAATTAGTATAGGATTATCATAGGTCGAAGCGATTTATGAAGAGTTCAGAGAGGTGAAAGAGATGAGAGAAGGAATACATCCAGATTTTTATCAGGCAACAGTTACATGTAACTGTGGTAACACATTTGTAACAGGCTCTACAAAGGAATCAATCCATGTAGAAATCTGCTCAAAGTGTCATTCATTCTACACAGGCCAGCAGAAGGCAACAAGAGCTGACGGACGTATTGAAAAGTTCAACAAGAAATACGGAAAGTAGTTTATTTACAAAGAGAGCTCGGGCTTTGGCTCGGGCTCTCTTTGTCTGTTTACTGTTTTGTCTGTGATTTTTACAAAACAGTAAAGAAATGCGATTTATTAACAGGTTCATTTTTGCAAATGCAAAATGAAGAATACATGAGGTTTACATAAAATGGCAAAAAGAAGGAAAAAACGTGATCATTATTCCGGAATAGGTGGGCAGGCCGTTATCGAAGGAATTATGATGAAAAATAAAGATATGTATTCTGTTGCTATAAGAACACCGTCTAATGAAATAGAGGTGGCTCTTGAGGAATACGATTCTTTTACACCAGCAAAGATTTTAACAGAGATACCTTTTATAAGAGGGGTATTTAATTTTATAGATTCGCTAATTTTAGGAATAAGGACATTAAATTATTCTGCGACTTTTTATGAAGAACCAAGTACAAGAAGAAAGAAGCGTCCTAAGCTGTTAGAAAGAATTTTTGGTGAAAATTCAGATAAGATACTTTCAGGAATTACAGTGTGCATATCAGTAATGTTTGCAGTATTTTTATTTATGCTTTTACCATATTTCTTATCACAGCTTTTTAGAATGTTTATTGTTAATGAAACGGTAATTACAATTATTGAAGCTGTTTTAAGAGTTGCAATTTTTGTTCTTTATGTTGTACTTATATCAATGCTTGATGATATAAAAAGGGTATTTATGTATCATGGTGCAGAACATAA
>JAZQOO010000001.1:0-30952 GCA_045627905.1 Lachnospiraceae bacterium | reverse complement strand
TTGTACAAGCAGCTGTTCTTGCAGTTATATTAATATTTGTTGGATATTTGCTTTACAAGGAGGCAATTACTTGGAATAAAATAGTTGGGATAGTTGTTTGCTTGGCAGGGTTAGGATTGATTAATATGAAGTAAACAGGGTAAAAATCCCTGTTTTACATTAAGTGGAGGTATATGAGGGGACTAAAGATTTTCGAGGTAAATCCTCGATATATAAAGTATTTATCTGGTATACAGGACCATAGGATAAGGACATCTGAAACCAAATGGAATCAAATCGTAACAGATATCCTTAACAAAAAAGTTTAAGACAACAATCTTGTCAGGGAGTTCGAATAAATGTTCGAGAAATAATATTGACTTAAACACTTATCCATGTGAAAATATAGATAGGTGTTTTCTTTTATACATGATAACGCAAATGGCTCGCAGAGCGTGCCATTTCGTTATATAAGTATAGATATTGTGAAAAATAAGATATATAATTAAACAGTCTGTTATATACTTAGTTTATAGCAAATATTTAATTAAGAGGCAGGTAAAGGAAATGGGTTTAGTAATACTTTTAATACTTTTGATAGCTGTATTAATATCGGGTCAGTTAATTGTACTTAAGAACAAAGGCTTTAGTATTGATTTAATGGGGATTGTAGCAGTCATTACAATAGCGATGATTTGTAGTGTTATACAGATTCTTGCAAAGAGACCGTCAACAGTTAATACATCAATTGCTATTTATTATATGGCATTTTTTACAGGGCTATTTTTCCTTACGAGATTAATAAGAAGCCTAGATAATAATTACAGATTTGTTATATACAGGCAGCCTATTACCTATTTGTGTCTTTTAGGTAATATCATGATGATTTATAACATGATAACTGGTAATATGTTTAGTTCTAAAAAGCGTATTATGATTGGACGAAACTGGTGGATTATCCATGCAAAAGATCAGATGCTATTTAATATATTCAGACTGATAGCCATAATAAGTGCAATTTACATTATTTATGTCTTAGTACAAACATATATTAAATCAGCAAAGATTTACAGATTTCGTGTGCTCACTATAGCAGTTGGATTTATTTTACTTACAATATTTCATACTACAGCAGATATTAGCTTTTGGCCAACATGGTTATTCTCGATATTTATGTTTATGATGGCCTGCGTACTGATATATTTAATTGTCTTTGCTGGGGAGAGCAGGCTTAGGAGAAGTACACTACTTTCATTTGCTAATGAGCTTTCTGAAGGATTTATTTTATACGATGATAAAGATGCTCTTGTATATGTTAACCCATTATTAGAGCGAGCTCTTACTGAAAAGCAGCTTAAGGACTTTAGAAAAAAATCAGAGTTTGAAAAATGGGCAAGTGAAGTAGAGGTCGTAAAGGGCATTCGGGTTAAAAAAATGATTAAACCTGAAAAGACAATATATGCGAGAATCTATAGTCACGAAATAATCGACAACAATGTTTTTATTGGAACATTTTTTAATCTAAAAGATACTACAGATTCCATAGTACAGCTAGAAACAATGGAGCGTATAAATGAAGAGCTTGAGCAGACAGCACGAATGAAATCAGACTTCCTTGCAAACATGAGTCATGAAATCAGAACTCCTATGAATGCTGTAATTGGTATGGCAGAAATGGCACTTCGTGAGGAAATGACGCCTCAGGGAAGAAGCTATATTAATCAGATTAGAACATCAGGTCATAACCTGCTCAATATCATAAATGATATCCTTGATTTTTCAAAAATAGAATCAGGAAAAATGGATATTATTCCTGACGAGTATGAGCCGACATCAGAGCTTCAGGATGTTGCGAATACATTAATGACAAGAATCGGTGATAAAGATATTGAACTTATTGTAAATATTGATCCGACTATTCCGAATAAGCTTATAGGTGATGCTATGAGAATACGACAGATTCTCATAAATTTAGCAAACAATGCCATTAAGTTCACAAAACAGGGACAGGTATGTATTGATTTTACATATAAAAAAATATCAGAGGATACAGTTAATATTATTTTTCATGTTATTGATACAGGAATGGGTATCAAAGAGGAAGACTTAAAGAAACTGTTTGTCAGCTTCCAGCAGGTGGATTCTAAGAGAAATAGGTCAATAGAAGGAACTGGTCTTGGACTTGCCATATCAAAGCGTCTTGTCGAGGCAATGGGTGGAAGTGTTGGTGTTACGAGTGAATATGGTGTAGGATCAGATTTCTATTTTGAATTACCACAAAAAATAGCAGATAATACAGAGGCCATTCATGTAGAAGACAAAGAAAATTTATTTGTAATAGGTACATTTGGAAAGGATTATCTTGATGATTGTTTCATTACAAATATGAAGAATCTTGGTGTTGCAGCGAAAATTTATAATAAAGAAGAAGATACTATCGAAAAACTTAAAGAATATGCAGGAAATGTAAGTGATTCTACAAAAGTTTTTGTTATGTTTGATAAGAAAATGTATGATGTGGATCTTCGAAGCTTCCTTGAATCAAATATTGATATCATGGGAATAATCTTTGTAGATTTTGATTCATTATTTAGTACGCAGCAGGCTAATCTAAGAGTCATAAGAAGACCATTTACAACATTCAGTTTTGCAATGGCATTAAATGGAAAAATATCCGGTATTGAATTAGAGTCTGGAGATTCAGATATTGAATTTACAGCACCTACTGCAAAAATACTTATTGTAGATGATAATAAAATAAATCTTACAGTTGCGGAAGGTTTATTAGAGCCTCTTGGAATGATGATTCATACAGCAGACAGCGGATTTGAAGCTATTAAAATGATAGAGCATGAGTACTATGACATAATTTTCATGGATCATATGATGCCTGGAATGGATGGTATAGAGACTACAAAGCATATTAGACAGAATCTTCCACAGGCAGAAGATACACCGATTATAGCTCTTACTGCAAATGCAATTGCTGGTGCAAAAGATATGTTTTTAAGTAATGGTATGAATGATTTTGTATCTAAACCAATTGAGCTAAAAACAATTATATCTAAGGTTCGTAAATACCTTCCTAAAGATAAAATTATTAAGAAAAACAGACTTGATGACAGCGCTGAAATTATTAATAATGCAAATGCAGTTGAACTAAATATACCTGGAATTGACTGTGAAGCAGCAATTAAACTAATAGGATCTGAAAAGCTCTATTTAAAGGTCTTAGAAGATTATTTCAAGAGAATTGATATGTATTATAGTGAAATAGAGCAGTGCTTTAATGCCGAAAACTGGCAGGATTATACAGTTAAGGTTCATGCATTAAAGAGTAGTTCAAGACAGATTGGAGCAATGGAGCTTTCTGAAAAAGCTGCAAAACTAGAAGCTGCAGGACATGAGCTAGATATTACTTATATCAAAAATAATACAGAAGATATGCTAAATGGATATATGAAGGTTAAAGAAATACTTTCAGAATACTTTGGCGAAGAAGAATCGTCTGATGCGGGCATTGAAGTAGTAGAAATTGATAAAGAAGCAGTCATAGAAACATTAAAAGAAATAATTGACAAATGTGAAGACTTAGATATCGACGGAGCAGAAGAAGCAAGTAAAAAACTCAAAGGATATAATTATAATCAGGAGCAAATGGCAATTATTGAGAGTATATCTGAGGCTATAGACAATATGGATATAGAAACCTGTTCAGAAAAAGCAGAGGAAATGATAGGTTTGCTATAGGTATTAATTAAATGATTTATGTAATAAAACCCTCGCAAAATTGCGAGGGTTTTTCGATTACTAATCAACTATGAAATAACTATTTAATTGCTTCAATAATATCTGAGCTGTAAGAACCCTTAAGTGCATCTACAACAGATGCAGAAGCTGCTTTAAATTCATCAAGATTTGGATGAGTAATTGTCATTCCATTGTCTTCGAGCTTTTGAACATATTCTTCTGTCTGAGATTTAATAAGATCTCTATTCTGTTTCTGAGCTTTTTTAGCTGCATCCTCGAGTATCTTCTGATCATCTGATGAAAGGGAATCCCAAATGTCCTTTCTTATAACAAACGGCATTACATCATAACTGTGATTTGTAATAGCTAAATAAGACTGAACCTCGAATAAATTATTGTTATAAATAACAGGTATTGGATTTTCCTGTGCATCAAATTCACCATTTTTTAAAGCATCGTAAAGCTTTGTAAACTCAAGAACCTTTGGCTGTGCACCAAGAGAAAGCATTGTCTGCATTACTATCTGATTTTCAGGAGTTCTAATAATAAGATCAGTCATATCATCAACAGAATCTATAGCTCCTGCTTTAGAAGATGTAGTAACACATCTAAATCCGTTATCGTAATGTCCAAGAACTTTTATGTTGTAATCCTCAAGCTGTTCTTCGGCCTTAACCTCTATGTCCCCGTCAACGAAATCCCATGCTTCTTCAAAATCTGAAAAAAGAAATGGGAATGCGGAGATTCCAACATCATTTGCATAATTTGCAAAGTTTCCAGCGCTTGAAGCTGTTATATCAACGCTACTATCTATTACACCGCTTATTAAGTCAGCATCTGAACCAAGTTCGCCGTCAGAATGTATTTCAACCTGAATACGACCATCTGTTGCTTTTTCAACTTCTTCCTTGAATAATTCTGTTGCAACAACTCGTGGGTCTGTAGCTGCGGTAGAAAAGCCAGCCTTTAAAACGATAGACTCAATAGAAGCCTTATTATTACCACCACATCCAACAATTCCAAGTGATAATCCAGCAACAAGAAGTGATATTATAAGTTTTCTCTTCATTTTATAACCCTCCTGTTTCACATTATATGACAAAAAAAGATAACATTCAACAGTTATAGATAATTTGCCAGGTATGATGTCAGATATTTATTTTATAGTAAAAATAGACAAATAAATATAGTGTTTTGAATAGCAAAGTCTCATATTTATGTCTAGTATTCACAAAAATAAAATAGGGGATTTACAAAACCACAATAGTTGATGTATACTCACATCAACAAAAATATTTGTGAGCTGAACAAATATTTCAAATCATAAAATTTCAAAAGAAGTATTTCAAATCACACTTTCTTTTGTGTCCGTTCGAGACAGGAATTCAAAATAACAAAATTAAATGTTAGTTAGGAATATGAATATATTTATGGACTAAGTTTATCTTTTTTAGGCAGTTTCATAATCGATTCATATGTATTTATAAAGAAAAAGTAACATATTATTTACATTGTACAAGGAGGAAAAGTATATGGTACAAACATTCAAAAAATTTGTTGAAGAAGAATCCGCAGTAGGTGTTGTAGAGCTGATATTGATACTGGTTGTACTAATTGGATTAGTAGTTATTTTTAGGGATCAGTTAACATCGATAGTCAATACTATTTTTTCAAGAATAGCAGCAGACAGTGCCGCAATTTAGCTTATTAGTATCAGATGAAATGAAAGCAAAAATAAAGTTTAAAGCAGAAGTTACAGTGTTTTTTTCACTGATACTTTGTACTGTTATGGCTTTTGTTGTAATTATAGCGAAACACTCCTTATTATCATATGTAAAAATAAAAGCAGAAGCCATAACAGACTCATCTGTAAAATCAGCATTTTCTGAATATAGTCAGGAAATATTTGATAAATATAGGCTCTTATGTATTGATACAACATATAAAGGAAAGACGGGAGGTGTAAATCTTTTGGGCCGGCATATAAAGGAATATGCAGAGGAATCATTTGCAGGAGATAAGGATAAATTGTTTATGCATATTAGTGATACAGAGTGCGAAATAACAAAGTATATGCTTTTATCAGATTTTGATGCACAACCATTTATTATTCAGGCGTGTATGTATGCAAATAAAAATATACAGGACAGATACGCAATTGATACTAATGAATATAACGGAAATGTTGATGTTTTTATGGATGAAATATTAAATCAAATATTTCTAAGCTCCAGAACAGTACAAAGCATTAATATTCAATCGGATAGTATGAGAAGTACAGGTAATTTTTCTGAAAGTATTTTTAAAAATGAAATGATTTTTCATGATATAAAATATAACGATTTAAAGGCTAATGATATTAAAAAATATTTAAGTCTATATGCATTAGATATGTTTTCTTCATATGCAAATAAAAAAGAAAAATCATATTTGAATTACGAGGCAGAATATATTTTATTTGGAAATAAAAAAGACTATGAAAATATGGAAGAGATGATAGAAAAGATGCTTCGTATTCAGCTTACAATCAATAATTATGATAAATATTTAGATAAACTATATGAAATATACAGTAAGTTTGAATATGAAAATTATGATAGCTTTGATGATTATTTTTTAGATGAAATCGATTTTAAAAATGATAGTCTGCCATATGTAAAAAGTATAAATAATGTACTTATGTGTCTTACAGAAAATGAAGACAAAAACGGATTACATTATGAAGATTATTTATATACTTTTTTGAAGAAAAAATCTCCTAAAGTAATTGCAAAAAGAATGCTTGATTTAATAGAAATAAATTTGAGAAGCTTTGAAAATGTTAATTTTAGAGTAGATAAGCTTATAGTATATGCTTCTGTTAAAAATACATTTTATACTTCTGAATCAAAGACATATTATAAACAATCAGAATATGGTTATTTCAAAAGATATTAAAAACACATTTCTGAACATTTTTGGAGGGCACCCTTTCACGGGTTAAATATATTTTAGACATGTACGAAATTATAATCAAATAATCCAAAATGTCAAAACTCCTAAATATCAAATAATACGCAAAAAATTCAAAAAATCACGTCTCCATGAATATAAATTAGCATTTGTTGAATAAAAAACTAAAAATAAAGTGTAAGGGTGTCTTCCAAAAATGTTCAGAGAATATAAAAAAGAAGGAATACTAACAATAGAAGCCTCAGTAATTGTGCCATTATTTTTAATAGTAGCAATGACATTTGTATCTATTATGACAATAGTACTTATAAACATAAAAATGAGAATTGCATTAAATAATGAGGCAGATAATGTTGCAATGCGCTGCTTTGATGATAATGGATATACAGAGGATGGTGTACTTGCTGAAATAATAGCTACAGTAGGAAACAGAGTGATAAATTCTGGTTTTATAGAGGATGGAGCAGATGGTATAAGCATAACCGAATCTGATTTTTCGAACGATGAGATAGTGGATATTATCCTGTCGTATACAGTAATTGTGCCATTTGATATTACGCATACAGTAAGGCTTAATTTTAGTGAAAGAGCAGTAGTACATAAATGGGTAGGATATGGTAATGGATTAAATGGCTATTCTAAGCTACTCAGTGGAGAAATAGTATATGTAACAAATGGCACTACTGTATATCATTTAGACAGAGAATGTTCGCATATAAAATTAAATATTAAAAGAGTCAGTGGGGATGAATTAAAAGTATTAAGAAATCAGTCAGGTGGAAAATATAAATCGTGTGAAATATGTAAAAGCAGGTCTACAGATACAAATTTATATGTTACATCAGATGGAGACAGGTTTCATAATACACTGACATGCAGCGGTCTTACAAGAAATGTCAGAGCAATGCTTTTGTCACATGCTATTAACGAAGGAAGGAGAGCCTGTTCAAGGTGTGGAAACTAGTAATATTTATAATGCTTTCTATATGTTCATATACGGATATTAAGCATAAAAATATTGATATAAGAATTCTTATTACAGCATTTATAATTTTACTTTTTCTAAAGTCCTTTAGTATATATGGTATTATTCCAGCAATATTATTACTGTTATTAAAAGCAATAAAAAATAATATTGGAAGCGGTGATATTATTATTTTTACACTATTAGGTCTTTTTCTAGGCATAAATGAAATAATACAAATAATGTTTGTGGCCTTTCTGTTAGCTGCTTTTTATGGCATTTTCATTTTAGTTTATGAAAGAAAAGATAAAGGTTATCGCCTGCCATTTGTTCCATTTATTTTTGCTGCATATATTATTGAAAATATTAAACAATTATTTTTTTAAAAAAATGAAATATAAATCAGAGGCTGTTTTAACAATTGAATTATCTCTTCTGATGCCAGGTATTATGGCATTTTTTATTTTTATTATTTTTGCAAGCTTTTATTTGCATGATAAATGTGTAATAGCAAGAGCATGTTATAAAAGCTGTAAAAATAGCTGCTATATAGATAACAAGGATTTATTAGAGGAAAGAGTTATTAATGATATAGATGAGGTGCTGAGTACAGAGTTATTTTCCAAGTGGGAATATAGCGTCAAGTGCGAAGTTAGTGAAGATACGCTTATCATTATTTTTGATGGTAAGGTGATAATAGCAAAAACATCTTTTTTTAACTTTTTTGACAAACGATTGTTTAATGTAAAGGAAAGATACAGTGTATACAGAGTATTTGAGCCAGATTATGTATTAGGCTACTAAGCGGTTGGGGGCAGGATGGAAAAGAGAGAGATTGGAAATTTAACAGTTGAAACAGTAAACACATTAGAAAAAAGATATCTAATAATGTGTAAAAAAAAGATTATAAATGAATCTACAGATAGAAAACGCGATGAAGTAGCAGAAAATGAATACGAAAAACGTATTATTTGTGAAACAAATATTAAAGGCCTGGTACAGACAGAAAGAGTAGTAGAAGACGGTTTTGAAAGCTTTCAATATAATATTTCGTCATATCAGAATTTAAAAAGAATGGCCAAAATAAAAGAATTCAGATATCCGGAAATAAGAGCTATAGTGGAAAGTATTAACAGACTGAAAAATAGACTAAGTGATTTTTTACTTGAAGCGAACAGAGTGATTTTATACCCGGAGTATGTTTTCTATGACAGAATACGGCATGAAATTTTATATTGCTATAATCCAGATTATTCAATGGAAATATCAGAAAGTCTTATGCGTTTTTCAGAATTTATAATGCAGCATACAGATCATTCTGATGAAAATGCAATGGAAATGATATATGGTTTTTATAAAAAGGTTTGCGAGGGAGATTATTGTTTTGAACAATTATTTATGTCGGAACAATCATATAGTAAGCCTGCAATATATGAAAAACAAGAATCTGAACAGTATAAGGATGACAGTGAAGACGACATAGAATATGTAAATAGAAATAGAAAGTCAACGGTAGTGTTTACAATACTGTTGATGGCATTAATATTAATTGTTGCAATAATTATTTGTTTTATGAAAATCAAATAGTGATAGAAATGCAGTAACTATTTTTTTGACAGTTCCTCTATAGTGATATTAGAGAAATAATCTTTAACAATTTTGTCATATCCACGCCACATAGATATAGTCTGGCATGTGTTTTCTCGTGGACATTCACTTGCACCTTCAGCAAGACATGCAACACTTGACATAGATTCCTCTGTCAGATTGAGAATTTCCCAAACATTATATTCAGAAGGCTTGCGTGTAAGGCTATATCCACCGCCTTTACCACTTGATGAGTTAACGAGTTTTCCAGCAACTAACAGTTTGACAATAGATTCCAAATATTTCTTAGAAATATTTTGTCTTTCTGCTATAGACAGCAGAGAAACAGGTCTGTCTGAGTTCTGAGTAGCCAAATCAATCATTAATCTAATCGCATATCTTCCCTTTGTAGAAATCATATTGCCTCCATTTGTTTAGTGCATTTTCTATTTACCCATCAGAACAATAGGTAAAATCTTATATAAAATATAACAGTAAAAACATAAAAAGTCAAAATCCACTGAGGTCATTTCCTACATTAAATGTTTAAGAATATGACCCAGTGGATTTCTAGGAAAACATACAGCCACGATATTGAACTGTTAACTACTTATATTTTAAAGGAGTACCCATCTCATTGTAGTAATTAGGGGTATCATTGCAAAATGGAAACAATATAATACTCGTTGAAATAATAACAAATACACTTATAAGAGTTATTGTTATTAGCGGATATGCGTTGCCAAATCCATTTCGGGAAATGTGTTTCATAAAAATTCCTGCTATTGCCCAAAGTATTGCAAAGGAAGACATAAACCGTCCACCAAATATGGAGAGAGAAATACCTAAAATACAAACAATCATAAGAGCTATAATTGTTAAAGTAGGAGCAGAAAATCCGAGTATGCTTATTGAAGCACTTTTCAAGAATACACCGATATTAGCAATTGTAGCAGCGCATATCCAACCAAGGTATATATTAAAGCCGTACACACTAATTCTTTCTGGAATTGATATGTCCGGACGAATTGTTGTGAAACGGATATTAATTAAAAACAGTGTAAGTAAAAGACCGATTATACATAAAACGGATAATCCAAATCTTTCGTTGTGCCAGCAGAAAATCCAGGCTATATTAAATAAGCAGCTCAGCATGAAAAGTATTCCTATATTGTTACGAATTTCTGTCATAGCAGAGCTTTCAACCGGAGATATTGCAACATAAATTGCAAAAATACTCATCATTATATAAATAACTCCCCAAATAGAAAATGTATATGGCGCTGGTGTAAATAGTGTAGTATAGTTTGCCGATACCTCACCGGTTGTCTTTCCACCTATTGGTAGAAAATTGGCCATCAGATTTACTAAAATCATCGCCACAAGCATTATTAGATTTCCCCATTTAAAAATTTGCCTCATAATAAACACCTCCTATATAAACTAACAGTCATTATTTTTATCATGTATCAAAATAAATCTAATTGTCTTTGCTGACTGTAGTATAGCACTAGCCTTTTTTTAATATAGAACCTAAAGAAAATATATTTTATAGCTTATTTGATATAAAATGGCTCACTTTTGAACCATTGGGATGTTATAATTAAAATTAAGAGTAGATAACTGTGTTCTTTTTCGGAAGGTGAGGTGATTTTAGTGACACGTATGGAAATGAGTAAACAATTTGCAGACAATCTTGAAATTGAGCGAGTAAGAATTGGGTTAACACAGAAGCAGATGGCAGAGAAGCTCGAAATGTCGTTATCTGCGTACAAGAGAATTATTACATATGATACGGAAAAAATAGATTTGTATTTAATATATAAACTGTATAAGCTCACGGGAAAGCTCGCGTATGAATTTACAGATATTACAGATCCATATTTGTCTGTTAAGAAAAAACTGATGGGTTTATCATTTTCTCAGTTATCCTATGTTGAGGCAATTATCGACTTCGAAAATGCATTTAAGGATAGTCATGCTGACTTTGAAGACTACATAACGGTATACATTCCAACAGGTAATATGGAGGATGGAATGATATATGATTCTGCAAATATAAAAAAGTTGAGAGTTCCAGATTTTCGTTCAAAATATGGCATAAAGGTAAGCTGTGGGGTACAGGTTACAAGCAATCATTTACATCCAGTTTACAACAAAGGAGATATTATTTTAATAACTAAGCGTCCAATACGGGATGGAGATACAGGAATATTTTTTAATAGAGAAAATGGTTGTGTATATATAAGAAAATTTTATCAGACAAGTCCGTGCAGGCTAGAGCCAATAAACGAATATGGTGAAGCATTTTACGTTGACAGTAATAATAAAAAAGATATGGATAAGTGGATCAAATTCGGTACTATAATTTCAAAGCTCAGGATAGATAAAGATATTTTGGACGATTGATAAAGGTCATTATATAAGAATTAAATATAAATTTACGGTTAGGGTTGACAAACTTTGATAAGGGGTGTATTCTTTATATGGTTATACAAGACTAACTCTTATTAATTAGGGTTAATCACAATGAGACTAATAAAACTGTATAGTTATTATTAATTGAAAAGAGGAGTACACTAATGAGAATTGCAATGACTGGAAATCCTAACTCCGGTAAAACAACAATGTATAATGCTTTAACAGGCAGAAGTGAACATGTTGGAAACTGGGCAGGTGTGACTGTAGATAAAAACGAGTTTGCCGTTAAAAAAATATATTATAGTGGTGAAGAGGAGTTAGTAGCAGTCGACCTTCCAGGTGCATACTCAATGTCACCTTACACATCAGAAGAGAGCATTACGAGTTCATATGTCAAAGAAGAAAATCCTGATGTAATAGTTAATATTGTTGATGCTGTAAATCTAAGTCGTAGCTTATTTTTTACAACCCAGATTCTCGAGCTTGGGATTCCTGTAGTAGTTGCGTTAAATAAAAGTGATGTCAATAAAAAGAAGAAAAACGAGATAGATGAAAAAAAGCTTTCTGAATTGTTAGGCTGTCCTGTAATCAAAACAGTATCTGTTTCAGCAGAGGGTCTCTCTGAGGTTATTAAGACAGCGGTTTCCTTAAAAGGGAAAAAACAGATTCCACCATATATACAGGAAGCTATTGATTTAACAAATAAAAAAGAGGTAGAAAAGGCTGACAGAAGTCGTTATGAGTTTGTAAATGAAATAGTTAAAAAGGTAGAAACACGACATACATTTACTAAAGAGAAAAATAGAGGGGATGCAATAGATAAGTATATTGCACATCCTGTTTTGGGTATAGTGATATTTGCTGCAGTAATGTGGTTAGTATTTTATATATCACAGTCAACGCTTGGCACATGGTTATCAGAGCTGCTTGTTGGACTAATAGATACATTTAAAGACTGGGTAGCAGTAAATGTAGAAGATGCAGCACCACTTCTTCAGGCAGTTTTGGTAGATGGAATAATAGGTGGTGTCGGAGCTGTTGTTGGATTCCTTCCGCTTGTTATGGTTATGTACTTTCTCATTGCACTATTAGAGGATTGCGGGTATATGGCAAGAGCTACAGTAGTTCTTGATCCAATATTCAAAAAGGTCGGACTTTCAGGAAAATCAGCTATACCAATGATTATTGGAACAGGCTGTGGTGTGCCTGCTATTATGGCCTGTCGTACAATTAAAAACGAAAGAGAACGAAGAGCAACAGCACTCTTATGTACGTTTATGCCATGTGGTGCAAAGCTTCCTGTAATAGCACTTTTTGCCGGAGCATTCTTTTCGGATGCAAAGTGGGTAGGACCTGTAATGTACTTTGTAGGAATTTTACTTATTCTTCTTGGAGCATTACTTATAAAACAGATTACAGGCGCAAAATATAGAAAGAGTTTCTTTATTATAGAGCTTCCTGAATATAAAATACCATCGATAAACTTTGCGGTAAAATCGATGCTCGAGAGAGGAAAGGCTTATATTATTAAAGCAGGAACAATTATATTAGTATGTAATACAGTAGTTCAGATTATGGCAAGCTTCACACCTTCGTTTGCAGAGGCAGCAGAAGATGGTTCGGATTCTATTTTAGCAATGATAGCGTCACCATTTGCATATGTTCTTATTCCGGTAGTTGGCTTTGCATGCTGGCAGTGTGCGGCAGCAGCAATCACTGGATTCATTGCTAAAGAAAATGTTGTAGGAACACTTGCAACAGTATTCTGTATCACAAACTTTATTGACACAGAAGAGCTAGAGCTTGTGGGAAGTGGAAATGAAGTGGCGGCTATAATGGGACTTACAAAAGTAGCAGCACTTGCATTTCTTATGTTTAATCTATACACACCACCTTGCTTTGCAGCGCTTGGTGCTATGAATGCAGAAATGAAATCTGGAAAATGGTTTGCAGGAGCAATATTCTTCCAGCTCGCAACAGGCTTTAGTGTTGGATTTCTTGTATATCAGATAGGAACACTCATTACAACTGGTTCACTTGGTGCAGGCTTTGCAGGCGGACTTTTAGCAGTAATTTTATTTGCTGCGATAACTGTATATCTTTGTGTTAATACAAATAATAAGATAAAGCAAGAGTATGCTTTGAAATAATAAGAAATTTTGTGTAAATCAGAAGCGCTATATTAACGGTTAAAGGAGATGCAAATGACCAATATAATTATTTGTATAATTTTACTTTGTTTACTAATACCAGCTATTACTTATATTGTAAAAGCGAAAAAAAAAGGACAGCACTGCATCGGCTGTCCTAGCGCTTCAACATGTAAAAAATGTTCGTGCAAAATGCCAGACTAAATAAGAGTCTGGTTTTTATTTTCTATTTTTATGTAGCTTTTTAATAGCTTTAAAAGTCTCGTCGCTAATAACATGTTCAATTCTGCATGCATCCTCTTCAGCTACAGCATCTGAAACTCCAAGAGACATAAGAACCTCCGTCAGTACAATATGCTTGTCATAAACACTTTTAGCTATTTTAAGCCCTTCCTTTGTAAGGTAAATGTAGCCCTCTTCAGTAACAGTAATCAGCTCCTGTTCCTTTAAGGACTTCATTGCAATGCTGACACTTGGTTTCTTATAGCCTAGCTCTTTTGCAATATCAACAGAACGTACAACAGGCTTTTTCTGACTAAGTATATGTATTGTTTCTATGTAGTTTTCCTGTGATTCTGTATGTAAACCTGTCATATCTCCTCCAATTAGTTAAGACCTATTTTATTTAACTATAATTAGTTTAAAATAACTATTGTTAGTATAACACAGGATAATAATTCTGTAAAAGAAAAGTTTTATATATTGACAAATAAAGAAAGATATATTATTCTAAATGCGGTTATACAAGACTAACTTGTGTTATATATAGATACATTACTGATTCAGGGAGGTTCCCATGACATTAAATAATGTGCCAGAAGGCAGTGAAGTAATAGTAAAAAATATTTTAGTTGATGATGAAGAAATAAAATCATTTTTATTTACACTTGGATGTTACAGCGGAGAAGCTGTTACAGTTGTCACTAAAAAGAAAAGTGGAATTGTACTTTCAATAAAGGATGGAAGATACAATATTGATAATGAGCTTGCAGATCTCATCGAGACAGAAGAATAGTAAAACGCACCGGTATGTCAGGTAAATCTGAACTATCGGTGCGTTATAACTGACAGGCGATGAAATCGTTGGTAGCCTATTAAGAATTAATTAAAGTCACATAATCATCATAGCTTCGTATGTATTCTTCAGCCTCGTAGTGCTCACTTGCAAGACACAGAAGAACAGAATCTTCACTGAAATCATACATATCTTTCCAAATCATCTTTGGAATGTAAATAGCTGTATTAGGCTTTTCAAGAACATAAACCTTAGTGTTTCCTTTACCATCATCAACCTTTACTTTATTTGAGCCAGCTACATTAATTAAAATAAATTCGGTTTTTTTATTTGCATGCTGTCCTCTGACAACCTCGCTGTCCGAGCCATAAATGTAGAAAATTCGTTTTATATCAAAAGGTATATCAATTCCACCTTCGCAGACAATTAAATTTCCACGCTCGTCACCGAAATCGTTAAATTCAAGCATCTTTACATCATTTATATTATTCAAACTAAGCCTCCATTACTCGAATGAGATTAGTAGTACCAGGCTGTCCAAGAGGAATTCCTGCTGTCAGTACAACAGTCTCACCATCCTTAACAAGACCTTTTCTCTTTGTTTTATCAACTGCTTCCGCAAATAATTCTTCAGTTGAGGTTTCTTCATATATCATAACAGGTTCAACACCCCATGAAAGTCCCATCTGATAAAAAGACTTAATAACAGGAGTACATCCGATAATAGGACACTGCGGACGGTATCTTGAAATCATTCGCGCAGTAGTTCCTGACTTTGTAACAGTAATGATACTGGATGCATCTACATCAAGTGACATCATACATGTCGCATGGGAAATAGCATCTGTAACTGTCATCTTGTCTGATTTATCAAGCTTTCTGAAACGGCTCTCATAATTAATGTTATTTTCTGTGTATTCTGCTATTTCTACCATTGTACGAAGAGCCTCGATTGGATACTGACCAGCAGCAGTTTCACCAGAAAGCATAATAGCTGATGTTCCATCATAAATAGCATTTGCAACGTCTGAAGCCTCTGCTCTTGTAGGACGAGGATTTCTCATCATAGAATCAAGCATCTGTGTAGCAGTAATAACTATTTTTCCTGCGTGATAAACTTTAGAAATAATCATTTTCTGGATAGCTGGAACCTCTTTAATAGGAAGCTCAACACCCATGTCACCTCTGGCAACCATGATTCCATCAGATTCCGAAAGAATCTCATCAATATTATTTACACCCTGACGATTTTCGATTTTAGAAATAATCTTAATATCAGTTCTCTCGTGACGCTTTAAAATTTCTTTAATCTGTCGAACATCATCTGCACATCTTACGAAAGATGCAGCAATAAAATCTATATTATTTTTAATTCCAAATTCGATGTCCTTTTTATCCTTTTCTGAAAGGAAATCCATTGTCAAATCAACATTTGGGACATTTACACCCTTATGATTACTAATCTGACCTTCGTTAATTACTTCACATTCAATGTCCGTATCTGTAACCTTTAAAACCTTCATGGCAACGAGACCATCATCGATGAGGATAGTAGAACCTTCAGTTACATCATTGACAAGATTTTTATAAGTAATACCAACACGTGTTTCATCACCAAGACACTCAGTAGTTGTAAGTGTGAATTTCTGTCCAGGCTTTAATGTAATCTTTCCATCCTTAAAGTCTGTAAGACGAATTTCAGGTCCCTTTGTGTCAAGTAAGATTGCGATTGGCAAATCAAGCTTTCTACGCATATCCTTTATACGATTTATAGTCTTAAGGTGTGAATCATAGTCGCCATGCGAAAAGTTAAGACGACAAACGTTCATACCTTCCTTCATAAGCTGTTCTAAAATCTGGTCATCTTCTGTTGATGGACCAAGTGTACAAATAATTTTTGTTTTTCTCATACTTACCTCGTGAATTTATTAATGATGTGACCCTTGTATAATACATTTTTTAGGGATTATTTGCAACATATACTATTCAGAATAGACGTAAATAAATAATGTCTAAAATATCATTAACTATAGTTTCACAAAAAAGGTTAAGAAAAAAATAAATAATGTATTGAACTTATGTACTAAAAATTATTATAATGATAGAAAATACTACTAACAAAGGAGAGGGTTATAAAATGATCAACTGGACAAATTATGATAAATTGGAAGCAGCAAAAAAGCTTGCCGGAGTATCAGAGGTAGATTTAACTAAGGTAATGGCTGGCGAGGCTGGTGCAGAAAGAGTTGCAAAATATCAGACAGAAATGTCAGGTGGACTTGTATATAACTACGCATCAAAGAAGGTTGATGACAATATTCTTTCTGTTCTTGCAGAATTTGCTGATGAAGCTCAGCTTGTAGATAAGTTTGCAGCATTATATAATGGTGAAGTTATTAATACAGGAGAGAAGAGACTTGTTCTCCATCAGCTTACAAGAGGACAGCTTGGAGACACAGTAACAGCTGATAATACAGATAAGAGAGCATTTTATAAAGCCCAGCAGGACAAGATTGCAGAGTTTGCAAATAAGGTTCATTCAGGAGAAATAACAAACGCAAAGGGTGAAAAATTCACAACTGTAGTTCAGATTGGTATTGGTGGAAGTGATTTAGGACCAAGAGCAATGTATATTGCACTTGAAAACTGGGCTAGAAAAAATAACGCATTCAAAATGGAAGCTAAATTCATCAGTAACGTAGACCCAGATGATGCAGCAGCAGTTTTAGCATCAGTTGATGTTGCTCATTCAATATTCATTCTTGTATCAAAATCAGGTACAACACTTGAGACACTTAAAAATGAAGCATTCGTTAAGGATGCACTTAAAAATGCAGGACTTGATGCATCAAAGCATATGATAGCAGTTACTTCAGAAACATCACCTCTTGCAAAATCAAGTGATTACCTTGCAGCATTCTTTATGGATGACTACATTGGTGGAAGATATTCATCAACATCTGCTGTTGGTGGAGCAGTATTATCACTTGCATTTGGACCAGATATCTTCGCACGTTTCTTAGATGGTGCAGCAGCAGAAGATAAAAATGCAACAAATAAAGACTTACTTAAGAACCCAGCAATGCTTGATGCATTAATCGGAGTTTATGAAAGAAATGTTTTAGGCTACGAGGCAACAGCCGTTTTACCATATTCACAGGCATTAAGCCGTTTCCCTGCACATTTACAGCAGCTTGATATGGAGTCAAACGGTAAGAGCGTTAACAGATTCTCAGAGCCAATTGATTATGTTACAGGACCTATTATATTTGGTGAGCCAGGAACAAACGGACAGCATTCGTTCTATCAGCTTTTACATCAGGGAACAAATATAATCCCACTTCAGTTCATTGGATTCAGAAACAATCAGGCTGAAACAGATGTAATAATTGAAAACTCTACATCACAGCAGAAGCTGTGTGCAAACGTTGCAGCACAGATTATGGCGTTTGCATGTGGTAAGCAGGATGATAATAAAAATAAGAATTTTGCAGGAAACAGACCTTCAAGTATAATAGTAGGTGACAAGCTTACACCAGAAGCTTTAGTCGCATTACTTGCTCACTTCGTAAATAAAGTAATGTTCCAGGGATTTGCATGGAACATCAACAGCTTTGACCAGGAAGGTGTTCAGCTTGGTAAAGTACTTGCTAAGAAGGTTCTTGCTCACGAGACAGACGGAGCACTTAAGGCTTACAGCGATTTATTAAATATCTAATGGTATAAATTAATAAATTCCAAAAGAAAAATAGTTATATAATCAAAGATTTAGATAGCTTATATTATGGTGCTGCAATACTGTCGTCAGATTTGTATTACAGCACCATTATTATACATGATAACGCAAATGGCTCGCAGAGCGTGCCATTTCGTTATAAAAGAAAGAATAATTCCTCTAAAATCACAACTCGAATTTGATTTAAATGGTGGGTTTATAATTATTCCATCAAAAAATGAAACAAACGAAAATAGAAAAGGTAGAAATATGTTATCACTAAAAAATATTAGCTTTGAAACAGACGAGGGCAAAAAAATATTAGATAATGTCACTCTTGATATAGATGATAGGTTTGTAGCAATAACAGGCCCAAATGGTGGTGGAAAATCAACTCTTGCAAAAATAATAGCAGGAATATATACCCCAACAAGTGGTCAGATTTTTTTTAATGGTGAAGATATCACAGGACTTTCAATAACAGAGAGGGCAAATAAAGGAATAAGCTATGCATTCCAGCAGCCAGTCAGATTTAAGGGGCTAAGCGTTAAGGACCTTTTAACTATTTCAGCAGGAGAAGGAACATCGCTTAACGATTGCTGTGACCTTTTATCAGAGGTAGGTCTGTGTGCGAGAGAATACGTGAACAGAGAGTTAGACGATTCGCTATCTGGTGGAGAAATAAAAAGAATAGAAATAGCATCTGTTCTTGCCAGAAAGAAGGAGCTTAACGTCTTTGACGAGCCAGAAGCAGGAATTGATTTGTGGAGTTTTAATAATCTTATTCATGTTTTTGAGAAAATGTCTCAAAAAACATCTGGAAGCATAATAATAATAAGTCATCAGGAAAGAATATTAGATATAGCTGATAAGATTATTTATTTAAAGGATGGTAAAGTAGAAAAATATGGTAAGAAGGATGAGATATTACCTGAGCTACTAAATGCATCCGCTACTACATGTAAGGTTTTGACAGATAAGATGTAAAATAACCTGAACAACATGAGCATAAAAAGAAATGAGAAATAATATGAATGATATTGAAAAAAATCTTTTAAAACAGGTGGCAGAGTTAGATGGTCTTCCAGTCGGCGCGTACAATATTCGTGCAAATGGAAAAGCTTATGCCAGAAATACGACAGCAAATATTGATATAGTAACAAAGGAAGATAAGCCAGGAATTGATATTATCGTAAAAGATGGTACAAAAAACGAAAGTCTTCATATTCCAGTTATTTTATCAGAAGCAGGACTTAAGGAAAGTGTATACAATGAGTTCTTCATCGGAAATGACTGTGATGTTACAATAATAGCTGGATGTGGAATACATAACTGTGCAGGCGAGGATTCAGAGCATTCAGGAATACATACTTTCCATATTGGTAAAAACTCAAAGGTTCGTTATGTTGAAAAGCATTATGGAGAGGGTGAAGGTCGCGGAAAAAGACTCATGAATCCTACGACAGAAATAATACTTGATGAGGGCGCTTCAATGGAAATGGAAGCGACTCAGATAGCAGGAATTGACGATACATTGCGAAAGACAGTTGCAAAGCTGTCAGAAAACGCTTCGCTTGTTATAAAAGAGAAAGTAATGACAACAGGAGAGCAGAATGCAGTATCCGATTTCACAGCAGACCTAAACGGAAATAATTCAAGCTGTAATCTCATAAGCCGTACAGTTGCAAAGGACAAAAGTACACAGAAGTTTAAGAGTGTGTTAAACGGAAATGCTGCATGTAAAGGTCATAGTGAATGTGACTCTATTATCATGGATAATGCAAGAGTCGTTGCAACTCCTGAGCTTACAGCCTCTAACATAGATGCCGCGCTTATTCATGAGGCAGCTATTGGAAAAATAGCAGGGGACCAGATTACAAAGCTTATGACGCTTGGACTTACAGAGGCACAGGCAGAAGAGAAAATCGTAAATGGATTTTTGAAGTAAATATACGGAGAGAAAATAAATGTCAGAAATGGAAACAAAGGATTATATAGTAAGAGCAACAGCTGCAGGAGATGCAGTAAGAGCATTTGCAATTACAAGTCGTGAAATGGTAGAACAGGCAAGAGTAATGCATGAGACAAGCCCGATTGTTACAGCTGCACTTGGAAGAATGCTTTCAGCAGGTGCAATGATGGGAATAATGCTTAAATCTGAAAAGGATTTACTTACTCTTCAGATAAGAGGCGATGGTGAAATGCAGGGAATAACAGTGACTGCTAATTCCAGTGGCTTTGTTAAAGGCTTTCCAAATGTTCCTGTTGTTATGCTTCCACCTAAAAACGGTAAGCTTGATGTTGGTGGTGCTATTTTCCCAGGATATTTAAGAGTAATAAAGGATTTAGGCTTAAAGGAGCCATACGTTGGAACAGTAGACTTGCAGACCGGTGAAATAGCAGAAGATATAACATATTATTTTGCTGTAAGTGAACAGACACCATCTACAGTAGGTCTTGGCGTACTAATGAATAAAGACAATACAGTAAACTGTGCTGGTGGATTTATTGTACAGCTACTACCTGACTGTCCAGATGAGGTTATAGATAAGCTTGAGGAAAATTTAAAAACGCTTCCATCTGTAACAGACATGATAAGCAGTGGTCTTAATCCAGAAGGAATGCTTGAAAGAGTTTTAGATGGTCTTGATGTAGAAATAATGGAGAAGCTTCCTACAGGCTTTAAGTGCGACTGTTCTAAATCAAGAGTTGAAAGAAGTCTTGCAAGTCTTGGAAAAGAAGATATGGACAGCATCATTAGTGATGGAAAGCCTGTTGAGGTTAAGTGTCAGTTCTGTAATAAAAAATACAACTTCACAATTGATGAAATAATAGCACTTAGAGGATAAGAGGTCAGAATGGATATTACAATTAGTAATCTTAATATTTCTGAGATTTGTGAATCCGGACAGTGCTTTAGAATGTCTTTGATAGATGATAGTAAGTCTGTCTATGAAGTGATTGCAAAGGATAAATATTTAACGGTTTCTGAAAACGCAGGAACCGTTACTTTTAATTGCAGCAAAGCAGAGTACGATAATTTCTGGAAAGCTTATTTTGATATAGATACAGATTATGGAAAAATAATTAAAAACATAGATAAAAATGATAAATACCTGTGCAACGCAGCTACGTATGGAAGTGGAATAAGAATTCTTAAGCAGGATTTATGGGAAATGATTATTTCATTTATTATTTCGCAGAGAAATAATATAAAAAGAATTAGAAAGTGCATTAAGCTCTTGTGTGAGAAATACGGTGAGGAAAAATGCGAAAATGGAAATAAATACTATGCCTTCCCTACAGTTGAAGCATTGTATAATGCGGATGTAGAAGACTTGCGTTCATTAGGGCTTGGATACAGAGATGTATATATCAAAAAGACGGCAGAAGCTGTATACAAAAAGGAAATAAGTCTGGAAGAAATATTTAAAATGTCATATATTGATGCAAAGCAGGAGTTACTTAAGCTATGTGGTGTTGGAGAAAAGGTCGCAGAATGCATATGTCTTTTTGCTCTTCATCATTTAGATGCCTTTCCAAAGGATACACATATAAATAAAGTATTAGATGAACAGTATCATGACGGATTTCCTTTTGAAAAATATGCGGGATATGCCGGAGTGTTGCAGCAGTATATTTTTTTCTATGATTTAAAAAAATAATAAATAATAAAAAATTTAACCAAATTGTATTTATTTTAGTACAATTTGGTTTTTTTGTGGTATCATATGATGTAAGGGTCATAATTCATAGATGCAAATCATGCTTAAGTGTATTTATGGAGTGACTAAAGAATGCCACCGGGCAGTTACTAGTTAATGTATAAATGGGGACTATCATGTACAAACTAAATTTCAAAGCGTCAGCTAAAATCAATTTAGGACTTGACGTAGTGCGTAGAAGAGAAGACGGTTATCATGAAGTAAAGATGATAATGCAGACTATTTCTTTATACGACAAAATTACAATTGAGAAAACAAATAAAAAAGGGATAACATTATCAACTGACAAATCGTTTCTTCCAGTAGATGAATCTAATTTAGCTTACAAAGCGGCAAAGCTTCTAATGGATGAATTTGATGTTTCAGATGGTGTTCACATAGATATGAAAAAGCACATACCGATTGCAGCTGGAATGGCAGGCGGAAGTGCCGATGCGGCAGCAGTACTTTTTGGTATAAATAAAATGTTCAGGTTAGGTCTTTCAACAGAAGAACTCAAGCTTCGAGGAGTAAAGATAGGAGCAGATGTTCCATACTGTATAATGCGAGGGACAGCGCTTTCAGAAGGAATCGGCGAAATACTGACGCCTCTTCCATCACCTGTACCATGCAAGGTACTTGTATTAAAGCCACCAATTAATGTCTCTACAAAATATGTATATGAAAATCTTCATGCAAATGAACTTAAATATCATCCGGATATTGATGGAATGGTAGAAGCTATCAAAAATAAAGATTTAGATTCCATGATATCAAAGATGGGAAACGTGTTAGAAACCGTTACTACTAAAGAATATCCGATAATAGAAGAAATCAAAAGCATGATGCTTGAAAATGGAGCATTAGGCTCACTGATGAGTGGTTCCGGCCCTACAGTATTTGGATTATTTAATGATGAAGAAAAGGCAAAAGCAGCTTATTTAAAATTAAAAGAAAAGGATATTTCAAAACAGCTTTATTTGACTGATTTTTATCCAAAACCAATATAGATTTCAGGAGGCAGGTTGTGTTAAATCTTAAATTACAAATGGATGATGATTTACCTTTAAGAGAGGTAGTATTTAATACATTAAGACAGGCAATATTAAGAGGAGACCTTAAGCCAAAGCAGAGGCTTATGGAGGTTCATCTTGCTGATAAGCTTGGAGTTTCCAGAACCCCTATAAGAGAAGCGATAAGAATGCTTGAGTTAGAAGGTCTTGTTATAATGCTGCCAAGAAGAGGTGCAGAGGTTGCCAGCATCTCAAGAGAAGATTTAAAGGATGTGTTAGAGGTAAGAAATTCGCTTGATACATTGGCAGTACGTCTTGCATGTGAGCGCATTACTGACGAAGAGCTAGAAGAGCTTAAAAAAGCCTCAAAGGAATTTGAAGAGGTTACAAAGTCAAATGATGCAATAAAAATAGCTGAGGCAGATGTACATTTTCATGATATTATTCATACTGCATCGAAAAATAAGCGTCTCTGTATGATAGAGTCAAATCTTGCAGAACGTGTATACAGATACAGATTAGAATATATAAAGGAGCTCAAAGATTTTTCAAGACTTATTGAGGAGCATAGACAGATTCTCGATTTCATAGAAAGTAAAAATACAGCGCAGGCAGTCGATGTAACATATACACATATTAAAAATCAGATGCATTCGATTCTTGCTACATTGGAAAAATAAATCATTTGTACGCATAATTTAAGTGTGTTATAATGCATAGAAAATAAAATTTTTACGAATTAATTATTTGGGGAGATAATTAATTTAAGGAGGAAACATGAAAAAAATCACATCATTAGTTTTGTGCTTAATTTTTATTTTAAGCATAAGTTTTGTATGCTTCGCAGAAGAAGCAAACTCTGAAAACAACGCTACAAAGGATGAGGTCTCAGCCAACACAATTGATATATCTGAAATCAAAACATATATATCACTTGGTGCAGACTTAACTGAGGAACAGAAAAATACTGTTCTTGGGCTTATGGGCGTATCTGCAGACAATCTCGATAAATACAGTATTTTATATGTAACAAATCAGGATGAGCATGAAGGTCTTGATGCCTATATAGACCCATCAGTAATAGGAACAAGGTCTTTATCATCAGTTCTTGTAAAGCCTCTTTCAACAGGAAGTGGTGTTAAGGTCACAACAAAGAATATCAACTATTGTACAGAAGCAATGTATCAGAGTGCTCTTGTTACAGCCGGAGTTACAGATGCGGAAGTAATGGTAGTGGCTCCATTTGAAATGTCAGGAACAGCAGCTCTTGTTGGTGCGCTTAAAGCATACGAACAGATGTCAGGAGAAAGAGTTTCAGCGGCTGCAAAGGATACTGCGCTTAATGAGCTTGTTACAACAGGTGAGGTATCAGAGGCGATTGGTGATGATGAGCGAGCAATGGAGCTTATTGCATATATTAAAGCACAGATTGCTGCAAATCATCTTGATACACGAGAAGAAATAGAGGCAGCAGTCAGAAAAGGCAATGATGATTTAAAGGCAGGTCTTACTGATGACCAGATTAAGCAGATTGTTGATGTAATGGTAAAAATCAAAGACATGGGAATTGATTTTGATTTGCTCGCAGAGCAGGCAGAAGTGATTTATGCCAAATACGGAGAACAGATTAAAAATGGTACATTTAAATTAGAGGATGTTGACTTTAATGAATTAGGTCTTGGCAAAATTATTGAGAAGGTTGTTAATAATTTCTTTACAAATATAGGTAATTCAATAAAGGATATGTTTGGTAGTTTAGTTGGAAAGTAAGGAAATGACAGAAGAATTAATATTTCGTCCGATTTTTGAGTTTGAATGGGATGAAGCGATGAAGGTTGTGTGGGACACTTTTGTATTATTTGATGCACCTACATATTCAAGAGAAGGAATAAGGAATTTCAAATCATTTGTTCGCGACCCTGCTCTTAGAGATTTATATATGGAAGGTAAATATCCAACCTTTGTTGCGCTTTTAAACGGAATGATTGTCGGAGTAATAAGTATACGAAATAAAAATCATATTTCTCTTTTGTTTGTTGACAGAGATTTTCAAAGAAGGGGAATAGCTTCAAGGCTTATTTTAAAGGCTGTTGAGCATGTAAAAACTAAAGAGGACAAAAATCATATAACTGTGTTTTCGTCGCCTCATGCCATCGGTTTTTATCACAAATGTGGATTTATTGATACATCAGATGAAATAACAACAGATGGAATAAGATATACGCCGATGCGTTTGAGATTATAGCATATAGAAAGAGCATATTTTATGGATAGATTATTTGATATTGAAGGACCACTTTTTACAACACTTACAAGAATTGCGGATTTGTTTATTTTAAATTTCTTGTTTATACTTTGTTGTCTGCCAGTATTTACAATCGGTGCAGCGACCAGTGCACTTTATTATGTAACAATGAAAATGGCAGCAGATGAGGATTGTTATACAGTAAAGGGTTATTTTAAAGCATTTAAAGAAAACTTTAAAAAATCAACAATTATATGGATTATAGATGCATTTGTTGGAGCCTCACTATTTTTGGATTACAAAATAATAAGAGGCGATTTTGGTGCTATTTTCAATCCTCAGAGCAGATTTACAAATGTAATGTTTATTTTATTTTTATTAGCATCCATTATATGGATATATGTTTCGCTATATGTGTATCCAATTCAGGCGAAATTTGAAAATACAGTAAAGAATACGATAGTAAACGCGCTTTATATGAGTATTCTTAATCTTCCAAAAACATTACTTATGCTCGTCATAACAGCTTTTCCATGGGTAATAATGTACTATGTTGACAGGGCGATTGTATTTTATATAATCGTATTTTCAGTTGTTGCTTATATGAATTCGTTTATATTTGTGAGAATATTCAGAGCATACGAAAAAAAGGAAGAAATAACAAAGGATGAGGACTTTACTGTACAGCTTTGATGTGTTTTAGACATTTTGTACACTATTGTTAAAAATATTTGTGTAATAGGGTTATAGTATATTTTAGGACTATTTGATATACTCGAATCAATGTAAGGTGCGGGGGCGCCAAGAAAAAAGGAGGCTATAAAAATGGCAAGTTTAACACTTAAAAACATTTGTAAAGTATATCCTAACGGCTTTGAAGCAGTTAAGGATTTTAACCTTGATATCCAGGACAAGGAGTTCATAATCTTCGTTGGACCTTCAGGTTGTGGTAAGTCTACAACACTTCGTATGATTGCTGGTCTTGAAGAGATTTCATCTGGTGAGCTTTGGATCGGAGATAAGTTAGTAAATGACGTAGAGCCAAAGGACAGAGATATCGCAATGGTATTCCAGAACTACGCTCTTTATCCACATATGTCAGTATATGATAACATGGCATTTGGTCTTAAGCTTAGAAAGGTACCAAAGGATGAAATAGATAAGATGGTTAGAGAAGCAGCTAAGATTCTTGACCTTACACAGCTTCTTGATCGTAAGCCAAAGGCTTTATCAGGTGGACAGAGACAGCGAGTTGCTATGGGACGTGCTATCGTTCGTAGCCCTAAGGTATTCCTTATGGACGAGCCTCTTTCAAACCTTGATGCTAAGCTTCGTGTACAGATGCGTATCGAAATCGCTAAGCTTCATCAGAGACTTGAAACAACAATCATCTACGTTACACATGACCAGACAGAAGCTATGACACTTGGTACACGTATCGTAGTTATGAAGGATGGTATTGTACAGCAGGTAGATACACCACAGAAGTTATATGAAGAGCCAGCTAACCTCTTCGTTGCAGGATTCATGGGTTCACCTCAGATGAACTTCCTTGATGCAACAGTTAAGGTTGAAGGCGATGTAGCTAAGCTTGTATTTGCAGGTAAGGAGATTCCACTTCCTCCAGCAAAATCAAAAGCTCTTATCGATGGTGGATATGCTGGTAAGGTTGTTACATTTGGTATCCGTCCAGAAGATGTACATGATTCACAGATGTTCGTTGAAGCTTCACCACAGAGTGCTTTCGATGCAACAGTTAAGGTTTACGAGCTTCTTGGTGCTGAAGTTTACTTATACTTCGATATCGATGAGTTCCCTGTAACAGCTAGAGTTGATGCTCGTACATCATCAAAGGCTAACAAGCCAAGCAGATTTGCATTCGATGTTGAAAAGATTCACGTATTCGACAAAGAAACAGAAAAGACAATCACAAACTAGTATTTACATAGTTAAGATAGAAGACCCACAGAGAGAAATCTTTGTGGGTTTTTCTTTGTTATTCCTATACTTTGTGATATAATTGCATTGCGTGTTTGTTATTTATGCGCAAGTGGGAGGTTAATTTTATTCGTAGGGGGAATGAATAAATGATATCAAATCAAATTATCAGCAATTGTGTTAACGATGTAAACAACATTTCAAAAGTTGATTTTTCAGTCTATGATGGTTTAGGAAACATTATCTGTAACACTTCAGCTATTAAAGAAATCGACAGAACAACAGTAATACATTTCATACAGTCAGAAGCAGAATCCGAGGAGGTTAGTGGATGTCTTTTATTTAAAATATATGACGAGGATGTCGTAGCTTATGTTCTTGTTGCAAAGGGTGGAGATGAGACATTTTTAGTCGGAAAGCTTTGTGCAGGACAGTTGTCTAACCTTGTTATTGCATATAAGGACAGAGTTGATAGAAACAGCTTCATACAGAATCTGCTGCTTGATAATATGTTACTTGTTGATATATATAATAAGGCACAAAAGCTTCATATAGATGCTGTTTTACCTAGGTGTGTATTTGTTATAGAGTTATCGAGAAAGAACGACAATTCACTTCTTGAGATGGTAAGAGCACTTTTCAGTACAGAGGCAGGAGATTTTGTAACAACAGTTGATGAAGATCATATCATTGTTATCAAAGCGATAAATCTTGATGATAGAGCACTGTCGGCTGAAAATAGCGAAACACGCTATGAAATGACAGAGGGTGTTGCCAAGATGCTTGTTGATATGTTTAATTCAGAAGCGATGACAAATGTCAGAGTAGCATATGGCACGATTGTAAGGGAAATAAAGGGTGTTTCCAAATCATATAAAGAAGCTATAATGGCTCTTGATGTTGCTAAGATTTTTTATAGTGAGAAAACTATTATTTCATATGCGACATTAGGAATAGGTCGTCTTATTTATCAGCTCCCTATCAATCTTTGCAGAATGTATCTGCATGAGGTATTTGATGGAGAAATACCTACAGAGCTGGATGATGAGATATTATCAACAGTAAATAAATTCTTAGAAAATAATCTGAATATTTCAGAGACTTCAAGACAGTTATATATTCATAGAAATACACTTGTGTATAGAATTGAAAAGCTACAGAAAATAACTGGTCTTGATGTTAGATTATTTGATGATGCACTTAATTTCAGAATAGCAATGATGGTGCAGAATTATATAAATTATATTGATGCGAAGAAATAATGAGAAATAGCTTTATAGTTATTTACGCATACTGATTCTTAGGTTTGCAAAAAACTCAGATAACATTGTGGAGCATTCATCGTTAAGAACATCTTTAGTTATTTCGACTTTATGATTGAAAGCGTCTATCTGAAGAAGATTAAGGATGGAGCCTGCACAACCGGATTTAGGGCTCATGCAGCCGATAACTACGCGGTCAATTCTAGCCTGAACACATGCACCGGCACACATTTGGCATGGTTCAAGAGTAACATACATAGTACAGCCTTCAAGTCGCCAGTCACCAATAACTCTGGCGGCTTTTTTAATGGCAATAAGTTCTGCGTGAGAAAGTGTGTTTTTATCAGTTTTACGGCGATTATAGCCTCTTGCTATTATTTTACCTTCGTACACAATCACGCATCCAATAGGAACTTCGCCAATACTGGCAGCTTTTTTAGCAAGCTTGATTGCCTGCTTCATATATTTTTCATCGTCTGTAAGTTTAATATTAGACATTGAATACTCCTATATATATGGTAATATTGACTATAGTATATACAAAGTATATACTATAGTCAATATAAAAGAAAGAAGGAGGAACCATTATGAACGAAGTTCATAATTAGGAATGGTTCCGACGACATATCAATGAACATGCAAAGCATGTGAGTTGATGATACTATACAAGGAGACAATATGAAGTGACCTCCAGATTGTAGATTCGTGGATTTACCTGTAAACTGTTAATTGGCAAAATTAATGGTAACAGGGATTACCGCATACAATAGGAGGTCACATATGAATACTATAGTTTATGTTGGAATGGATGTCCATAAGGAAAGTTACACTTTATGTTGTTATTGCTACGATACTGACAAGGTTGAGTACAAACAGACAATACCATCTGATTACAAACTGGTTCTTAAATATATGGAATCAATGCGTAGCAGGTATGAAGGCGAAGTTACTTTTGTCTGTGGATATGAAGCGGGATGTCTTGGATATTCTCTTTATCATCAGCTTAGAGAACATGAGGTTGAGTGTAAGATTCTTGCACCAACAACAATGGCTATAACTAATACAAGCCATGTAAAGACTGATAAAAGAGATGCTGCTAATATCGCAAGGTGTCTGGCATTCCATACTTATAGCGAAGTGTATGTACCTGATGATGAAGATAATTCTGTAAAGGAATATATCAGAATGCGTGACGACCAGAAACTTATGCTTAAAAAGATTAAGCAGCAGATTCTTGCATTTGTACTTCGACAGGGAAAGAAGTTTGAAGGTGGAAAGACATACTGGACTATAGCTCACATGAAATGGCTTAAATCTCTTGAATTGAAGGGTTTAGATAAAGAAACTCTTTCCGAGTATCTTATTACTTATGAATATCTTACAGAAAAGATAGAGCGTTTAGATAACAGAATTGAAGAACTGGCTTCTGGTGAGAAATATAAAGAAAAAGTTCAAAATATGAGATGCTTTATAGGAGTTAAAACTCACACGGCATTATCAATGGTTGTAGAGATTGGCGATTTCAAGAGATTTGAAAAGGCGCCAAAGTTTGCCGGCTTCTTAGGACTGGTTCCAAGTGAAGATTCAAGTGGTGATAAAAACAATCGATATAGCATCACCAAGGCTGGAAATAGTCATTTAAGACGCCTTATGGTTGAAGCTGCTCAAAGTTATACAAGAGGAACTATAGGCCATAAATCGGTAGCATTAAAAGAACGACAAAAAGGTTGTTCAGCAGAAGTTATAGCATATGCTGATAAGGCCAACGAAAGACTTCGCAGACGATTCTATAAGATGACACTTAATAAAGGTGTTAACCGAAATGTAGCAACTACAGCAATAGCAAGAGAACTAGCATGTTTTATGTGGGGAATGGCTACTGGAAATATTTCATAGATATGATATTCATCTGTTTCAGTCAAGGCTGCTTCGCACCGCTATGCGGCAAGGCCTGTGACAGAACCATCTGAATATCATGAAGGGTAACTAAGCAGATGAAACTGATGTTATCAGATTTCATCTGCTAAACATACAAACACTGGATGCAGAGGCAGGGCTTTGGAGCACTCTTAGGTCCGAATTATTTGCGATTATCCTCTGTTGACATTATATTTAAATATTTTGATTCACGCTAGGAGACGGCAAGATTCACGGCGGACCATTGACCTGTTGGTAACCAATCCACGAATAACAGAGTGGCCAAGGCCGGGGACTGTAAGTCTGAGGCTCTGCCTCTGTACCCAGTGTTAAAATTTAA